>CAYNVS010000028.1:0-41508 GCA_964400725.1 uncultured Myxococcales bacterium
AGGTATCGCCGTTGTTAATGGCGATTGTTCCGGTCGGGCCGGTCGTGTCGAGGATGATGTCGTCCGAGATAAACGCCGCGCTGGCATTGCCGCCGTTGTCTTTGAACTTGGCGTAAACGGTCTTAAGGCCGTCGCCGCCGAGCAGCGACCAGTTGGCTCTGATGTAAGGCGAACCCGGAGGCGAATTGGGCAGGGATTCCCATGTTCCGAGAACCGCGCTGTTGTTCAACGCCATCTGCATCGGCAGCCACGTATCGACGCCCGTAACATAGACGGAAACCGTCGCCGTGTTTGTAAACGTCGCTCCGTTGGCGATAGAAAGCGACGTACTGGCCGGCGGAGTCTGGTCGAGCTCTATTACGTAGGTCGAGCAGTCCGCCGCGGTGTTGCCGCCGTTATCGCGCAGCGAAAGCTTCAGCGTTTTATTGCCGTCGCCCGCCGTCAACCCAAACGAGGAGTAAGAGGTGGCAAAGCCGGTCCATCCGGTGTCGAAGCCGCCGACTTGATAAATTCTCATTGACATCGGCGTCCACGGGTCGTTTCCGGCGATGGTCAAGTTTACGGTAGAGCTGGCCGTTTTAGTCGCGTTGCCGGAGACGCTCAGCGCGCAGCCGGAAGGCGGAGCGGTGTCGAGGATGATTGTATCGGAGTAGGTCTTAACGTTCATACCGCCGTCGCGATACTGAACGTTGACGGTCTTGGTTCCGTCGCCGCTGACGAGGTTCCACGGATAAGAAGTCGCGGGAGTTCTCCATCCGGTATCGGTCGTTCCGTCGTAGATGCGCATGTCAATGGGCGTCCATTGATCGGAATAGGAGAGCGTTAAAGTTACCGCGGTGGAGTTAGTGTACGCGGCGTTGGAATTAATGCTTATGCTTCCCGTCGGGCCGGTCGTGTCCAGCTTGATAGTATCGGTTACGCTCGTCGTCATCACGTTGCCGAAGGTATCTTTAAACCTCACGTAAACGGTCTTGGTTCCGTCGCCGGATGGAAGCGTAATGGCCTGGGTTGTGCCAAAGTCGTTCCACGCCGTCGGGGGATCCGAGGTTCCAATCGCCATTTGGGCGCAGCCGTGCGGATCCGTGCAGGAGAGCGAGAGCGTAACGTTAACGCTGTTTGTGTAAGTGGCGTTGCCGTTGATTACGACGGTTCCCGTCGGCGGTGTGGCGTCGATTTCCCACGGACCGAAGTCGAGAGTCGAGCTCCAGTTGCCCGCGCCGTCGCCCGCGCGGACGTGCGCGTACCAAATGCCGTCGGCAAGCGTCGGGCTTACGGCCGTAGAAACCGTAACGTCAACGTTCGGAGTCGCGTTGACCGACGACGGCGAGTTGTCCCATACCACGTCGTAACCCGCTATGTCGGACATTACCGTCGCGTCGAGAACTTTCAGCAGGCGGATTTCGTCGGCGTACATAAGGCCGGTCGCGGCGGAGCTTACAACCTTAATTATAAGCGAGGCCGTGTTGTTGGGCGTGGTGAACTCGGAGGAAACTTCGCTCCAGCGCGAGCCGCTGTAACCCTGATAGCCCAGATCGCCCAGATTGGTGCCGCCGCCGCTGTATGCGGTGGCCTTGACGCCGATTTCTCTTATTCCGTCGCTCTTGAGCTTGGCGCTCAGCCTGTAACGGACGTTCGCTTCGGCGCTGATGCCCTGCTGTATGGTAATGGTATTGCCGGTCGTTTTATTAATAAACGCGGCGTTATTGCCCATAAACGCGTTGGAGCCGGTCTGATCGAGTCCGGATTCGCTTCCGTCGAACGTCCACGAATTTGTTCCCTGCTCGAATCCGCCGTTGGCCACTAAGTTGCCGGAGTTGCCGGCGAGGTCGAGCGTTTGCAGGAAGTACCTGTAAGTCGAGCCGTTGCTGACCGCGTCCGAGAAGACGATTGTGATCGTCTTGGAGGTGGTCTGCGCGTTTTCCGCCGGAGTCGCGCTTACCTTGGTAAGGTTAGTGGGAACGGCGACGTCTTTGGCGTTGTTGTCAACGTACGTCGAGCCGTAGGTAATCGGCTTGATGGAGAAGTTGTCGAACATGCCGGAAGACAAGTTGTTGCCGGAAAGCATGCCCGCCTTGCCGGACGCTATGACGGTGGAATCATCGACGTAGGAGAAGATCGGTTTTCCGTCTATAAACGCTTGAATGGCGTGTCCCGCCACAATCATCGACAGGCGGTACCACCTTGAGAGAGAAAGCGGAACGTCGGCGACGGCGAGCAGTCCGGTCGCGTCCGCGGCAATGTTTCCCTTCTTCAGGTAGGCTTTATTGCTTGCGGGGTGTATAAAGAAGGCGTAGTGGTTAGTCGAGCTCGTATAGCGCGCCGCAATTCCCATCGATCCGTTGGAAACCGGATAAATTTCGGCTTCAACAACGTAATCGTCGCTGTTGTAGTCGGTGTAAATCGCGTAAGCGTCGGTAGTATAGCCGTCAACAGGCTTTATGTAACCGTTGCCGGTTTCGACAACCCACGTTAAGCCGGCGGTTGTGTATTTCGCAATGCTGTTGGTCGAATAAGAGTCGAAGGCTCCGTCGAGCGGGACGAAACCGTTGTTGTTCAACTCTCTATACCACGCGTACCGTTCGGCGTAATCGCGGTCGAGAACCAGCGGAGAAACCGCGTCGGTTTTCGACAAAAGAACGGCGTCGAGATCGAATTGCTCGCGGTATGAGAGTTTAACGACGTGATTGCCCGCGGTCAGGTTGAGATCGACCGAAGCGGTAACGGAGTTCCATCCCCATGTTCCGTAGCCGTTAGGCGCCGAGAACATGACGGTGTTGTTGGCGCCGCCGTCCACGCTGTAATACAGCGAGTCCGTGTTGGCGTCCACCGCTCTGCCGCGAATGTACAAGTAGTACTGTCCGGCGCTTAGAACGGAGAACGTATGCTGCACGTAGCTGCCGTTTACCAAGCGGGCGTATTTGCCGCGCAGAGCGTTCGCGTCGTATAGAACGGTGGCGCCGCTGTTTGTCGCAAATTTCTCCGCGTCTAGGAAGAAACTGTTCGCCTTGGATTCCCATGCAAGCGAAGCGCTGCCGGTGGAGCCTGCAACCGTGAAGTCCGCAACCGCGGGCTCGGTTCTGTCGTAAGTCTCGACGTTGGCATTAGGCGACCAGTCGCTGTATTTGTAGCCGGGGCCGCTGATGAAGCGGGAGCGCACTCTTACGTCGTAAGTCGTCCTGTCGGCCAGTCCGGTTACGTCGCGTCCGGCCGCGCCGCCCCAAGCCGCGTCGGTCTGGAAGAACTCGGTCGCGCCGAGCGTTCCGCCGCTTTGAACGTACTTATACGTAACGCCGTCGAAGAAGCGGATGCTGTATTCGGAGCCCGGCGGGTTCGTTCCGATGTTGACGATTACGTTAGCCTTGCCCATGCGGCTTTCTAGCGGGCTATTTGCGTAAAGCGTAACCGTAGGCGCTTCCGGAGTGGCCGGCGTAACGATGGTTACCGAGCCGTTGGCCGAGGGCAGGGATTGATTGCCTACAGCGTCGAACGCTATTACTTTCGCATACCAAACGCCTCCCGGAAGGTCGACAGTATGCGTGTAGGAGTTTGTATTGGTATAAGCGGAATAATCGGTGCCGCCCGGAGTCTGCGACCAATATATTCTATAGGTGTTGGTTGCAGCTAAACCGGAATGCGCGTCGGTCGAGGCCGTCCATGTCCAAGTGGGCATTGTTTCGGCCGTCGGGGTCTGAGTGGTAGGCGTCCCCGGAGTCGTCGGGATGGTTACGTCCACTTTGACTATAACCTGACCGGTAGAGCTCGTGCCGCCGGTGTCGAGGTCGAGACCTCTGAAGTAGTAAACGCCGCTTGCCAGGCCGCTGAAGGAACCCGATCTGCCGAGAATGCTCGGCGAGCAGACGGTAGTATCCCAGCAGTATTTGCCGTTGCAAGGCGACTGACCGCAGCGGTTGTTCGTCGTATCGGGCGTCCACGAGCAGGTGGTTGACGTTACAGTCGTCCAAACGTTGTTTGTTACGCCGTTGGTGCAGGAGATATTCGGAGTTGTCGGAGAAACCGTGTCGATGCGGAACTCGAACACGCCGACGCCCGACGATCCGCCGGTGTCGCTCTCTTTTACTCTGAAATACCATATGCCGTTGGAAACCGTTACGGGCACGGATGGAGTCGCGGCAACGGTAGTCGGGTTGCAAGTGTTGGTCTGATCGATGCACCAGTAGTGCGTACCAGGGGAGGGTCCCGTCGTATCGTTCCAAGTGCAGGTGGCGCTTGCGATGTTCGACCATACCTGATGCGTGTGGTTTGTGCAGTTCGGAGTGGCCGGAGTGGCGGGAACCGAGCTGTCGATGTAGTACGGGCCGAAGTGATAGGAGTCGGAACTCCACTGATTGGCGTCCTTCGCCTTAACGTGAGCGTACCACGTTCCGTCGGGTCTGGCCATAGTCTGCGTCGTAGTAGGAGCGGCGACGGTTACGGTCGGGCTCGCTTCGTTATAAGTCGCGCTGCTGTTCCATACTACGTTGTAGCCGACGATTGAAGACGTAACCGTCGTCGGAACGACTCTGCGCCATGCGATATTATCGATGGCGAGTTTCATCGTCGTGGTCGCGCTGGCGTGATCCCAGATACGGAAGAAATAAGAAGGAGTCGCGTAGTTATCGACCGCGACGTAGGCGACCAAATGTCCTTTTTCGCCCGCGGCGCAAGTAAAATTGGTCATGTTCTTGGTCGTTACGGTTCCGTCCGCAACGTACGCTACGGCGGCGGTGTCGTAGAAGTCAACGCCGGAACGCGCCGAGTCGCGCAGCTTCATCACCCAGCCGTAACCGGAGCCGGATGAATCGGTCGCGGTGATGCAGTTGTAATCGAACTCAATTACGCCCTTATTGTTTGCAACGTTGGCGTCGGGTACGGCCTTGGCAAACGTTTCGTTGGAAACCGAATCGCCGCCTTTGCCTTCCATATACCAAACGTAATCGGAGCCCCAGCCCAGCGTGTTGGTGCGGTAATAGCAGACGTTGCCGCATGTCAGACGGGACGTGTAGCCGTAAGCCGTGCTGTTTTCGCCGGCTTGGAATCCGCCGTTCTCGAATCCATTGTATTCGTTCCCTTCCTGATCTATCGCCTTGGCTAGAGAATAGTAGGTCGTGCCGTTGGAATTGGGCTCCGTCCAGCCGATGTCTATCGTGGTGTCGGTGCTGTAGGCGACGTTGCTGTGCGACTGCGAGGCAAAGCCGGGAACGTCCGGCAACGCTTTATCCGTGCTGGTCGAATCGACGTAGTAGTTCTCCTTGAGAAGCGGATCGACCTTAAAGTCGTCGAAATAGTTGGTTCCGTCGTAAGCGACGAACCCGACGGGGCCGACGCGGTAGGTAAGGTCTTTAATCTCGCCTTCAATGGCCAGTCTGCCGTTGATGTAGCCTTTAACTGTGGCGCCCGCCACTACCAACTTGAGGTGATACCACTGTCCGGCGGTAAGAGTCTCAGGCAGCGGACGTTCGGCTATTGGATACGACTGAACGCCGAGCTGACGCTTCTGAACGCGGTTCACGCCCGCGCCCGGTCTGATTATCCATTGATAACCGTTGTCGGCGGCGCCTTTGAAAACGAGGCCGGCGTGGGTTACCGAAGCGTTGAACTGCCAGTTGGTTTCGGCGACGAAATCCTCAAGGCTTACGTTTACGACGTAGCTGGAGTAATCGCCCTGACTGTTGGTGTTGCGCACCGCGTTGTTGTAAAGCTCCCAAATCGCGTACGACGCCGAAGCGGTATTCCAGTTGGAAGCGCTTCCGGAGAAGTCGTCTTTGTATCCGCCGATTGAGAGATACATTGCGCGCGCGTTGGATTCGGTCTTTTCATACATGAATCCGACGGGCAGATTATACATATATATCGAACCCGCGTTCGTCATGGCGTAGAGGTATCTTCCGTTGGACCACAGCGCGTCCGGCGGAGTAGCTCCCGCGTCGAGCGTGAACGTTCCGGCGGTAACTTCGGCCCATTCGCCGGTTCCCGCGCCCCACGCTCTTACTTCGTACATGCTGACTTTGCCCGCGTTGCCGCCGACGAAGAGCAGTCCGTTGTCGTATTCAATGCCCGAGTTGGCTTCGACCGCCGTAACCACGAAGTAACCTTCGGCGGTTACGGAAGAGCCCGTAGCGTCGAGCTTGTAGCGGGATACTTTGCCGACGTCGTTGTGTTTGCAATAGATGTAATCGCCGTCGGTAGCGATGCCGGAGCAGTAGCCGCCGTTGGCGCCGCTGCCCATTACGTTGCCGCCCTGCCATGTCGCGCCGTCGTCGATTACCGACCAAACCTTGAAAGTCTGCTGGTCGTAGGTTTGCGTGTAGAACAGGTTGCGGGAGCAATCGTAAGCGATGCCCCTGTAGGTATCGGCGGAGCCGTTAGCGAGCGTTATCGTATTAATATATTTAAACGCCGCGTCGTGCTGCTGGATTACGCCCGAATCGGTGGAGAAGAAGTAATCGTCTTTGAAGCCGGTGCAGAAGGCCGGAGCGAAGGCGACGTCGTACCTGGCCATCGCGGTCGCATCCTGCGCTATCGCCGTTCCGCCGGACGTCGTTCCCATATTATAATTGACGTTTATCGAGTTGCCGGTAGAGGTTGCGGCCATGCCGGGGAAGAGAGGCTGAGTTTTGTCTCTCGTCAAGACTTTGCCCGGCGCGCTCCAATCCGACTCGTCGCCTCCGGTGAAGTACGCCTTCATTTTGAAGGAAAGAAGCTTCAGGCCGGGGATTAGCTGCGCGCCGCCGCCGGTGTTGTATTTGTAAATTTTAATTCCGTTGGCGCCGCCCCAAACCGCTTTGGTTTGATAGACCGGAGTGGCGCTCGAAATTATTCCGCTCGCGTCGAGGTAGAGTCCGTAGGTTTCCTCGAAGATGGAGTACAGCGTGGCCGGGCCGTTGCCCGCGTTGTCGATTATTACCTTAACGCCCTCGGCGTTGTAATCGACGCCTACGTCGCCCATTGAGTAAACGTACGGTCTGCCGGGCTCGAAGTATCCGACGATTTCGACGCTTCCGTTAGCGGAAGCGGCCGCGGCGTTCCCCGCGACGTCGTACGCCACTATTTTAGCGTACCAAATGTTCGGGGTGAGATTGGCTCCGTGAGTATAGGAGCAGACGCCCGCCGCGCAATTCGTCAGCGGAACGTCAACCGAGTAATCGGTTCCTCCGGGGGTAAGCGAATAATACAGCTTGTAGTAAGACATACCGCTGTGCGCGTCGGTTGTGGCGTTCCAAGTCCAAGTCGGCTTTCTGTTGCCGGTGGGCGTTTGGTCAGGAACGGGAGCGCCGGATACCGCAATCGGAGCCACGGTGTCGATTTTGAAGCGGAAGACCGCAACGGAGCTGTCGCCGCCGGTGTCGCGGTTTTTAACTCTAAGGTAAGAGCTTCCCTCCGCAATGGTTACGCTGATGCTGCGGTCAGCGTCGGTAGTGGCCGGCGTGCAGGAATTGGCCGTATCCTGACAGTACAGATAAGTTGGATCGGAGGGGCCGATGCTCGGATTAGTCCAAGTGCATATGTCGGATGTAACGTTGGACCAAACGTTGTCGGCATGGTTGTTGCAAGAAACAGCAGGAGTTCCGGGGACGGTGGCATCGATCCAGAGCTCGTAGCATACTACCGGGCTGGAACCGCCTTGGTCTTCGTTCTTTACGCAGAAGAAGTGTTTGCCCGTCGTCATGCCGTTCTGAACGACGCTCGGAGAGCCGACCAGCGTCGTCGGAGTGCAGGCGGCGTCGTCCTGATAGCACCAGTAGAAGTATCCGGTCGAGGGGCCGGTAGTGTTCGTCCACGTGCAGGTGGTATTGACGTTGCTAGACCATACTCTATGCGAATGATCGGTGCAGGTAATCGTCGGCGCGCTTGGCGGGCCGATGTCGATTTGCATGAAGTAAGAGGCTACCGGGCTGCATCCGGCCGTGTCGCAGTTCTGAACGCGCACGTAATTCGGGCCGTCGGTCATAGTAAAGGCGCCGGTCGTGGGGCTCGCCGCCGAAGTGGAAGGCGTGCATGTGTTGTTGGCGTCCTTGCACCACTTATACGAGCCGGTAGAGGGGCCGACCAGAGGAGTCGTCCACGTGCAGGTGTCGCTGGGGTTGTTCGACCACGCCGAAGTCGGATGATTCGGGCAGGTAATAACCGGCGTCGTCGGCACGCTGGTATCGATGCGGAAGTGGAAACAGGTCGCGGAGCTTGTGCCCGCGATGTCTTGGTTGGCGACGCACAGCTTGCTGTCTCCGTCGGGCAGCAGAGAGCCTACGACCGGGAGGGAGCCCTGCGCGGGAGCGGCGTTGGTGTCGAAGCTCACGGCGCGGTCGGAATCGGTCGTCGCCGGAGAGCAATTTGCGGGAGTGCACGGAGAAGTAGCGCACGTAGAAACGCAGTATTTATAGGTTGCCGGAGAAGGTCCGGTTCCGGTCGCCGCCGTCCACGAACAGGCGGAGGAGTTATACTGCGACCACGTCGCGGTGGCTCTCGCGGAAGCGTCCAGCGGGCTTACCGACTTGGTGCAGGTAAGCGTCGGAGCGGGCGGAATCGAGGAGTCGATTTTGAACGGGCCGATATGAATGGGCGCGCTCTTGTTTCCGCCGCCGTCAACGGCTCTGATGTGGGCGTACAAATCGACTATCGTATCGGACGCGACGTACGCGGGAGTGGACGTAGTGGAAGTAGTAAGATACATCCCGTCGCCGAAATCGTAAGCGGCGTTGGTGTTGAACGCGTACTCGTAGCTGTTTACCGGCGCGGTAATGGTAACGGGGCCTACCGCCGCCAACCGCGTGGAGGTATTTCCTTCGGCGTCAACCGCTTCGACTTGGAAATAGTAGTCGGTGCCGTTGGACGCCGGAGCCGTCCAGCTGATATTAATTGTAGTAGTGGTAGTCCATACGTTTACCGTCGGAGTTACCGTTGGGGACGTTATGGCCGAAGGCGCGGATTTGTCCGAACTGGTCGAGTCGTACAACGTCGCCAGCTGCTTCGGATACGGCATTTTGCTTACCGAGAAGTCGTCGATGTAAAGAGCTCCGCTCGGGTTGTGAGCTCCGTCGGGCGCCTTCATCGTTATGGCGTCAATCTTGTGATCGACGTAGTAGGAGACGGTCTGCTTCAACGATTCGTTAAGGTTTATGCACTTGTAATGCCAAGCGTCGTCTCTGAAGAGAGGCTCCCACGAGCCGACTTGGTACGACGATCCGTACAGGTAAGCCGGTATTGCGCACCAACCGTCGCCGTACGGGTTGGTGGAAGTTCCGCATTTGTTTTTATGGTTGCTGGAAAGATGAACTTCCATGTTGAAGTTCGTGGCGGCGGCGGCTTTGTAAGCCATGCAAATCCACGGGTACTTATCGGTAAGATATCCGAGTCCGCTCTGGCCGGCCTCAAAGTTAATCGGCGAGCCGCTTCCGTCAAAGTTTACGCCCCACGCCGTAGTCATATACAGCGAATAGGCTCCGGTGGAGTTGTGCTGCACGCTCACGATTTGCGGAGTGGCTAAAGTGCCCGGCATCCACTTATCGCACGGGGAGGCGCAGGAGGGGGCTTCAAAGTTGTCGTAATCGTAGTAATAGTCGGAAGTATAGGGAGAAGCCGTGAAGTTCTGCGGCATATTCACGAGATCTGGGTTGCCGGAGACGCTGCCTACGTACTTGTAAACGGCCACGCCGGTTTCAACCGACAAGTTGTTTACCATGAAGAAAGCGCCGCTGTTAATAACCTGAGAATGAACCGCAGCGCGCAGATAAGCGTCGCTTGGACCGGTTCCGCCGGTTGTGTACAGCGCCGTCCAATCGGTAAAAGCTCCGCCTTTTATATAATAATTGGCGCCCGCGTTTTGAAGCTCAATTTTTATTTCGTACGACGTGTTGTCCGTATAGGAATAAGCCGTCGTATTGGCGGTCGTCCCTTCGTAAACGACTATGCCGCGGTTGTTGGTTCCGGAGTTAAGCAGCGCGAGCATGTGCCTGCCGTTGGTCGGGTCGGCGCTGAGCGTCTGATCCGATTCGTAGCCTATTCTTATTATTCCGGGGGCCGCGCCCGTCGTGATTTTCGCGTAAAGAGTCTTGCCCGCCTCGCGCGCATAAAGGCGCTTGGAGATAATCGCGGACCAAGACGCTCCGGTCGTTATTTTGAGTCCTTCGTTTCTGGTAATGGCTCCCGAGTTCGCGACTTCCACCCAGCGGGTCGGATCGACGGAGCCGGCCGCTCCTACTCCGGGGAAGTCCGTCCAAGTAAGAACAGCGCGGTTGTTGGGGTTGTCCGCAACGTACGAGAGCAGTTTCGGGCTGAGCGGCTCTGTGCGGTTCGGAGTGTAATTGCAGGTCGCGCTCGCCGAATAACCGGAAACGTCTCGATTGAATTGAGCTTTTACCTCAAAGGTGTATTTGGCGTTATCGCTTGGAACCGTAATAAAGGTTCCGGCGGCTCCGCCCCATTGGTCGTAAGTTGCCCAATAATCCGCGGCGCCCAGCGTTCCATCGGCTTGAACTATTTTGTTCTGAGTAGTCTCGTGAATAAGATAAGCGGCGTTAGGGTCGTTGGAGCCTTTGTTGATTACGAGTTTGACAACGCCGGTTCCGCCGCCAACGCCCGCTATGGAAATCGGAGCGTAATTGGTGGACGTAACGGTAGGCGCGTCGGGCTCGTAAACGGACTGTATTAATGTATAAGTGCCGGACGGATTGAACGCGACCGGGTTGCACAGATTCGCGCTGTCGCAAGCGTACGCGCGCAGGTCGATGTTGGCTTGGGACGGAATGTTAAGCGTATCCCATACCGTATAAACGCAGGTATCGGCGCAATCGGCGCTGGGATTGCTCGGCGGATTCAATGGAATAGGATACCACGCCGGCGTCGGATTGGAAGAAGTGTAATAGTAGGCGTCAACAAGGAAATGAACGGAATCGTTATTGTTGTCTTTCAAATAACCGTTCGGATAGCCGATTCGTATGCTTATGATGTCGCCCTTCTTGAACGTCGGCCCCATGTTGGAGCCGGAGAAAGCCTCCAAAGTAAGCATTTGGTTCGGAGCTATGTTTTGAACCGAAATTGGCAGACTCGCGGTGTGGTCTTTGTCCGTTCCGGTCGGATCCGCCACGATTCTGGCGTCGGCGCAAGAGTTGTAGTTTACGTTGCAGTCGTAACCGTCGGCGATAAGCACCAGCTGCGGATCGCCTCCTCTGGGGTACGGAAGAGGAATTTGGAATTTCAGGTTGGAGAAGTAATTGTTTGTTTTGGTAATTGTATTAGGAATGCTGTTAAGTCCGTTATCTTTGTACAGACCTATCCAGTAGCGCGCTGTATTGTTTATAGGAATAATCGAAGCCGAGGTTCCGAGGAAACGCACGTAGCCTCTCGCCTCGACGACGTCGTTGGGCGCGGGGCTTGTTGTAACGACCCCGGAAGTGTTGTAAAGAGCGTAGTTATAAAGCTCAATCTGGTTCTGCGACGAGAAGACGTTCATGCTTCTTACGTCTCCGGAGTTTCCTCCTCCGGCGTCGTAATCGGTGGCTCTTACGAAAACGTCGTACGTCGCGTTGGGAAGCATCCACGTCGATTCGGCCGTCCAATAAACGGTCAGCTTGGTAAGGTCGGTTCCGTCCGCGACTCTCGCGGTATTTCGCGGGGACGCGCTGCCGCAGTGCAAAATGAAATATTTGCTCGTAGCGTCTCCGGTTCCGGTGCAGCTTGGAGTCGTCGTTTCGTCGTAAACGTAATAGTTTGCGCCCGAGCTGATAAAGCCGGCAAAACCGGAAGCCTGCTTAATGGCGTAACGGACGTCTCCGATGTCTCCCGATCCGTTGTTGTCTTTCACTACGGCTCGGAATTGGTACGTTTTGTATTCGGGATAAATAGTGCCCGCCAAACCCTCGGTGGCGTTGTCGATGTAGGCGCCCACAACGGTTGGAGCTACGTCGTTGACGGTGATTTGCGCGGAGCAAACGCCTTGCTGAACCGGAGTGGACTTGGCAATGTTGTTTACGTGAGCGTGGAACGAGGCCGAAGCCGGATTTTGGAAAGTAGTAGATACGAGGTTGACTCCCTTGACTCCATGAGACTGAGGGATGGTTAGAGATTTGGTAAAGTTGAACGGATTGAGGTTTCCCGTGTCGGTAATTGTCTGCGTCGTCCCGTATATATCGGTCGCTTCAATTGTGTAATCGGTTACCGCCGGTCTGCCGACTATAGCGTCTCCGTTTGATATAAGATGACGCGTGCAAGTCTGGCTGGTGTTGACGCAGGAAACGTAATACTGTCCGTCGAACCACGCCGAACCGATTGTGTGTCCGACGCTGAAAGAAGTAATCTCGGATCCAATTATCGGACCGGCGAGCGTTTTGGTTATAGGATAGACGTGAACTACGCCGGTCTGTTCGTTGGGAATAAATAGACGATTGTTCGCCACAACGACGCCGCCGGTTACTCGATACCAAGTTACTATGTTGTCCTGGTAACGGACAAAGGAAAGATTGCTCTTTTTAAGAATGATTACGCGCGAGGAAACGCCCGAAGCGGTGCAGTCGCCCGCAACAGAGCCGCACGCCGAAACGACGTAAACGTAATCCTCGTCTATCGCTACGCCTCCGTTGCCGTACCAATTGCCGCTGGTAAGGTATGAGTTAGTGCAGTTAAAGTTTTTGTTGCACTTCATAACGACGTTGTTGCCGCTCGTCCCGGTATTGTAATAACCGCAGGTGTAATAGTAGTCGCCGTTTACGTCTCCCGTTACCTGCGCTACGTAACCGCAGGTTATGTTCATATCTTTGATTGAACCAAGATAACCGTAATACGCGTCGTATTTTTTAATGGTCGTATTGGTTGCGCTTACCCATACGGGCGCCCATATTTCGTTGTTTAATACGTAATACCCTCCGCCGTAACTGGAAGAACGCGGAACCGTAATGTTAGACCCCGCGGCGTAGGAAGCGGGATTGGAGTGGTGAGAAACGTAATTGACCGTTCCCGTTAAAGTAACGGAATCGCCCGGATTGTAAGAGCTGGCGTTTACATAGCAGTTATCGGGGTACAAATTATTCTCTGTGCTCCAAGTCGCGCTTCCGCCCGGCATTGCGAAGGTGTTCGACGCCGGAACCGGAAGGTCGGACATATCTTGAACCAGCATGTAAAGCTTGAGGTTTTCCGGCTGCCATGTATATTTGAAAGTAACGTCCCAGAAAACGTAAAGGTCGTTGCCGGAACAGATAGCGTAGGAGGTGGGCTCCAATCTAGCGTAAGTGTTGTCTGCGCCGGAGGTGCCTATATAATACCATGAACCGGCGCCGTTGTTTCCGTACATGAGGAAGAACTTGCCTCTATCGTCGCTTCCCGAAATAGAGTTAGGCTGACACAAATTGCCGGTGCAAATGCCGCTGGAGAGGCAGTCCGCCCCGGTAGAACAAGGTTTTATGGCGGTAGCCGCAGCGTTTATGTAACGACCGTACAAGGAGCCTGCGACGTCGCTGCCGGTTCCGTCGTATAACGACGTTACCGCGCCGTAGTTGATTAGGAAATCAACGTAGTTGATGTTGGCGCATCCGTCGTTGTCGGTGTATTTGGTTCCGAAACGATAGGTGCGCATTTTAGCGTAGCTTGTTCCGCTGTTGGGGGTAACCGCCGATATAACGGGGCCGACCCACGATTTTTTAATCATCGCCGAAGACCATGCGGAAACGTTGAGAGCGTTGTCCCATACTCTTACCTTGCAGCCTATCCATTTGTCGGCGGCAACGGACGTAAGAGGAGTAGTCGCGCTTGTGGTGAACGAGCTTGTTCCGCAGCCCGAACCGGTCGGGTCAACCACGCAGGCGTCCGTCGAAGCGTTGCCGACGGCGCATATGTATTCGTATCTATATACGCCGGAAGCGTAGTAGTCGTTCGGTCTCGTTGCCGGAGGCGCCGGATCGTTGTAATCGCGCACCGCGCCCCAAGTGAACTGGTACGAGTTGCTTGTAACGGTCATGGCGAGGCTTCCGGGCACCGGAGGCGCGTCGCCGTCGATGCTTACATTAATAGTTTTCCATCCCGAAGAGTTAGGTCCCGGATATTGGACGTTGTCGTAAGCTATGAACGAAAACTTGTAGAACCCTGACGGCAGACCGTAATCTGTCGCCCAAGAAGCCGGCGTTCCAAATGCGGTCGCGCCCAGAACGCTCGTTCCGGTGTCGTATTTTTTAATAGTATATTGAGTGGTCTGGAGACCGGAGTAGTTGCCCGCGCCGGACGAAGTATCGTCGGCGGCCGAGCCGTAAATTTTTATTTTGCCGCCCTTCGACGAATCGTATTTCGTTACGTAAATTTTTCCGTCGTCAAGCGCGCAGGCCGAAGTTCCGTCGGTCGCTTTAAGCGTTTGGTAAACGGCTCCGTCCCAATATTGGCAGCCAACGCCGCTGAGTATCGGAACTTTGGTGTCTTTGCGCAAAACGTAAGTGGCTCCGTTAAGGTTGGCCGCGTTGTCGGACGCGTCGTACGCGAATATTTTTAAAGTATGCGCGCCTTCGCCGTTAATTGTTGTAGAGTAAGTGCTTGTTACGTTGGTTCCGGTGGTTAGGGCGTGCCAGTAGCTTCCGCAGGCGCTGCCGTCCGCGTTGTCCCACGTCCAGCAATAGGAGCCGCCGGTAAGGGTAATGTTTGAGGGCTGCGCCGGCGAGTAGGCCGAATCTATGTCGTCGCGCATGGAAGAATAAATAGCGTAGTTGGTGGAATACCATGGGCCGGTTCCGCCGGACGCGGGGAGAATGCTCGTATTGTCGGCGCTGATTGTTACGACCGGCGCTTTGGTGTCTTTTATTACGTAAACCTTTTGCTCCGAAGTGGTAGATGCGTTGTTGTACTGTATAGCAATGGTCTTGCGGACTCCGGCGTTCTGATGAACCCATCCGTACGTTTTACAGGTGAGCGCCTGATCGAACATGTTGTTAATAACCTGATTGCCGTCGGAATCGAACGCGAGAGCCTGACCGTCGTCGGAACAAATATAATAGTAATAGTTTGCGTAAGAATAGTTGTAGTTGTTCAACGCCCTTACATAAAACAGGTCGGCCATTCTGTTGCCGGAATATCCGTAATTGATGTTTGCCGCTCCGCAGGTCGCGACGCGCCCAGGCGCGTTAGCTCCCCAATAGCAGTCGAACATGTATTCGGTGGCGTTGTTTGTAGTAGGCGAAACGTTCCACCAATAATACATAGGCCCTTGTCCGCCGGCAACGGCCGGAGTCGGAGTATAATATGCGTAGGCGGTGTACGAGCCGGTCGGCGCGTAGTTATCGTCAACGATTGTAAACGAGCCCGGCCTGTCGTAAATGGCGGTTCCGCCCGCCGCGTCGCGCACGAACGCTCTTATTTTCCAGTTGGTGCTCACGTTGGCCGTACCGACATAAGGACTAAAACCGAAAGCGAGCGCGCCGCCCTGCCAGTTGGTATAATTGGGGAATTGCGTCTTTACGCAGTTGTTAGCGCTGCCGTTGCACCTAAAGCCTGTGGAGCCGTCGCCGCGGCTTGCCCAATCGCAGTTTCCGGCGTACGGATACGCGCATGAGCCTTCTCCGTAGGAATAGCGCCAGCCTCTCGATATTGTGCCGGTGCCGGTGCCGACGAACACCCAGCTTCCGGAGTATTTTTCGTAGTAGGAGCCGCTGATCGTCGCGGCGTCTTCGTTATGATGGAGAAGATAGTTGTTATAGGCGTTGTATGTGGCGTTGTGAGCCGTGTCGATGTCGGGCTGAGCGCCTACCGCGTTCGCGTTGTAAATTTGAAGGTTGATGCCGGGCCATCCGGAACCCCAGTCTTTGGCGCGCAACCCGTAGTAAGTGGTAACGACGTTGTGGTTGGCGTTCCAATCCATCCAATAATCTTTATCGGAAAATTTTACTACGATTTCATACCAGTTTTTAAAGCTGCCGTAGCCTCTTCCCATCGCGTTTCCGTAAGGCCAAATTTCGATTTCGGAAACGGTCGGAGCTTGGTTGGTGGAGCGATCGACGCCTGTTTGAACGCGCCAAACCTTGTAGCCGGCGTATCCGGTGGCGGCTCCGGCTTTCTTTAATTTTATTCTAATCCATTGCGCTTCGTACCAGGCGGTCCACCATGATTCGTCGTGCCCGAACGTTTGAGCTCCGCACCAGCTTGCCAGCGCGGGGCAGGAATCGTTGGTTACGTCTTCGTTGATGGCTCCGGGATCGCATGTGTGGTTGTACAGTTCGACGCAGTCGCCCGCGGGCACGCTGACCTGCAGGTTCAGCCTCATCATATTTTCTCCGGGCCACGCTTCGTTTGGAATAACCTGAGCCGCGGGTCTGCCGCTGCCGGCGCCCGTAACTGTAGTGTAAGTTCCCCATGCGGCGTTAGGAGCCGTTCCATACGCCTGCGCGCCGGCCAAGCTCGGCGTTACGTTGCCGCCGTTGCAGCTAACCACCGAGTAACCGACCGGATAAACGCGGTTGTTGCCGACGTCGTTTTCAATAATAGCTACGCGGAAACCGGTCGATGCTGATTGATTGCAAAGAATGCAGCCTGCGGGGTTGGTGCAGCCGTTAGTGCCGTTGGCTACGCCGTACGGGAACCAAACGGTGTCGGAGCCGACCGTATAAGTAATGCCTTGGCCGCCGGGATAATAGTACTGCGTTCCCGTCGATTCGTTCCATATGTATATGGTTTTACCCGACTGAACGGCGAACTGCGGAAACCAGTTGCGGCTGTCGTTTTCCGTTCCGTAACAGTTGTGATAAACCGAGAAGCGCATTCTTTCGCGCAGCCAGCCGTTTGATATGCGGTAGCCCGTGTTGCCAGCCGTATCGTACGCAAGCGACAGACCCCCGACCAAAGACAGCGCGCCTATCAGCCACAGCAAAATCCACAGTAAAAGTTTACGCGTATTAACGTAACTTTTCTTCCCGCCATTCTTACCTTCAAAATTAGTTCTCATTGGTCGGCTCCGTTCTAACATTTAGAACTGCATCGAATTCGCTAAAGAATATAATAAATCAAAACAGCCGCTCATACAACCGCAGGGATTAACGTTTTTTCTTCAAATTAGCATTATTAATAAAGGTTCCATTGGTCGAGTTCTTCTTCTTGAGAACGCCGGAACCTTTTTTAACCGTTTTACCCTCGGAACCGCCGACGTCCTTGGGGAGTTCGACCGTGCCGAGCTTTTCGTCTTTTACGATTATCGCCCCCTTCGGCGCGGACTGCTCGTCCACAATAGCTATTTTAACCGCGTCGAAAGTTCCTTTCACGGTTTCGCCGAAAGTAACAGCCACCGTCTTTCCTTTGAAAATGGCCAAAAGTTCCGCGATGTTGTTAATGTCGGGCGTCGCGGCCATTCCGTCGAATTTGGTCGCGGCGGAAAGCCTGAAGGCGGTCTTTACGTCGGCCAAAAAGACGACCGTCTCTTTTTGCCCTTTGAATTTCGCCTTGGCGGCGTCCTCAAACGTCGAAATTATCGTCGTGTAGGACGAGCCTCCCTGAGAAGAGTCGGTCGAGACCGAACCGCCGAACTTCGGGTCCGCTCCGTACGCGGCCGCGCACAGCAGCAAAGCCCCGGCGGCAGCCGCAAGCGTATAAAAAGTTTTCATCCGCGTCATATTAGCCTCGCTTAATACTTTATACGATAAAGTATAGTCCGCGCTTCTTTAAAAGAAGCCTGCGGCTGGGTGTGAATCTGCTGGGGCATCAAATCGGTGCCCGCCTTGAAATAAATTGCTCCGTTCACCGCGTCAATAACAGGCGCGGAGAGAATTCCGCCGTCGAATTTCATTCCGGCCAAATTTGTGTGGCCGTAACTGTCGTTGGCTCCCAGAATGCCGTCGTAATTTTTGTCGAGAATAGCGGTGCTGGGGTTGCCTCCGCTCGAAATATCTATCGCCATAAGGTAGCCGCCGCCGCCGCCAAACGGACTGCCGCCGCCCGCTCCTCCCGCCGCTCCGCCGCCGGAACCGCCGACTCTGCCGACCCCGCGGATGTCGCAAGTGCCGGTGCCGTTTGGCGTAAACGTTGTGGCTATCATCGTTTTGCCCAAAAGCACGGGGTCGGTTACGACTCTTTCTCCAAGGTTTTCCGCTTGGCTTTCAAGTTTAATCGACCACCCCAGACAGCCGTCTCCTTCGGAGCTGAATTCATTTACGCAGCTAAGCTCCGATTTCCAATATTCTTCCGTCCATTCGGTTGGCAAATCGCAGTTGCCCGACGAGTCTTGTTTTACGATAACGCGGTAATTTATGTCGTTGCTGTAAATACAGTTATGCTGGAAGCTGTCGAGATCGTAATTCGGAACGTAATTGGGCGCGGGACGCGAAGCGAGCTTAGCGCGATCGACTATGCCGAATATATATTGGTAATAGTGCGTCCAGCTTGATTGAGCCTGATCGGGGTTGCTTACGAATTTGTCGATGCTGTCGTAGAAGCTGTCGAATTTGCCGGTGCCGAAAAGAACGATGACGTGGTTCATATTCTCGTCGTTTCCGAGGAACTTTTCCTTGCCGGTGTAAGCTACGAGAGGAGCGCTGGAAATCGGCCTTCTGGCCTTGCGGTAAGAGAAAGACTGGCTTGTCGCGGCGCAGTCGGTCGTCCACGCCTCGCAATCCTTCTTGCTGCCGTCGGGATAGTAAGTCCAAGAGGTGCAGCATTCGCGGGTGTTGTAAACGTGCATCACAAGGTCTTCGGTTTCGCCTTCGTAACGCTCCGCGCTGAACAGAAGCGATTTTTCGGCGTCGATGTTATTGCCGTTGGGAACGAAATAAATTCTATAAACGTTTCCGTAAAGGTCGCCGATGTACGCCTTTTCCGCAAAACCGTTCACGTTGCCGTCGTTGTCGGGCTCGTCCGCGACCGCCGCGCCGGTAAGAACGTTGTTCGGTTCGTCCGAGGCCGTAAATTTTCTTATTAATTTTGGCCGCTTTACGCCGTCGATTACTTCGGTGTCGAACAAATCGACTACGTAAATGAACCCTTTTTTGGTCATCTGCTCGGCCTGCGTCTTCGCGTAGCCGGAACCGAAAACCAATACCGTTTTCTCGACTATCGGGTTTACGCCGTCGTCCTGAACGAGCGTTCTGGCGATTGCCGGTTTTGAATATGTCAATCCGAGGTCGGGATCGGTAAACGACCATAGCGGATGAGGCGGAAGCGACGGATCGTCGTCCATCTGCAAAGCGTAATACCAATTGCCGCCGCCCCTCATGCCGACGATTATAACGGTTACCCATTTATTGTTTACCGAGTCGTAAACGTCGGAGACTACGGGAGTGAGGTCGAGAACCGGAGTTCTGAGTTTCTCGTAGTAGGGTTTGGCGAGTTCCTTCATTTTGGGAAGCGCGCCCCACGGTATAAAAGCCCACAGTTCCTTTCCAAGAGTAGGCCCTTCGGAAGCGTCGAAGGCGTGCAGCATTCCGTCGTTCGCCGCGACCAAAAGAATGCGCCTTTTATTTTTGTAGTTGTCGGAATCGATATACGACTTGTAGGACGGCTTGCCGCGAACTTTGTCGAAGTTCGAATTTTCGGGGTTTAAAGGCGAGTTGCCGACGTAAATCGGCTTAGCGTGAGTGATGTCGCCCAGCGTCCAGCCGCCGCGGTTGCGCAGCTTGGTTGTTTTTATTACATTTTCGGCCACGGTATCGTTGTCGTCGATGATGTCGCCGCTTGAAAGCCCATAGTTGCGAACCCAGTCCATCAGCTTGGTTCCTTCGGCTGCGTCGGCGGCTCCCATTTCGTTTGAAATAAGAGTCTTGTCGGTGGAAAGCGAGCTGAAATCGGCGTAGGAGCCGGCAGGCTTAAAGGTGAACAAAACTCTTCCGGCGTTTCCGCCGTCGGCCAAATCGCCCGCCATCGCGAACTTCTTTTCGGTGCAGTAAGAATGGTAAAGGCAGAATTGTTCGCCGTTGCAGTCGGAATCGCTGTTGCACTTGGAAATGGCGCAATATTTGGGGCACTTTGTAGTGTCAGAACAAAGAGCCTCTTCAATCTGCATCATGCAGGTCATTCCTTCGGGTTTGAGCGACTGGCAGTCCTCGTCAGTGAGACATTTAATCGGGTTCTGGTAGGCGTCTATGTAGCCTCTCCAATCGGTCGGATCGAAGTGAACGTCGTAAAGGGTCTTGTCGTCCACGTTGAGAGTTAGAAGCGCTTGAGCCGTTCCGAAGGTGGAGCTTCTAATCGGATCGTCGAAAGTCCAGCGCGCCGCCAAATAAACGGGCGTATCGGCGACGAGATTAATCCGCTTGCCCGGGCCGCACAACGCGTTCTCCTGAAGGTCGTCCGGACTGCCGTCGCATCCGTCGGGGACGCCGGGCGCGGTGCACTTTACTCTGTTCGGGTCGCATCCCCATTGAAGCGCGAAAGCGTTGTCAACCAGCGAGGTCAGCTGCGGCGGGTTGTCGTTGAACAGGGGATCGGAGGAATATTTGGGCATAGAATCTTTGGAGAGAAACGCAAAAACCGTAGCCCATTTATGCTCGATTTGTTTGTAGCTTTTATTAAGACCGATTAACCCTTGAAGAAATGCGGAACCGCCGCTGGCTCCGGCGAAGGCGTTAATGTCGCACACGTATCCGTAACCGAAATCGACGCCGGAAGTGTACGTGTCGGCCGCATAATAAAATTTAATGTTGTCGAAATATAATTCGGAAGAAATTTCCCAAACGATGTCGAAATACGGTTTCGCCGGGTGATAAACGCCGTTTGAGTCGGTGTAGGATGGATAATTTTTTACGATTTGAGTAATTACAACCGTGTTGACGTCCGGGTTCGATCCTATTTTAGGGCTTACGATTCCGCGGATGAGATAAGCGGTCTCCACCTCGTTATCGTAGGGAACCGAAGGCTGCGCCATTATATATATCGCGCTTTGCGCGGTTGTAGGGAACTGAACGGTATTTTCATTAATCTCTACGTCCGAGGTTAAGTAGCTTGAAGGAACCGTTTTGGGGCCGACGAACGGAGTGCTCCATTGGCAGACGCCTTGGCACTGCAGCGTAGTCCCGTTTTCCGCGTCGGTCGGCGATATTTTCATGGAAATGGCGGTGTTGGTTATGTTGTGATGCGTCAGCAAATCGGGGGTTCGGTTTTTAAGCGAATACACCTGAAAATGTTTGTCGCACACCGGGTTTCCTAAACCGTCGTCGCGGCCGTCAACGTAAGTGATTTGCAGCGCGCCGACCATGTAGGTGTTTTGAGCCAAATTAACCCAGCGGCTGACGCCGATTTGGCCTACGTGCGTCCCGTCGCATACGGCGCCCAAACCGTTAAGAACCGTAAAATCGCCCGTGGGAACCGCGTCGTCGGCAAAAGCGGAGCCGAAACACAAGCTCAGCGCGGCCGCAAAAGCCGCCGCCGCCGCCCTCCGCCAACCCTCTCCTAAGTATTTTAAAAGCATAGACATGATTCAAATCTCCTTGTCATGCTATTATCGAGTAAAAGTAAGCATGCGCTCCACCGATTCGACCTCTCTTCTTCCGACGACGTTGCCGCCCGCGTCGGTGTACATCGAAATTCCGGTGAGCCTGTAATAATGAATCTTTCCGTATCCGGTAGCGGTCGGAAGGTTTTCCCATTTAAGGTGCTCGATGCAGAGAAAAGCCAGCGGCGAAGGGGAGTTCGGCGGATAAGTCATGTAGTCGGCCGAGTTGGAGCAGAGGTCTCCGCCGCGGTTGACCGGATGGCTGTTGGTGGAGGCGAGGAAAGAGCGCCCGTATTCGATGGACGCGTCCGCCCAAAGAAGAGCGTCGTTGCCTGAGCGGTAGTTGCCGGCGATTCTGTTTTCGACTATAGCGACGTTTACCGCGTAAATGCCTACTATGGACAAAATGCCCAAAACGAGCATCGTAACCAAAAGCGCGACGCCTTTGCTGTCGGCTTTTTTAAACGCTTGAATTAACGGGATTTTTTTCATGGCAGTCTCCGGTTGATTCATTTTTAATACCTCATGTTCTTGAGGTGAATCGTCATGCTCATGTGATGACGCAACTGGTGCACCGCGTCCAACGACGGCGAAAAAGTTCTGTCTCCGAGATGATAAACGAAAGAATCAGTGAAATCTTGGTGAATGCCCGGCGCCTTGATGAGAATTTCGATTTTTAACGCCTTTATGCCTTTGCGATCTTCGATGGAGGACGACGCCCAGTCAAAATCGTTTCTCCATACCGTTTGTTTCAAAGCGAGGTTCTCAAGCATTACCGAAACTTGAAAATCTTCAACTCCTTCGGCGACTTCTATTTGCGAGCAGTTGCCCGCGCACGGACAGGAAGCCAGCGTATTAATCGGAGACCAACAGCGGTAGAGAATGCCGTTGCCGCCGACGCCGTAATAAACGCGGTTGGGCGCCTGCATTATAAGGCTGTTCACTTCGAGGCTTACGCTTGTCGCCGATTGGCTGTTCATTATTCCGTTTACCGTTATAGAAAGCGTTCCGTTCACGTCGTCAACGCCGTTGGCGTTTACGATCGCGGTGGCGACCATAACCCTGTCCATTGTAAAAATATTTAGTCTGTCGTTGGGGCTGAAAATTTTTAACGACCCCGGAATAACGGAAATAGTAGAGACTTGATCTTTAATGAGAGTATAAACCGCCTGGTTGTAAACGACGCCGCCGTCGCTTGCGGAAATCGCCAAAAAGTCGGGAGCGTTATTGTTATTGCGGCTTTCAGTCGTGAAAATCATATCCTCTTCGGTTAAAGCGTCCTCGGGAGCGACGCTTCCCAGCCCTACCTTATATAAATCGGCGGAAATAAAATCGGCGACGGCGCGGCTGACCTGCTGAACGTAAGTCTGATCGGTCTGCATCTGGTAGGAGCGGTGGGAGGCTATCATTATGGCCATTGCCGCCAGAAGAATAATCATAGAAAGCGACATCGCTATCATCAACTCTACCAGCGTGAACCCCTTGGGGCGATTATCGGCATAGTTTGTCATGTAAACCGAACCTTATTTAAACTTCGGAGTAATGGTTACCTGCGTCAACGAAATTTTACTTAAACCCGTAGCGGACTCCGGATCTTTCCAAGAAACGTCGATAGACACTAATTTCTTCGCGTCCATAGTCGATTGATTTTGAGGCTCGTCGGTAATGACCCAGTGAATTTTAAAGAGACAGACTTCGTCCGCGTTCGGGCAAGGAAGACCGTTAGCTTTTACCCATTGAGGGTCTCCGGGGAGAGGATATTCGCCCGCCGTAAGCATCGAGTTAGGCTGATCCAAGACGACGTTCGGATGCAGAGGGTCGGGGGAATGGGATATGTCTAAAAAATAAGCGCTGGCCTTGAGCTCCGCAATTTTAGCCCAAGCGATGGCGCTCGCTACCGACATTCTCTCCGCCGTATTGTTGCCTTTCGACGCCGAAATGTGCATTCCGGCTACCGCCAGCAACCCGATGGCCAAAACCCATGCCGCAACCATAACCTCAACCATGGAAAAACCGCGGTTATTTCCGCGGATTGAGCGAAACGCGAGAGATTTTATATAACCGGTTATTTTCATTGCATTTTCTCCGATTCGTTAAATTCCGGTCGGGTAGTATCTCATCATTCCCAGCGGGCTGACTTTAACCGCCCGCGTTTTTTCTTTCAACTTAATGACAAACATTTGCTCTTGTTGAATTATCGAGCCGGAATTGGCGTATTTACCGAAATAGCCTCTTGAATCAAACGCAAACTGCATTTCGCCGTAGGGCTGAACGATTTCCAAACCGTCAACGTTAAACGATCTGTCGTATAGAAGAATATCCGTGCCGTCAACCAACTGTCCGTCGCGGTTGACGTCAACGTAAATGATATATCTTTTTTCTCCGCCGGGAGACCAATTGATTGCAACCGGCACGTTGCGGCGTATGGCTTCCATTCTGGCGTCGTTGAAATTGCCCCATATATCGTCGGAGGCGCCGTTTAAAAGATAGGTCGGCTGCGAATAGTGCAAAAATGTTCCGCTGGCCGCGATGACTATAATAACGATAGACACGACGATCATAAGCTCAAGCAAGGTAAAACCGTAATCATTTCGAGCGTTTTTATTGTTATTCATTTCGCGTTTCTCCGTTCAATGAAAAATATCGCGGTAATTTAATAGCAATATCGGCGCCATCGAAATCGCAAAATTTAAAACTCGCTCCCCAAAAACCGGCGCGTAAAAACGTAACAACTCAATGAATTAACTTAATTTTTTGTCAATATGCGTTTCGTCCTTAAACTACCGCCTTTCCCTCGTATTCTATAAGAATGAAAAGTTTGCATAGCGAAGAAAAGTTTGCAGCCGTCTCTCTTTTCGCAGCTTTAAATTTAAAATTTTTCAAATTTGCTTAATTTTTGCTTGACATTTGCATTTTGGTTGCGTAAGATAAAATCAACCAAAGGTTCTTTTATCAACTTTTTTTACGAAAGGACGGCTTTAAAATGTTCCAAAACGAGACGGATGCTCTGAAATATTATTTTGAAAATGTTAAAGCAAACGAGCGCGTTGACGGCAAGGAAAGCCGCACAAAACGCGAACGGGTTGAAATCGATTTGGAAGACGTTTTCGTTTCGCTTGATTTATCGCAAAAAGAGTTGGACGTACTGTTTTTAACGGTCGTTAAGAAACTCGATTACTGGAAAGCCGCAAAGGCGTTGAGCGAGAAATATGGCCGAAAATTTTCGGCGGACGAGGTTTTTGCGCTTAAGTCCCGCCTTGTTTATCGGGTTAAAAAAGAGCTCTTTAATTTCGGTCTTCTTATGTTTTTGAGATGACCGTTTTTTGTTGATAAAACAAAGCTAGTTTGGCTGCGCCGCATCGCGCGCAACGCCGGCGCAAATTGTCGTCTTCGCGTATTAATGCGATAATGTTATTCTGAATTTAAACGCTCTGTTCGTATGATAGCGCTCGCTTATAATGCGATATAACAAGCCGCGCTAATTTAATACGCACTACACAAATAAAGCAAACAATAAGCGTATTTGAAAATTATCGCTTAGGCCACAACAAACACGCTTAAACCGCATCTAATCACATTTCAACCGGTTTCAAAAGTTGCGTTTGGTTTAAACGTAACCGCACAAAACGCCTATATTTTTACAATCCCCCTCTTTGGATTGTTGATTATTTCGGACTTATCTTCCGCGACGATCGCCGCCGGAACGTCCGAAGCCTCTCGGTCCGCCTCCGCGTTCCTGTTCGCGGGCGAAATCGACTCTGATTTTTCTGCCGTCCAGCATCTGTCCGTCGAGCGCCGTTTTGGCCGCCGCGGCGTCTTCCTCGCTGGCGTATTCAACAAACCCGAAGCCTTTGGAGCGTCCCGTTTCGCGGTCTCTAACTACTTCGGCCGAAACTACCTGTCCGTGCGCGGAGAAAGCGTCCATCATGGATTGATCCGTCGTTCCCCAGCTCAAGCCGCCAATGAAAAGTTTCTTAGACATCTCTGATACTCCGAAAAAAAGCGCCTCAAATTAACTCGTCTATTATTCGCTTAACCGTAAGAATTTTTTTGAATAAAATAATTCGCAGGTTAAAAGAATAACTACTTTACATTACACTTGTACGGCGTCCGTGTCAACATTTCAATCTGATTTGAACTTAAAAAATGAAGCCTTGGGTCTTCTCTTAGGCCGACCTATTTTCAGTTTTGATAAAAAAGCGCGAAGAACGCGGAGTTATAAATAATTAATTCCTTATTTTTCCTCAATTTCTATCCGCAGGGGCGCGCCCTCCCGCAGAAACTATTGAAAATGACCGCTAATTTTAGTCGGACGAATGCCTGTCCCGCCTATAGAACGACAATTTCCGCAGCGCTCGCGCCGCTTGTCCATTGAGACGAGTTAGGTTTCAATTTCTTTCCGGCTTAAATTCTGTTGAATATAAACTCGGTTTATGCGACATTTACAAAAATTAGCCTTGATTTGATAGGAGAAATCGGATGCTGGTTAATTCATACTCCCTGACCGACATAGGCAGAAAACGGCCGCACAACGAAGATTCCGTCCTTGAAAACACGCGCCTCAACTTATTTGCCGTGGCCGACGGCATGGGCGGCCTTCAGGCCGGAGAAGTGGCGAGCAAAATAGCGGTCGATACGCTTTGCGACTTTTTGGAATTAAATTATTCCGCGATAGCGGACTACGAAAAAACGCTCTCGCAGGCCGATAAACACAGAATCTTCGAGCTGCTCGAAGAAGCCGCCGCGCGCGCCTCGGCGAAAATATTCGCTTACGGACTGGAAAACTCGTCGGGCAAAGGGATGGGCTCGACGCTCTCCGCCTTGCTGCTGGCCGGCAACGGCGCTTTTATCGCCCACGTCGGCGATTCCCGCGTGTATCTTTACCGATTCGGCAAGCTGTATCAGCTCACCGAAGACCACACCGTAGTCAACGACAAGCTGAAAAAAGGGCTTATCACAAAGGAGCAGGCAAAGAATTACCCTTATAAAAACGTAATAACCCGCGCCGTAGGAATAATGGAAAACGTCGCCGTTGACACCTTTTTTCTGGAGCTCGCCGAGAACGACCGCTTTCTCCTTTGCAGCGACGGCCTGCACGGATATTGCGCCAACGGAGTATTGGCCGAGGCTCTCTCCGAGAAAAAGCTCGACGCCGCGGCGCGCAGGCTTATTGATTACGCGAACGACTGCGGCGGCCGAGACAACATTACCGTCGCTCTGGCCGAGGCTTCGTCGGTCAAGCGAGAAAAATTCGACGTCAGCACGCGCATCGACGTTTTGCAAACTACTCCGCTGTTCGAGTCGCTTGAATATCAAGACCTGATGAGGCTCGTAAACGTCTCGAAAGTTTACGAGGCGAAGTTCGGAGAATGCGTCGTGCGCGAGGGAGAAAGCGGCGACAACTTTTATATAATTTTGTCCGGCGAAGTCGAGGTCTCAAGTCAAGGAATGCTCATCGCAAAACTGTCGCGCGGAGGCCACTTCGGCGAAATGGCCTTAATAGACGACATGGCGCGCTCCGCCACCGTTACGGTTACTAAAGACGCAGATCTTTTGTGCATAAGCCGCGGCGACTTCTCCCATCTGCTCAAACGCGAGCCCAAGGTTGCCAGCGTCGTGCTGCTCAACATCTCGCGGACGATGAGCGAGCGGCTTCGCGAAACGACCCGCGCCCTTACGGAGTCTCGGCTGGCGCTTCTTAAAAAAGGGCCGCTTTTATAGCGAAAGGCGGCGTAACTCATTTTAAGCGCGGGCGCCGGGCTTTGCCGGCGGCCAATACGGCTCGAACTATTTGCATTTGGCCGCAAACGAGCTAAAATTTATCGGTGAACAAAAAAATTCTCTTCGCAATCGCGGGGGCGGCGCTTATTTTTTTCGCAAAGACATCCTCCGCGGCCGATTCCGGCGCCGAGAAAAAATGTCAGGAAGAAATGATTAAGGGCGCGCGCCTTTGCGCGGAGCTCGATTATGCGGAAGCGGAAAAAGTTTTATCCGAGGCCGCCAAAAATTGTTCCGGCGACCAAACCGTTTCGCGCTCGATAAAATCGGCGATACTGGAGCAGCTCGCTCTCGCGCTGGCCGCTCTCTCCAAGGACGAAGAGGCCGAGGAAGCGTTTTTTAATTTAATCGAACTGGACCCTGAATACGCCTTTGACGAAAGCAAAGCGAGCCCGAAAATAGCCAACGCCTTCAAGCGGGCTAAAAAGCGCGCCCCCGCCAAAAAAATCGAGCCGAAAACGGAAATCAAAACCGAGGCGGACGCCGATAAAAAATCGAAAGAAAACTCGGAGCCCAAAACCGAAAGCAAAAATAAAAAAGCCGAAGAAACGGACGACGGAAGCAAGACGAACGGCGGGCTTAAAGACGAAAACAAGAAAGACAAACCTGAAATAACTGAAGCCGCGCCCCAAAAAAACGCGCTAAAACCGTTTGAACTTTCGCTTAAAGCCGGTCTGGCGCTGCCGTTCGGCGACGATTTAAAAAACTTCGGCGGAGGCGTTCACTCGCAGATTTCGTTCAATTACTCTTTCGCGGGATATTTCTTCGCCGGCGCCGATTTGCGCTACGAAGCTCATCCGTCGAGCGCGCTTGAGTCCGACGAGAAACTTCACGTTTCCGCGCTGACGGCGGAAGCGGGATTTAAGTACGTTTATAAATTTTTCGGCGCTTCCCTCTGGCCTTTCTTCGGAGCGGCTGGGTTCGGGCTCGACGACCCCTTCGGCTCGTTCGGCTTCGCCTACGGCGCGGGCGCGGGGGCGGATTTTAAAATTTACAACGCCGCCGTACTGGGTTTTTCCGCGGAGTTCATGCAGGTTACCTCGCCGTCGGGGAAGAGCTCCAGCCTCGCGCTGCTGCTCGCAAAATTCGGATTTGGTTTATAAATGCGAAAAATCGGTTATTAAATGGAATTAAAAAAGGAATACCTAATCGTAATATCTCTTATGAACGGCTCGGAGCCTTCGCGCGTCCTGAAATTCGACAAAAAACACGTCCTCATCGGACGCTCGGCGTCCAACGACGTCGAAGCGGCGGACCGCCGCGTATCTTCCTGCCACGGGCAGATAGTCGAGCGTCAAGGCGTTTATTACTATCAGGATCTTCGCTCTACAAACGGCTCTCTAGTCGAGCGCGGCGGCGAAAGATACGTGGTTGACGGCAGAAAAATCGCCGAATGCGAAATCTTTGACGGCGATAAAATACTGCTTGGCGACGCGGAAAATCCGTTCGTTATTTTATTCAATTTAATTGAAAAACCGAACCGGAGCGTCCCTGCGGAGACGTCCGCAGACCGCGGCAAAACAATCGTTGCCGAGCAGGCGATGCTGCAATTCGAGGCGATGCTGCCGCAGAGGCTCGCCGACGCCGAAAAGCTAAAGCTGTTGTTCGCGTTCGCGCGCGCGGTCGAAACGGCGGAAGACGCCGAGGCTCTATACGCGGAGCTGCTGGAAGCGGCCAAACGCGCCTTTCCCTCGGCGGCGTTTATCGCCTGCGCGCAAATAGGAGGAATGCGGGACGAGACCAAAATCGTTTGCGGCCATTCGCATTCAAACGAATTCTCGTGCGGAATAGGGCCGCTGGAGCCTTTTTTGGCAGAAACCGCGAAGCGCGGAAGCGGAATTCTTTTCGACCCGTCGTTCTCGCAAATTCCGGTTGCGAAGGTTTTAAAATCGGTCGTATGCGCGCCGATTATTTCCGAAGACCGAATATCGGGCGCGCTCGTCGCAATCGCCGGAGCGTATTCGTCGGCCTTCAACGAAAGCGATTTAGAGCTATGCGCGCTGCTTTGCTCGCTGTCCAGCAGCGGGCTTTTGCGAATTAAGAAACTCGACGAGATAAAACTCGACCGCCGAAGACTCGACGCGGAAAACAAATCGCTGCGCAAGCTCGCGCCTTCGTCGGCGAGCCGCTTCGAAATGCTTGGCGAAAGTCCGCAGATTGAAGAGGTGAGACGCAAGATCGCTCAGGCCGCCAAAGCTCCGATACCGGTTTTAATTCTCGGCGAAACCGGAAGCGGCAAGGAGCTTGTTGCAAGAGCGCTGCACTCGCAAAGCAAAAGAGCCAACGGCCCGTTCGCAGCCGTCAATTGCGGCGCGATTCCGGAAAATTTGCTTGAAAGCGAGCTGTTCGGCCACATCAAAGGCGCCTTTACGGGCGCGACGGAGACTAAAAAAGGGTTGTTCGAGGACGCAAGCGGCGGAACGCTCTTTTTGGACGAAATCGGCGAAATGCCGTTGAACCTGCAAGTCAAGCTGCTGCGAGCTCTTGAAACTCAGGAAATTAATCCGCTGGGCTCTACCAAATCGGTAAAAATCGACGTCAGGCTGGTCGCCGCCACGAACCGAAACTTGGAGGAGCGCGCAAAATCGGGCGCCTTCCGCGGCGACCTGTATTACCGCATCGCCGGCTTTCCCGTCGAGGTTCCGCCGCTGCGCTCGCGGGGCGCGGACATTCTTCTCCTCGCCCGCAGTTTCCTCGCCGAATTCGCGGAACGAATGGGGCTAGAGCGGAAAATAGAATTGGACGATTCGACCGCGAAACTTCTGCTCGCATACTCTTGGCCGGGCAACATAAGACAGCTGCGCAACGAAATGCAGCGCGCTCTTCTCGTCTGCGACGACGGCTCTATTATAAAACCGAGCCACCTTTCCGCCGCGGTGTCGAGACAATCGAACGTAATCGCGGAGGCCAAACCGGAAGAAGCGGCGGCGGAAGGGAAAACTTTGAAAGAGATGATGGACGCGTACGAGGCCAAACTTATCGTCGCCACGCTCGACGACTGCGGCTGGAACAAAAGCGAGGCGGCGAGAAGGCTCGACATTTCGCGGCAGGCCTTTTTAATTAAACTCGCAAAATTGGGCGTAACCAAATAACGCTCCGAACGAGGCTCCGTGCGGATTTGGTCGATTCACCCGAAATACCTCGACGCAAAGGGGCTGCTCGCCCTGTGGCGCGAGACTCTATTGGCGCAGGCGGTTCTGCGCGGCGAGACGACCGGCTACGTTAATCACCCGCAGCTTATAAGGTTTAAGCGGCTCGAAGACCCGCCCGCCGCCGCGGGCGAATATTTGAGTTTCGTTTGGGAAGAAGCGCTATTGCGCGGATACCGATTCGACGCGAATAAAATTTTAAAACGCGCCGAAGGGATAAAAATATTCGTAAAACGCGGCCAGCTGGCGTACGAATTCGCTCATTTGCAGGCAAAGTTGATTGCCCGCGACAAAAAAACTTACGATAAAAACGCCGCGGCGAAACAAATCGAGCCGCACCCGATATTTATCGCGCAGCCGGACGAAGGGCGCGAGGAATGGGAAAAGACAGCGCCCGCTTAAGCCAAAAGTTAGCGTTATTTTTTTGCCGGCGCGGCGCCTGCGGCGACGGCTTCGAGATCGTATTCAATCGCTTTTTTAATTTTGACCGAAATCATATCGCCGGCCTTCAACTCGCGCTTCGGATTTGAAACGAACGTCGCTCCGTCAACCTGCGGCGCCTGCCCGTAAAAACGCCCCTGAGGCAGAACGCCCGACTCGTCAGCTCCTCCGTCGATCAAAACGTCCAGCTTCTTTCCGACGAAACGGGACAAACTCTGTTCCGTAATTTCCCTTTGCGCAAGCATTATTTCTTCCTTGCGTTTAACCGCCGTTTTCCGCGAAACCTTCCCCTTCATTTTAAACGAATCGCTCTCCGCTTCGTCCCAATACTCAAAGCAGCCCAGATAGTCGAACCAGCCTTCGTTTACGAAATCGAGCAAAACGCCGAACGCCGCTGCGGTTTCGCCGGGGTGCCCGACAAGCGCGGTGGCGCGCAGCATCGGATTTTTAAGCGAGCCTCGCAGTTTTTCTAAAATGTTAATCAAATCGGCGCGGCCGTAACCGCGGCGCATTATTTTTAAAACCGCGTCGTCGGCGTGCTGAATAGGGATGTCGAGGTAAGGAATAAGCCTATCCGCGCTTGAATTAGCGGCGAAGAAATCGAGGAAGTCGCCTTTAATAGTCGCCGGGTGCGTGTACATAATGCGCAGCCAAAACGACCCCGGCAGCTCCAGCAGCTTCTCTAAAAGCGTTACGACGGTCGATCCATCCTTCAGGTCAAGCCCGTAAGCGGTCGTTTCCTGCGCGATAAGAATTATCTCTTTCGCGCCCGCTTCCGTCAGCCGTTTAACTTCCTCGACGACGTCCCGCTGTTTCCGGGAACGCGCTTTGCCGCGAATCGAGGGAATTATGCAGAAAGAGCAGCGGCGGCTGCATCCTTCCGAGAGGCGCACGTACGCGCTGTGAGCGGCCGACGGTATCCTGTATTTAGCGGCGTCGGGGTCGGCCTCCAGTATGGCGGTCGGAACGGCGGTTACGGTTACGCGCCCATTATCCGCCTCTCCGTTTTGCAGCGCTTTTACGACGGCGAGATGATCAGACGAGCCGAAAAAGCAGTCCGCTTCTTCAAGCTGCGCGGCGATTTCGTCTTTGTATCGCTGAACGAGACAGCCGGTTACGATTACCTTGCCTACCTTCCCTTCCTTCTTTAATTGTCCCAGCGTTAGAACGACGTCCAAAGACTCCTCGACGGCGGGTTGAATGAAACCGCAGGTGTTCACTATCGCCGCGTCCGCGCCGACCGCGTCGTTCGTAAGCTCGTGCCCGTCCCTGACGAGGGCTCCGGCCAGAAGTTCGCTGTCAACTTCGTTTTTCGGGCACCCCAAGGTAAATATCGCTATTTTCATAAAAGCTCCCCGATTTCTTTTTTCTTCTCTATTTGCTTCCGCTTCCGTTCAACGCCTCAATGTGAGACCGCGCCGTATGTATGAACCTTCCTTTGGGGAAAGTTTGAGTATAAGCCGCGAAATGTTCCAGCGCAAGACCGGCGTTTCCATTAATTTCATACGCCAGCGCCGTAAAATAAAGCGCCTCTTCCCTGCTTTCCTTCGAGCCTTTGTCTATCAGAGGCTTTAACATTGCAATCGCCTCGTCCAGTTTGCCGCTCTTTTTCAGATCAAGCAGCTTTTCGTTAAAAATTTTTACGCTCTCAAGCGAGGCTTCGCTTTCAAGAGAAAATATCCCGCCGCCGCCCGGTTTTTTTGAAAGCTCCGCGTCTTCCTCAGGAGTCGGAATCCCGCGCAAATCTCCGCAGCTTTTCTCGTCGTCGTCCTCGACCGCTTCCATCACCGGCTCTTTATCGTATTTCGGCGCGTTTGCGTTCGCGGGCGGGATTTGCTCTTCGGAGGCGGCTCCGGAGACCGGTTTGGCCGAAGCCAGCGCCGCGGCCTCGAAGAAATTTTCCGGTTTTAAGTTGAACGCCTTTTGCTCGGAGTAAGAGCCTTGGGGAACGTAAATGGAAAGCGCGAAGCCCGCGCCCAGCTTTTTAACGAGAGCGGAAGTATTTAAGTTCCAAAGCGCCAGCTCTCCGCTTTGCGCCGCGACGTTAAGATTAAAATCGTTGTCGTACGAAAGTTTAAACGATCCTTCGTCCGTTTGGGCCGCGTAATTTTGGCTTTTGGCCGCAAAAGATTTTAGAGGCCGCCGGATTTCATTCCCCGCCGTTTCGGCGCGGTTGGGAAGCCGCGCGACGTACAGAGAGCCGAATTTTAAATTTACCGCGCAGCTATATCCGGCGTAGCAGTCCAACGTCGCAGAGGAAGAGGGGCCTAAAACGAGGAGAGTATAATCGTCGAGCGCGAAAACAAGGCTCTCTCCTTCGTTGGACGAAACGGGTTTATCGACCGCCTGAAGGTAGGGAACCTTCGCGAACGGCGCGGTCGTTTTCAGCTTCCCGCTCCTAAGCGACTCGAAAAAGTCCTCGGCGGAAATTAAATAAAGTTTTGCGGGCTCCTTTTTCCCGGCAAATTCAGCCATCGAAGGTATCGTCGAAGGCGGTATTTGATGCGGCGAGCGCGAAGAAGTTCTTTCCAGACGCGCGTTAATGCCGCGGGCGTTTTTATCGCAGGTAAGGGAGCCGACTGCAAACAACGCGGCGAATACGATAAAAAAAACGACCGTTCCCGCCGCTTTGAAGAATAATCCTCTCCCCGCTCCGGCGCCGTAATCGTCAGCGTTCATGCGCAGCTCCGTAAATGAAATTTCGCGTTTTAAAGCGACCGCGTTCAATTTTTAATGATAGCTCATACCAAATTTTTAAACAACAGTTTAATTTTGCGCCGCTGAATATTACGGAGGAGGCGGAACGCGCCGACTTCTATTCGGCTTTGATAAAAAATTTAAAAGGCCGCCGAAAACGCCTAGATTTTATTAAATTTAATCTCATTCTTGTTCAAAAACGCGGACGGCTTGCGCTTTGAAGCTTAATAATTGACATTAATTTTGCGCCGAATAAAATGAATTCCATAGGCAAAACCGCCTGACAAAGGCAAAGAAAAATGAAAACTTACTCGTTATGGGCGTCGTTGTGCGCGGTATGCGCCGCATTGGTTGCGGGATGCGGAGAAAGCTCGGAAAATCCATGTTCCGGCGTCGATTGCGGCGGCCACGGAGAGTGCGTTCCGCTAAAACGCGATTACTTTTGCAAGTGCGAAGACGGCTATGCCGCCGTATTGCACGGATGCGAAGCCTCCGCCGACGGAGACGAGGAGCAGGGTGACCCGGAGCCTAGCGCCTGCGACCTTAAGTGCGCCGGACTGGAATGCGGAACGACGAACAATTGCCTCTGCGGAACCTGCGGCAAATACCCCGACAGACCGATGTGCAACGAATCGACGAACATGTGCGTCGCTTGTTTTCAGCAAAGCGACTGCGGCGCGGGAAAAGTTTGCAACGCAAAATTCGAGTGCGCGGACGACCCCGGAGGCTGCTCGGCGCTGGCCGCCAATACGTGCCTTAACGGCGACGTTTACGCTCTCGACAGCTGCGGCAACTACCAAATTAAAAAAGAAGACTGCGGCGAAACCCAGTGCGACGCTAAATACTGCGACGGTATGACGATTAAGCAGTCGTGTCTTAATAAAAGCTGCGAGAACGGCGCGTGCAAAAGCGAAACGAAAATTAAAACCGTCAAGGAATGCGAGCAGAGCTACTGCGATTCGTACGCATGCAGCCAAGGTTCGGTGGTGCGGGCTTGCTACGAAAACGGCTGCCTTAACGGCGCCTGCACAAGCCGCAAAACCGTTGAGACGATTGAAAACTGCGGAACCGACCAGTGCGACGCGAATTATTGCAACTCCGGCAGCGTCTATAAGTCGTGCCTAAAGCGCGGGTGCAAAAGCGGCGCGTGCTATTACGAATACAAAACCGAGCTCGTGGCGGAATGCGGCGAGGACTCATGTTACGGCAGGAGCTGCCAGTATAGCAACGTCGTCGAGGAGTGCCTTTTGCGCGGCTGCCAGTCGGGCGCGTGCTTTGAAAATACCGAGACGCGAATAGTCGAATACTGCGCTTACGGCTGCTCCGGCGGAGCCTGCTCGACCAAATAGGCGGCCCGACGCGCGGAAAGGATATTGCATGAGCGTACCTGCATGGGCGGAAGAGTTCGGCGGCGCGATTACCGTATGCGACGCGGACGGCGTTATTATAGATATGAACCGCAAGGCCGCGGAAGTTTTTGCGAAATACGGCGGGGCCGCGCTTATAGGCAAGAGCCTGTTTGACTGCCACTCGCCCGCCTCCCGGGAAAAATTGCAAAAAATAATGCAAACGCGCGCTACAAACGTTTACACGATAGAGAAAAACGGCGCGAAAAAGTTAATTTACCAAGCCCCGTGGTATAAAGGGGGCGAGTTTGCCGGGCTGGTGGAAATAAGCGTGGAGCTGCCGGCTAACATGCCGCATTTTGTGAGGGAATAGGTCAGTACTCAGTATTTACGGTACAGCTTGTGATATTTTTTCATTCTTCTTTTTCGAATTGTTTCATTGTTTAATAGTGCATATTTCTCTCTTCTTTCTACCGGAATGATGTCTGTAAAAAGTATCTGAGGGCGCTTTTTCTTAATTTCGCCAAAAACATCCATGCGATCCACTTGACCAACCATTTTAACAGGCGTAAAGATGTGATGAATATCTCCAGAAATTAAATAATCCTTATATTCAGCTAATGTTCCTTTTAATGGTTTTGCTGTAATCGTGTGTTCTTTAAACCTGAACCCAAGAGTATTTGTCGATTCATTCCCTCTAATGATTTCTCCTTCTAATTCAACATACTTACCGTGTTCAAGCTCTGGGAGAATAAATTCTTCTTCATGCGAGAATATTTGCTTTTGCTCCCATGGGATTTGAGTGCTTCTTACATCTCCGCTTTCTAGAACGCATCCAATTTCTAATTCTCTGTCTTTGTCTATAACACTTGCAAGTTTATTAATTAAGCTTTTGGGAGCATTAACAAACTCATCATAATAAACTCTTTTTATCGTTAGTTTCTTTTTCTTTGACGAAAGAATTACATTAGTTTGATCAAGTTTATCAATAGTTGTTTTAATTTGATCATTATTTGAACTGGCCATGAATTTTGCAATTTCAACAAACATATATAAACTAATGATTGATTCCCGTATAACTTTTGCCAAATCTTTTGCTATTCCAGTTTCAAGAAAGCCATCTTCTGCTGCTTTTTTGAAAAAATGCTTCATGTATATGACGGCACCCAACGAGATGCCCGGAATTAAAATGATTTCCCACGAACCTTGTCGCATTTTTACAGGCAAATTGAATTGAATTTTTTTCCAGCTTGGATTTTTAAGTTTAACAAAGTATCTTAATGCTTCATCTGTGCCAAGAAGTGCATTGGCCGCGCTTTTTGTATCTAATATTCCATCATTAACTTTCTCGCCATAGAATTTGATGTATCCAGCGTAATCAATATCTGCTTTTTTCATGATATCTCCTTAAATATTAATTTAAAAAGCAAATGAACTTGAACCGTTCTAATAATATAGTTTCCTTTTATCACATAAAGAAAGTTCTCGCAATTTACAGTTATTTTTTAATTTCCACGGGCAAAATGCCGTCAACCTTTTTAATTTCCACAGGTATTGTTGTCGGCGGCCATACGTCCCAGTTTTTTACCGCAACTTGCAAATTGCCGGCGCGCCACTCGGTAATTTTGCACTCAATCTGGCTGCCGGCGGCGGCCTCGCGCGGTTTTAAAAGCAGGTTTTGCGCCGCTAAAACGGCCAGCAGCAACGCTATTACGGTAAGAATTACCTTTGTGTAAGCGTCGGTTTTCATCTGCATTCCTTTCGCGTTTTACCGCCGCGGCGCAGCCCCTTAAGCAAGCGTTTTTTTAACGCTTAAATTACCACACAAAGGGAATTATCGCCTTGCGGTCTTTAGGGTAATCGGGAAATTTGTTTTTATACCACTGGTGATGCTTTACGGCCCGCGGAAAGAGGTTTGCGGCCGTCCAAAAAGCGAACGCCGCGCCCGGAAGCGACCACGTAGCCACCGCCCAGCCCGTCCATTCAAGCGTTTCTCCGAAGTAATTCGGCGCGCTGATAAAGCGGTACATTCCGCCGTAAGGAATTTTATACCCTTTGTCGGCCGGGTCTTTGCGAAGGCCGCGCAGTATGGCGTCCGATTGATTGTTAATAAAAAAACCCGCTCCGAATAACGCGGCGCCGGCGATGAATTGAGGCGAGACTAACCAGTTCGCGTCGTAGCCGGGCGAGAGCTCGAACAAGTAGCCGCCCTGCATATAACCGTTGATAAGATTGAAGAATATTCCGCTGCCCATAATAACGACGGGCATTCGCGCGTTGTTGGCGGGCAGGCGCAGCGGATAAACGATCGAGCGGTTGAGGTAATGCAGCAGGTACATAAAAAGAAACGCGTACGCCGCCGGGGTTGAATTCTTTGTTCCGAAGAGAAAGAATAAGAAGAATACAAGCGGCGAAGGAAACTCCATCAGGAACCAGCCCCAGCGGTTTTCAATCGTCGGCCCCCAGCCGGAGCGCGCGTGCCTGCCGTACGGCGCGGCGGCGAATACTAAATAGGGAATCGTTAATACCGCCAGCGCGACCCAGCCTATTAAAACTGAATTGTAAAACAGCGAGTCTGTCATGCTTTAATCCTTTATAATTCCCGCGCTTCTATACCAAGCGTAAATGTCTCTCACGGTCTCTTCAAAGGGGCGCCTTGTGTAGCCGAGCTCCCGCTCCGCCTTGGCGCAGCTGATATGCCTGTGGCCGCGCAGTATTTTAATCGACTCCGGCGTGAACAAAACCGGAGCTCCGGTAAGTTTAGCCCAGCCGTACGCGAACGGCGCCGCCATCGCCGCGGCCCACAGCGGCGCGCACGACTTTGTAGTTTTACGGCCGGTAACTTTTTCGACCGTTTCGGACAGCTCCCTAAAATGCCGCCATTCGCCGGAAAGCAAATATTTTTCTCCGGTTCTGCCGCGCTCTTCTGCAAGCATCGCTCCGGCGGCGAGATCGCGGACGTCAACGTGATTGTATCCCGAATCGACAAGCGCGGGGATTTTGCGGTTATAAAGGTCGAGAAAGAGCTGCCCCATGCGCGACGGCTTGAAGTCGTACGGGCCGATTACCGAGGTGGGATTGACTATTACGGCGTCGAGCCCCGCTTTCACCCCTTTTAAAACTTCAAGCTCGCCCATAGCCTTGCTGCGGTCGTAGGCTAAATTTTCGGGGCCGAGAGCGGTTTCGGTCGTTTCGTCGATTACTTTGTCGCGGTTGTCGTGGCCGCGGTAGGCGTGAATCGAGCTGAAATGCACGACGCGGCGGACTTTGCATTCGAGCGCGGCCGAGACCATGTTGGCGGCGCCGTTTACGTTGGTCTTCTCGACCAGCCCGCCCTGCCCTCCGGTTATCGAGATAAGAGCGGCGAGGTGATAAACGACGTCCGCTCCGGCAAACGCCCTTACGAGAGACTCTTTGTCCAACACGTCTCCTTCGACCGCCTCGACCGGCAGACCTTCCAGCGCGCGCCTGTCTTTGCGTACCAGAACGCGGACTTTTCTTCCTTTTAATAAAAGCTCGCGGACGAGATTTGCGCCTACGTGCCCCGAAGCTCCCGTTACAACCGTTAGATTATTTGACTGCATTTGCTTTGCCTCGACGATTTAATAAGTTGAAAAAAGCTATATAACGCGGGCATATTACACGAAAAACGGCGATTTACAAGAGATAAAAAAGCGATGATGCCTGCAAACGCTGCGCCGTCTAATTAGTCATTACTTATCAGGCGTTTTACCGAAGGTATTAATGTATTGAGGATCGCATACGTCCGGCGGGTTTATTAAAAGGAAACCGGCGGAATTAATTTTATAAAATTTCTGCGTTTCTCCGCGTCCTCAGCGGTTTTTAGCAAAAACCGAGGGATAGTCGGCAATTTTTTCGCAATAAGTCCTTTTTCCTTGATTAGATAAATATCATTTGGTAATTATTTGAGTTTAGCGCGCGGTCAAAGGCCGGCGCGTTCCCGCGGACTCGGCGGGATGTTCGTTTTATTTTACTTATTGCGAGGAACGAAAGTGTCTGTTTTAACAAATAAACTTGAAAAACATAAAGGGGCGCTCTTTTTTGCCGCGTTATTCGCGGCTTACCTCGCCGTTTCGTTTATTTTCGCGGGGATAAACGCGCTGGGCGACGACCGGGCTTATCTCGAAGCGGTCTTCGCAAAACGGCTCGCCGCAAACGGAACTTTCTCCATTTACGGCTCGCAAATTTACAACGGCGTCGCAAGCCCTCTCTTTGAGTTTCTGCTTTACCCCGCCGCCGCTCTCGCGCCCGATTATCTGCCGCTGACAATTCAGGCTCTCTCCGCTCTGTTGACCGCGGCGGCCTGCCTGCTGACGCTTTCAACGCTTAAAAAAGTAAAAACCGCGTCGAGGCAATATCCGTACGCGGCGGCGCTCGCGCTGGCGCTTACTCCCGCGTCGGCGGCTTCCGGAGCGTCCGGAGGCTCTTTTGCGCTCGGCCTGTTTCTTTCCTCGCTCTGTTTATATATTCTATATAAAGACGACCGCGAATCGGACGTTTTCAAATGGGGTTCTTTGTCGTTCGCGCTGGCCGCGCTTTGTCTCGCAAGACCTGAGGGATTTCTCCTCTGCGCGCTAATCCCTTTCCTGCCGCGCGAAGGAACCGGCCTTAAACCCTACAGACCGCTTTACGCCTCCGCGTTAGGGTTTGCCTTGGCGGTTATTATCAGGCTGGCCGTTCTCGGCTCCGTATTCGACGGCGTTCGCGAGGCCGCGATAGGACGCAGAGGGCTTCTTTACGCGCTGTCTGCCGGCGAAATTAACGGGTTAGAGCTTTTGCGCGGCGCGACCGTTTATCCGGCGGGCTCTATCGTCGAGCTCTTCGGAATTTACGCTTTTGCTCCGGCGTTCGCGGCCGGTCTTGCCGCTCTCGCTTTCTTTTATCGCAAATCCGAATTTTCCCGCGGGGCGCTGGCCCTGCTGTTTCTTCCCGGCGCGGTTTACGGAGCAGCAGCAGCCGAAGTGGGCGCGGGCGCGTTTGGCCGAAACCTTTTGGCGACGGCTCCTTTCGTCCTTTATTTCGGTTACAGAGGGCTGTGTATTGCGACGGCCAACCGAGTTTCCAAGACCGCCGCGTTTAAAGGCGCGCTCGCGTCGGCAGCGTTTTTCGCCGCGATTATCGTCTGGAAACTCGCCAAACCGAACGGTTATTGGTCGGACGCCTACGACTCGGCCGTAACCTACGGGCTCGCAGCCGCCGGCGGTTCGATTTTGTTCGCGTCGCTCTTCTCTTTTTTCGCCTCCGGCAGAAAAATCTTCGCTCATGCGGCGCTTTCGCTTTCTTTAATAGTCTCCGCCGGATTTGCGCTTCAGGCCGCAAAAGGCATTTACGAAAGCCGCATAGAGCGGATGGAAGTCGAAAAGTTGTTTTCAAAAATGGAACTGGTGGCGCCCGCCGACGCGCAAATAGCCTCAAGCAGGCCGGGCGTTTCTCTTTGGCTGCGCAAAAGGCCGCCGTTCGATTTGACCGGCGCAGTGTATTACAACGCCGCGCTTTCCAAAATGCAAAACCAAAGGCGGGAGCTTGAAGCGAGCGTCTCTCAATTAAACAGAGTCGTCGCCGACGGAGCCCAGTTCGTCGCCTGCGTTCCGAGTCTCGACTGCAAGGGAATGCAGCGCAACAACGACTTTACCTTCGTTATGCGCGACGGGAAATTCGAGCTTTACAAGGCTACGCCGGCCTTTAAGAACGATATTCTTAAAAGATACGGACCTCCTGGAACGGCGCTCGACGAATGGGACGCTAAACGCAAGCTGAAAGAAATGGAAAAGTAACCTTTTATGCCGGTAAAAATTCTGCCGCCGGAACTGGCGAATAAAATCGCCGCCGGGGAGGTCGTCGAACGTCCCGCCAGCGCGGTCAAGGAACTGTTCGAGAACAGCCTTGACGCCGGCGCGACGGAAATAATCGTCTCGCTTCGCGACGCCGGAAAAGCTTTCATTTCCGTTTCAGACAACGGCTGCGGCATCCCCAAAGACGAGCTTTTTTTGGCGGTTATGCGGCACGCGACAAGCAAAATAAACGATGAGGACGACTTGTTCGCAATATCGTCGTACGGTTTCCGCGGAGAGGCTCTGCCTTCCATCGCGTCCGTTTCGCGCTTTAAAATAACAAGCCGCTCCCGCTCCGACTCGTCGGCGTCCTTCGTTGAAATAGAAGGCGGAATAACGACGGCGCAAGGCGAATGCGGCGCCCCATTCGGAACGCTCGTAGAGGCGAGCGACTTGTTTTACAACGTTCCGGCGCGTTTGAAGTTTTTAAAGAAAACGCCTACCGAACTTTCTCACGCCATCGACGCCGTTACGCGGCTCGCGCTGTTAAAACCGGAGGTTCGCGTCGTCGTTTCGCACAACGGCTCGGAAATATTAAATCTTCCGTCCGCGCCGGACGCTCTTCGCAGGGCGGAAGCGGTCTTTGGCCGCGAAACGCGCAAGAACCTTTACGAGCTCAAGAGCGAAGTCGGCGAGGCGCGGATTTGGGCGTTAATCTCTCCGCCCGAAATCTTTAAAACCGCGGCGCAAAGCGCGTTCTATTTTTACGTCAACGGCCGGGCGGTTCGAGATAGAATTTTGCATCAGGCGGTTATTTCGGCTTACGGCGAAACTCTGGAGCGCGGGAGATACCCGCTGGTCGCGCTTTCGCTTACGCTTCCGCCCGCCGACGTGGACGTAAACGTTCATCCGGCCAAGTCGGAAGTGCGCTT
>CAYNVS010000029.1:0-41061 GCA_964400725.1 uncultured Myxococcales bacterium
GAGGCTGAGGTCTTTGGGTTCCTGTCCGTAACCGTGTCCCATGTATAAAATAGGCTAATAAACGTCGGGATTGTCGTCATAGCCCGGCGGCAGAGCTACGGAATAACGGCGCTTTGCCTTCATGCGCTCGGAATAAAATCTTCCGGCCATCAGCATGTTCGTAGGATCGTAGCTATCCACCGTCGAGATGTCGGCGTTGGGAAAGTGATACGACAAGTAGCCTAGAAAGGTTTGAACGCGGAGAACTATTTCCTGCGGGGTGCCTACGTGCCTGCCGTCGCCGCCGATAATTTGTTCCGCCGTGGCGTTAATGTGTCCGTAGCGCACCAGTACGTTCTTGCCTATTTTTCCGTAATCGACTTTGAGGAAATTGTATTTCGACAAATCGGCCGCGACGGGGAACATAAGCGTTTCGATTCCCTGATAGAAAGTCATGCCGCCCGGCCCCAAAACGCTGACTACGGCGCCCATAAGATGATTGCCGTGCAGACCGAAATTGAACAAGTCGCGCACTCCGCCGTCAATATATATATGCATACGGTCGAGTTTTTCTTTCTTCATGGCGCGAATGTTCTGATTAGCGTCGAGAGCGTAAAAGTTTTTCAGGTTCGGATTGTAATCGAACTTCTCGTTGCCTTCGCCGTAATCATAGCCGCCGTCGGCGTACTGTTTGGTGCCTTGCACGCCGTCTAGGCCGAAGTCTTCCCATTTCTCGCAAACGCCGGCAAGCCCAGCTTGCGCGCCCGCTTTGCACTCGTTTTTCTCGCAGCCGTCGCAAAGATGATTCCTCTCTTTGCCGTCCGGATTGGTAATCGGGTCGTAGTTGTCTTTATTAGGGTCGGGATTGGACGACGCGTTGTATCCGGGTTCGTCCTTGTCGCAAAGCCTGTCCAAACCGCAGTCTTCGTAAGGTTCCGAGCTCTGCCTGATTACCGGCTCTCCGAACTGCCTTACCATGTCGTTGTTGACGTCAACCGCCAAACCGACTTCCATCGGATTGTCTCCCGACTTTTCCGCTATGAAATCGCCGCTCCATGGAGTTCTGCTGTCTTTGGCTCCGTCGCAGAAGAATATTACTCCATATTTGCCTTCAGGATTGTATTCCGCGTCGTAAAAGCCTTTGAACGGATATTCGACGCCGCGGTCGCTCATCCATTTTGAAAGTTTGTCAACCTTGCAAAATGTATCGTCTTTTCCTTCGTACGTTTTGAGAGCCATTTCAACGAACTCTTTAATTGGGAAACCTTTTTTCGCCGCGGGAATATAAGGAGAATCAGGGTTATAGCTCAGCGGGTTGCCGAATCCGAGCGCGAGATCGCGGAAGAGTTTTAGGTATTCGTCGCGGTCAAAGTTGCCGCCGTTGTCGTCGTAATACCAGTGGTTGAAACCGTTCGGGTGCTCCAGCTGCTCGCTGTCCTGCGGGGGAACGAGAGCGCATTTTTGGCAGTAGTTCGGCCACGGGTAATCGTATTCGTCCGTTAAATTGCACTCCGGATCGAGCGCGGAGAACTGAACCATGCACGTTCCGCACTGCGTCATGGGATTTTTCAATTTATCCTCGTCAACCTTTCCGTCCCGATCGACGAATTCGTCCGGTTTGCAGAATCCGCCCATAAGCTCGTTGTTAATCATGTGCGCCAAATAAGTTAAGTCTATCGGGCCTCCGAGCATTCCTACCACGTCGAATTTATCGGGGTTTTTAAACCCGATGTAAGACGAACCGCCGGCGCCCATGGAGACGCCCGCCGTCGCGGTAAACGTGTAAGGGCGTTTTTCAGTTTCGTGTTTTTCGGCGTACGTTACGACCTGAAAGGTTCCGAGCATTTTCCATTCAAAAAAGACGAGACCGCGCTCGCGGTCGATTCTAATCAAGCCGCGGTTTTTGGGGATAAAGCGGGTTTCGCTTCCGTCAAGCGGAGCGGTCAAGACGTTTATCGTGTAATCCCGAACATCGGCGGTAAGTTTGGAAAGGTCAATCGGAACCGTTATCGGAACGTCGTAGGAAAGCGCGGATCCGGCTGGAGCGCCGAAGTTCACCGCCGGCCCTATAGCCTTATATCCGGCTTTCTGTAAATCGGCCGAACCTTTTTTAATGTCAATCGCAAACTCTCCGACGGCCTCCGAAATAACCTCTATCTGCGAACCGTCGATTTCGTTCCCAGCTTCGCACACGCGCGCGATTCCGCCTTTTTCTTTAGAAACAGTCAGCGGATTTTTTGTTGCGACTCCTTCCCCGCATTTGGAAATCGTGGGGGAGCTCTCCTCGACTTCGCCGTTTTCGACCGATTCGTTAATATCGTCGTCGGTCTTATTGTCTGTTCCGCCGGACGAACCGCAGGACGCGGCGAACGTAAGCGCCGCGGCAAAAAAGAATACAATAAACGCTTTTTTCATAGAGCTCTCCTTTGAGGTTGGAATATAGTTATGTATAATTCAAGAGCAGTAAATTAATAAGATAAATTTTCCATACGAGCTATTGTTTGTCAAATAAACCGCCCGCCTTTTTTAATATAAAAAAGCCTTTTAAATACGATAGGTTTTACCAAGTTTCGTCCGTCCGCAGAAGAGCCTCCGCGACGGTCGTATATTTGTCCGGGCTTCCTTTTTCGTGCAAAATGAGCTCGTCATCCTCCGCGGCGGCGCCGAATTCGCCTTTAACGAAAGTAATAACCGCCCGTTTGGGTTCTTCGTCGGCAAACGCCTTTATTAAAACCCTGCCGACAAGCGAAAAACCTCTCGCCTTGAACGCGTCAACCGCCTCGTCGGTTCGCTCCCACGGGTAAATTATGCAGACTTTGCCGCCGTCTTTTGCCGCCAGACAGCAGGCTTCCGCAAGCTGCGCAAGAGTCAGGTTGACTTCGTGCCTGCTTCCCGCCTTGATTTCGTCGGCGGGAAGTTTCCCTTGCGTCAATTTGAAATAAGGCGGATTGCTGACGATTAAATCGAACGCGCCCTTATTTCGCGCCGCGTATAGCCTCAGGTCTTCGTTAGCCACTTCTATCGCTCCGCTCATTCCGTTGGCCTGAACCGTGAGCCTCGCAAGCTCGGCCTGCCGCGGCAGAATTTCAACGGCCGTTACCCTCGCCGCTTTTTTCAAACGAATCAACAACGCGGCGATAACTCCGCATCCGGCGCCGAAGTCCGCCGCGTTAAGCGATTGGCCGCCGGGGCATAACCGCGCCAGCAAAACGGGGTCGATATTTACGCGTTCCCCTTTTTTGAGTTGAGCGACGCGCGCTTTCCCGCCGAGAACCGCGTCGAAAGTCCAATCGTTTTCGTCCGGCATATTTTTTAGTTTTCGCAGACGGGCTTGTATTTAACGGTTATGCGCGAATCGGTCGGCGGCTTGTTTATTATTAGCAGCCTCTTTTCCGCGTCAACCGTGTAAGCGTTATTCGGAAGAAGTATCCCGCCCATATAAACCTTAACCGTGCTTACGTCGGGTTTTGCGCTAAGAATGAAAGTCCCTATCAATCTAGCGATTTCGTCGAAAATAATTTTAAAGCTCTCGTCGTAGGCGGGCGCGCAAACGCTTTGAGTCGTTCCGTTCAGCTCGTCCGTCATCTGCCTGTAACGGCAGCCTCCCTGCGCGCTGGAACCGTCCGAACCTTCGCAGCCGTTTGGACAGTCGCCGAATATCCCGTAAAAATAAGAGTTCAAACGTCGCCCGTCTATCTTAATATTTTTAAATAAGTTTACATAGTAATCTATATTCTTAGACGATTGATCCTCCTCGTCGCTTAATACCATCAATATAAGCCTGTCGATTTCGGACGTTACGAAGTTTTTATGATCGGCGGAATAAAGCGGTTCCGACATTGAAGCGGCGAGTGCGTCAAGACACTTCTCGTATCCTGAGCAGGAAGTTCCCAGCATCAGATTTTTGCTTATTTTTTGAATCAGCGAATCGCGGGTTTCATTGACGCTTGGAACGTTAATCATTTTGCCCGGAACGCCGGCTGGATTCAGGAAGGCGCCTTTGTGCGCCGCGTCATCCATGTCGCAGCTGGTAACGCCGATTCTGAATGTAATGAAACCGGAATATTTTAATATCGCATCTACCAGAGCCGGTATTGCGGCGGCAATTTTTTGTTGGTAAGGCGACATCGAACCGGAGCAATCGACTGCGAAAAGCATAGAGGCGTCGCCGTTGTCGGGAACGACGAATTCTTCGGTAGCCAAATCTCCTACCGAGGCGGCTTTCACGGTTTTCTGCAGCGGCAGCTCAAACTCGGACAAAGCAACCTTCAACTTAGACTCCATAGCCATGCCGACGCTGCCTTGAAGCGGGCAAATGCGGAGAGAAAAAGCATAGCTTTGCCCCGGCTGTAAAGTAATGGGAAAGGCCGGATGCGGAACGTATTCAGCCTCGAAGTAAAACGAATTTACATACATATCAATTGAAGCGATATGAGCGGCAATCGAGCCGTCGTTGATTATTTTAAATTCTTTAAAAGGCGTGCAGCATCCTTCCGGAGCCGCGCCCAAATCAACCGTTTCGTCTTCCGGCAGGAAGACAATCGAAGGAGCGACGCCTTCTCCTTTCAGCGAAACCACGATGTTGTTTGGAGATAAGTAAATAGCCGCGTCCGTCGTTCCTTTGAATGAAAGCTGAGCGTCGCTGTTTATGTGAAAAGTATGTTTCTGCGCGCCTACTCTTGTGGGCGCAAACTCCGTTTCCACGGCGAATTCTTCTCCGAGCGCAAGAGTTTTCGCCTCGTTCACAGGATTTTTCATTTCAAATTCTGGGCAATTCGCGCCCGGCGCGCACGGGGATGGAGCGTCGAGCGCAACGCTTGAAAGCGTCAGCGGCGCCGAGCCGCAAGATTTGAATTTGAGCGTTTTAGTTCCTTTCGTACCCGTAATTACTTCCATGAAATCCAAAGTCGCTATATCGTTGACGTAGGCGGTCGAGGGGTCGAACATAATGCAGGGTTTATCGGTAAAGGCTCCGCCGCCCGACACCGAGCAAACGTAAGCTCCGTCGTCCGTAGAAAGATTGAACGACGCGAAATACGAGCCTACGGCTCTAGGATAAAATTCAACCTCCACCATCGCGCTTTCGTTTCTATGCAAAACCGTCCATTCCACGGAATCTTTTACGGCAAACGGAGCGCCAGAATCCGAAATTTCAGCCGAATTAAGCGTAACGGCCTTTCCGCACATGTTTTTAATGGTAAGTATTTTTGAAAATTTTTGTCCTACCATTATCGTCGGAAAATTAATAGGACACGGCTCGACGACCAGACACTTTTCCTCGCCGTCGCCGTCGTCGTCCATTCGGTCGCCCGCCTCGTCCTTGTCTGCGTCAATCCCGGCTTCGTCCGCCGCTTCAGCATCGGTTTCGAGAATATCTTCAAAGTCGCCGTCGAACGATTTATCTACGCATTCCGCCTGAACGTCAACCGCAATCTGAACGCATTTTTGCGTTTCCGCGCAGGTTTGAATTACCGAGTAAACGCATTTCTCTCCGTATGTGCATTCCGACGGGTCGTTGAAAGCGACGGCCTCTACCTTGCGGACAACGTCCATACCGTTCAAAGTTTCGCAGCGAACCGCCGATTTCACGCCGGAGGCGAGGCAGTCGGCGTTAAGCTTCCGCCAAGTTTCGCAGTCCGCGTCCGGAACGTCCGGTATTTCGCTCTGCTCATACGAGGAGTCCATCTCCTCGTCGGAGTCGGAACCGTGATTTACCGTTATGTTGGAGCTCTCGCACCCCAGCGCGACAAACGCCGCCAACGCCCCTAAAGCCAATAAATTTAATTTAACCGTTTTCATTTCAAACCTCCCGCTTTCAGCCGCGATAGAACGTCCAAACCTTCTTTTCGCGAGCGCAAGTTGTAGTAAAACAGCGCCAGCCCTATAACGATGAACGGCATTACCAGCGACGTATAAATTATCGAACCGGCGGTCAAAATCAGCTCGTACGCCAGCGGCGCGCTCTGCATCTGGAACATGTGCTTTCCGCTGATTATCTGCTGCAATTCGTATATATAAAATAAAACCGCGCGCGGAATCAAGACAAACGAGCTGTACGACAGCCAAATTGCCGACAGAAGCGTAAGCGCGACGGTAACTTTCCATATCGGGTGAGCGAAGAGTTTTGTTTTGCGAGGAGCGTAAACGAGCTTCGCGCTGCGTAGAGCCGCGTCTGCTTTTTGCCTGCCTTCAAGCAGCGCGACTATCGGCGAGAAAATTACTTTTGCCAGCGCGACGGCCACGGCCATTCCGCCGAAAAGCGAAATGCCCGCGATAATGGCCGCCTGCAGAATAATAGATTTAACCAATAAAAACATGCCGACAAAAACGGCGAGCGGAATCGCTACCGCCGCTCCCGCGCCGTAAACGCAGACAACCGCGGCAACGGTGGCGAAAACAATTCTTCGCGTCGCCTTAAAGCTGTCGTTAATCGAATTCCATGGGTTCGGATCGGCTCCGGCTATAATTTCCCGCACGGAAACCGAAACGGCGCCAAGCATTATAGCGAACATTACTACGGCTATTACGTTAAGAAAGCCCGCTAACGCGGAAACAATAAACAGCGTCTCCATCATTTTAAGGCTCATAGCGTTTTCGCTCGCCTGCGAGCCCAACATTTCGAGAAGCCCCTGCATTCTGCCTTGAAACATATAAATTACTATGTTGGTGGCGACGCTTAAAACGGAAGAGAAGAGCGCATAGATAAATAAAATTGAAAGAAAATGCCAGAAATAACGTTTATAAAGCGCCACCGCTCCGTCAATCGTCTCGCCGACGGAACGCGGCGTTAAAAGCTCCGTCGTAAGTCCGCTATAATTCCCTCCGGCGGGGACGTCCGCGCCTCTGTTCATCCTTTAGACGACCTTCTTTTGCGGAATTGATTTAAGAACGACCTTGCCGTCTTTGGTCTCCACGCGGAAATCTACTTCGTCGCAGCCGTATTTCTCTTTAATTCTCTTGGTCTCCTGTTCGATGGTGCGCGCCAAAGCGTCCTTGCTGACCGGCGGAAGGTTTAAACTTTTCCGCTGCGCTATAAAACGCTCGTACACTTCGTCGGTCTTGTCGGGCTTTGCCGGTTTTGCGGCCGCCGGCTCGTTCCATGAATGCGGGGCGTCCGGTTCGTCTTTCCAAGAGTCTTTGGCGGCGCGTAGATTTGCGCTTGGCTCCCCCCAAGAATCGGGAGCTCCTTCGCTCTCTTTCGCTTCGTCCTTCCAGCCTCCGCCTCCGCCTTCGTTCTCCGCCTCTGCGGGCGCTCCGGCGTACATTCCGACGAGCTTTTTTTTGCCGAAGAAAGATTTAAACTCCTTCTCGTCCATCGTTTTCTTCATCGCCTTGAAAACGTCGCGGGAGTAGGTTCCCTCCTCTATCTGCTTCAGAATGCGGTCCCAGTAGTTTTTCATAACCACGTACCGCCCAAGAACCGACTGGAGCTTAAATTTAATGCGCGGATTCGTGATGCGAATTTCGTGCACGCGGGAAATTATGTTGTTTATGCGCGCTCTGCGGTCGGACGGATCGATGTTGTTAATGCCGGAGAAAAACAGCTGGTAGGCGAGCCCTAAATCTTCTAGCAGATTTTCCAATTCCGTAATCTCGGCTTCGCCCGCGTTCGATTTAAATTTGAACTCCGCGCCGCCTTCCATAATGGCGCGGGCTTTTTCTTTCTTTATGTCCTTAGGATTGGCCATGCGCTTCTTCCTTTTGCCGCGGATGACGTTTCAACAACGAAGCGGCCAGCCGCCTCGTCTCTACGTGCGTATAAATTTCGGTAGTCGAAATATCTTCGTGCCCCAACATAATTTGAACGGAGCGCAAATCCGCTCCGCCGTCGAGCAGATGAGTGGCGAACGAGTGACGAAGTTTGTGCGGAGAAGCGTTTTTTTTAATTCCGGCGAGTTTCGCGTGCTTTTTTAACGTAAAAAAAACCATCTGCCTCGTCAGCGCTCCTCCGCGCCGGTTAATAAAAACCGCGTTTGCCGTTTTTTTGCCTGAGGATAAAAGCGGCCGCGCTTCGTTTAAATATTTTTCCATCCATTCAGCCGCAGCGACGCCAATGGGGGTTATTCGTTCTTTGTTTCCTTTGCCTACCGCCTTGATAAAACCGGCGGAAAGATTCAGTCTGTCAAGAGTCAGACCGACAAGTTCGGAGACTCGAAGGCCGCCTGCGTAAAGCGTCTCGAACATCGCCCGGTCGCGCACTCCAATAGGGGTCGAGACGTCCACGCTGCTTAGCAGCGCGTTAATCTCTTCTTCTGTTAAATATACGGGCAGGTCCTTGACGGCTGGAATAGATTCGATAAGCGCGCTGGGGTCGCTTTTCGCAATGCCGTCCGCCGCCAGATAACCGTGAAACCGCCTCACGACTGAAAGTCTTCGGTTGAGACTGCTTTTACGCAGCCCGTTTGAAAGCTCCGCTTCGATAAAATCGACGATGTGGCTTTCTTTAACGTCGCGCGCGTCTCTAACGCCCGCGCCGATTAAGAAATCTGCGTAAATTCTCATGTCTGAGCCGTACGCTTCGCACGTTTTTTTGGAAGCCCGCGCCTCAATGCGCATATACTCCATAAAGACGTCCGCCTGCCGGTTCAGTTCGTAATCGTCGGCCATTGCAAACCTTTGCGAAGTTTATTTTCTGCACCCGCAGGTCCCGCCGTTGCACGCGGCGTCCGCGCCGAAAACCTCTATGCAGTCGAGGTTGGTCATGCACGTCCTAGTGCAGTATCCAGCTCTGGGGGGCCAAATGCTGCCGCTGCAAACGACGTCCGAATAATCCGGATAAGCGGATGTACAGGTTCCGTTGAAATAGCAGGCGCTGCTTATCCACGGACACGACGGAGGCGCGGGCGTTTCGGGCTCAAGCGAACCGCATATGCAATTTCCATTTACGCAGTTGTATCCGTTAGGACATTTCCCGGTCGTCGAACAGTCGGTCGTGCATTCTTTAATGCTGTCGTGGCCGTAAACGTCCGCGCAGACGGGCAAATCGGACGAGCATTGCGACGACTTGCCGCATACGACGGGACAGCTGACGGGCGTTTCGCAAGCGCAGAACCCGTTATTGCAATTCCAAGGAGCCGGACACGGATCGGAGGCAGAACACGCCTTCGTGCAAACGTTCGCTCCCGCGCTGTCAATCGTCGTCTGGCATAGATTAAGACCGTAGTTGGTGCACTGCGAAACGAAGGAACATTTTGTCAGACCGCATGCGTCTTTAACGTCCGGAGTCGGATCGCAAACGTCGCCCAACCCGTCTGCGTCTTTATCCGCCTGATCGGTATTGCGGGCGTATTTGCAATTGTCGCAGGCGTCTCCTATCCCCTCTAGGTCGGTGTCCCACTGCTCCGGATTATAAATATACGGACAGTTGTCTATAGCGTCGGGAACGCTGTCGTTATCGCTGTCGGCCGCCGCCTCGAAATTCACCGATAATTTATAGGCCCCGCTGTTCGTTCCGTATCCGTCAACAAAGAAGTAATAATCGCCGGGTTCAAGACTTACGTCCAAGTGCGAAGTTTTTTGGCTGTAGTCGTCGTTGCAGGCGACTTCGCTGCCTGGGCAGGAGTCCCGCTGCATGTAAAGCAGCGTGTCGTATCCCGAACCCGCCAAATCGACCACTACGCGCGTCGGTTTAGGCAGATAAAAACGGTAAACAACTTCCGGCGCTCGGTTTGTGTTGCAAGAGCCTTGATAGAAATCCGAGCAGCTTGAGGTGTCTCCCGAATCCGTGAAAACTCCAGAATTAACCGGAATGAAATAGGCGTTCGCGCATGTATTATACGGACAACTGGAAGCCTCTTCTTCTTCAGCTTCGGCTTCGGCTTCTTCATCCATTTCAGGCTCCGGGTCCGGTTCGGGCTCCAATGATTCGTCCTTGTCGATTTCCTCCGCCGCCTCCTCTATTACGTCTTCGTCTTTGTCAACCTCTTCAGGCGATTCTTCGACGGCTTCTTCGTCCTTATCTATCTCCTCGACCGCTTCGTCCTTGTCTATCTCTTCTGCCGACTCTTCTTCCAGTTCAATCTCTTCTGCCGTTTCTTCGTCGCCGTCGGTTACGCCGAAACACTTCGCCATCATATCCTGACACGGAGTCGTATTGATGCAAACAATCTGCGAATCGCTGAAAAGGCCTTGATCGCACCAATTCTGGCATTGGGCGTAATCGCTCATAAGAGCGCACTCGTCCACAAGGCGTTTGCAACCTATATAGCATTGTTCGACCTGCTGCTCTTCCTCAAGCTCGGCGTCCGGCTCCTTGTCTGGCTCCGGATCCGGGTCGTCCCTGTCCGGCTCGCCTTCTTCAACGTCCGGCTTATCGGTCTCGTCAACGTCCAATTCGGGTGATTCTTCGTCGCCGTCCGTTAGTCCGAAGCACTTGGCGAGCATGTCGGGGCAGGCCGCGGTATTCACGCATTCTATTTGCTCTTGGCTGAAAAGGCCTTGATCGCACCAGCTTGCGCAGGTCGCGTAATCGGACATTATCGCGCATTCGTAAACGGCCCTTTTGCATCCTGCGTAACACTTATCGTTCGACTCTTCCTCGGCTTCGGGTTCCGGATCGGCGTCGGGTTCTCTATCGTCGATGTCGGGTATGTCGTTTGACTCAATATCCTGCTCAATATCTCCGTCGGCGAGGACGTATTCATTGGCGACGGTTAATTTGTAATTCCCGCTACCTAATCCGTCCACGAATATAAAATAGTTGGTAGGATATTGAGTCGGTTCAAGCACGGTCGTTAGTTTGGCGGTTCCGGCTCCGCTTCCCTGAACGCAGGCTATCTCCTCGCCGGCGCAAACCTGCTTGCGCAAAAATAAAACCGGAGTAAACGACCCGTCGGAGCTCGTCAGCGTAATGGTGAGTTTGGTCGTGTCGTAAATATGAAAGTTGTAAACCGCGTCGCGTCCGGGAGAAAGCGAGCAGCCGGACGAATAATCGTTGGCGCATCCGGTCGTCGTTCCCGTGAACGAAGTGGAATAGCCCGCGCCCGGCAGATAGAAATAATTCGACACGCCGCACGTATCGTTATTGCATGCGGGTAAATCCTGCTCTATTTCCGCCTCAGTCTCGTCTCCGTCGGCAACATCTACGCCCGTCCCGTTCACTCCGCACGTTAGAACGCCGACGCTTGTAATTACTTGCATCTCGTCGATGTAAATTCCGCCGCGGTACGGCGCAAATACAACGGTAAGGCTGTACCTTACTCCCGGATAAAGCCCTACGCCGTCGGCCGGAATTTGGTTCTCGATGTAAAAGACGTTGGTTCCCATGCTAAAGTTCACGCCGTAAAGCATTCCCATTGCGGTTCCATAATTGATAACGTCTATTACCCCGGAGGTAGAAGAGCCGGAAGTCGCTTTTAAATAAAGCGGGCAGGAGCCTGACAGCCGAATGTCCGCGTAAGTTTCTATTTCGTCTTTATCCTGCTCCGCTTCGTCGCCGTCCGGCAGGTTGTAGCCCATGCCGTTGACCTGACACGTCAACCTTCCGCTGCTGGTCGTTATCATCAGCGTACCGCTTACGCTGCCGGCCGCGGCGGGCTTGAACATAACGGTAACCGAGCCGGAACCGCCCGGCCAAATGGACTGAGGAAACGGACTTGTAACGGTAAAAACGCCGGTTGAATTTAAGACCATTGCTGAACTAATCGTACCGTAGTCCCCGCCCACGTTGACGACCGCGACTTCCGCCGTAGCGCCGGAGCCGACGTAGGAATAAATATAAATCGGACATTGAGTCGCAAGCTCGAAAACGGCGGGGTTTGTCGCCTCTTCTTCTTCCAAATCTCCGTCGGCGTAAGCGCAGCTTTGCAAGTTATTGCAAGCGGTATTGACGACGCATTGAGCTACCGCTTCGCCGAAATCTCCGTTGGCGCACCCTTGCAGACATTCGTCGTAAGTGGCGTATGGCAAGGCCGAGCCGCCGATGAGGCCGCAGTCCTGAAGTTTACGGCACGCGGGCGCGCAGTAATAAGGCAGAGCCTCGTCTAGGTCGATTTCGTCTCCGTCGGCTCCGCCGCCTAAATTCCTAACCGTCAGCGTGTAAGAGCCGCCGGCAGCTCCTCTTCCATCGACAACGATGAAATAAGTAGTCGCGCCCGAAGCGCTCAGATATGCGGAAATTCGAGCGTTTGTAGTAGTAGATGAATAATTATCATTGCAGGCCACTTCGGTTCCGGGACAGGAGTCTTTGTAAATCGACAGCACCGGGTTCATAGTTGTGCTGGACGACTCAAGCGTAATCTGAACGTTGGTTCCTTGGTAAATTCGGAAATAGTAAATAGCGTCGGGCCCTCTGGCGTTGGCGCAAGACGCGGAGTAGTCGTTAGAACAGGAAGTTGTGCCGCCGGAAATAACGTACGAAGAGTTTACAGCCGGAAATGTTATATACTGCGCTGAACTGCAAACGTCGTTAGAGCAAAGGGGCGTTTCCGGTTCGGCTTCGTCCTCGTCCGCGGGATTAAGGCAGTTGGCAATTATAGAGTCGCAAGGCGTCGCCATAACGCAGTCGATTTGAGCCTGCGAGGCGTTGACGCACAGGTTCATGCACTCGGAGTATGAAGCTATGCCGCAGTTTTGTATTCTCATGCAAGCGTCATAGCAGGTGTTGACGTGAGGTTCTTCGTCGAAATCAACCCTGTCGTCCGCATCGACTTCGTCGCCGTCCGGCTGATTATAAGCCGTTCCTACGATTTCGCATCTGGTTGTTCCGTTTACCGTATTGACGATTAGAGTATTGGCGAACGAGCCTGAAGACGACGGGCGGAAGGCCACGGTAATAGTGTAAGTGGCGGAAGGATATACCGTTCCGGGGAGAGAGGATAAAATTGAGAAATACGAGTTGGGCGAGCTGAACGAAGCTGAGTAAATCTGTCCCGGAGCGTCGCCGTAGTTGACGATTAACCCCTGAGCGCGTCCTTCCTGACCAACGTAAGCCTCAATCCGCAACGGGCATTCGTTGACCATTACAAGGTTCGGCGACGGCTCGTAATCGTCGGCTTTGTCTAAGTCGAAGGATTCGTCAATGTCCCGCTCTTCGTCCGGCGAGGCGTATGCGGTTCCGTTCAATTCGCATTGGTACGTCCCGTTGACGGTATTTATCGTGAGCATATCGTAGAAAATTCCCTCTCTGAGAGGTTTGAACGCTACGGTGATGGTGTAAGTCGCCGTCGGAGAAACCGCGCCCGGCATAGGCGAAAGAACTCTGAAATAACCGTTCGGATAGCTGAAAGTCGCGGAGTAAATCTGCCCTATGGCGTCGCCGAAGTTTACCACCAACGCCTGAGCGTATCCTTCCTGTCCGACGTTGGCGTTTACGTACATGGGGCATTCGCTGACCAAACGCAGGTCTGGTCCGTGTTCTATATATTCGTAATCAAAATCGTAGTCGATTTTGTCGTCGAAGTCGTTTTTGTCGAAATCCCAGTCGATAAATTCGTAATCAATTTTATCTACGTCGAAATCTACGTCCGGATTATCGCCGTTTATACACTGATTGACCAAAGCGACGCATGAATATTGGGCGGCTACGCAGTTTTTAAATTCGTCTCCCCATGCGGAACAATTGTAAACGCAGTGTTCGACCGTGTTGCCGAACGGGCCGTTATAATAAATGAAACCGCATTCTGAAAGTCTGTCGCAAACGACCGAGCATTGACCGTCGTCAACGTCCGGATCGTCTATTTCGTTATCTTTATCGAAGTCGCCGTCAGAGGGATCGAATATCGTATAATAAATCGTCTTATAATCGTCGTAGCCCAGCGAGCTCAAACTATCTTTTACGTAAGCGCGTACGACGTATTCTCCCGGCTCCGTCGGCGTCCATTGCAAAACGCTTCCCACATCTCCGAAATTGGTTTTTAGAACTAGCGGAAGACGACCAAGATACTCAATTTCATAGCTGTATAAAATTTCGTTTTTGCCGACCGCGTAAACAAAAAAGTTAATAGTCGTCCCGACTGGCTGCGGGCTCTCCGGCCTCGCCTCGAACGCCAGAAGGACGGCCATATTTTGACTTTCGTCTCCGAATTCGTAATCCGGCAGCTCAAAGTCGGGCCATTCAACCAGTTCGGGATTAATTTCAAAATCCGCGGGTTCGCCGTCGAACTCTTCCACGTCCCCGTCTTCCTCGAAGTCGTATAATATTTTTTTATGACACCCGAAATCGTCGCCGCAGTAACATAACTCGTTTATGCGGCAGTCCTTTTGGCATTCAATATCGAGGAAGCATTCTCCGTTGACGGTTACCTGAGGACGACTGCAACCGGACGCGGCGCCAGCTAAAAAAATCAACGCCGCGATAACCCTGATAGTGATCGGAATAAAGCGCTTCATTGCAAACCTCGCCAAATAGAAATCCCGGTTACTTCAGCAAGGCGTACAAGCGGCGATACGCCTTATGCGAAACAAACGGCTTCTCTTCAGCCGTTTGTCTCCGTCTGCGCAACGTCTCCCGCGTCCGTCTCTAACGACGCCTCTTCGCCGGCGTCGTCAGTCTCCGCCTCGTATGCGAAATCGCCGTCCGACGCTTTGGGCGAAATTAACCTTTGAATAACGCACTTGCCGCTTTGCGAGCAAAAACAAGCGAACTCCGCCGGACAACCTTCCTCGCACTGAGCGTTCGAAGAGCAGCTTCCGTAGAGAGCCGCGGACGAACCTTTAATCTTGCATCGGTAATCGTCTGCGCAGTAACACATTACGCCTCCGGGGCATTGCGACGCGCACTCGTCGTCAACAAAACACCATCCGTCCACGTTTATGGTCGGCGTGGAACAAGAAAAAGAGACCGTAAATATAAGCGCCGCCATCGCTAACGGCGCAAGCAATTTCAAAAAAGTTTTTTTGTTCATAGTCAACCTGATGATTTAAATAGTACTCCAAACACATAATACCTTTTAATAAGGTATCTTATTAACTTTTGCAGGTCAACGATTAAATGATAATTTTTTATATTGTTAGCAAAATTAATCGTCGTCCATCGATTCTCGATTTATCTCCCCGTTTGCCCGCGACCGACAAACTTTATTTATAAGCGGCCGGTTATTTTTTGGTACAATGCGGCGTATTTTTGGCTTTGACGGCTCCAAGAAAAATCCTTTTTCATGCCTAATTTCTGCATCTGTAAAAATCCTTCGGGATTGCTCAGCCTATAAGCCGCGGCTTCGCGGATAGAGTCGGACATGCTTTTGCCGTCGTACCGCTCAAACAGCCAGCCGGTTCCTTCGTCTTCAAGATAATGCTTATTGACGATCGTGTTTTTCAACCCGCCGACGTTGTGCGCAATCACGGGCGTTCCATAGTTTAGCGCCTGCATCTGCACCAAACCGCACGGCTCGAACCGGCTCGGCATCAGCATAAAGTCGGATCCAGCCGTTATTAGACGGCTCAGTTCCTCGGAGAACTTATGGTAAAACGCAATTCTTCCTGGATTTCGCGCCGCCGCGGCGCGCATGTTGTCGATGTTATATTCGCCTCCCGCCAAATAAACGTAAACGGCGTCTATTTCCAACATACGTTCAATCGTCCAAGGGTCGTTCAGCAGGCCGAACCCTTTCTGGTCGTCAAGCCTTCCCACAAAACCGACGACGGCGGTCTTTTCGCCCAACCGCAGCCCCATCCGCTTAGCTAGTTCGTCGCGGCACAAACGCTTGCCGAACATGTCCGATTCGTCGTATCCGCAGGGAAGAAATTTGTCGAAGCGCGGGTTCCACGCCTTTTCGTCAATGCCGTTTAGTATGCCCGACAGTTTGGGTTTGTGATAAAGCAGAACCGAATCCAGCAGTTCTCCCTGTCCCTGTTCGAGAATTTCTTCCGCGTACGCGGGGCTTACAGTGTTTACCGCGTCGGCGTAAACTATTCCGCCCTTCAGAAAGTTCAAATTTCCGTAATGATGCAGATTTTCGACCTTGTAAACTTCGTCCGGCAGGTCAAGCATCCATTTATCGTTGAACCAGAAATTGCCTTGATAGCGCAAATTATGAATCGTCAAAACCGCTTTAGTATCTATCAGACGCCCCTTCTTGTTGGCGTCGGCCTTTAAATAAACCGGAACCAAAGCGGTCTGCCAATCATTGGCGTGCAAAACGTCGGGACTAATTTCTTCGGCAAGCGTCATCGTCGCTTTACACAAAGCCGCGAAACGTTCGGACGAGTCCCAATAAGCGTCTTTGCAACCTCTAGGAACGTAAAGCTCCTCGCGGTCGTAATACTGCGGAATATCAACGAACCATACAGTTACGCCCGATTCTTCCTTCAGGGTATAAAATCTCGCTTCGACGACTTTGCCTCCTAAAAAAATTTTTACGGGCATCCGATTTTTTTCGACTTGCGAGCCCCATTTTTGCGCCGTCGCCCTATAATAAGGCATTATCACGTGAACCTCCGTCCCGCGCTTTGCGAGAGCCGCCGGAAGACTGCCGGCAACCGCTCCAAGCCCTCCCGTCGAGGCGTACGGGGTCATTTCGCTGGTCGCAAATAGAACTTTCATGTTAAAGCTTTCTCTTAATTGTTAAAAAATACGGGCGTTTTTTTCCGCCGACGCAATTAGTTAATCTTATCATAGACCGCCGTCAAATAAAACGCCGAGTTGAATTTAAAAAACGCGGGCTCGGCTTTAGGGTTCCGCCCCCCGACATAAGCCGCGCTTTGCATGATATAAAAAACCTATAACTTGATATTTGTCGGAACGATATTCGCGCTTATTTCTAACCCTTTAAGAAAATTGAATTAATTTATATCCAATGACTTGACAATCCGTGGATTTCGTAATATGAATAATAAAAGAGATTATTTTTATATAAATTTAATACAAATTATATAATTTTAATATTATTTTATACTATTATTATCTTTTATTTTGTTTTATTATTTTTTTGGCTCGTTCCGTAACACATTGTAAAGTTTTAGAAATTTCGTTAAAAAAAAAAATCACAACTAGTAGAACTTTTGTTCTACTTTAATTGTGGAATACATTTATAAGCGCTTAATTTTATTCAGGTTCGGCGGCGTATGATTAAATTTATTCTGCCTATTGCAAATTAAGGTTTGATGGGTTACATTCGCAATAGGAAATTTTTGGTTATTTCTGGAAGCGATTGAAAATTTACTTTCGGCGAAACGGCTTGAACGCGGCTGCAATAAGCGTTTCGGCCATGCTCTTTAAATTGCTCAGACCTGTTAATGTTAAGTTATTTTAATTTATTTTCCGGTTAAAATGTCGAAACGTAAAAATACGACGAACGTAGGGATTAATTATTTCAAAGGCGAGTTTGACGGCTGGGCCGAAGAAAACGGAAGATTCCGAGTTCCCGTCGAGTTTTTCAACGTTCTCGAAACCCTTAAAGAAGACAGCCTAACCATAACGCGCTCGATAGTCGATCCGGAAGGATCGCGCTCGCTGGAGGCTCACCCGACGAGTCGCTGGCGCGAATACGAGAGGCGGGTAAAAGAAGAGGTTCTGCCAGAAATGGACGAAAAATCGCGGTATTACGTCAACAATTTCTATCTGAATGCCGCAAGCAAAGTCGCGATAGGCTCCCAAGGCCGAGTCTTGCTTCCGGCGTCAAAACGCCTATACCTCGAATTGGACGACGGCAAAGGAAAAAACGTTACCAATGATTTGCTGATTTTCATCGGATGCGGATCGTTCTTCCGAATCTACCGCAGCGAAGATTACTTCAAGACTTGCAAGGAACTAGGCAGTGGCTTTGACCCGTCAGCACTGATCAAGGTTCAGGGAGATATGAATACAAAGATTGAAAATAAATGAAAGTAGAATATTCCACGGAGGACGGAATGAAAAATTCATACACAGGCGACTTGAAGAATGAAACGCGCGCCTCAGAAGAAGGTCCGCAAATGCTTCTTCTGCGCCAAACCGAAAACGGACTGCTGATTAAGGCGAACAAAGCGGTCGGACGCTCCGGGCTTCTTTCAATTAATAAAGCAATCACAGCGGCGCTCGCCTCGGAAGTTTACAGCGTCAGACTCGACCTTACCGATACGCTTTACGCGCATTATAAAATCGGCGACGTGGTGTGCGAAAAGGGGCGTCAGTTATGGGCAATTGGCGGAGAACTGCGCGTCGAAACCGGCGGAAACAGAGAAATTATAAGTCTCATTAACCTTTCGACCGCCGGAATGAAATGGGCGGAAGGGCTGATTATCAATTAAGGAAGCAAATTATGAAGGAGAGCGTTCACGTTCCGGTTCTTCTGAGGGTAATCATCGACTACATCGTCGTGAAAAAGGACGGCGTTTACTTCGACGCCACTCTAGACGGCGCGAATATGGCCAGAGCCATTTTGCCGAAATTAGAGGGAAATTTTATATACGCGGCGACCGACCGGGACGCAAACGCCGTTGAAAACGCGAAGCATACGCTCGCCGGATACGGCGACAAGGTTAAAATTTTCAACCGCAACTTTTGCGAAGTCGACGAAATATTAAAGGAATGCGGGCGAACCGGCTTCGACGGAATGCTGGCGGATTTGGGCATCTCAAGCGACCAGCTGGAAGACGGCGCGCGAGGCTTCTCTTTCAACAAAGAGGGCGACCTCGACATGCGATTCGACCAAAACAAAGGAGAACCTCTACGCGAGCTTCTCCGTAAAATGACCGAGCGCGAAATAGCCGACGTCATTTACAACCTTGGACAGGAAAGACTTTCTTTCAGAATAGCCCGCGGCATTGCGCGAGCCGTCAGCGAAAACAAGATGTCCACAAGCAAAGATTTGGCGGCCGCAGTCGTAGCCGCCTATCCTCCGAAACTGCGTCATGGCCGCATACATTGCGCCACCAAAACTTTCGGCGGTTTCCGAAAATTCGTAAACGACGAATCGGGCTCGCTCGAAAAGTTTCTCGCGAAAGCGTATTCTCTGCTCAACGACAAAGGCCGCCTGTTGGTAATCAGCTTCGAGAGCATTGACGACGCGATCACGAAAAAATCCATGAGGGAAGCGGAGGCGGCGGGCTTCGGAAAAATTCTAACAAAAAAGCCGATAACTCCATCGGAAGAAGAATCAAAACAAAACCCAAGGTGCCGCACGGCCAAACTGCGGGTATTTGAAAGGAGAATTGCCGATGACGATTAGCTTCAACGACGAGCCAAGACCGAAGAGCCGGACGACTACTAGCGCGTCGTCCGTCGAAAGAAAAATCCGCGCCGCTCTGTGGTTCGCGTCCGCCGCGGCAATTATTCTCGCGTTGTTCGCCAACGTGTATTACGCCGTCGATAGAATTACGCAGGAGCGGGCGCAGTTCAATTATATGTCTATGAAGACAGCCCAGGAAGCGGAAATGAAACGCACGGAACAAGAGATTATACGCTTGACGAATCCGAAGGCTCTTGAATCTAAAGCGGCGTCTCTGGGCTTCCACGATCCGTTTAGAAACGAAATTATTAAAATCGGCTCCGAAAAGAAAAAAGCCGAAAGCAGGTAACGCGCAGGACGCTTAATGCGGCTTGACGCGCGTAGTTTGTCCCGACTAGCGCTTTGAGGAGGCGGCATATGTTCAAATGGAAAAACGACGCCGTAAAAAATACGGAAGAAAAAAAGTCGAGGGCGATAAGAACGCGCATTAAAATCCTCGCTTTTCTCGCCGCGATTCCGCTTCTCAGCCTTTTTTTCAGGGCTTACGAACTCCAAATAGTCAAAGGCGCCGCGCTTCTTAAGGAAAGCAAAGATCAAACAATAGCCAAGGTCGTCATCGAGCCGGCGCGCGGAGACATCTTCGACCGCAACGGCGCGCCGATAGTAAGCACAATCAAAACGAAATCTCTCTTCATCCGTCCGCGAGAACTCGTCGTCGCCAAAGAAGAACTCGAAGCGAAGCTAATCGCAATATTTCCGCAATACGAGCCGCTCATCCGCAAGCAATTCCAGAAGAAAGGAAGTTTTATCTGGATTCTTAAGAACCTTACGCTTGAAGACGATAAAAAATTGGAAAGCTCGGGCATTTTGAAAACCGCCGACGGTCTTCCGATGCCCGGAATAGGAACGCTGCCGGAAAATACCCGCTCGTACCCGTACGGAGAGCTTGCCGCGCCAATAATTGGCTTCGTAAACTGGGACGGCGAAGGTTTAATGGGCATCGAAAAAAGCTACGACGAGCTGCTTAAAGGACGAAAAGTAATTCTTAAAGGAAGCTGCGACGCCAGACGCCGCGTCGGTCTCAACATGCTTACGGTCGATCCTACGCTCAATAAAGGAACTTCGCTCATTCTTACGATTGACAAAGATTACCAATACATCGCGGAAAAAGCGATAAAAGACGCGGTGGAAAAAGCCGAAGCAAGGCTTGGCATCGCCATTATAAGCGATCCTCAAAGCGGCGAACTGCTTGCGATCGCCGAATACCCGTCATTTGACATAAGTAAATATTATTTATACAATGATAGCGATCTCTATTCCGCCGCGGTTGAAGAAGTTTTCGAGCCCGGCTCGACATTAAAAACCGTAACGATAGCCGGGGCGCTTGATAAAAACGCGGTTAAAGCCGGCGACGTCTTCAACGTCGGCAACGGTTCGCTTAAAATCGGCCCCAACACTATTCACGACAGCCACGGCTACGGCGGGGACGCGTCTTTTACGGTTGAAGAAATCCTCGTTAAGAGCTCCAACGTTGGAACCGCGCTTATAGGCATGAAGCTAGGCTCCGAAAGTTTGTATAAATACCTTAAAGCGTTTGGATTCGGCCAAAAAACCGGGCTGCCTCTTCCGGGCGAGCCCAAAGGGCTGTTGCGGCATTATAAAAAATGGATGCCCATTGATTTAGCCAACGCCGCATTCGGTCAGGGCGTATCGGTTACCCCGTTTCAGATCGTACAGATGGTAAACGTCGTCGCTGCGGACGGCATTCTTGCGCCTCTTAAAATAATCAAAGGCATAATTACCAACGATTCAAAATTCGCCACGTTGGAAGACGAAGACGATAGAATGTACACGCGCGCAATCAAAGTCGAAACGGCCAAACTTATGCGCGAGATTATGGCCAAGGTTACCGACGAGGGCGGCACCGGAACAAAGGCCGCCATAGAAGGCATTGAAGTAGCCGGGAAAACGGGTACAGCGCAGAAATATGACAAAGCTACCAAAACTTATTCAAAGAAACTATGGACTAGTTGGTTTGTCGGAATGCTGCCGGCGGATAAGCCCGAGCTGTCCGTCGTGATTTTGATTGACGAACCTTTGAAAGGCTACTATGGAGGCGAGTTATGCGCGCCTGTTTTTAAACGCATAGTTACCGATATTCTGAAAAAACGCGGACAATTGGCCGCAGAACCGCAAAATTAGAGCGGGAGACGCCGAATGGAAATCATCAAACGCGAAATGCGCGAAATTATAAAAGAGCTCGACTGCGAAATAATCGCCGGCGGCGATAAAACAGAAATTACCGGCATTGCGTTAGATTCTCGTCTCTGTCAAAAAGGCTTTGCGTTTATAGCGGTGCGCGGAGAAAAAGACGAAGGCTCGCGCTACATAAAGAGCGCGATTGAAAACGGCGCCGCGGCGGTAATCGCGGAGGAATTTCCATCGGACGTAGATTTAAGCTCGGTTTGCGCGGTTAAAGTCAGCGATTCCAGACTAGCTGCGGCTCTTGCGGCGTCGGCGTATTACGGCTTTCCGTCAAAATACATGCGCGTCGTCGCGGCGACCGGGACCAACGGCAAGACTAGTTTTACCTACATTTGCGACGCGGCCGCCGCGGCTCTGGGAGCGGTTTGCGGCGTTATCGGCACCAATGGTTACCGCTATCCCGGAGCGTTTTTCGACGCTCCCAACACGACGCCCGACCCGATTACTCTGCAAAGTCTTTTATACAGGATGAAACAAAACGGCGTTACGCACGTTTTCGCGGAGTTTTCAAGCCACGCTTTAAAGCAAAAACGCGGAGACGGAACGCATTTAAGCGGCGCGTCGTTCAGCAACCTGACCCGCGACCACATGGATTATTTCAAGACGATGGACGAGCAAAAAGAAGCCAAGTTCAGGCTTTTTCTCGAACTTATTCCATCTTCTAAACCGCTCGATTTCGAGCCTTTCTCCGTAGTCTGCGAGGACGACGAGGCGGGAAAAGAACTGGCGAGGCGCGCTAAAAAGGCCGGCGCAAGACTGGCGACCGTTTCGCTAAAAAATCCCGACGCCGATTTTTACGTCTGCGACGCGAAACTAAAAATCGACGGAACCAGCGCCAAGGCCGTACTTAAAGAAACGAAAGAGTCTTTCGCTCTCAAAACTAATTTAATAGGCGCGCACAACCTTGAAAACGTCGCGCTTTCAGCCGCGGCGCTCATAATGCTCGGCTTCAAGCCGTCCGAGGTTTTCTCGACGTTCGGCAGACTGCGCCTGTCCATTCCCGGCCGGTTGGAAGAAATTCAGAACGAACGCGGAATAAAGGTATTCGTCGATTACGCCCACACAGACGACGGTTTGCGCAAAATAATTTCCGCCGTCCGAGCCGTTTCAAACAAAAGGTTGATTATAATCGCGGGCGCCGGAGGAGACAGGGACAAAGGAAAGCGCGCTCCGATGGGCAAAGCGGCCTGCATGGCCGATTTGGCGATCATTACATCCGACAACCCGCGGACGGAAAATCCTCTCGACATTATCGCGGGAGTCGCGGCGGGCTGCGAAGAAAGCGGCAAAACGAGGCTCGCGGGATTTGATGAAGCCGCCTCGCGCGACGGCTACGTAATAGAACCGGACAGAGGCAAAGCGATATTTAACGCTATAAATATCTGCGCGAAACCGGGAGACGTATTAATCATTGCCGGCAAAGGCGCGGAGGATTACCAGATAATCGGAACGGAAAAACGCCGTTTTGACGACCGCGAAGAAGCCCGCAAGGCTCTTTTTGAAAAAGACGGAGAATTCCATGCTTGAGAAAGCGCTTGCTCCGATGAGATGGGAAGCCTCTCAATGGTTCGACCCTCTTCCCTACCCTAAAACCGGACGCGGCGCGTCGGTTGATTTCGTAACGACCGACTCCCGCAAAGCGTCGGCGGGAGGCCTCTTCGCGGCCTTAAAAGGCGAGAACTTCGACGGAGCCGATTTTATAGATCAAGCCTACGAGGCGGGAATAAGAGCGTTCGTCGTAAACGACTGCGAAAAGACTAGAAAAGCGGCGGCGAAATATAACGACGCCGCGTTCGTATTAGCGCCCGACTCGGCGCGAGCCTTTGGCGATTTGGCAAACGCTTGGAGAAGAAGCCGCAGCGCGAAACTTTTTAATATAACCGGTTCGAGCGGCAAGACGACCACCAAGGAAATGTGCGCGCACCTTGCTCTTTCGTTCGGAGCCGCTCACTTTACGGCGGGCAACTTCAACAATTTAATCGGCGTTCCGATAACTCTTTTCAGTCTTCGCGACGAGCCGGTTTCTATAGTGGAAATAGGAACCAGCGCGCCGGGCGAAATCGCCCGCGAAGCCGAAATATGCGAACCGGACGCCGGATTAATTACCGCGGTACACGCGGCGCATCTCGAAGGGCTGGGCTCGATTGAAGGAGTCGCCAAAGAAAAGCTCGCTCTCTTCGCAAACCTCGCTCAAAGAGGAAAAACGCTCGCGGTAAACCTCGACGACGAGTTCGTCGCGAAAGGAGCCGACGCTCTTAACGCAAGAAAAATTACTTATTCCGCAAACCGCCGCGACGCCGATATACGAGCCGAAAATATCGCCGCGACGGACGTTTCGGTTTCGTTCGACGCCGTTTGCGCGGGAGAAAAAGCGAGAGTGGAGCTGCCGATCGCCGGGATTCACAACGTCTCTAACGCTCTCGCCGCCCTTTCTTTCGCGGTATTTCTCGGCTTTCCGTTTTTCCGCGCCGCAAACGCGCTCTCCGGCTTTGAGCCTTACGCGGGCAGGCAGAGCGTCCGCGCGGAATTCTCCGGCGTTACCGTAATCGACGATTCGTACAACGCAAACGCCGGTTCGATGAAGGCGTCGCTGTCGGCTCTAAAACTACGAAAAGGCCGCAAAATAGCGGTTCTCGGCTCAATAATGGAACTTGGAGCTTTTACCGAAAGCGTCCACAAAGAAATAGGCGCCTTTGCCGCGGAAGCCGCGGACGCGCTTTTTTTCTTCGGCCCTTCCGCGCGTCTTTTCGCGCGGGGCGCGGCGGACGCCGGAGCTCGGCAGATATTCGTTTTTGAGGACGACATGGAAGCGCTCGTCGCCGCTTTGGCCGGTTTCGTTCAAAAAGGCGACTGCGCTCTTATTAAAGGCTCCAGACGGAATAAAATCGAAAGGGCCTTAGCGGCTTTTGAAAAATTCAGGACGCCCGCGGGAGGGTAAAAATGTTTTATTGGATTTACACTTTTATCGGCGGAGACACTCCGGCGCGTATTTTCAAATACATCACGACGCGCTCGGCGTTCGCCTTTCTGATGTCTTTCTTCGTCGCGTTCTTCATCATTCCGCGCCTAATTGTTTTTATGAAAAAAATTAAGGCCGGACAGCCGATACGAGAGAATTATCTTCCGGAGCACGCGGGCAAAAGGGGCACGCCCATAATGGGCGGACTGGCCGTTATGGCCGCAGTCGCGGTTTCTTCGCTCCTTTTCGGACGCTTCGACCAGCCGATGATTTGGATAGCGCTGGGCATCGGAACGTTAATAGGGGCGGTCGGGTTTGCGGACGACTACATGAAAGTAACGCTGCGCTCGACAAAAGGTTTGAGCGGTAAAATCCGAATAGTCGTCGAAATAATAATCTCCGCGGCGTTCGTTTATTTAGCCATTAAATACGCGCGCGTTACAACCGATATAAACATACCGTTCGTGTGGAAGAGCCCGCTTATCGGCCTTCCGATTTGGGTATATATATCTTTCGCCGCCCTCGTGCTGGTGTCGAGCAGCCACGCCGCAAACGAAACCGACGGAATAGACGGTCTCGCCACTGGGCCGGCTATAGTCGCCGCCGCCGTCTTCACCGCGCTGTGCTACATAGCCGGAAACAAAATGCTCGCGACGTATCTTAACGTCCCTTATATTCCCGGAGCCGGAGAGCTGACTTTATTCGCGGCGTCTCTGGCGGGCGCGCTTCTGGCGTTTCTTTACTACAATTGCAGTCCGGCGTCCATTTTTCTGGGCGACACAGGGAGCATGTTCATCGGGGGCAGCCTCGGCGCGCTTGCGGTTCTTTCGCATAACGAACTGCTTCTCGTCTTCATTTTAGGCTTCTACGTCCTCGAAACGCTCTCGGTAATACTTCAAGTCGCCAGCTTCAAGCTCTTTAAAAAGCGCATTTTTCTCATGACGCCGTATCACCACACTCTTGAAAAGAAAGGGTGGAAAGAGCAGCAGATCGCGGTGCGAGCGTGGATATTCGCCATTTTAACGGCGTTAATCGCTTTGTCGAGCTTAAAACTTCGCTTTAACGTATGGAGATGAAAATGTCGCGCTCTCAGCCGCTTAAAGGCAAAAACGTATGGATTGAGGGCTTTAAAATTACCGGACGCGCGTTCGCCCAATTTCTTATAAAAAACGGCGCCAGCGTATTCGCGCACGACGTAAAGAACGTTCCTGAAATCGCGGAAGGAGCCCAAACTTTCGCATGCGAGCCTCGCTTCAAGTTTGAATTCGGCTCGCCCACTTTAAGAATTCCCGACGGCTTCGACATGGTCGTAGCAAGCCCCGGCGTTAACCCAGACGCGGACTGGGTAAGAGACTGCCGAGACCGCGGAATAGAGGTTATAGGGGACGTAGAGCTTCTCTGCCGTTACAAAGATTCGCGCTCCGTATTGATTGGAATAACCGGCTCGAACGGAAAATCGACTACCACAGCCGGACTAGGCCACGTTTTAAAAACCGCGGGAAAGGACGTTTTTGTCGGCGGAAACCTCGGAGAAGGAGCTCTGCTTGCGCTTCTGCGAGACAAGCCTTACGACTTCATCGTTCTTGAGTTGTCGAGCTTCCAAATCGACTACACTCCCAGCCTGCGCCTCAACGCCGCCGCGCTGCTCAACGTTACCCCCGACCACCTCGACCGTTATAAAACGTTTGAAAATTACGCGGCCAGCAAAGCGCGCGTTTTCTCTAATATGGGCGCGGACGACCTCGCGGTGGTAAACGGCGACTGCCCGCATTCCTTAAAAAGCGCGGCCGGACTTGCCTGCTCCGTCCGTTATTTCAGCCAGAAAACCAAATTTCCGCGCGGAGCGTTCGGTTCGCCCGGTTTGATAGAGTATTCGGACGACGGCGTCGAGGAGCGTTACAACACTTCCCAATGTCGTATCGTCGGTTACGCCAACCAGCAGAACCTTATGACCATGATAATAATAGCGAGGCGACTGGGACTTAGCAAAGAAGCCGTCGAGAAAGGCATCAGATCGTTTGCGGGACTGTCGCACAGGCTCGAATTCGTGGGCGAATCGCGCCGCGTAAAGTATTACAACGACTCCAAGGCCACCAACCCCGACTCTACCGTCGTGGCTCTAAACAGCTTCGAAGAGCCGATAATACTTCTCGCGGGCGGTTACGACAAAGGACTGCCGTTCGATTCAATCGCGCCTCACGCCGCTAAAAAGGTCAAACTGGCGGTTTTATTCGGGGCGACGTCTAAAAAAATCGCCGAAGCGCTCGAAGGCAGCTGTCCGGTCGTAATTGTCGAGGACATGGAAGCCGCTTTGGCAAAAGCGCGGGAAACCGCGGAGCCGGGCGACGTCGTGGCGCTTTCACCCGCCTGCGCAAGTTTCGATCAGTTTAAAAACTTCGAGAGCCGAGGGGACGCATTCAGAGAAATGGTCAAAAAAATTATTGAACGGGAATGAAAAAACAATATGACTTCGTTGACGCTTAAAAAAGACGCCGAGCAGCCTCTCTCTCTGGGAGATCCTCTTCTTTTTATCGCCGTCGTCATTCTTGCGACGCTGGGAACGCTGTTCGTTTACAGTTCCAGCGCCTTTATCCACGGCGACCAGTTCTTTTTTCTCAAGCGTCAACTGCTTTACGTAGCGCTTTGTTTTGCCGCGATGTACGCGGGGTACGCGATAGACTACAACCGCTACAAAGAGTATTGTTTCTTTATCTTTATCGGCGCTCTTTTCCTAGTCGTTTTAGTTTTGATTCCAGGAGTTACCAGCGCCAAGCTGGGCGCGAAAAGATGGATTCCAATTCCCGGCGTAGGCTTCACGTTTCAGCCGTCCGAATTCGCGAAAGTCGCCTTTATCATTTACGTCTCTTGGGCGCTGGCGCGAGTTAAAGACGCGTCAAAATTGGGCGTAGTCGGCATCTTCCAAACTCTTTGGCCGGCTATGCTGCTCATTTTAGTAATCGCCGTAGAGCCTGATTTGGGCTGCGCTCTCGTTCTTTTCGCCGCGGCGATAACCCTGCTCGTCGTCGCAGGAACTCGGATACGCTACCTTTTTTACATCGGGGCGCCGCTTCTGGCGCTCGCCGTTTTTGCGATGAGCCGAATGGAAAAGTTCAACCACATTTGGAAAAGGCTCGAAATAGGCGCCGGCAACCTCAACAGCATGGTTAATAAAATCGATCCGGTCGGAGCCGGAGACGGGGCGTACCAAATTAAAGAGTCGATTATCAGTTTCGGGTCCGGAGGTCTTGACGGAATGGGGTTGGGCATGGGGCCGCATAAACTTTATTTCCTGCCGCAGGTTCACAGCGACTTCATCCTCGCAACCATCGGGCAGGAAACCGGTTTTTACGGTTTCTGTTTTGTGATGCTCGTTTATCTCGTTTTTTTATATAAAGGTTTTTCCGTGGCGTGGAAAAGCTCGGACAACTTCGCGTCCTATATGGCGTTCGGAATTTCCATGATTTTCGCGATGCAAATATTCGTAAACGCAGGAGTCGTAATGGGAATGCTTCCGCCCAAAGGAATAGTTCTGCCCTTTTTAAGCTACGGAGGAACCGCCATGATAAGCATGGGATTTATGGCGGGAATTCTTCTCCATCTTTCACGGCGCATAGAACCGGAGCGAGCGAAAGGCTTAAAAAAATGAAAGTCCTCTTTGCGACCAGCGGCACCGGAGGTCATCTTTTCCCGTTATTTTCAGTCGCGCAGGCGATTAAAAAACTCCGTCCCGGCGCGGAATTTCTCTTCGCCGGCTCCGAAAAGGGAATCGAAGCCGATAAAGTTGAAAAAGCGGGTTACGCTTTTTACGGACTTCCTCCCGTAAAGCTGGCCGGCGGCGGAAAACTCGGCAAAGTAAAAGCCGCGGCGGCTCTTCCATTCGCCGCTCTAGATTCCATTTACGCGGTTTTATCGTTCGGCCCTGACATAGTAGTAAGCTCCGGCGGTTACGCTGCGGGAACGGTCTGCGTCGCCGCTTCCCTCAACCGCATACCAGTCGCTCTAATCGAGCCCAACGCGGTCGCCGGAAGAGCGAACCGATACATGGCGCCGTTTGCAAGCAAAATATTCCTGTCTCTGCCTCTTAAAAATAATGTCTTCGATTCGAAAATATGCGCCGTAGTCGGCAATCCGCTGCGCCGCGAGCTGATTAAGGCGTCGTTGGAAGCGCCGCCGCTCAAAGAGGCTTGTCTGCTTATTATCGGAGGCTCGCAAGGCTCCAAAGCGTTGAACGAGGCGGCGGTAAGCGCACTGCCGGCGATTTTGGCCGCAAAACCGAATCTTAAAATAATTCACCAAACCGGAGCGTCCGACTTTAACGCGGTCTCCGCCGCTTACGCCGCCGCAAAAGTTGAAAACGCGGTCGTACGGCCGTTTTTTGAAAATATGCCGGAAATATACAAGCAAGCGAGCCTTGCGGTTACGCGCTGCGGAGCGGGCGTTTTGGCCGAACTCGCGCTTTTCGGAATTCCATCCATTATGGTTCCGCTGCCCGGCCTCGCCGACGACCATCAGACGGCCAACGCAAAGGCTTACGAGGCGCTCGGATGCGGAGTATTGCTTCCGCAAAAAGAGTTGAACGCAGAGTCGCTTTCAAGCGCGGCGTTAAAAATTTTCTTCGACGAGGCGGGACAAGCCGCAATGTCCGCCGCCGCAATGAAGGCCGCCAAGCCCCAAGCCGCCGAAGAGGCCGCAAAAATAATCGTCGAAACGGCCTGTCTGCCGGATTCGCCGTTCGCGCAAATAAAAAATTGACGGAGAGTTTTTGCAAATGACGAACATTTTAAAGGAAAGAATCAAGCGCGTTCACTTCATCGCCATCGGCGGCATCGGAATGAGCGGAATAGCGGAAATGCTTCTTACGCTCGGCTTTCAGGTGAGCGGAAGCGACGTTAAGGAAAGCGACGCAACACGCAGGCTGCGCTCTCTCGGCGCGACAATCTATATCGGGCATAAGGCGGAGCAGGCTCTCGGCGCCGACGTAGTCGTTTATTCGTCGGCCATAAAAATGGGAAACCCCGAAATAATGCAGGCTCAAGCCCTTAAAATACCGCTTATTCCGCGAGCCGAAATGTTGAGCGAACTGATGAGAATGAAAGTCGGAATCGCGGTGGCCGGAAGCCACGGCAAAACCACCGTAACCAGCATGGAAGCCTGCATACTAGCCGAAGCGGGGCTCGACCCCACGTTCGCCGTAGGCGGTAAAATTACCAGCATGGCGACGCACGTGAGACTTGGCGAAGGAGAATATTTCGTGGTCGAAGCGGACGAGTCGGACGGCTCTTTTCTCAAATTCTCGCCCGTAATTTCGCTGGTTACAAACATAGACGCCGAACACCTCGACTATTATCACGACGTAGAAAACGTCAAGGGAGCCTTTCTGGCGTTCATAAATAAGGTGCCCTTTTACGGAACGAGCGTGTTATGCGTCGACGATCCAAATGTCCGCTCCTGTTTGTCAAAGGTGGTTCGTCCATTCGTAACCTACGGACTTTCTCACGAGGCCGGCTACAACGCAAGCAACGTAAGAACCGAAGGAATGAAAACCCGCTTCATCGTAAGCGAAAACGGCCAGCCGATGCAGGAAATAACTTTAAATATGCCCGGCGCCCACAACGTTCAAAACGCCGTCGGCGCGATAGCTCTCGCGAGACAGCTTAACGTCGATTATTCGGTTATCGGCTCGGCTTTGGCGTCTTTCAAAGGCATTCACCGCCGCTTTGAACTGCGCGGAGAAAAATCCGGAGTTATGGTTTTTGACGACTACGCTCATCATCCTTCGGAAATTCGAGCCGCGCTCGCTACTGCGAAATCGGCTCTGGAAGGCAGACGCGTTATTGTAGTTTTTCAGCCGCACAGATACAGCCGCGTGCGAGACAGTTTCAACGACTTCGCGGAATCCTTTCAAGACGCGGACGCGCTCATCTGCGCCGAAATTTACGCGGCAAGCGAACAGCCGATTCCGGGAATAAGCGGAAGAGCGCTTTTTGAAAAAATCGCCGAAAAACGCTCGAACTGTTTTTTCTTTGAAGACAGAAAACAAATCGTGGATTTTTTAGCGTCCGAATGCAAAAGCGGCGACGCGGTCATTACGGTAGGAGCGGGCGACGTAAACCAAACTTGCAAGGAGCTTTTAGAGCGTTTGTAAAAAGCGTTCTTTTTAGATAAAAAATACGAGTTTTTACTTGATTTTGTAAATAAATTATGATGGTATTGTTTATCAATATTGTTAAGATAAATATATGGTGATGAATAAGAAATATTCAAAGATTATCCCGCCGCCGCCCAAAAAGGCGGTCAAAGTTAGGACGGGCAAAAGCGCAAACGGCAGGGCTTTGCGCAAAACAATCCTCAAATACGCCGCCGCTCTGGCTCTTTTTTATTTTGCCGCCCTGGCCGCGTCGCTAGGATGGCTGCAAATCAACCGCAATATTGAGGAAAAACAGTTCTTCAAATTGAACGAGGTTAAAATAGAAGGCGCATTCCAAACGACTTCCGACGAAATACTGGAAGCGGCCGCCTTGAAGGGCTACGAAAACGCCCGCATAAACCTCCTTCGGCTCGATTTATTTAAAATAGAGCGCGACTTGGAGAAACTCCCCTGGGTTGAAGACGCAATAGCCAAACGCGATTTTTCGCACGCTCTTTTAATTGAAATAAAAGAACGGACGGCGACGGCGCGCGCCGATTTCGGCAAGCACGGAATATGGCTTATCGGCTCTTCCGGCAAAGCCTTTAAGAAGGACGACGCAAACGAGTTCGGCCATCTTCCTTTGATCGAAGGGCTTTCTGAAAACGAGCTTGCGCCCGCCTACGTAAACGAAAGCCGGACGGTCGCAAAGGCGATAAAAATTCTTGCCGAGTTTTCAGATCTGAACGCCGCGTCCATTGCAATAACCGGAATAGAGCATTACAGCGGCTTTTTTACCGCGCGTTTCCGGCGCGCCGACGGCGGAGAATTATTAGCCTCGCTGGGCGGCGACGAATTTGGAGTTAAAATTTCCCGCATGATGAAGCTTTTGTCGCTTGCAAACAAGGAAAACAAAAAAGTCGCCCGCATGTTTCTCGACAACCGCATTACGCCTAACCGAGTCGCGGTCAAATTTGAAAACGCCGCCGCTCAAAATAGTCTCACCGATATTAAAAAGGAGCGTAAAAATGCCCAGCAATAGCGCAATCGCCGGAATCGACATCGGATCGAGCAAAGTTGTTGCGGTAATCGGAGAGGCTCTCTCCGACGGACGCGTCGAAGTTATAAGCGTTGGAACGGCCGAAAGTCCCGGAGTTCAAAACGGCGAAGTTACCGATATTTACGCCACCGTAGAGGCGATTACCAAAGCGGCTAACGAAGCGAGCAACGTGGCCGGCGTTCCAATCACCGACGCCATTATTTCGGTTTCCGGCTCGCATCTTCGCAGCTTAAACAGTCAAGGAGCCGTGGCTATTCGCGGAGGCAGCGTTACGTCGGAGCATATCGCGCAAGCGATGGACTTGGCCGAGGCGATAGTAATGCCCTTCGAGCGCGAGTCGATTCATTCCATCGTCCGAGACTTCATCATCGACAACAAGAGCGGCATCCAAAAGCCGCTGGCGATGAGCGGCATCAAACTGGAAGCTCAAGTCTTTATCATCACCGCGCTTAAAAGCGTAATGGAAAATTTGAACAAGTGCTGCGAGGCCTGCAATATAGGAGTTATGAAGGGTCTTCCCGCCGCAATAGCAAGCGGCGACGCGGTTTTAAGCGACGCAGAAAAAAAGCTGGGCGTAGCCTTGGTGGACATCGGCGCGCAGACCACCGATCTGATAATTTACTACAACAACGTGGCCGTTTACAGCAGCGTGCTTGAGCTGGGCGGCGACCTCATAACCACGGACATAGCAAAAGGAATGCCGACTCCGCCGTCCGAAGCGGAAAAACTTAAAATTAAATGGGGCAGCGCCATTGCCGAAGGAGTGGATTCATCCCTCACTATAGACGTTCCATTTGTGGGCGGAGAAGGAAGCAGGCCGGTCGGACACAAGCTATTCTGCTCTATAATCGAGGCGAGAGCCGAAGAGATACTTCGCGAAATAGACAAAGAAATCGCCAACAGCCAATTCTCGCAATATTTGCATACCGGCATAGTCTTTACTGGCGGAGCCACGCTGCTGGACGGTTTCCTTGATTTGGCGAGCTCTACTCTTGGTCGGAACGTGCGCATGGGCATTCCAACCGATATTTCAACCGGTTCGCCGGAACTGCTGAAAGACCCCAGATACGCGACCGCGATAGGGCTTATCAAATGGGGTTACTCGAACATGGAAAAAATCAAACTCCCTTCCCCTGAAAAAAGTTTTTTCAAAAAACTGATGGAGAAACTGCTGGGAAAGGCCGAAGCGTAAAAAGAAGTTACAATGAGCTTTAACCATATAAATTTCGTGGATTTACAAAACGGCGGAGGTAAAGATGACTGATAAATCGAAGGAAAAAGAAGTTGGATTCGAGTTTGATTTTGACGATAAGCATTATCGCGAAGCGAAAATAGCGGTCGTCGGCATCGGCGGAGCGGGCGGAAACGCGGTCAACACCCTTTTTGCGCACCAATTGCCGCGGGTTACTTACATAATAGCCAACACCGACGTTCAGGTTCTCTCTCTTTCGCCGGTTCCACTAAAAATCCAACTGGGCGAAACTGAACTGCGCGGTCAGGGCACCGGAGGCAACTTTGAGCTAGGCCGCAAAGCCGCCAAAGCGAGCGCCGACATGATTTCCGAAATACTGAACGGCTACGACATCGTATTTCTTTGCGCCGGCCTCGGCGGAGGCACCGGAACGGGAGCTATTCCTGTATTCGCCGAAATAGCTCACGAGCTTGGCTGTCTGACCATAGCGGTGGTAACCAGACCGTTCTCATTCGACGGAATAGACAGAATAAATCTCTCAAACCGCGCTCTTAAAGACCTGTCGGAATTCGCCAACAGCATAATGACGATAAACAACGACAAGCTGATGGAGCTCGCCGGAGACCTGGAAGCTCTTGACGGCATCCGCAAGGCCGACGAAGTTCTTGTAAACGCGGTGAACGGCATCGTCGAGCTGATAAAAGTCGCCTTCTACAAGAACACCGACCTTAACGACCTTAAGAGCACGCTGAAAGGCGAAAAATGCACCTACGCGCTTATGGGAAGCGCCAGCGCCCAAGGCCCCGACCGCGCGATCGAGGCGGCTCAGCGAGCGATCGAATGCCCGCTGTTGACAGACATCTCAATCTGCGGAGCCAAGTCTCTTCTCATTAACGTTATCGGCGGCAAGTCGATGAAGTTCAACGAGGTAGGCATGGCGATAAACACGGTTAAGGAACTTTCCGCGCCCGAAGCAAAAATTATCTGGGGATTCGGCGTGGACGAATCTTTAGGCGACGCAATTAAAGTTTCCATAGTCGCCGGAGGCTTTGAAAGACCCTTCGACGAGTCTGATAGAGTTAAAACGCGCTCCAAAACGGCTATGCTCGTTTCGCAAATGTCCGCCTCAGACACCGTTCCTGTCTCGCCGACTTACCAAGGAACGGCCTCGCCTAACGCCACGCGCGAAATACCCACTTACATACGCAAACAGCAGGAAACGCTTGAGACGGTAAGCGTCCCCAGCTACGCTCCTTCGCGCCAGACGACGTCGACTAAGCTGGAAACCTACGACGCGCGCCGCGGCTCCTCTTTCGAGACTCCGGCTTACAGCCCGAACCCGCGTTATTCTCAGCCGATTAATTCGCTTAAAAACCGCATGACCGAAGTCGCCTTCTCCGACCGCAACGACCTGCGCGCGATAAAGTCGTTTAAAGACAGACTTGAAGACTAAACTAAACGTTGGACATTATTAAAACTTAAAAGCGAGCCTTCCCGGCTCGCTTTTTTAATTTTTTGCTCTCTGCTCGCATTCAAAATATTTTTCTTCGTCATTCAGAATCGTCCATCCTTTGTACGCCTTCTAGCGTGGTAAGCCGAGAGAAGACCGGCGAGAGGCGAGAAGAGGGAGGTTTTTATTTCTGAGAAAATTTTTTTGAGAACCTCAACGCTGCGCGAATTAAAAGAATATCCGAATAACCGCTTCCGTCTTAAAATTCTTGAAATATTGAAAAATTACGGTTATACATTTTAAGACTTGTCAACGAAACCGAACCGCGAGGTTTACAAATGAGCGATAAGATAAATCTGTTAGTTTTCTCCATACTTGCAGCGGCTGCGGCATGCGCTATTGCCGGATGCGAGACCAGCAATGCGATATTCTACCGCAGCGACGCGGATGAAACGGAAACCGCGGCGGAAGAGATTGAAGAGCAGGCCGAAGGCGACGCAGAGTTTGAGTTTATGCCGACGGAAACGGAAGCGGACGAGGTCGATCAGACTGAAGAGGCGGCGGAAGAAGAAGCCTCGCCGGAACTCGAAGAAGCGGACGAACCGCAGGAAGAGCCGGAAGAGGAGTTTCCGTTTGAGGACGAGCCGTTTGAGGACGAGCCGTTTGAGGACGAGCCGGAGCCTGAGTTGGACGAATATCCCGAAGCGGGCGACAGAATTTTGGAGCTTGAAGAATCGGAACCGGCTTACGACATAGACCAGGAAGACAAAGTAAACGCTTATGAGTACGGGCCGTACACTGCGACAATTTTTGCCGGAAATTTCGACATGCCGGGAATAGGGCCGATTCCTCACACGGTAAATTACAACATGTACGTGCCGGTAGAACGCGCAAACGCGCCTTTCCCCGTAGTGATTTTCAGCCACGGGTTTCAATTCAGCGGAGGCAATTACGTTTCAATCGCTAAACGCATGGCTTCGCACGGAATTATCGCCGTGGCGCCGGACTGGGACAACTTTTTTTCAATGCGTACTCACAGCCAACTAGCTAAGGACGTTATAGCTCTAATCGACCATCTGGTTGCGAAAGTAAACGACGAGAATTGGGAGTTAAAAGGAGTCCTCGACCTTCACAGGCTAGGAGCCGCAGGACACAGCCGTGGAGGCAAGCAATCAATTCTGGCTTCAATTTGGGACGAGCGCATTAAGGCTGTTTTCGCCCTGGACCCCGTGGACGCGGCTCCCCCGCCTCCGATTCAAAGCGACCCTATTAACTACCCAAGCGTTACGCCGGAGCTTATGGGCGGTCTTAACGTTCCAAGCGGTTATGTAGGAGCCGAAAAATCGGCTCAGGCGGCCATAGGCGGCCAAGCGTGCGCGCCGCTTGAAGATAATTTTCATCAATATTATCTTTACGCGCCGTCTCCGGCTTACGAATATTTTTTCCTCGGAGCCGGACATTTGGATTTCGTGGACGACTGCGGAGCTCTTTGTTTGACCTGCGTTGCGGGAGACAACAAAGAATGGGTTCGTCAAGTTTCGACCGGAATAATGATTTCGTTCTTCAAATATTTTCTCGATGGAGATTACCGCTTTAAACCCTGGGTCGATGGAGCGAAAATTGCGGATTTGACCGGCAAGGTCGTTTTCTCGTATAAATAACCTTCGGCCAAGCTTAAACGCGGCAATTATAAATGGCAAACATTGGCTATATACAGCTCGCAAGGCGCTGCAATCAGAGCTGCCTGTTCTGCTCGAACCCGGACAACGGTCTCTCTCTTACTCTGGAAGAAGCCAAGGAACTGGTTGACGAACTGGCTGCGAAGAACTACTTCGGAGTAATTTTCACGGGAGGCGAGCCGACGCTCTTTCCGGCTCTACCGCAGATTATAGCTTACGCGAAAACCAAGAAGCTGCAAGCTCGCATAATAAGCAACGGACAGCTGTTAAGCGCCGGAGCTTTCGTAAAAAGGCTTGTCAAAGCGGGGCTTGACCATATAAACATTTCGCTGCATTCTCACATCGAGAGCGTGCACGACTATCTTACAGACACGCCGCTTGCTTATAAAAACGCTTTGGAAGCGCTTGACAACTTCGCGCGCTTTCCCGAAGTTACGGTAAATATTAATATTGTAATTAACGCGTACAACATGAAGAGCCTGCACAAGACCGCGGCCTTTATGATTGACCGCTTTCCGGCGGTCAAGCACTTTGTTTTTAATAACTTAGACCCGACGATGAACAGAACGGAAGACAATAAACACGTCGTTCCGACGCTTGCGGGATTAGAAGTCTCTTTATACAAAGCTATGCGCTTAATAGAGCTGTCAGGCCGCTCTTTCCGCGCCGAGCGCGTGCCGCTCTGCTACATGGCCGACTTCGCGCACGCCAGCACCGAAACTCGTAAAATCATTAAAAGCGAAGGCCGCTTCGTGCATTTTCTAGACGCAAAAGGAAAAATCGATCAAAAGGATTTTTACCACGACAAAAGCGCCAAATGCTCGGTTTGCTCTTTCAACGAAATTTGCGCCGGCCTTTACGCGATGGGAACGCATTACGACGAGAAAGAGCTCGCGCCTCTTTTCGCCGACCCGACGCCGATAATTAAGAGAGTCGAAAAAGAGTTCTGACGGAGAACTTTAAAGGGAATCGAAAAAAACTTCGATTTGTTGCTTTAACCGCGATTTTGTGAGAATTCTATAAATATGGACTGTATAGAATACTTGCTGAAAATGGACGCGCTGACTACCGCGCTGGTGGTCTTCTTGCTGCTTTTCGGCGCGTATATTTCATACCTCGACGTTAAAACCCAAAAAATAAAAAACGTCCATGTTTTGTTAATTTTGATTGTCGCTCTGACGTATCACGTTCTCCTTTTATTTTTTGGAAAAAGTTTAGGTCTAAGCGAAAATATTACGCCGTTGGCTCTAAACGCTTTTATAGCCTTCGTAGTCGCATTCGCAATGTACCTAGCAAGACTGTGGGCGGCGGCCGACGCAAAATTTTACTTCGCGCTCGTTTTGTGCCTGCCGTTGTTTTTCTATCGTAAGGTTGACGTAGATTTCTATCCGTCAATCGCGCTTTTAATAAACGCCTACATCGCCGCGTTCTTCGTTATTTTAGCGGAATTTTTATTAAACTTCGCCAAAACGGCCTCGCGTTTTCTGCGTGAAATTAAAGCGGACGATTCTTTCAAACGTCAAGAGAAAGTCTACGGACTGCTGCAACGCCTATGGGGAGCGGTTCCTCAATTCGTCGTCATGGGCGTCGGCATTGCGTTTATAATGGTTTTGATGCGCGTTATTATGGTTAAAACATACGACTTTACCGGCGAGTATTTTCGCCTCAAACCTATGACTATGTTTTTAATTCTTTTTCTTCTTTTCAATCCTATTTACCGTCTGATGAGGATAAAATGGGTTTTTGGGCTGGTTCTCTTTGCCTTGGTTACATGGGTTATTTACGCGCTGGCAAAGGAGCGCGATCCGCAAAAAGTTAAAGATTTGCTTAATATCGGTTATATGTCGATTTCCTTGATAATGTTCCGCGAAATTTACAACCGTTGGCAGAGCGGCATCGAAGGCGAATTGATAAAACTGGAAGAATTAGACAACCGCAAGCTGTTTTCGCAGAAGACCCAGACGCAGTTTGTAGCGCAGAATATTTTTACCGAGGACGAGCTTGTAGATATGGGCATCGACGCGCTGACCGACGACGAGTTGGAAAAGATAAAACAAAACTACAAAAACGAAGACGCGCCCGGATTCATCGAAGTGCAAAGAACTATCCCGTTCGGACCGTTTTTATATTTTGGCCTGTTAGGCACAATAATTACCCAGGGAATTATTTTTAAACTTCAGTGGCTAATGTAAAAAAGGGGCGAAGCGCTCGCCCCTTGATTACCGCTTACGTTGAACTATTCCTTAGCCGAGGTTTTCGCGGATTTAACCGCTTTTTTTTCAAGTTTAGCCACTCTGGCCGCCAGTTCCTCGAACTCCTCCTTCGCAACGACGCCGAGCGCGTCGTAAAACTTTGGAGCTTCGCTTCCGAGGCGTTTTTTTATAAGAGCTCGGAACGATTCGGCCTTTTCAAGCAAATCGTTTGCCTGAACGCGCTCGAACCACTTCTTCCCTTCTCCGAGAGCCTTTTCAATTCCGCTCTCAATCGTCTTCTTGATTTTTTCCGGCTCAAAACTAACTTTCGTCATTTTCATCTCCTTATCGCAAATAGGTTGTCAACAATCGCTGAAATAAAATATAACGCATTGCGTTAATATGTCAAGACTGCGTCATAATAGCATTAATTGCCGCTTATAATTTTAAATTAATGAGCGCGTTTGTCTCAATTCAATATTTTTTAATTAAAAATCCATAATTTATTTTACCGGCGCGGCTTGTTTGTGTTAATATTGCCGCGTTGACAAAAGCGATTAAACGATTGGCTCAAGGAAGTACTTAATATGGTTAGCAAAGATTCTTCGGGCGGGTACGCGAAAATCCCGCTGGAAGCAAGAATCAGGAAAAACGGCGCAATGATTGTTGTACAAGGGGTGGCTAAAGAGCTCGAACCCGAAGGGATGACTTTGCGCCTTATCGAAGAAGTAGAGGCGGACTCTAACATCGCGATTACATTGCGCGCTCCCGAATTCGCTCCGATAAACCTCGCATGCAAAGTTCTGTGGTCTGAAAAAATCAGCGACAGGATAACCGAATGCGGAGTTATTATCTCCGATCCGCCCGTAAACTACTACAACCTAATTCAAGTCATCGAGCAGAAGCTTGACGAACGGCGCCAGCAAAAGCGTTACGATAAAGTCGTTCAGGTTTCGTTCGAGTCGAAAGAGGCTTTTCTCAGGGAAATAACGACCAACATTTCCAGCGGCGGAATGTACATAAAAACAAATCAACCGCTGGACGAAATGACCGAGTTCGATCTTGAACTGATAATACCCGGCCTTAAGGAGCCTATACGGGTGAGAGCGAACGTCGTGTTCGTGCTGAGGCAGAATCAGGTATCCGCTTCTACTCCTCCGGCCGGAATGGGAGTCGAGTTCAAGCGTTTCAAACAAGGAGACGATCTGCGTTTTTATTTGTTTATGGACAGACTGAAGAAAGCCTACGGCAAATGAAGACGCGCGCTTTCAAAAGGCGGTAAAAGCGTCATGCCGCTAAAAGACGTTATAGGTCAAAGTTTCGCGACGGGGCTTCTTTTAAGCAACATACGAAACGGGAGAGTCGCTCACGCCTATCTTTTTCACGGGCCGGAAGGCGCGGGAAAAGAAGACGCGGCAACGGCCTTCGCAATGGCGCTGCTGTGCAGAACGCCGTTGGAAAACGCCGACGCATGCGGAGAGTGCGCGGCGTGCAGAAAAGTCGCGCCGAGAGACGACGCGCCGGACGGCATTCACCCAGATTTGATTAGAATAAGAATCGGCGTAGGCGAATTTGCAGTTAAAACAAGAATTTCAATCGACCAAATCAGGCGCGACGTAATGGATAAACTCGCCTACGCGCCGTTGGAAGGAAACGCAAGAGTAATTATCGTTCACGACGCAGACACTTTGTCGCTGGGAGGCGGGGGAAGCGCAAACGCCTTTTTGAAAACCTTAGAAGAGCCGCCGCGTAACAACTACTTTATTTTGCTGGCTCCTTCGGCGGCGCAGACTCTCGACACAATAAGAAGCCGCTGCCGCATAATTCCTTTCGCGCCCCTGCCGTCGGCGACGATCGAAAGCGCTCTTGCCAAGGAATTCACCCTGCCGCCGTCAGATTTGCGCCTTGCGGCGTCGCTCGCCGGAGGCAGCATTGAAAAGGCGCGCAAGATTGCCGCCGGAAACGAAGAAATTGAGCTGCGCTCCGAAACGCTCGCTTTGTGGCTTAAGCTGAGAAACGGCTCGGACGCTGGACTGGACGCTCTGGAGAGGACCGTAGGCCGCGACGGAGACGACCTTTCCGCCATGGTTTCCGCGCTTTTTTCATTCTACCGCGACTTGCTTTTCGTAAAAGAAAACCTTTCCGAGGGCGGAAAGGCGCTTATTAACCTCGACTTCCGCAAGGAGCTGGATTTTTTATCCGAGCGCGCCGATAAGCGAAACGTTTTGAATTTTCTTGAAATTTTAACAAACGTCCGCAAAGACATAATGGTGAACGTCAACGCGCAGGCGATTATCGAAACTCTTTACTTCGAGGCCAGACGATTAAGCGTCATATAAGTCCCCGCTGAGTTTAAAATAAGCGCGAGGATAAAAAGCGGGAATTGCGGCTTAAAATTTTAAAACTAAATAAGCATTCTTACCGCGGATGAAGGGTCGTCCGGGTCGAACTGAACAAGCGAAAGTTCGCTCGAATCCGTCGCGCCCGCAAACATAGTCGTCCGCCCAAGCGTCTGCCGCCATTTGCCCGTCATTCGCGTCGATTCGTGCACGTGTCCGTGCAAAGTAAGCAACGGCTGCCGCTCTTCTATGAAGCGCCTTATCGCAACGCTGCCGATGTGAACGTCCACCGGCGCGTAATCTATCATAATTCCGTCCAGCGCCGCGCGGTCGAGGTCGGTTTTGTAGGGCGGCGAATGGAATAAAAAAATAGCGTTCGTCAGATCGTCTGAACCGGCGAGAATTTTCAAATCCTTTTCAATCGTCGAGCTTTTAAGCTCCCACTCGGAAACCGGAAACGAACGCATACCCTCTTCCGGCGAAACGCACCCCGGATCTACGTAGCGGCTCACGTCGTATTTTTCAAAATCTTTCAAAGGAAAGGGGGTCGGCGGAACGTACGAATAACCGTAAACCGAGTATTTGCCGAAACTAGCGCGCATCATATGCGCGACTTCCCACGCGCCGCGCACCGCCGCGTCAAGAAAAGCCGCTTCGAGGAAGCGTCCGTCGTCGTTGCCCAGAATGAGGAAAACGCGCGGGTAATAACCGCCGCAGTCTTTTTTGATTTTGTT
>CAYNVS010000030.1:0-40392 GCA_964400725.1 uncultured Myxococcales bacterium
ACATCCCGCATCGGGCGGGATATTTTTTACACATAAGCGCCGCAGTTTTCATCCGCCCCCCGCCGCGCTTTTCAACCGCCGTTTACAAGCGCTCACAAATGGGTTTTGCATAAGCGTATGAAGCAGCCGGGGATGCGGTGGTCGCGCGAAAACGCGCGGAAAATGGCCTGCGCCAGAGCCTTATACGCTTCGGTCGGCTGTTATGACTTCGCCGAACTCCTCGAACGGGCAAACGCCAATTAAACATCGCTACTTTTTAATGCAGCCCCTTGTTAGTCTTACATGAAAGAACATACTCCAAATTCAGAATAAAAATTGCATAGACCGGCAAGCAAGGTTGTTTTTTCCGCCGACGACGGACTGCACGGAAAGGAAGCGTGGGCTGTTGGAAATAATGAAGGCCGGCAGCCTTTATCTCACGACGCCTTGGAGAACGTGAACCCCGTCTTCGATGTCCAGTCCACAACCACTTTGTCCCCCGCGCGGAACTCTCCCGATATCAGGCTTTTGGCAAGGGGCTCAAGCAGGTTTTTCTGAATGGCGCGCTTGAGCGGCCTTGCTCCGAATTCGGGGGAATAGCCGATTTCCACCAGCTCCTGCTCCGCCTTTTTCGTCGCCGTCATTTCGATCTGTCTCTCGTTCAAAAGCTTCGAATATCGCGCAAGCTCCAGCTGAGCTATTTTTGAAAGGTCGGTCTTTTCAAGCCTGCGGAATATCGCATAACCGTCAAGCCTGTTCAGAAATTCCGGACGGAAAGCGCGTCGCATGGTTTCGAAAACAAGCGTCTCTATTTTGACAGGGTCGTTCTCTTCTAGGATGTAATTCCCTCCGAGGTTAGAGGTCATGATTATTATCGCGTTCCTGAAATCGACCGTCCTTCCCTGTCCGTCCGTAAGCCTTCCGTCGTCGAGAACCTGCAAAAGTATCGTCAGAACCTCGGCATGCGCCTTCTCTATCTCGTCTAGCAGCACCACGCAGTACGGTCTGCGTCTCACTATCTCCGTGAGCTGCCCCCCCTCCTCGTACCCCACATATCCCGGAGGGGCGCCTATGAGTCGCGCCACCGAATGCTTTTCGGAATATTCGCTCATGTCTATGCGCGCCAAAGCCTTTTCGTCGTCGAAAAGGAACCACGCAAGAGACCGCGCCATTTCCGTCTTGCCAACTCCGGTGGGCCCCAGAAACAGAAACGACCCTATGGGCCTGTTCGGATCCTTCAGTCCGCTTCGCGACAGCCTCACCGCGTTCGAGACGGCCTCTATTGCCGCATCCTGCCCCACCACTCTTGTGCGCAGTCTTTCCTCCATTTTGATGAGCTTATCAGCCTCGGCCTCCGCCATCTTCGACACCGGTATGCCGGTCCAGAGCGACACCACTTTCGCGATGTCATCTTCGGTTACCTCCTCGCGCAGAAACGACCCCTCGCGCTGCGAGTTCTTCAGGTTCTCTTCCTCGTCTTCAAGCTCCTTCTTGAGTTTCGGAAGTTGTCCGTATTTCAGCTCCGCCGCCTTCTGCAGATCCCCCTGGCGCTGCGCTATCTCAACCTCGGTCTTTATTTTGTCCATGGCCTCTTTTACAGTCTTGATTTTCCACGCTATCTCTCTCTGACGTTCCCAGAGCGCCCTCATTCCGGTCATTTTTTCCTTTAAATCCGCGAGGCATTTCTCAACCTCCTCCATCCGGTCATTACCGGCTCCCCCGTCCTCCTCCATTTTTAGCGCCTGCTTCTCTATTTCAAGCCTCGTTATCTGTCTGCTTACGTCGTCTATTTCCGCCGGAACGCTTTCTATCTCCATCTTGAGCCTGCTGGCGGCCTCGTCAACTAAATCAATAGCCTTATCGGGCAGGAACCTCTCCGTTATGTACCTCGACGACAACCTTGCAGCGGCCGCTAGGGCTGCATCTCTTATCCTGATGCCGTGGTGCACCTCGTATTTCTCCTTTATGCCGCGGAGTATCGCAAGAGTATCCTCCGCTGTGGGTTCCCCGATCGCGACCGGCTGAAAGCGGCGCTCCAGCGCCTTGTCCTTTTCGACATATTTGCGGTATTCGTCAAGCGTTGTAGCCCCGATGCAGCGCAGATCCCCCCTTGCAAGCGCTGGCTTTAAAAGGTTTGCCGCGTCCTGCGACCCTTCAGCTCTTCCTGCTCCCACTATCGAATGTATTTCGTCGATGAAAAGAATTATCTGCCCCTTCGATGACTCGACCTCCTTTATCACAGCCTTCAGGCGCTCCTCGAACTCGCCTCGGAACTTGGCGCCCGCCACCAGGGCGCCCATATCGAGCGACAGAACCCTCTTCTCCTTCAGGCTTTCAGGCACGTCGCCAGAAACTATCCTGCTTGCGATCCCCTCGGCTATTGCCGTCTTGCCCACCCCGGGCGCGCCTATGAGCACGGGATTGTTCTTCGTGCGGCGCGACAACACCTGCATGGCGCGGCGTATCTCCTCGTCGCGTCCTATTACAGGATCAAGCTTTCCCCGTCTGGCCTTCTCTGTTAGGTCTATCGTGTATTTCTCAAGCGATCTGAATTTCGCCTCCGGGTCGACGTCGGTAACCCGCTGGTTTCCGCGGATGTCCACAAGCGCTCGCTCCAGCGCCTCCCTTGTAAGCCCGGCCTTCGAAAATATCTCTTGCGCCAGTCCGCCCTTCCTGCCGGCCATGGCGAGAAGCAGATGCTCGATGGAAACATACTCGTCCTTTAGTTTCTCCGCCTCGTCAAACCCTTGATCGACGAGCTCCTTCAGTTCCCTGCCGTAATAGACGTCCACGTTTCCGTAAACCTGCGGCAGCCCGTAATAGCGCTTATCGAGCAGCGTCTCGATCTGCTGCGCCGAAACCCCGGTCTTTTCGATCAGGGGTTTTGCGATGCCCTCCTTCTGAGAAAGCGCCGCCTCAAGAAAATGAAGCGTGGTTATCTCCTGATGCCCTCTTTTGCGGGCTATCGTTTCCGCGCTCGATAATGCCTCTCTGCTTTTTACCGTGAGTTTATCAATATTCATTTACGCTCTCCTGCAATACAGTTTAAACAAAACCGGTAAAACGAACTTCAAAATAAAATTAATCATAGCAGGGGGGTTGGCAAGCGGGGGCATTGTTGCAAAGCGTACCGGACCCCGACAAAAGGACCATTGGCTAAGGCGTCAAATCTGCGGTATAATAGCTCCGAAATCGACTAAGAAAGGAGCTTTTAAATGACGGAAAGACGGCTCGGCGGCGCGGCGAGCTTTTGGATTTAAGCCGCTCGGCTCTGTATCGCAGGCCGTCGGAAGCGGTGTTGAAGCGCGTTCAACGCGACGTTTGGCCAAACAGCGGGCTGCGAGGCTATTCAAGCATGAAGGAGGCGAAGGAGGGGCTTGCGAAATACTTCAAGTTTTACAAGATGAGCGGTTTCATCAGCGCCTTGACGGGCGAACGCCCGACGAGGTATACTACAACCAACCAAAGGAGCTTTGCGCCGCATGACACACCTTAATTTTGACGATTGCTGGTCTGCAACATGGGGTCCAGTTAACTGCGACTATATGATTAAGGAAGAATATGCGCAAATTAATCATTTAAAAAGCCCGGCTTTTCGCACCCGCTGCGCCGCGGTTTTATTGTATTTCCATGCAAATTTTGTTAAAATATTTATTTATTGCGTTCTTTACGCGCTTTTATTGTAAACATTACGGAGGTAACACGGCATGGATATCACGCGTCGCGATTTATTGAAACTGGCCGCCATGGCCGCTGCGGCGGGCGCGGCGGGAGGCGTTGCGGGCAAGCTGGGCGGCTCGGAAGCCCTCGCGGAAACGACCAAAACCCCCGACATAGCCGCTATAACCGGCTCCGACCCGGCGGCGAACGCCAAGGCCGCCATCGAGGCTCTGGGCGGTATGAAACGCTTTGTTAAAAAAGGAGACAAAGTGGTTGTAAAGCCGAACATCGGCTTCGGAAACCCGGTATCGCACTGCGCTACAACCGACCCCGCCGTCGTGCGGGCAGTCGCGGAGCTCGCGTTGCAGGCGGGCGCCAAGCGCGTCATGGTAATAGACAACCCGTGCCACAAACCGGAAATCGCGCTCGAAATATCGGGCATCAAGAAGGCCGTTGCCGGGCTTTCAGATTGCTTCGCCTATACTGTCCGCCGCTCGTCGCTCTTCCGCGAAACGGCGATACCCAAGGGAGTAGCGCTTAAAAAGCAAAACGTCGCGAAAGACTTGCTGGACGCCGACTGCATTATAGCCGCGCCGCTTGCCAAATCGCACGGCAGCGCTAAGGTTACTTTTTGCATGAAAGGTTGGATGGGAATGGTGGAGGACAGAGGCTACTGGCACTCGTCGGTTGACCTCAATCAGGCTATAGCAGACATTGCGACGATTATAAAGCCCAAGCTGATAGTGCTCGACGCCACGCGCGCGCTTATTACCGGCGGCCCCGGCGGCCCAGGAGACGTCGTAAAACTGAATACCGTCGCGGCGGGAACAGACCAAGTGGCGATGGACGCCTTCGGGCTGACGCTTGCTAAGTTCGGCGGCGGGGAAGGTTATAAGCTGGAGGACGTGCCGTACATTAAAATGGCGGCGGATCTCGGCGTCGGCAATTACGACCTTACGAAGCTGACCATACTTCGGCAGACGCTTTAAAAAAATTATCCAAAAGAAAAGGCGCCATTGCGGCGCCTTTTTTGTAATTGCGTAATAAAAAATTATTTTTCAAACGGGAAGACGTATTTGGAAAGCCCGCATTCTTCCTTCATTTTGAGCAGCTCTTTTTGCGTTTCGAGCGGAAGAGGCGCGCCCTTGTCTTTGCGGAAGAGCCACGCCTCGTGTTCTTTTTCTCCCGCTGTGTAAATGCGGTCTTTGCCGGGCATTTTCTTGCTTGCGCGAAGCTGGCGCATGATGTCGCCCGCCGTGGCCTTGAATTCCGCAGGATCTACGAACGCGTTGATGTCGATAGCTATGAAGAAATGACCGAGGTGGTAAGGCGCAGGCTTGCCGTCTTTTACGCCCAGCAGAGCCTTGAGGTAGCTTCCTTGCTGCAACGCCGCCGACAAAACTTCGACTACCGTTGCGTAGCCGTATCCTTTGTGTCCGCCGCCGTCCTCGCCGATGCCGCCGAGGGGCGTGAGAGCGCTTGTTCCGGCGACGAGCTCTTTAAGAACGACTTTGGCTTCCGTCTTCGTTTTGCCCTGCGCGTCGATTACCCAGTTGGGAGGCATTTCTTTGTCGATGCGGGCGTAAACTTCGATTTTGCCGCGCTGAGTAATGCTGGTGGCGCAATCAATGCAGAAGGGGAACTCTTCGTCGGTAGGGAAACCGATAGTAAGCGGGTTGGTGCCGAGCATGTTCTCGACGCCGAACGTCGGCGCGATTGACGGGCGGGCGTTGGTTCCGGTAATTCCTATCATGTTTTGTTTGGCGGCCATAAGCGGGTAGTAACCGGCTATGCCGTAATGCGTGGAGTTGCGAACGGCGGTCATTCCCATGCCGAACTTTTTCGCCTTGTCTATAGCCATTTGCATGGCGCGCTTGGCGATGGGATGCCCCATGCCGTCGTGTCCGTCGATTACCGCGGTCGTCGGCCCTTCGCGCAGAATTTCGAATTCGGTAATCGGTTTCTGCTGACCGTTTTTAAGGCGGTCGTAATAAATGGTTTTAAAGCGGGCTATGCCGTGCGAGTCAATGCCGCGCTTATCGCTTTCTATGAGGACTTCGGCTGAAACTTTCGCGTCTTCCAACGGCACGCCTACAGAGGTAAGAACGTCGATCATAAAGGCTTCAAGAGTGTCGAAATCTACCCATGCGCAATTTTCATATCCAGACATTGGGGGTTCCTTTCATATGCTGGTTGTTGCATTTTTCGGCGCGGAGCTTGAATGAACTATACGCGCCGTTTTGCCGCGTAAAAATTATCATTAAGAGTCCGTCGTGTCAAGGACGGTTGGAACCGACCTCGGACGGTTTTTGTTATAATATTGAAAAAGTCAATGGGCGGGCGTTTTTTTGTTTATTTTTATTAGGTTACAGCTTTTGCTTTGGAACGCTGACGGCAGGCCACACGATAGATTCCGACTCGAAGTCTATGGCTTCGATGATGTTTGTCTGTTCCGCTTTAAGTTTGCGGATTTTGCTTTTTATTTTTTGCGCGGAAGGCGAAGCGTCGTCCGAGGATGCGTTTTTAAGAGAGGCCGACCTGTAGGCCTGAACCAGCGCGAGCTGTTTCCACGCCGCCAGGTAAAAACGGAGCATTTGCTCTTTTACGCCCGAATCGAGGCGCGCCCAAGGCAGCTCTACGGAGCCGAAGTGATCCGGCAGAAGCAAAACCTGCGGATATGCGTCGTCCATGTTGCGGTCAATAAGAGTAAATTGCGCCTTAACCAACAGCGGAAAATCGGAAGTAAGAAGCGAAACGCGGAACTCGCCGTTTGTAAATTCGACTTTAATCGTTCTTTCGCCGAAAGGCAAAAAGTCCGGCGCGCCGCCCTGCGGCAGTTGTTCCAATACGGCTTTTTTATCGGGTTTGGGATCGTCTTCGGGTTTTGCGTCCTTCGGCGAAACTTTAAGAGTTTCGAGCAGTTCTTTTATCTGGTTTATTTCTATAACCATGTTCATTCCCTGCGAATTTTTATAACCGGCGTGGTAAACGCCCACAAGCTCGTACTCGCCTGTTTTGCAGGAAACAGCAAACGCCGGACTGCCGGAGTTGCCGCTGTTTACAAGGGCGTCCACCGCGAAATCGTAATGGTTCCAGCCTTTTTCTGTATCCAATTGATTGATGCTTATTACGCGGCCGTTGTTGGACGCCGGAAAGACGCCCAGCGGATAACCTTTAATAATTATTATGTTGCCGACTTTCAATAAGGAAGAATCGCCCATAACGTACGGCATAATTTTAAGCGCGGTTTTTGTTTTCAAAATGGATATGTCCATCGCTTCGTCCGAAACGACCTTTGTCAACGGAATTTGTCCGGCGACGAAATCGTCATCCTCATTTTTTACGATTTTAAGAATTTCTCTTATTTTGCGCGAACCGGCGGGCACGCCGCCGACGTCGCCGTCGCTCTCCGTAACTTCGGGAAATTCCGAAACGTGATGATTGGTTACCAAATAGGTTTCGCCGTCTTTGATTTTGTATGCAAATCCGGTTCCGTGGAACTCTTTGGTAATATATTTTTTTCGCAGCTTGCCGCCTTTGACATAGTAAACGTTTTCGTATGTTACCGAATTCCGAATGCAATAGGTATAGGCCGCGTCTGGGGACGACTCGAACGCGCGGTTATCGCTTTTTAGCGCGCCGACCGTGTCGGCGTAACCGCCAACGCACTTGGAATCCCCGGAAGAGGCGTCGTCGGGCGATGCGGTAAAGGCGTTCCGCGCCGCTAAAAGTCCCGCGGCGGCGATACATACGGCAAATAACGCCGCTATAAATTTACGGCTCATTTACGCTCCGTTTGAAAAACGCCCTGAATTAAATTTTCGGCGAAAATTCAACGGCACGCGCGCGTCTCTGGAAGATTGACGGCTCCGGTTATTCGCTTTGCTCTTCGGTCGGGGTAATATCCACCTGCGTCCAGCCGCTTTCGTTTATTTCGACGGCGTACGGCCCTTTCGCGATTTTTACCGCCTTTTGTTCGCCGTTCTGCACGCGTTCAAGGCGGCGCGTGTACTTTCTTTTAGGACGCTGAGGCGCGTCCGCGTTAGTCTTGCGCCTGCCTCTGCGTTTGGGGGCGCTTTCTTCTTTGATTTCGGGCGCGGCGAAGCCTTCTATGCCGCCGACTTCTTCCGCCCTAAGCATTATAATGTAGTTTGCGAGTTTGCCTATTCTCGCAAAATTTTCCGCTTCAATTGCGTCCTTCAATTGAAGTTTGATTTCTGATATTAACTCGTTTATAAGGGCGTTCATTCACAACTCCGCAAATTAAATAAAAAGTTTAAAACGTTAAATTAAAAAAACCGTCAAGGTTCCGCGTTTGCGACTTTGAAGAAATTAGAGGAAAATCGGCAGCGGACTAACTGACAAATATATTTTTAATACGCCTTTTGCGTTTTGTCAATAAGCAATTTAAAAAATCGGTCTCAATTTGATACGGGAGAAATAATATAATTGCGCGATTTTTTCCGATATGCGATAATTGCGTTGCATAAAGGCGCCGCGTTTTTAAATCGGTTGTTTACATTTACAAGCGTTTGGCGCCTAATAAAACATATATGGACGAAGGGTAGGGAATGGAAGACGAACTCAAAAAAAGCCCGGTCCAAGAGCGCGAGACGAAAGAGGTTGGACTTGCGCTCGCTCCTGAAAGCTCGGAGCCGGAAAGGCCGAGACTGGCCTCTCAATACGTTAAAAAAGGGATCGAACTGCTTAGAAGAACCTCGAATTTTACGAAAATCGGCTATTGGAACTGGAATCCATCAAGCGGAGAAATGACTTGGACGGATGAAGTTTATCGGATTTTTGGAAAAAATCCGAAAACGTTCAAACCGACGCTTGAAGAAAATATGAAACTTGTGCGCCCCGAAGACCGAGCCGCTTTGGAAGAAGCGGTTATGAGCGCGATTAAAAACAGAACGCAATACGATCACGAATACAGGCTTACGCGCGAAGACGGAAGCGAAATCTGGTGCCACGGTCTCGGCGAGGCCGAATACGACGACGATGGAAACGTCGTTTCAATGCACGGAATTATACAGGACGTTACCCAGAGAAAAGAATCGGAAAGGGCTTTGCGCGAAAGCGAGGAAAAATATAGAATTTTATTAGAGAATTCGCCGGATCCCATCTTTTCGTTCAAACCGGACGGAACGTACATTTACGTAAACGAGGCGTTTGCGGACGGAGTAGGGAAGAGCGTATGCGAAATAATCGGCAAAAAAATATGGGACGTCTTTCCTAAAGACGAGGCGGATAAGCGTTTTGCGGCTCTCAGCGGCGTTTTTAAAGACGGCGTACAGAAGGCAATCGAAGTGCGCGTTCCTCGTCCCGACGGCGACAGATACTACGTAACCACAATTACTCCGATAAAAAACGGCGACGAAATAATCTCGGCGATTTGTTCCAGCAAAGAGATAACCGAGCGCAAGCTCGCGGAGTTTGCTCTAAAGGAGAGCGAGGAGCGCGTAAGCCGCAAACTTAAAGCATTGACGGAGCCGGAAGGCGATTTGGGAGAGCTGAAGCTCGCGGACGTTCTGGACGCCGACTCGTTGAAATTGATGATGGAAGAGTTTTACGCTTTGACCAACATTGGCAGCGCGATTATAGACAATGATGGAAAAGTTTTAGTTGCGGTTGGGTGGCAGGAAATTTGCATGAAATTTCACCGCGTCAACCCGCAGTCGAACGCAAACTGCATTGCGAGCGATACAATCCTTTCGCTCGGCGCGGAGCCGGGACGTTTCGCTTCCTACAAGTGCAAAAATAATATGCGGGATATGGCCACTCCCATAATGCTTGGCGGCAAACGGGCGGGCAATTTATTCTTCGGGCAGTTCTTTTACGACGACGACGTTGTGGACGAAGATATATTTAGGGAACAGGCAAAAATGTACGGCTTCGACGAGGCGGAATATATGGCCGCGCTCGCAAAAGTTCCCAGATGGAACAAGGAATATTTGGATAAGGCGATGAGTTTTTACGCCAAACTCGCAGAAGTAATATCAAGTTTAAGCTACAACGCGATAAGGCTGGCAAGGGCGCTGGCCGAGAAAGATACGCTTTTCGAGAGTTTGAAAGAGAGCGAAGCGAGATTCATGCAAATCTGCATGGACGCGCCCAATCCGCTCGTTATCGTGGCGGAAGACGGCGAGATACTTCTTTTAAACAAGGTATGGGAGGAGATAACCGGTTATTCCAACGCGGAAATTCCCAACATCGACCGATGGACGGAACTGGCTTACGGCGAAAGAAAAGACGCGGTTAAAGAGGGAATCGAGAAACTTTTTCAAGCCGCCGGGCGCGTCGAAGAAGGAGAGTTTACGATTAGAACGAAAAGCGGAGAACGGCGCGTATGGGACTTTTCCACCGCTCCGCTGGGCGCGGCCAAAGACGGAAGAAAGACGATTATAAGCCAGGCGAAAGACGTTACCGACAAGAAAAAAACCGAGAACGAATTGAAAAAGTCGGAAGAGCTTTTCTTCAAGGCGTTCGAGGGGAACCCAAGCTTTCTGACCATCAGCTCCGCCGCGACGGGTAAATTTATCGCGGTCAACGCCGCGTTGGAGAATCTGACAGGCTATTCCAAAGAAGAATTAATTGGAAAGTCGGCGGCGGAAATTAACTTGTGGACAGACGAGAGCCTTTTAAGCCAACTGCGCCGTCAGACCATAGAAACGGGCTCCTACAGCAATAAAGAAATAAAAATAAGAACCAAGTCGGGCTCGGTTAAAACAGGCGTCGCTTCCGCGCAGTTGATAGATTTCGGCGGCGAGAAGTGCATACTTACTTCAGGCCTTGATTTAACCGATAAAAAGCGCATTGAGGAGGCGTTGAGGGAAAGCGAGGCGCTTTACCGCGCCGTCTCCGAACATTCAAACAACGCAATCTGCATCGTTGACGAGAACGCGCGCATTACTTGGGTTAATCCGCAAATGAGCGTCGTAAGCGGTTATCCGGCGGCTCGTTTAGCTCAGTCCGAATCGTTCGTAGAGTTTTTAGCTCCGGAGTCCGTCGAGTTCGTAGTCGGCAACTTTATGAAGTTCGTCGCCGGCGAGCCTTACGAGAAGTCTTACAAGTTTTATTTTATCCGATCCGACGGAAGCAAGAGGCTGCTGCAAAAGTATATGACCGATTACGTCGATCGCAACGGCGCGCGCAATCTTATTATAAGCATGACCGATATTACCGAAGCGGAAGCCGCGGAAAAGTTTCTTAAAGAGTCGGAGAGAAAGTTTGCCGCGCTTTTTAAGGCAAGCCCTTTGGCGGTAATTCTTACCCGCGCTTCCGACAACGTTTTTTTGGAGGCGAACGAGGCGTTCAAACGGACGCTCGGCTACTCAAGCGAAGAATTAACGGGAAAGACATACAATCTTTTCGGCCTCTTTAAAGACGAATCGTTCAAAAATAAACTAATCGACGAGTTTATGAAAAAGGGTAGAGTAGAGGATGCGGAAGGAGAGCTTATTGCAAAATCCGGCGAGACGATCGACTGCCTCGTTTCAGTGGAACCTGCGACGTTTAACGGCGAACTATACTACATTTCAACAATAACGGACATTACCGCCCGCAAAAATGCGGAGCTGGCTTTGCGCGAAAGCGAGGAGCATTTCCGCGCCATTTTCGAGGGCAACTCGGCCGCGATTTCCATTATGGATTTCGACGGAACCATTACCATGGTAAACGACGCTTACCTTGCGGTCAGCGGCTATTCCCGCGATGAAGTAATAGGTATGAACTGGCGGGCACAGATTCCGCCCGATGATTTAAAACGGTTAGAGGATTACAATTTGGCAAGGTTGTCGGGCGACCCTAAAGCGCCGGAGAAATACGAATTCAAGTTTTATCGCCGCGACGGCGGCGTAAGGCACGCGCAGATGACTGTTTCGATGATACCGCTGCGGCGCAAAATCGTTGCGTCGTTCATCGACATAACCGAGCGGAAAAGGGCGGAAGAGGAGAGAGCGTCGATGGAGGCTCAGCTTCGCCATCATCAAAAATTGGAAGCCATCGGCACGCTCGCAAGCGGCGTCGCGCACGAAATAAACAACCCGCTGAATATTATTATGAATTATACTCAGCTTATACAAGACGAACTTCCCGCCGGTTCCGCTTCGCATCAATGGGCCGCGAATATTATATCTGAAAGCTCCCGCGTGGCGAACATCGTTAAAAATCTTCTCGCCTTTTCGCGTCAGGAAAAATTGGAAAAATCTTATTGTTCCATATCCGCAATCGTGAACGACACTCTTTCGCTTATTGCGGCGATGGCGAGGAAGGAACAAATAAAAATAGTCGTGGATATTCCCGACAACCTGCCCGGCATTATTTGTCATCCGCAGCAAATACAACAGGTATTGTTAAACTTATTAACCAACGCGCGGGATTCGCTTAACCAAAAGTATCCCGATTTCCACGAGGATAAGACGCTTAGAATAACCGGCTCGCTTATTAATAAAGACGGACGACCTTTTATTAGAACCGTCGTTGAGGACAGAGGTCTGGGCGTGCCGGAAAAAATTAAGAGCCGTCTTTTCGATCCGTTTTTTACGACCAAGCCGCGGGACAAGGGGACTGGACTTGGGTTGTCGATAAGCCACGGCATAATCTCGGAGCACGGCGGCAGCCTGTCGTTCGAGAGCGAGGAAGGGAAGTATTCCAAGTTTTATTTTGATTTGCCGGTATAAGAAAACGCCGTCGGCGTTTTTATGGCTCCGGCCACTTCCCGCTTTCGCTCAATCCTAAAAAAGACGCCCGGCGCGGCGAGGACTCAAATCCGCCGATGGCGCCGGCGCTTCTCGAACGAGAGGGCGTCCGCGCGAACGGCTCCTATTTGTAGTCGAAAACGCATACGCCGTTTTTTATGCGTCCTTCGTAACAGGCGGCGACGGAACGATGCAGTTTCATATCGAGATAAACGGCCATGTGCCTGTCAACCGTATTGACTTTATAGTCGATTTGTTTAATCAAACGCGTCGCTTTCTGCTGCGAAGCGCCGGCGTATGAATAATTGCCGGAAGCGGGACAGGAAAGTTCCTTCATTCCTTCTACCGCATGATCTTTCTCAAGCGCAAGGTCGCAGCCGAATGAAAGCGCCTGATAATCGGTTGCGGGACCGTTCATAACCGGGTCTCCGACGGAAGCGAATACCAGTACGTCTTTAGGCGCGCCGGTTCCGGAGACGGACGGCCATGCGTGGTTAATCGGATCGCCCGCGTCCATGAGCGTTTCAAGCAGGTTCATAATGGTCATAACCTCTACATGCGGCCTGTCCATAATAAGGCCGAGCAGGGGAACGCTGAACAACCCTTCTGTGAGCATCGTTTGGTAGGGGGCGCCGCCCGCCAGCAAGCTGGTTCCTAGCATAGCAAGGTTTGCGCCGGACGAAATTGTGCCCGACAGCGATCCCATCGAATGACCTATGAAGAAAACTTTATCCGGATCGAGCGTTTTATCGAGGCCGTTAAGACCTTTAAGAGCTTTGTTTATTTCCGAAATTCCCGTTTGAACCGCGAGATGATCCGCGGCGACCTGCCTGAAGTTGTCGCGGCTTTTGAGCGGCGCGTTGAAGTCGGCCATAGCGGCGTCCCCTTTGGGGCCGGTCGCGTTCTCGCGGCTGCCGTGGTAAAGCAAGTCGATTCCCATAACCGCAAATCCGAGGTCGGCGTACGGTTTGGCGATATAAAGGACGTCTTTAGGGTTGCGGCTTCCGCCGTGCTGGAACATTACGACCGGATACGGCGCGGTTCCGGCTTTGGGAAGAGCGATTACGAAGCCGGGACTTGTCTCTCCTTGCTTAATCGGCAAACCGGAAGTTTTATCTTGAACCAGAACGCCGTCGGCGTCTTGATAAAGCGGAGTCGTAAACAATCCGTCGTAGGCTTTCTCCTGAAGGGAGGCTTTTGTCGCTTCGTCCGGCAGATAGTCGTTTGCGAAATCGGTTACGAGCTTCTCGTTAATCGTCTTGACAGTCAAAACCGGAGCCTTGATTAGCTCGCCGTAGAGCGATGGAATTCCCAGCGACAGCCTGCTGACGACGGTCGGCAGGGCGAACGTCAAGCCGTTTCCAAACCCTTTGCGCGTCAACTCGTTGGCCGCGGTTACATAGTCGGGATGAGCAGTTCCGGCGGCTCCGCAGGCCGGAATAATTGGAGCTCCCGCCGCGAAACCCTCGTAAAGCGCCAAAACGTATTTCTCGCCTTTTTGCGGAATCGGCAGCGGCAGCGTTGCGCTTACGGCGACGACGTTTACGTCGGTCGAGACTTCGGCCTTAAACTTAACGCCGGTCAGCTCTTTTACTTCTCCGTTGAAAGAAGAGAAAAGTTTGACTTTTGATGCGTCGAGCGCGGTCGGTCTGCCGTCCGCGGCTATAAACCAAGCGGCCATGCGAGGAAACCCGTCGAGCTTTTTAAGCGCGGCAATCCACGGGTCTTTGTTTCCGATGTAGGCGGCGGCTGCGTCGTCGGCGGGCGGCTCAAGTCTATAACCGGTAAGCGTGTCCGCCTCGACGAGCCAGTTAGGCGTCGGGTACTGCGGGACGTCGGTTACTGCCGCGCATTTCGAGTATTGGAAATCGGGCGTCTTGCCGACGGGATCGGAGCCGCATCCGGCCAAAACGGCCGCCGCTAACGAAACAAATGCCGCCGCGTTTTTTATTAGCGTCGAAGAAAGTAAAAATCGCATGTTTTCCTCCGAAAAAATTTTTAAACTACAATCTGCAATCCAAACTATACATTATAGTCCGATTGCGCGTCAATCTCGGCGCAATAAAAAATGATACGGCGCGTCATTTCGCCGCTTCCGCATATCCGCAGCCCGATTGGATTTGGCAAAGGTTTCGCCTTGACCTCGCCCGCAGCCCATACGCCCGGACGAGCCTCTCTCCGCAAACGGACGTCCGTCGGCATATAGAATCGACAAATCAATCTTTTTCCAAGTTTACATTTTGCGTTTTAAGCAAAATGTATTATATTTCTTACAAGCGGTTATTCATTTGTTTTTGGCGGTTTGGCGGAGGTCTGTTTTACGCCGCCCCATCTTGATTGCTTTAGCGGTTTGTTCGTCCCGCCTCGCCAAGAGGCCTGACAACCTTGGAGTATGAACATGTTCAAAACAGCCTTTCTTTCCGACGCCGTTTATTTGAAGCACAACGAGGACGACCCTTGGCATCCCGAAAACGCGGGCAGAATTTCAAGCATCGACAAACTTTTTAAAGCGACGCGGTGGGCGGACGACGACGCCCCGGTTCTCTATTCCCCCCGCAGCGCGACCGAAGAGGAAATTACTCTCAATCACACGCAGTCGCACTTGGAGCGCGTTAAGGCGACCAAAGACAGGCAGCACGCCATGCTGGACCCCGACACTTCCACGTCGAGCGGCTCCTACGAGGCCGCGCTCAAAGCCGCCGGGGCGCTTCTTACCCTCGCGGACGCGGTTATGCGCGGCGAAATCGACAACGCCTTCGCGGCGGTGCGCCCCCCCGGACATCACGCCACGGCGACCCGCAGCATGGGCTTCTGCCTGTTCAACAACGTCGCGATTTTGGCGAATTATCTCAAAAAAAAGTATTATCTGCGCCGCGTCGCAATAATCGACTTCGACGTTCATCACGGCAACGGAACGCAGGAATCTTTTTACGCCGATCCATCGACGCTTTATATATCCAATCACCGTTATCCCTTTTACCCCGGCACAGGCTTTTTCACCGAAACCGGAAGCGGTCTTGGAGAAGGATATACAATCAATATGGCCATGCCGGCCTTTCTTGGAGATCCGGAACACGTTCATCTGTACCGCCGGTTCATTTCTCCGGTTCTAGAGTCGTATAAGCCTGAGTTTATTATAATATCCGCCGGTTACGACGCGCATATAGAAGACCCGCTTGGCGGTATGAGAATGACGGAAGACGGTTATGCGGCCATAGTCGGGCTTATCGCCGACGCGGTTCGCAATTGCTGCGGCCACGGTAAAATTATCGCCGCCTTGGAGGGAGGATACGACCACGACGCTCTCGCAAGAAGCGTAATAACGACAATAAAAGTGTTAAAAGGAGAGTTCGATTACAAAGAAGCCCTCAATAAAATAATAGCTAAACCGCTCAATCCGGCAATCGCCGAATCGGAAGAAAAAATTAAACAAAATTTAAATCGTTATACGCACTGGCCGAGATTTTAATTTCGGTCGTCGTTGTTTTAAGCGAAAATATACGGGGATACCTTTGTATAGACGGCGAAAGAGCGTTCATTTTTGTTGCAATGTTTTGCGCTTGCTTTAATATCTTATAAAGCGAACGATAACAAGAGGTGAAAATGCCTATATCCGCCGAGCTTAAAGCAATACAGGAAGCCATTGAAGAGAAGGCGAGGGCCTTCGGTCTCGACTTCTACCAAATCTTCTACGAAATGCTATCTCCCAGAGAAATAAACGAGATGGCGGCGTTTACCGGCTTTCCGCAGCGCTATCCGCACTGGCGCTTCGGCATGAGCTTTGACCAGCTCGAAAAAGGATACGCCTACGGCGGCCAGCGCATTTACGAAATGGTGATAAACAACGACCCCTGTTACGCCTATTTGATGAGCACAAACAGCACGACCATTCAAAAGATGGTTATGGCGCACGTATGCGCGCATTGCGATTTCTTTAAAAACAACAGGTATTTCTCGGCCACAAACCGAAAAATGATAGACGAAATGGCCAATCATTCGGCGCGCGTGCGCCGCTACATCGACCGTTACGGCGAAGACGAGGTGGAGAGTTTCCTTGATAAGGCTTTGTCGCTTGAAAACCTGATAGACATTAACCTTATATTTTACGGCGAGGAAAAGCTGGACAAACTGGTAAAGAACGGAGGCGCGGAAGCCGAGAACTCCCAGCCGGAAGCGCCTCGCAAATTCGACGTTCCGTCGTACATGGACAAATTCGTCAACCCGCCCGAGGCTCTCGCCGCCGAGGCGAAGCGGCGCAAAGAGGCCGCCGCTTTGCAGAAGAAGCGTTTCCCGCACGTTCCGGTGCGCGACGTCCTTTGGTTTCTCATTCAGTTTTCTCCCGCGGATAACTGGAAAAAAGATATTCTTTCCATTGTTCGAGAAGAGGCGTACTACTTCGCGCCGCAAGGAATGACGAAAATACTCAACGAAGGCTGGGCTGCGTTCTGGCATGCCAAGCTGTGCACGTCCGGCGCGCTGAACGACTCCGAAATCGTCGAATTTGCGGATAAAAACGCCGACGTTCTGGCTGCTTCGCCGACTTCAATAAATCCTTACAGGCTTGGATTGCAGCTTCTTCGGGACGTAGAAGAGCGTTGGAACAAAGGACGGCACGGTCGTAAGTTCGACGAAATCGAAGATATGACCGCCCGCCGCGAATACGACGCGAAAGAGATGAAAGGTCTTGAAAAAATCTTTGAAATCCGCAAAACGCATAACGACGTTAGTTTCATCGACGAATATATGACCAAAGAATTTGTGGAAAAAGTTCTTCTTTACAATTATCGTCTCGACCGATCCAAAGGAGAATACGTAATTTCGAGCAGAGATTATAAAGAAATAAAAGACAAGATACTCGGCGGGCTGACGAATATGGGTCAGCCTGTTATCTACGTCATAGACGGCAATTTTGAAAACAAAGGGGAACTGCTTCTTCTTCACGATCATCAGGGAACCGATCTGCACGTTCAGCACGCAAGGGCGACTTTGGCCAATCTGTTCGACGTATGGACCCGGCCGGTAAGCATTGCGACGTTGATAAACGAGCGCGGAACGCTTATGAAGTTCGACGGAAAAAGCCATTCCACGCGGGAAGCCGACTATAAAAATTTCAAATTCAAATCTTGAGCCGCAGCAAATGCCTCGTTTTCCTAAAAAACACGTCCAACAGGAACGTTCGACCGCGCCGCTTGACCGGAAAACGGCCGCGCTGCTTTTCGGATTAGGATTTCTATTCGGATTCGCGGCGGCGGGAGCGGCGTTCGCGCTGGGTCCGCTCGACTCTTTCAGCTCGCGGGAGAAACAAAAAGCCGCTCAAAAGGCGGACATTAAAAAGGCGAAAGAAAAGCTAGAAGAGAAAATGCGTTTGACGCCCAATATCGCGCTTTGGGAACGCTCGCTGCTGATGAAAAAAGGGAAAAACGGAACCGATGAGGCCGGAAGCCCGGAGACCGAAACTCCCGACAAAAACGACAAAGTTACGATTAAGGGAGAAATCGGCAAAGGAGACACCATTAAAACCGCCTTTGCCCGCGCCGGACTCAACTACGCGACGATTGAAAACCTTACGGCCGCCCTCGCCAAGGAAATGGACGTGCGCAAACTGCAGCTCGGCGAAAAATTCGTCGCATATCTCGACAAGTCCCGCGAGGAACTTATAGGATTTGAATACATAAAAACGAAGGCGCAAAAGTATTATGCCCGCTACGAAAACGGGGAACTTCGCGCCTATAAGCAGTTCGTTCCGATAGATACGGCTTTGGTTCCGGTCAGCGGCGAAATTACCTCCAATCTTTCGGCGGCGATAGAGGAAGTCGGCGAAAGCGCGGTTCTTACCGAAATGTTCGCCGACGTTTTCGCTTACGACATCAACTTTTTTACCGACAGCAGAAAAGGGGATAAATTCCGAATGCTCGTCGAAAAAAAGTTCATAAACGGGGAATTCGCGGGGTTCGGCAAACTTGTAGCCGCCGAATACCAAGGCTACAAAACCGGTCCTAAATACGCCTTCCTGTTCGAGATACCCGACTCGAAAGACCAAAAGACCGGCTGGTACGACGAAAAGGGAAAATCTTTACGCAGAGCGTTTCTCAAGGCGCCGCTTTCGACGGTTAAAATCACCTCGGTGTTCGGGCTGCGCATGCACCCTGTTCTTGGGCGTATGAAGCAGCACAAAGGAGTCGATTTCGGGGCTCCGTCCGGAACGCCGGTTTGGGCGGTAGCCGACGGGGTGGTTTTGCGCGCCGGATGGGCGGGCGGCTGCGGCAACGAAATATTCATCAAGCACAATAACGGTTATTCAAGCCGTTTCTGCCATTTGTCAAAAATTTTGACCAGAGCCGGAAGCCGCGTTTCTCAGAAACAACAGGTCGGAGCGGTTGGAAACACGGGCATATCGACCGGTCCGCATCTGCATTACGAGCTTATGCAAAACGGCGCGCATATAAATCCTCTCAAAGTTAAATTTGACGACGGTCCGCCGGTGCCGACAGCCTTCAAGCCTGAATTCGACTCCAAGGCGGAGGAGCTCCGCAATAAACTTTTTACTCTTGGTTGGCCGAAAAAAATAGGGCCTGAGCCGTTCCACGGAGCCGCGCTTGACGCGCCGCCGCCGAGCAATCCTCCAGAAGAGCCCGACGACTTCAACGAGTCGGACAAGCCGATTGGAGACGAGTAACCTCAGTCGTTTTTATAGGAATTATAGACGAGACAAACTCTATATTTAGTTAATCGCGCATTCTTCTTTCTTACCTACCCGCCGTTTGATTTGACTTTTCGCGCCCTCTGGTCTATCACTCTTCAAACCTTTTTCTTTGATTAAGAAGTTGTTTAACATGGTTTCCGAAGCGCTTAAGCCGCAGCCCGCCGATTCCAGCGAAAGAGGCAAGCCGTCGAACGCTATTTACCTAATCGTCGGCATGTACAGCGCTCTTACAGCCTTTACCTCGTTTTTGCTTCCCATTTATTTAAAAAATAATCTGCATTTCAGCGGAAGACAAATCGGCGCGCTCTTCGCCGCATTTTCGGTTACAAGCCTCGTTACGATGATTCCAGCAGGCGTCGGCAACGACCGAATCAACAGCCGCAAACTAATCACGCCGGCGCTTCTAATCGTTGCGGCAACCTTTTTAGCCATGAGCGAATCGTTGAGTTTCATCTCGTTCATGCTGTTGTTCGTTTCGTTTGGAATAGGCAGCAATCTTTTCAAGTATTCCGGCGAGGCTTACATATTTAAAGCGACCGAGCGGGAGCGCAAGACTCAAGAATTGGGCTTTTATCACGCCGTAAGAATGGGCGCGCTGGTCGTCGGAATCGTCGGGCACGGTTATCTTCTCGACAGAATAACGTATCCGCAATTAATGTTTTCTTTCGGCGCGCTCGTTTTTGTGTTTGCGTTTTCAGGGCTGCTTATACCGGACGTAAAAGTAGCCAAATCGCCGATGAAACAATACAGCCGGGAGGTTGCGACCTTGCCGGTCGTTATTTTTCTAGTCTGGCAGTTCGTCTTTGCGAACCACTGGGGCGCGGAGCAGGTTTGCGCCGGGCTTTTCATAAAAGAGCGCCTCGGACTGAACTTTTATCATACCAGCCTTTATCTCATCGGCGAATGGTCGCTTGTCGCGGGCTCGGCCTACTTTGCGGGACGCTACTATCCCAAAGGCCGGGGCGTTTACGCGCTTGCTATATTCGGCCTGCTTTGCAGCGGCGCGGGGCAGATATTAATGGTGAACGACGACGCGCTCGTCAGCTACGTATGGCGTTCCGCTCACGGAATAGGCGACGGCGTTTTAATGGTGGTGGTTTACGCCACGGTCTCGACGATGTTCAGCAAGGAGCGCATTGGCGGGCTCAACTCGTTTGTGGGGTTTGTGAGCATGAGCGGGATGTTGGTCGGCTCTTTGATTTACGGCTACGCATCCGAGCTTTACGGCCCCGGCTGGCCGCTGGTCGTTTCGGGGTGGATTATCTGCGGACTGGTTCCAGTTACGGCCGTTCTGTACAAGTTGAAAAGCGTCAAGGTTTTCGCCGTGTAAAAACGAACCGACGGTTTGCGCGGGCAAAAACGGCGCAAAATCGTATAAAAAAGCGGTTCCCTTTTTGCGAAAATAAAATAAATATCGTAATATTTATTGGGAGAAAAATTATGAAGAAGAATTACGATGTCGTTGTAATTGGCGCGGGCGTTATGGGAACGATGATCGCCGAGCGGATGGGCAAAAACGGATACGCGGGCAAAATAGCTCTGTGCGCGCGCTCGCGGAAAGCGGCGGACGACCTGATTGCGAAGAAGAAGGTGGGGCGCGAAGTGGCCGTAGTCGCCGGAAACGACGCCGCGTTTTCCGCAAAAATTATAATTCTTGCGGTGAAGCCCGCAAACCTTCCCGAAATTTACTTGGAGCTTGGCGGAAAATTGCCGGAAGAGACGATTGTCGTTTCAATTGCCGCCGGAGAAACGGCGGAATCGCTCGCCGCGGGGCTTTCGCGGGATAAGATCGTCCGCTGCATGCCAAACATTTCCGCGCGCTTCGGCGAGGCGGTTACCGTGTGGATGCCGAAAGGGTTAAGCGCGGAAGAAGAAGAGACGGCTCGTTCAGTTTTGGCCTTATGGGGAATGGAATACCGGGTAAGCAAAGACGCGGACGTTGACAAAGCGACTGCGCTGTTCGGCACCGGTCCGGCAATAATTTATTACATCCTTGAGGCGATTAGCGAGTCGGGCATGCTGGTAGGCTTCCCTAAGGGGCAGCTTTCCCAACTTTCAATTCAAATGGTCAAAGGCGCGGCCATAGCGGCGCAGAGCCGCGACGGAACGCATCTCGCGCAGCTTCGAGACGACATATCGTCCACCGGCGGCACCACTGTAGAAGCGATAAAAACGCTCGACGAATACCGCGTGCGCGCAGCCATAAAAGAGGCGGTCGTCGCGGCGTACGAGAAATCTCAGCGGCTCTCGCCAACGGTTAAGACGGACGAGCGCGGGCGCAAAAAAGGGTAGCCCGGTTATTTTTATTTTGCTCCAACTTTTTATTAGAAGAGAAAAGCATGAGACAAACGAAAAGAGCGGCGGTGATCGGCGCGGGGGCGGGCGGGCTTACGGCGGCGGCTTATTTGGCTAAGGCCGGATTTGAAGTAATAGCGCTGGAGCAGGCTAAGCATACGGGCGGATTTCTTAATCCGTTCGTCCGAAAGGGGTTTCATTTCGATCCGGGCGTGCATTACGTCGGCGAATGCAGGCCGGGACAGGTAATACACCGCGTTCTATCCGGCTTGGACATAGGCGTTGAAGACCTTTTTTGCGAGCTTGACCCGAACGGTTTCGACAGTTTCCGATTTCCGGACTTTGAGGTTAAAATGCCAGTGGGGCTGGACGCGTGGCGATACAGGCTCGCGGAGAAATTTCCGCAGGATGTAGCCGACATCGACCGTTTTTTTAAAATGACGAAAGAAATACAGTCGGGTATGAGGGCGATTAACAGCCTTAGCGCGCGCAAACCGCGGCTGTCGGACGTTTCCAGCGCGCCGAAAATAATCGCGATGCTGCCGTGGCTGCGCTCGACGTTCAAACAAATGCTGGACAAGACGGTTAAGAACAAAAAGCTTCAAGCCGTGTTGGCCGCGCAATACGGCGATTACGGCCTTCCTCCCTCGCAGGCGAGCGCGCTTTACGGCATCGGAATAATACTGCACTACTCCGACGGAGCGTTCTTTCCGCGCGGCGGAAGCGGCTCCCTGCGCGACGCGATAGAAAAGCGGGCGAAAGAGTACGGCGCGGTATTCCGCACGGGGGCCAAGGTCGAAAAAATCATCGTTTCAGGCGCGGGCGTCCGCGGCGTCATGCTTTCCGACGGAGAAGCGATTGAAGCCGACGTCGTCGTCTCAAACATGGAGCCTGCGCATACGTTTGCAAGCGTTTACGACCCGTCTTATGTGCCGGCCGGTCTTCGCCGCAAAATAAAACGGCTTAAGCCCTCAATGGGGAGTTTCTGCCTGTTTTTAGGCATGAAGCGCGACCTAAGCAAATACGGCATGGGAAAATTCAACGTGTGGGATTACCCGACTTGGGACATGGACGAAGCCTTTCGGACGCTGATGGAAGGCCGGATGACAGAAGGCGACTTGGGGCTGTTCCTTTCGCCGAACTCGTTAAAGGACGACTCCGGAACCATGGCTCCCAAAGGCTGCTCGACGCTTGAAGTTGTTACGGCGGCGCCTTATTCGATTTTCGCTAAATGGGACGGAATGGTTCCGTATAAACGCGGACAGGATTACCTCGACCTGAAGAAGCGCATCGCCGACAACATGCTCGCTAACATCGAACGCCGCGCGCCGGGACTTGTGGGGGACGTAGAGGTTATGGAAACGGCGTCGCCGCTTACGAACAGCCATTACATTAATTCGGTTCAGGGCGGCGCTTACGGCCCGGCCATGACGCCGGATCAAATCGGGCCGTTCCGCTTTGCGCCCGCCGCGCCGATAAAGAATTTATATCTTGCGGGCTCCGGCGTGTTCGGCTGCGGCGTTTCGCCGTGCCTTATGTCGGGTATGATTGCGGCAAAGCTGGCGAAGAAGGGGATGGGGAAGTAAATTATGAAAGATTAGTTTTTCTTTTAACTGTAAATAATCTGTTCATTGTTTCTTCTCTAATAGAACTCTTTTAATAACGCTCCATGAATCGTCGTTTGCCGCAGTGAATATTTCCATGCCTGACGGAATGAATTTATTTTTCAGCAATGCGAAACTAACCTTTTCGCGCTCTTCTTTTAAATCCTCATAGGCGCTGCTGACAAATACCATGTACCGCTTGTCCATTTAGATACGCCTTTTGTCAATATTTCAAACATACGCAAATAAATTAACATGTTGCGAATGAAATATCAACGCCCCCTTTTACGTTTTATTGTTGCTTCTGCGCGTTTCCTTTATGGCGGATTATCTCGCCGTTTATCATGTAAATAACGTCCTCGGCGATGTTCGTGCAATGGTCGGCGATGCGCTCAAGGCGTCTGCTGGTTGTTAGGTAATGCAGCAGCGACTCCAAGTCGTCTGGATGTTTGCGTATTCCTTCGGCTACCCTGTGATACATCTCGCGGTTAATCCGGTCAACTTGGTCGTCCATTTTGCATACTTTTATCGCAAGCTCCGAGTCCATATTAACAAGAGAGTCGAGACTCCATTTGAGCATCGTTTGCACAGTCTCCGACATCTGCCCGAAGTCGAAAGGTATTTCCACTTTTTTGCGTCCGGCGAGAAAAATAGCGCTTTCGGCTATGTTGGCGCAATAGTCGCCGATGCGCTCCAAATCGTTGTTCAGCTTCAGCGCCGCTACGATAAACCGCAAATCGACCGCGACCGGCTGATGCAGAGCGAGCGTTTTAAGGCATTCTTCTTCCGTGTCAACTTCCATCTGGTCGATTACGTTGTCGTCCTTGACGACCTTGGCCGCCAGTATCGCGTCTCCTTCGTCTATCGCCTTTACGGCGAGCCGCAGGCTCTCCTCTACTACTCCGCCGAGCGCTAGAATTCTCTTCTTCAGCTTTTCAATTTCCTTATGAAGTCTTATCGTCATGGCCGCGCCTCTTAACCGAATCTGCCGGTGATGTAGTCTTCGGTCTGTTTTTTTTCGGGGTTCGTAAAAATTTTCTTCGTCGCTCCAAACTCTACGATGCGTCCTTCGTAGAAGAACGCGGTGTAATCGGAAATTCGCGCCGCCTGCTGCATATTGTGCGTAACTATGACGATTGTGTAGCGCGTTTTGAGGTTTTCCATCAACTCCTCAATTTTTGCCGTGGCCACCGGATCGATGGCGCTAGTCGGTTCGTCCATAAGCAGTATTTCAGGTTCGACGGCTATGGCTCTGGCGATGCAGAGTCTTTGTTGCTGGCCGCCTGAAAGAGCCAGACCCGGCTGGTCGAGTTTGTCTTTAACCTCTTCCCACAGCGCGGAGGCTCTAATAGCTTTTTCGACTCTTTGCTCTATTTCGTCTCGCGAAAGCGCGTAATGCAGTTTAAGGCCGTAAGCGACGTTTTCGAAAACGCTCATGGGAAATGGGGTAGGTTTCTGAAAAATCATGCCGACCTTGCGGCGTAGAGCGATTAAATCGCAGGCAGGCGACAATATATTTTCTCCGTCGATTTCCACCGTTCCGACGGCGCGCTGTTCGCGGTAAAGCTCGAATATGCGGTTGTAAACCCTTATGTGCGTGGATTTGCCGCAGCCTGACGGCCCGATAATCGCCGTTACTTTATTAGGCGCGACGTCCAAATGGTTATCGTAAAGCGCCTGATGTTTGCCGTAAAAAAAGTTTAATCCTTTCGCGCTTATTTTGGGATTGTCTATTTTTTCGACGTTTGCGCTTGCGTTCGGTTTGCGCGTTTCAATCTCGACCATCATCTTTTCTTCTCCCTGAACAGAACGCGCGCAGTAACGGTAATCAGCAGCGTTCCGGCCATGATTATCAGCGAAGCTCCCCATGCGAGACTCTGCCAGTCATCGTAGGGGCTCATCGCGTAGTTGAATATGGTTACGGTAAGGTTTGCCGTGGGCTCGTTGAGGGATTTAGGCCAATAAGGGCTGTTAAGCGCGGTGAACAACAGGGGAGCGGTTTCGCCGGTAACTCTGGCCGCGGCGAGCAGAACGCCGGTAATGAGGCCGCTTTTGGCCGCCCTGAAAACTATGCCGGTCGTTACCTTCCATCTTGGCGCGCCAAGCGCCAGCGCCGACTCGCGCAGCGCGTTCGGAACCATTCCGAGCATGTCTTCGGTTGTGCGCGCCACGACCGGAAGCATTATAATCGCCAGCGCAACCGCTCCCGCGTATCCGGAAAAATGTTTCGCCTGCATTACCATCAGCGCGTAAACAAATAAGCCAACGATGATTGACGGGGTTCCCATAAGAGCGTTCGCCGCGAAACGAGCCGCGCTTCCAAGTTTCCGGTTTTGACCGAACTCGTTGAAATAAACTCCCGCGAAAAGCCCTATCGGCACGCCAATAACTACGGCCAAGCCCGTTATAAGAAGATTGCCGACGAGAGCGTTAGCAAGACCGCCGCCCGCAACGCCAGCAGGCGTCGGAAGCTGAGTGAAAAACGCCCAGTCTATAGAGGCCGCGCCGCGTTTGAAAACCTCGAAGAGTATCCAAAAGAGAGCGAAAATTCCGATTGCGGCTACGGAAGCGGCTACGATTTTAACGAAAAGGTCGTAACTTCTGCGGCGGCTTACGGATTTAAGCGGAGGGGACGCGGCGGACGATGCGGCGTTCATTAAAGCCCCCTTCCGGCGCTTTTTCTGACGTTTCGCACAAGCAGCGACGCGAGAGCCTGAATTATCATGGTAATCGCGAAAAGTATAAGCCCAAGCTCCGCAAGAGCCGACAGGTAAAGAGGCTCGCTCGCTTCGTTAAACTCGTTTGCAAGCGTTGAGGCGATGCTGTTCCCCGCCGCGAAGAGAGAAGCGGAGATGGAGTGGTCGTTGCCGATGACGAACGTTACGGCCATCGTCTCGCCTATGGCTCTTCCCAGTCCGAGAAAACAGGCGCCGATAAGTCCTTTCGCTCCGTAGCGAACCGTTATCTTGGATGTTACTTCCCACGTCGTCGCGCCCATACCGAAGCCCGCTTCTTTAACTACCGGCGGCGTCATTGCAAAAACGTCTCGCATTACCGCGGCGATGAATGGAAGCACCATTAATGCGAGAATTATTCCCGCCGTCAGCATTCCGATTCCCATCGGCGGGCCGGAAAAAAGAGGCAGGAACCCGAAGCGCTTAGCGAGAGGAGGCTGAACGTGAGCGGTCATAAACGGCGCGAAGACGAACAGCCCCCACATTCCGTAAATGATGCTCGGTATGGCGGCCAATAACTCTATCGCGTGGCCTACGACTTTGGAAAACGTCGGAGGAGCGAGTTCCACAAGAAATAACGCGAGCACGACTGAAGCCGGAACGGCGATAAGCATTGCAATTAATGTTGAAACGATAGTGCCGAAAATGGAGCTTGCCGCGCCGAAGTTCTGCGCCACCGGGTTCCACGTCTGGGAGAAGAGGAAGCCCAATCCGAATTTTTCGATGGATAAGGAAGAGGAACGGAAAAGCTCGATGAATATTCCTGCTATGACGATGATTATCAAGGCGGCGCAAAACGCCGTCAGGAGCCTGAACGCCGCGTCGCCGGCCTTGAAAATCTTCTTCGTTTTAATTGTTTCGTTCACTTCAAAGGACTTTCAAAGTTGAAAAATATTGTTATTCGTTCTTCCATACCGGCGCGCCGCCAATGGTAATATCGGACGCCCAGCGAGTTTCGGCGATGGAGTAAACGCTTTGAGGAATGGGAATGTAATGCAGGTCTTTGGCGATTTGCGCGCCGTGCTTGTAGCACCAGTCGAAGAACTTTAGAATAAGCTCGGCTTTCGACGCGTCGGATTGATTTTTATACATAAGTATAAAGGTAGCTCCGGCTATCGGCCAGCTCTTCTCTCCGCCTTGATCGTTCAGGTTGGCCGCAAAGCCTTCGGCGTTATTCCAATCGGCGTTAATGGCCGCCGCCTCGAACGCCTCGATGGTTGGGCTGACGAATTTGCCGTCCTTGTTGCGAAGCTGAACGACGGGAATTTTATTTTGCAGCGCGTAGGCGTACTCTACGTAACCGATGGACGCATTAATCTTCTGAACGTATGCGGCTACGCCTTCGTTTCCTTTTCCGCCGACGCCGGTCGGCCAGTTTACCGCCTTGCCCGCGCCGACTTTTTCTTTCCATGCCGTCGAGACTTTCGCGAGGTAATCGGTAAAAATCCAGGTGGTGCCGGAGCCGTCCGAGCGGCGCACGACGATGATTTGCTCGTTAGGCAGCTTAAGACCGGGGTTGAGTTCTTTAATGGCGTCGTCCGTCCACTTTGTTACGACGCCGAGGTAGATGTCGGCCAAAACCGAGGGAGAGAGTTTAAGCTGACCCGATTTTATTCCTTTAATGTTTACCACCGGAGTAACGCCGCCGATTGCCATTGGAAACTGAACCAGACCTATTTCGTCCAGTTCTTTTTGCGTAAGCGGGGCGTCGGTGGCGCCGAAGTCAACCGTTTTAGCCTTGATTTGCGCTATGCCGCCGCCGGAACCGATGCTTTGGTAGTTCAACTTCGTTCCGTTGATTTTTTCGTATTTATATGCCCATTGGCTGTAAAGCGGGTAGGGGAAGGTTGCGCCCGCGCCGTTTATGGTCGCGCCGTCGGCGTAAACGATTCCGAAAGTTAAAAGGAACGAGAATAATGTTAAAGTTACCGAGAGCGTTTTGATTGAGATGTTTCGCATAGATTTCTCCTTTGTTAAAGCGCGTGCATTTGCGCAAAGTTAAATATAGACGCGGTTTATTTTTCGCTTATTAACCGATTGTTAAAATTTCATTAACCTTAATAAATATAGTTTGCCGCTATTTGGAGTTTTAAGGGTTGGATGCGTTAGAATTTAACGGTTAAATCCGCCATTAATCTTTTGTAAGCAACTTCCTTTTTGAGGTCGATAAGGTTGTAGAGGAAATTAATTCCTAGCTTGACGTTTTTCATAGCTTGTAAAGCCGCTCCGACTTCGTGTCCTTTTGCGTCCGTTTGGCCGCCGGCGAAATCGGATGAAGTAAAGGCGCCAATAAGCGCGTCTTTTTGAACCCATCTGTAATTATATCGGACTTCAAATGAAAGAGGCTCTTCGCATTTGCCGATGTTGATGCCCGCTATATAGCCCTTGTTATCCTCGTCGGCTCCGTTGTTGTAAACAAAGGCGCCGTATACGGCGATGGGAAATGGGAGCAGCTTTGTAATTCCCGCTTCGGCGAAAGCTTCAATTTCGTTATAGTCGTTCTTGTAAACGGTTATAGTTTTCGTTGCGTCCGCCGGATCGGCGACTGAATCTGCGGTATTGCCGAAGCTTTTGTCCGCTGAGGCGTAGAACAGTTTGGAGCCTTTGGTCTTCGTGTAATCGTAGTAACCGGCTCCCGCCAAAAAATATATTCCCGTTTCGGAAAGCGAAAACTTAAGACCGCCTTGAGCGCCAAGCAAATAAGAATCGTCGGCTGCAGAACGTTCTTCTATCCAAAAGAATCTTGAGTTGACGAACGGCTCTATCATGTCGGCGAATTTATGTTTGTAGTTAAGCGACATCCCTTCGGGGCGAAGATCGGAATCCCATATAAGTTCGTTTCTTCCGACAGTAATAAATGGCGTTTTAAATTTTCCCGCTTGGAAATGAAGGCCTTCAAGCTCGTCGATTAATTTAATATGAAAATCTAAATACGCCTGCTCAATCCAAACAGGTTTTTTGGTGAAGCTCGACGATAAGTCCTGATTGGTGCCAACCGGGTCGTCGCTGGAGCCGCTGCCGAGCGAAAAGGTTAGGTTAAAATAATCGTTCGCTTTGAAATCCAACCCTAAAATCGCTTTAATGCGGTTTCGATGGCGCGCTTCTTTATCGGTTTCCTTATCTATCATCTCATAGCGATAACGAAGTTCGAATTTTGGCGTGAATTTGTCCAGCCAAGCCGGCGTCGTTGCGGAAGTCTTGTTTTGCGAAAAGTCTGACGCGTTATTGGAAGCCCCGTTTTCTTCAGCGTAAACTAATCCGCAGATAAAGGTCGTAAATATTGTTGTAAATAGCATAAATTTCTTCATTTTCTTATCCTTTCTCAAATCGCGTAACTTTCTAAAACTTTTTTCTCGCGAGTATATAATTTATCATTGTTCAAAAAATGTTAGCAATAAATTAGAGTTTAACAAAAGCGGCTTTTTAACGATTTTTAAATTTATCGCGGTTCTAAAGAAATATTTTATGCTTAACCCGCGGGCGCGCTGGCGCCGATAATAAATTATTAGTTTTATTAAATCTATAAGTTGCGCCGCGCTTTTTTATTTCGGCATCGTCCGACTTTGAAAATTTCGGCTAAAAGTTTAGCGACTGTTATATTTGTTATAATAAAAACCCTCCCTTAAAAAGGGAGGGCTTTTTACGGCGAAAGAATAGAGCGCGCTTATTTGTTTGCGCCGCTTCCGCAATCGACCGGATCGTCGAAATAATCGCCGGGGTATTCTATTTTACAGAACTCGTTGCATAAGCCGTCGTCTTTCCAGCCGCACGGGTCGCTCGATGCGCAGGAGCAGTTGGTATAAATCTGCTGCTCGCAGTGGTCGAAGCCCGCGGAGCAGTCGTAGTCGCACAGGCAGGCGGTTCGCTCGTAGCCGGGCGTCGTGAAAACATGGCAGGCTCCAGTCGTCGCGCCGTTGCCTACGCAGGCCGCTTCGCAGTCGTAAACCTTAAGGGTTTTCGTATTGGAGTCGCAGTAGCACAACGCTCCGGGCTTAATGTTTATAGTCTCGTCGCACGTGATTTCGTAAGCGGCAGGGTCGCACGGGCCGAAGCAGCCCTGAGCAGCGCCGAAGCGCGCTTCAAACTCGTATAAGCCGTATGCGTTCGGTTTCTCGAAGTCCAGAATTAAGTAATACTTGGCCGCCTCTTCGCCGTTGGCGATTTGCATCGAAGTAGTTCCGCTGGCGGCGCAAACTGTAAGGTCGTTTACGTCTTTGACTAAATACATTACGGGAACGGCTCCGACCGCGCGCGTAAGCCTGAATTCCGCAAACCAGCCGGCTTCCAGCGTAACGCTGTAAACTACGTCGCCGCCGGCGAGGTCTTTTTTAAGGCAGTTTTCGACGCCGGGATTGTAGTCGTTCATCGCGCCGATGATCGCGCCTTTCTGAGTTCCGCTGGAAAGAATTTCCACCGCTCCGTCAACCGCGTCGTTTACCGGTTTGGTTATTTGATTAGTTTCGGTAGTAAGGTCGAACTGCGTGGAGTCGGTTATCAAGAAGCTGTCAACGATTAGGTTGGCGCTAAGCTCTCCCTCGCTGAAATTGGCGTAAACAACGGCCTCTACTCCCGGTTCCATCAAAACGTCGGAGCCCGCCAGACAGGTGGCGTCGGCGGCGGCGCAGTCGGCGACCATATAAATCTGTCCGTCGAACGGCGCGTCGAGCTCCGCGTAAATGTAATTGCCCGCCGGGACTTTGACTCCGAAAGTTACGTCCTTGCCGATGGCCGGATAACCGGTGCACGACCCGACCGCGTAGTCGTTAGTTCCGTTGGCGATGTCGTAAGTTCCGGTTCCGTCTGAGAGTTCAATCGCGCCCGCGCACTTATCGTTGGAGGCGGCGTCGAAAATGTTATAAACGAGCATATAATTGAATTTTGCGTAACCGACCACGTAGGAAGATTGCGTTACTTCGATTATCACGTCTTCTTCCGCCGCCGCGACGTAACCCATTAATATGGAGAAGTAATTGCCCTGCGGGTCGATGTCGTCGTTCTTCCAGTCGGGTTTGGGCGATCCGTCAGCGTTAAGCAGGCGCAGGTATGTGTCGCCCGCTTGTTTGCAGAACGCCTCGGTCATAACGTCGAGAGCCTGACCCGCCTTTAGATGAGCCTTGAACATATCGACGTCAACCTTGTCGTTTTTGGCGCGCAGGCTGGCCGAAACGCGGCCTTTGGCCGGGGCTAGCGTCTGAGCGTCGGCAAATGCGTCGTTGGGTTCCGTCTCTTTTTCAATCGCGTCGTTTACTTTGCAGCCTCCGTCTTCTCCGCAGACCAGAACCGCGCATCCGCAGTCGGCGTCCGTCGAGCACGCCGCCTTCTGACATCTGCCGTCCGAGCATAGACCGCTTACGCACTCCGCGTTTTCCGCGCATGGAACTCCGTTTTCCGCCGGACGCACGCATACGCCTTCCTGCGAGCAGGCCGTCGTCCTCAAGCACGAGCCCGACAGAGGCATGCACATCGACTCGTATCCGTTCACTTGATAGCAGCGCGTTCCGACCGGGCAGACGCCGCTCTGGTAGCCGCAGTTGATTGCGCAGAAATACTTGCCGTCCAATCCTTGGGTGCATCTGTTCAAGCCGAAATCGCCGGCGTTGCACTCGGAGTCCCAGTTGTTGGGGTTGCAAGGTATGCACATGCCGTTCTCTTCGGGCTCGATAAGGTCGGAGCCTTCGCAGGAAATAGTATCGGAGCAAACGTCCGTGCATGAGCCGTTGACGCACTTGCCGGTTTCGCAGTCTTTGTCGTCACGGCAGTAGCTAAACATGTATCGTCCGCCGTTGCCGCCTATGAGGCAGGCGCCGTTTTCGCACACCATTTGATCGGGACAGCCTGAGTTGTCGGAGCAGGGATAAGAGCAGTATTTCGCCTGCATCGCCATGTCTATGTAGCATATTCCGTTTTCGCCGCAGTCGGTATCGGCGGCGCAGCCTTTCAGGCACATGCCGAAGGCGCATTCCAGCCCCTCTTTGCATTGATAAGCGTATTTGCACGCGCTTCCCATGTCCTGCGTTTTAGTCCAGTCGGCGGGGACGCAGTATTTTCCGTAATTGTATGAAACGCATACGCCTTCGTCGCAGGCGTCTTCTTCCCCGCAGTTAGGCAGGCAGCGTTTAACGCCTTCGTATTCCGCGCATTTGCCGACCGCGCAAGACCAGTCTTCTTTGCATGTTTCGCCGAACGCTCTGTTCTGGTCTTCTTTGGCCACGCAGATGCCGATTGTGGCGTCGCTAGCGATGAGACCTTTTACGCATTCGAGCGGCTGCGGGCAGGTGCTCATCGTGCCGAAGCTCCAGCATTGTCCGGTGCAGTATCCGCCGAGGCAGTAGCGGGATTGGCAGTCTCCCGCGCCGGCGCACACGCCGCCTATGGCGTTGCTGCCCTTGGGAACGCAGTAATTCTTAAACGGGAAATTCAGCGCATCGCCGTTATCTCTGCATCTTCCGCATGATCCGCACAACGAATCGCTCGGCGCGCCGTTTGATAAAGCGCATTCTTTGGAGCAGAATTTAATTCCTTCGGATTGCAGACACAGCCCGCCCGCGCAGTCCTCGTTGGTATTGCACGGGTCAAATACGTCCAATGTTCCGTCTCCCGGCTTGAGTCGGCCTTTGCTTAAAGGCTTGCAAACGTATTTGCCCGGTCCTCCGCCCAGAACGCAGGCGCTGCCTTCGGGGCAGTCGTCGGCTTTGGATTTATCGCACGGTTTGGAGCAGTAGGTCGTCCATTCGTCTCCGTATGAAAGGCAAAGTCCGCCGGCGCATTCGCCGCCGAAGTTGCACGCGTAACCCACCGCTTGTCCGTAAACGCGGTGATCGCACGCGCCGAACCCTTGGCATGCGCCGTTCTGGCAGATGCCGCTGTCCGGTTTGCCTTCGAGAGTCGCGCATCCGAGGCCGTTGTTTTTGGCGTTGCATCCGTCGCAGCACTCGCTTTGCATCGCGCACGCGCACGCCGGTTCGGAATCGTCCGACTGTTCCGTCTCGTCTTCAGTCGTCTCCGCGCCGTCTTCGGTCTGTTCTACCGGTTCGTCCGTTTCTGCCGGAGTTTCGTCTCCGTCGGCGTTTTCAACCGCCTCGCTTTCTTCCTGCGTTTCAATTACTTCGTTTTGTTCCGCCGCGCTTTCTTCGTCGCCGTTGTCCTGAGTCGAACTTGACGAGCCCGAACACGCGAAAACCAGCATGGCGGATAACGCTAGAACGAGAAGCTGCAACTGAGTCGGGATTTTCTTCATTATACGCTCCATTTGGTAGAATTTATTATATTTAATAAACCTTAACTTTTTAAATAAGTAGCACATTCGCGGCGCGTAAGCAACAGCAAAAGAACGAAATTTCTCGCTTCGAGGAAGGCGCGAAATTCAGCGGCGGGCTTTATGTTCGTCGTCGAACATGCACAATCGGGTAATCGCGAAATCGTACTTAACGGGGTCGGACGGGCAGAACTTTTTAAGTTCGTTCGTAATTTCAACCGCGCATTTTAGGTCGGCGGCTTTGCGACCGGTCAAGCCGTACATATGAGAAAATCGGTAAACATGCGTATCCAGCGGAATGATAAGTTTTGATTTATCAATCGTTTTAAAACAGCCGAAATCTATGTCGGCGTCGCGAACCATCCAGCGTAAATACAAATTGAGCCGCTTGCAGGCGGAGCCTTTTGAGGCGTCGCTTATCAGGCTAGACGGCGTTGTTTTTGAGTAACCTCTTAATTTGTTTGTAAAAAAGACGAGCCCGTTCATAAGGTTGTCGTCGTCGGGCATAATTCCTTGCGCGATTGTTTCCTCAAGACCGCCGAACTCTTCGATCGCGCGCTTCATGGCGAATATAAGCGCGGCTATTTCCTCGCCGCTCGTAAAGCGATGCTTGAACCCTTTAAACGTTTTGCGCAATTCTTTTTTATTTGCCGCTTCTACGTAAGCGCGCGGTTTTCCATTCATTTTATTCAGAACAACCGCAACATCCCGCTGAATCTGCGCAACCCGTCCGTACGCCAGCGCCGCCGCAATTAGTCCGACTATCTCCAAGTCGCGTTTGTCTGAATATTGATGAAGGAACATAATTGGATCGGTGCCGACGAGCTCTTTTACAGTGTAACGCTCGTAAATTTTTTCCAAGAATTCGAGCGTCAGTTTGTTTTTTTGTTCTTTCATTGAGCGTCTTTCGGCGGTTTAACTATGCAAACTTTGCTTTGGCCGCGTAAAAAAGTTTGAGGCCGGCGTTTAAAGCGCTATCATTGCCTTTAACATTAATTTTGTCGAGGAAAAAATGAACGCGAAAGAGACGAAAGCGTTAGGGCATTATTTATGCGTCGGTTTCGACGGCGCCGCGCTTCCGACGTGGGTAAAACGCTGTATCGAGAATGGTAAAATAGGCGGCATTATCCTGTTTAAGAGAAATATTAAGAGCTTGGAACAGACCGCGCGGTTAATCGCCGAAGCCAAAGAGGCCTCGCCGGACAGTAGGCTTGTCGTAGCGGTCGATCAGGAGGGGGGGCGCGTTGCAAGGCTGTGCGAGCCGTTTCCCAAAACGCTTTCGGCGGCGAAGTTAGCCGCAATAAACGACCTCGAATTCACCCGCGCGGCGTATCGAACGAACGCCGTCAACTTGAAATCGCTTGGATTTACGCTAAATTTGGCGCCGGTAGCCGACGTATGTCCGCCGAACCCTGAAACCGAAGTAATTTCAGACCGTTCTTTCGGCTCAAACCCCGAAATTGTTTCAAGGCACGTCGCGGCGGCTGTAAAAGGTTTGCGCGACGGCGGAATTTGCGCTTGCGCCAAACATTTTCCGGGCCACGGCAAGGCAAAAGTTGACAGTCATAAAACCCTGCCCGCGCTTAATTTGCGCGAAGACGAAATTTTTTCGCAGGAATTGCCTCCGTTTGAGGCGGCAATCGGCGCCGAAGTTGACTCGGTTATGAGCGGACACTTACTAGTGAAGTCTCAAGATGATACGTTTCCCGCTACATTCTCGAAGAAAATTTTACAGGGGCTTTTGCGCCAAAAATTAGGCTTCAAAGGGGCGATTATCAGCGACGACATGGAAATGGGCGCCGTGGCGGAAGTATTCGGCGGCAGAGAAAAGGCCGCGGCTGCGGCTATATCCGCGGGCTGCGACATGCTGCTGTTGAACGGTTTCAAGTTGAACATGACGGGCGAGCGCGATGTTGACACATTAATAAACGCAATCAAATCAAAGCGTTGCGACGAGGCGTTGACGGACGAACAAATCGAAGCGTCCGCGCGAAGAGCCGATAGATTAAAAGGGTAGGAAAGGCGGACAAAGCGCTTTATTGGCGCGACAATTTTGTCATACCCAATGCGGTCTGAGTTGTCAATTTCGTCCGTTTACGGGGCTGGAATAGGCAGTTTCAAATTAAGCAATTTTGTGGGGCTTACGGCAAAAAGCAATGATTTCAAATTAATGAGCGTAAATTTTATCCGCGCTCTATCCTTGGCATTGGCGTTGCTTATATTTAAAAGTAGAGTTTCTTTTCTTTAGAAGAAAGGAGTTGGCTATGAACGCTACAAGAACCGAAAACAAGATTGAAAAAGGGATGCCGGAAAAGATGCGCGCGCCCAAAATGAAGGAAGACCATGTAATTTGCTTCGTGTGCCGCAGCTTCGTCCAAATGAAGGACACGATAGAGCTGGATCACTCCAGCGGGCGGTTCAAGGTCAGGGTTTGCCTGAAGCACCTGGAAATCTGATTAGGCCGGTTCAAGCTAGCGAGCGAATCGGTTTTTAAGCCGGTTTGCCCCGACTTTTATATTAAACGCAATATTCTCCCTTTCGTTTCAAAATTTTCGACAACAAAACGCGCTGAAAACTCAGCGCGTTATTTTTATCAAACCCTTTCCTGTCGCGTCGATTATCGCCGCGCTCGTCAGCATGATATTGTTTTTAGTATCGAACGCCGACAGCGTTACCGTCTCGCCCTCGACTCCCGCGATTTCCGCCTCAAGCGAATTCCCGCCGACTTTAACGCTTTGAATACGCTTGTCCGCCATTGTTACGAATTTGTCCGTCTCGCCTATAAGCGCCATGCCGTTGGAAAGAATCGGCGCGAAAACGATGTAATCGTGCCCGTATAAATGCTCAATCGCAGGCAGGGCGTAAGAGCCGACGACGACGCTCGCGCGCTTTGCTCGCCAATCGTAGGCGACGACGGACTTATTTATCCCAAGTTCCTTCGCGAGGTCGATTGCGTAATCGTCCACCGTGGCGGGCCAGACGACCATTTCGTCTATCTTTTCGCCGTCGTATGCGAGCCCCGCAAAGAGCCTGTCCTCCGCTGTGCGCTCGTCGCTTGTACTGTTAAGATTGAACGCCGCAAGGTAAGTCCATTGCCCCAAATCGGCGAACGTAGATGTCGTCGTTACGGTATAGGGCCGTTTATGCTCGTAGAACATCGCGTCAAGCGGCAGCGCGGGCTTGTCTGGCTTGAGCAGCAGGCCGTTTTTCATGCAAGTTTTCATTAGTATATCCGCGTTAAATCCGTCGATGGAGTCGCCGGAGCCGACCATGCCCGCCGAAAGGGAGCTTATAAGCGCCTCGGCCTCCGCAAATTTCTCGTTTGAGTGGAAGTTGTCTTTGAACGGCTGCATTCCGAGCGCGTAAGCGAACATATTGACCGTGTGGAAGAACGGCCAGAACGATTCTTTGCTGAGGTCGGGCGTGTAATCGACGCTCGTGCGGCTGGTGGCGATTATCGGATATTTTAGCGATTCGAGCATATGAAGCGCGCCGGGCATGCAAATTTGCATGGTCAAACCTTTGTCCTTCATCGCGTTTGCCATGTTGGACATCCATTGCTCGCCCGCTCCTATCGTCTCGTGAAGATACGGAACTTCGAGATACTGATTCATCAGCCAGTCCTGCTCGTACGTTTCCACGCCCCACGCCTTCGCGTCCGCCGCGAATTTATCGAAGACGTCGCGGCACAGCGGCAGCGACATCATTTTACCGCTGACGAAATCGCACATATCGACGTACGAGTTTTCGATTGCAAACCAGCGGTTATGCGCCACAAGCGGCAAGCCCAGCTTTTGGTTGAACGACGCGAGTCCGTCGGGGAACATTTCCGGTTTAGGCTCCCACTTAATCAAACCTTCATACTGGCGGGTGATTCCGCCGCCTTTATCGCGGAAATACCACCATGAGTCGATTTGAAAATATCCGAACGGTATTTTCAGTTCGTCGGCTTTGGCCTTAACCGCGAGCAGCGTATCCTCCTCGTTTTTGCCTGCAATGGTCTTATAGTAGTAGGCGGCTCCGTTGTCCGTCCAGTATCCTATGTATGAGAGTCCTTTGTCGGCGTAGCGGTCGGTAATCGGGCGGGAGTATTCGTTCCGCATCAGTCTGCCCCATTCGGCGACGGTCGCATTGATTCCAGTTCCTTTCACCAATATAAAACGCGCCTTATGGTTTTTCGGCAGCATATCGACGCTGCCGTTTACTCCGTATTTCAGCGTTCCGCTTTCGTAGGTAAGCAGGGCGGTAAAAAAGTTGTCCATCGGCGAGAATACTATAGTTTCGCGGTCGTCGGCGTAAAAGACGTACGGGCCGGTGGACGGAAGAGCCTTGCGCGACGGAGGCATAAAGGGCGTCATATGAAAGGAGAGGACGTATTTGAACTTCGGGTCTAACGTCAGCGTTCCCATTGCCTTGGCGTGAGTATTGAAGTCGCTTTGGGCTAATCCGGTCTCGTCCTCGGTTTGTATGTGCGCGAATATTTCGCTTTTAAAAACCTGCGGTTCGTTTTTTATTTGCTCGTAAGAAGAGCCGCCGCATCCGGCAAAAAAGACGAGGCTCAACGACGCTGAGACAAATAGCCGTAAAATGAAGCGGTTCATGGCGTTAAATCCTTTCTATGAAATTTTTCAAGATTCGACTTTAGGCGCTATTTCCAAGTCGTTTTGAAAATTTTCTCTTTGATGAATTCCTCGATTTTAGCGTTGATTATATCGGGGTATTCCATAGTCGTGTAGTGCGTTCCGTTGTGGACGACGAACAGCTCGCTTCCTTCTATCAGGCTTTGCATCTCCTGCGCGGCGCTGAGCGGAGTCATCGCGTCCGCGTCTCCAGCGGTTATCAGCGTCGGAACTTTGACTTTGGGCAGAATATGCCTCGCGCTGTGATTGCTTAGCCCCAGTATCATCGGGAAGTAAAAGCCGAAATCGAGATTGCGGAACTCGCCCGCTACCTCGCCGAAAAATTCCTCGTTGGCCGTTACGATGCGCATTTTCTTTAATAATGCAATCGCCCATTTCTGTCCGAGCGCCCAGCTTGAGAAGGGCGCGAAAACTATCGACGCTTTGGTCATTCCGCGCAGGACGCAGCCCAGAGTCTTGTCGGGGTTCGGGATGAAGCCGAACGCCGTTGAGAGAACATGCTCGAAGGCGCCGTTGATGAGAACTAGACCTTTAATCTGTTTGGGAATAAGGTCGTAAAGCTCAAGGGCTATTTCTATTCCCATACTCCAGCCGCCGCAGAGAAATTTTTCTTTCTCCCATCCAACGGCTTTTAATACTGCAAGGCCGTCTTTAACGTGGTCCGCGACTTCCACGCGCGCCATATCGTTGGGCCTTGTGGAGCTGTAACAGCCTCTAGGCTCCCACGTTACTATCGTCATTTTATCGGCGAAACGCTCGAATAGGTATTTCCAGCAGAGAAGCGGAGTGCCCAGCCCCGGAGTAAGCAGCCATTTGTTCGGGCCTGTTCCGCATATGTACGCCCGAAGGCTCACGCCGTCGGACGATTCGACCGTAATGGGTTTGATTTCCGCGTTAATGCGAGGATCGTAAGACATTTCTTCCTCCGAAATTATGGCTTGCGCCGTTTTAATCGCTCGTTAGCTAAAAAAGTTACGATAATTATAATGAAACCATAACGAAAAAAAATCAATTTGTCGTTTTTTTAAAATTTTTAAATTATTGTTCGACGAACCTTCGCTTATTCCGCGTTTTTTATGGTAAAGGGAGCGGGTCGGGTTAAGTTCCGCAGTTTCCGTAATTACCGCTTGACCGCTTCAAGCGCCCAAACTATATTATAATTATAATTTCTGTATGTTTATTACGAGGCTTTTTTATGATTTTTTTTAAACTTTACCGCTCCTCTGGCATGCGCGCTCAAGCGAAAGGAGCGTTTGCCGCCGCATTTTTAACTTTTGCGCTCGCCGCGGCGTTATTGCCATTTACGGCCGGCGCCGCCGAAACGGACGGAGAATCGCGGATTTATATGGCGTCCGAAATAAAAGAGTACGACTTGGCCGGAACGTGGTATCTATGCGCCACAAACGGAAAAATTTCCGTTCCAACCGACAAATCTTTTATCGGGCTCGTTTTCGGAAAGTTTGGGAAACTGTTGAACCAAATAAGGCTTCAGGATTCCGACGCGGTGATGGAAAAAAAATGGAAACTGGAGAAAAAAGGGATTTCTGCCTTAATAAAAATTGAAAATCCCGAAGAAGGAGAGGACGGACTTTTTATAATCGTCATGTATTCCGCCGACGCGATGGTTTTAAAAGACGAAGGCAAGGGAGATTATCTGGTTTTCATAAAAAACGCTCTCAAAATGAAACGTACCGAACTGCTTTCCAAGGTCAATGAAGTAAAAAAGACGGCGGCTGAACTTATAGACTTGAAAGAAAGTCTTCAACGCAATTTATTAAGCGTTTACCAAAGTCAGCTTTCGTATAAAAAGAAGCGAAAGAACAAATGCGCTCAAGACGTCGCAGCGCTTGGATGGAAGAAACCACAATTTAAAACCGCAGTTGACAACTACGAATATTACACCGACGCGTCGTGCGCGGTATGGGCGTCGTCCGGAACGCTGCAAATCGGCAATCTTCCGCGAAACGTAGTTTTAAAAGACGGCAAGTTGTCGGAAGGGGTCAAGCCGACGGACGCTGCCGTCGAAAAGATTGAACAACCGAAGGAAAAAGCTCAAGCCGAAGAACCGCCCGAACTGCCGATCGGCGATTATATGATTCCCATGCTTGCGACGCTTAAAAGCATGAAACAGATTTTTCCGCTTTTTAAAGTTGAAACGCAGCCTGACGGTCTAGTTGAAATGACCGGTTCCACCGCGGTTTCCACAGTCGTAATGCGCTTTAAAAACGAGGAGCTGGTTTATTTCCAGCTTAATTACGTCGGCGATAAAGCCGCGGAAGCTCCTTTGGCGAAAATTAAAAAGAAATTCGGCGAAGGGCGGACGGAGAAACAAAACTCGCAGCTTATTACAAAGTGGAACTTCGGACGATACGTTATTACCTCAAGCGCATGGGAAAACCTTGAATCGGGCGAAAAAGGGATTAAAATTTTTATAGAAGCCAAATGATTAGGTTGTTTATTTTTGCGGGAGGGCTGTACCGGACCCCGAAAAAAGGACCAGCAGCTAAGGCATGAAATATGCGGTATAACGGCTCCTGAAACGAAAAGAAAGGAGCTTTTAAATGACGGAAAGACGGCTCGGCGGCGCGGCGAGCTTTTGGATTTAAGCCGCTCGGCTCTGTATCGCAGGCCGTCGGAAGCGGTGTTGAAGCGCGTTCAACGCGACGTTTGGCCAAACAGCGGGCTGCGAGGCTATTCAAGCATGAAGGAGGCGAAGGAGGGGCTTGCGAAATACTTCAAGTTTTACAAGATGAGCGGTTTCATCAGCGCCTTGACGGGCGAACGCCCGACGAGGTATACTACAACCAACCAAAGGAGCTTTG
>CAYNVS010000031.1:0-38237 GCA_964400725.1 uncultured Myxococcales bacterium
TTTCTCGGTGAATCCGAGCTTTATCTCCGCGCTGCCGGGCTCTTCCAGAAGACGCAGCATCTCTTGGGCGGATTTGCGCGGAATAATGACGGCGTTGGGAAGATCGGCCTCGGCGTCTATCGCGTCGTCGATGACCGAGAGCTTATGCCCGTCGGTCGCGACCATGCGAAGTTTACCTTTGCCGCGCCCTTCCATGTAAACGCTGTTGAGGTATATGCGCGGGTCGTCCACCGCGGCGCTGGGGAGCACGAACGACAGCGAAGAACGCATGACTTCGCGGTTAATCGTCATAAATTCGACTTCGTCCGCGCCGGGCAGCATCGGAAAATCCTCTTCGGGAACGGTGTTCAGCTCGAAGTAAGTTTCCTTTTCGCCGAAGACTTCAATCGAGCTCTTTTCCTCGTCGTAAACCACCTTTACGTTTCCTTGCGGAAGACTTTTAACGACGTTGAAGAACTTAGCGGCCGGCAGGCAGAAGCCGCCCTTGGCGGCAACGTCCACGTTGTACTTGCCTTGAATCGACTGCTCCAAATCCGTCGCCTTGACGATAATAACGTCGCTCGCCTCGGACTTGATTAGGACGTTTGAAAGAATGGGCATCGTCGTTTTCTTCTCGACGACGCTCTTCGCCCTGGACAGAGCCAGAAGCAGCACGTCTCTGTGGGATACGAATTCCATCATTTTCTCCTTGCCGCGCGAAAATATGCTTAATTTAAGAAATTAATTCATAACTTTTATCGTAATAGTTTATACAACAAAAAAAAAGTGTCAATCGCAAGTTTGACGCTATTGCGAAACGGCGATTCGTATCGTCAGCTTAACCTTAATATCTTGGTTGGAATAGTTGTAGCCGCCGTATTGTATGGAGTTTTTAAACTCCGCGCCCGTCATTGTAATAGTTGCGATTATCTCGCTTGCGCCGTCGTCTTCGTCCCATATCTCGAAGTCGATTTTATCTGAAGCGGTCAATTTGTCGGGCGTCAAGCCCGTTACGTTAAAAGATTCGTTCCAAACCGGCGCGAGCGAGTCCTGCTTTACGGTAGTCTGCCCAAGCAGCGCGCCGTTTAGCGCCATGGTCGCGTAACAGTCGGGATTGCCGTTGTTTTCGTCCCAGTACTGGACTGTGGCCGTTCCGATCTTCCACTCCGGCACGTTGGCGCTTACGATTGTTATTCTGTAATTTCCCGCGGCGTAGTCTATTGCGTCTCCGTCGAAAGCGTCGCCCGCCTCGCCTTCGTCATCCCTCTCGCTTTCCGCCGAGTCGTCGTCGCCGCCGGATTTATTTCCGTCGTCCGAGCCGCACGAAAAAGCCGTCGACGCAAGAGCGAAAAACGCCGCAAACGCGAGCCGCGCAATCAAACTTTTCATTTTCATTTCAAGTCTCCTGAAATTTTCCGGGCAAAAGCGCCGCCCCGATTACGCCCCAAGCATCTCTAAAAACGCTTCGAGACGAGTGTACGTCTGCTCCGCGGAAAAGGCGCGCGTGTCGGTCATGTCTCCGTCGATTATTATCGTCGGGATGCCGTATCGCTCCTTCAGTATCTTCGCCTCGTCGTATTGGCCGAACGAGTACGGCTTGCACGAACGGTTGCTGTGCATCACAATGCCGTTCACGTCGAAACGCTTAGCGAAATACAGGAATTTATCAACCATCTTTTGCATCGGTATATTTAAATGTATAGCGGTGTAAACCTTCGCCAAACCGTCCATTCCTTCCTTCGGGTCAAGCTTCGTCTCCGGCGTGCACCACGCGTGCGTATATGTATCGGCTACGAGGCAGGCTCCAAAGTCCGCGAAGAACTCGCTCATGCGGCCTATTTCAAACCAAATGGGGAGGTTGTCCCATAAGAGGCGTATTTTCTCGTTTGGAATCGCGCCGTAGCCGGTTTTAACGCGCTCGTCCAACTCGGACAAAAGCAGCTTGTAGTAATCGTTGCACTTTTGCTGGCCGCGGAACGTAACAATGGGCGCAAGGTGCGTGAAGGCGTCAAAGCAGCTCATCGGAGCGGGCTTATTGCGGCACGTATCCAATACTTGCTGCCATAGTTCCACCGCCTCGGCGGAAAGATAACAGACTTCTTCGAGCTTGGAATACTCAAACTTCTTGCCGGTAATCCGCTCAAGCGCCTCTATCATTTCCCACAGTTGTTTCTTGACGTATTCGACGACGTCCTTGTCGATTTCGCGGTAAAGAAACGGCGTATCGACCATAAGCAGCGGGACGTTGTAAATGCGAGATACTTCCTCGTACCACTTGGTTACGGTTCCGCAGATATTGTTGCAGCAAATAAGGACGTCGGGCTTGGGAAGTCCGTATATAGGGCCGCCGCGGTTGATAATCTGGCCGAAATCGCAGCGCGCGTACGAGCACAAATCGACGTTGAAGCCTCTCGCCTCGGCGTCGGCGCACACCGCCGGAGCCTCTTTCGTCGCGCCGATAAGAGCCCCGTGGTTTTCCGGATAAATCGGAATTATATCGAAGGCGTGAAGGATTTCTACCGGCGCGCCGCTGGAAACCCACGCGATAGGAACGGAGCCTTCGCTTCCTTTGGAAATCATGTAGTATTCCATGAGCATATTTTTCATATGCGAAAAAGCCTTTAACCTGCGGTCTTTGAGTTCCATCGCGATTCTCCTTGGCAAAAATTTGAAGCCCGACAATTTTTTTAATTCTATACGAAAACAAAACTTTGCCAAAACAAAAATAGATTGCGGCTTATTTTTCCGCAGATTCATCTCCAGTTTGTAAAAAAACCGCGGAGGCCGCCGAGAAGGAGCAAATTTTTTAGAATTAATTTCGCGCTCCTCGCTTAACTCCGCGCTTTTCAGCAAGAGTAAGAACGAATCAAATTTTCCGCCGCGCCGAAAAAAACTTTTTGATTGCCAAACGGCGCTGATATATATTTATTAATTTGGAGAAAAGCGCGTAAATGACGAAAGTTTTGCTCGTAAAATGCAGCGACGCGTGGGACAGAAAAAAATCGAGCCACGTTTTATGCCCGCCGCTGGGGCTGCTTTACGTAGTAGCGTGCGCCCGCGCGTTCGCAAAAGGCGATTACGATTTCAAAGTAGCAAACGTCGAAATGCTTGACGGCGGCGAGGCGGAGCTGCGCGCGATTATAAAGGATTACGCGCCCGGCGTCGTAGGGCTTTCGGCGGTTACCGCAGAAGCGCAAAACGCGGCTCGCTGGGCGGCGTTCGTAAAGTCGAATTTTCCGGACGCGAAAGTGATTTTAGGCGGCCCGCACGTAACCATGTACCCCGACGCCATGCGCAACCCCGACTTCGATTACGGAATTCGAGGCGAGGGTTTTCTCTCCGCTCCCGCGCTGCTGGACGCAATTGTACAAGGCGCGGACGTCTCGCAAGTTCCGGGTTTGGTCGCCGCAAAGCGAGACGGAACGCTTGTTATGAACGAAGAGAGGGCGGTCGAAAACCTCGACGATTTGCCGTTTCCGGCGTGGGACGCGATAGACGCGAACCCGTACTCGCAGCGAAGCAACTTCTCGCTGTTTTACGCCCACGGCAGACGCTACGCGAGCGCGATTACCAGCCTCGGCTGCCCTTATTCCTGCGCGTTCTGCCACCGCATTTTCGGCAAAAAGGCGCGCCTGATGAGCGCGGACCGCGTTCTGCGGAACTTTTTTTGGCTGAAGGAAGCTTTCGGCGCGAAGGAAATCGTCATTGTGGACGACATCTTTAATATAGACCGAAAGCGGATGCTTGAAATATTCGAAGGACTTATTAGCGCGGGCTCGCCGCTCGCGCTGTCGTTCCCGAACGCAATCCGGGGCGACATAATGGACGACCGATCAATCGAAGCGATGGCTCGCGCCGGAACGTATTACTGCATGGTTTCGATAGAAACCGCGAGCGAAAGGCTGCAAAAGCTGATTAGTAAAAACCTCGACGTCGCGAAAACGGTTAAAACGCTTGAAAAGATGGACGCCGAAGGAATAATCACGGGCTCGTTCTTCATGCTCGGGCTGCCCGGAGAAACGGAAGAGGAAATGCTCGCGACGATAGAACTCGCGAAACATCCGGCGTTGGACTACCCGCGCTTCTTCGCGGCGATACCTCAGCCCGGCACGAAAATGCGGGAGCTGGCGGAAAAGCTCGGCAAGGCTCCCGTTGAAAAAGGCTTCTCCGATTACTTTTACAGCAAACCGTCTATAAATTGCTCCGCGCTAAGCGACGAGCGCTTCGCGCAGATATACGAAATGGCGCAGGCGGTAACCGCCGAAAAGATGAACGCGAAGAAACTCGCCGACAAAATGCGCCGCTTCGGTCTTAGCGTAATGGCCGACGACGAGCACGTAAGAGACGCGAAAACGCCTCTGCGCGCGGGCGGCGTAAAACGCGCCGAAGGCGAAATCGAAATAAAAGAATTCTCCAAATTTCTCGACAAAGCGGAAGCTCTGTTTATAAAAATGAAAGAAAAAGGAGCGCGCGCGGCGGGGTTCGTTATTTCGGAAACGAGACGCGGCGCAAAGGAGCTCGACGTTTCGCTTGCGTCCGACGCCGGAGAAAGCCTGGAAGTCAAGTTTTTAAAACGGGACGACGACGCTCCGTCGTTTTATAAAGGGCGCGTATTCGACCTCGCGGTAGGAGGCAAAACCGCTCTGGGCGGGGCTCGGAAGGCCGCCGCGGAAGCGCTGCGAAAGCTTGCGGAAAAAATTGAACAATGAGCGCGAAATGAAATTAAGGAATTGCGGATGAACGAAAAAGAACCCGTTTCGATTTTTTTAAAAGGCGAAAGAATATCTCTTAGGCCTATGCGCTCGGCGGACGCGGCGCGTTACGCGGCGTGGATAAACGATAAGGAAATAGCGGATATGCTCGCCTTCCACAGGCCGATAACGCTGGAGTCGGAAAACGAATGGCTGTCTGCGGCCTTGAAGGCCAAGCCGACGGAAGAGATTAATCTGGGAATTTGGACTAACGAGCCGGAGGAGCTTATCGGCAATCTCGGTCTGTTCGATATGGACTTGCGCAGCCGCCGCGCAACGATGGGAATATTCATCGGCGACGCGAAGAATTTCGATAAAGGGTACGGAAGCGAAGCGATTCGGCTGCTTTTACGCTACGCTTTCGACACGCTCAACCTGAATAAAGTCTGCCTGAGGCATCTGGCGACGAACGAGCGCGGACGCGCGTGTTATCTTAAGGTCGGGTTCAAGCAAGCCGGACTTCAGAAACGGCACGTTTTCTCGAACGGCGAATACGCGGACGTCGTTATAATGGAAATATTCGCGGACGAATTCCGCGCGCTTTACGGCAAATAAAAAGAAAGCCGGCTTAAGCCGTATGTCCCCCGATTTGTTCCAAACGGTTTTCGTATGCTCGCTGGTCTTCGTCGCGGGCTTCGTCGATTCCATCGCCGGAGGCGGGGGACTGATAAGCACTCCCGCGTACGTCGCCGCGGGGCTGCCGCCGCACATCGCGCTGGGCACCAACAAATTTTCCGGCTTCTTCGGAACGCTTTCGGCTGTAATTAGCTATCTGCGGGCGGGCAAAGCCCATCTCAAGGCCGGAGTATGGGCGACTATCGGGTCTATAACGGGCTCCGCGATAGGCGCAAAACTTGTCTGTCTCGCGTCGGCGCAGGCGATAAACACTATGATGCTTACCGTCATACCGGCGGTTTTGATATTTTTTCTTTTTAAAAACAGGTTCATGCCGGAGCGCAAAAGCGGAGAGCCGGTTAAAAACCTTGCTCAGAAAGCGCTCGCAATCGGGTTCGTAGTCGGCGCGTACGACGGTTTCTTCGGCCCCGGAACGGGCACGCTGCTTACCGTGGCCTTCTTCTCGTTCCTCGGCCTCGACCTTATGTCGAGCGCGGGGAGCGCGAGGCTGTCGAACATGGGAAGCAACGTCGGTTCGCTGGCGGTTTTTTTAATTAACGGCAAAGTGCTTTTTCCGCTTGCGCTTTACGCCGCCGCGGCCGGAATTGCGGGCAATCAGCTCGGCGCGGCGCTCGCTTTAAAAAAGGGCGAAAAGATAATAAAACCGTTTATGGCGTTGGTTTTGCTGCTTTTGCTGGCCGAGGTTGCCAGAAGGAGGTTTGCGACATGAAAAAAAACAAAAGAATTCTTAGGGCGCTCGCGGCGTCTTGCGCGCTTTTTACGGCTGCGCTTACGATATTTTGCGCGGGCTGCGGATCGTGCTCGCGGGAGGCGAAGAAACAAACCGAGCAGGCCGCCAAACCGGGCGGGCTCGTCCTTTCGACCGGCGGTTTTTTCGAAATTGAGTCCGCTTATTTCAAAGGAGAGCCTTCTCTTCTCAGCTTTAAAATCGCCCCCGCCGACGAGAATTACGCGAAAAAAATAGCGGACGAATGCGGAAAGGAAATTAAACGCCTCGAAGGAATTTTCGACGCGTCCGATCCGGACTCCGAAATAGGCAGACTAAACGCGGCGGAAAAAATCGCGCCGGTCGAAGTTTCCGAAGAGCTCGCGGAGGCGCTGAAAACCGCCGCCGCGGTTTACTACAACTCGATGGGCGCCTTCGACCCGACCATGAACCCGGTCAAAAGGGTTTACGCCGCCGCTAAAGCCGAGGGCAAGGATCCCGACGCGGAAGAGCTTAAAGAGGCTCTGCAGCTTTGCGGCTTCAACAAGTTCGCCTTCAAAGACAAAGCCGCGTCGTTTCTCGAACCGAAAATGGAGCTTGATTTCGAAGCGTTGGGGCGCGGGCTGGTCGTCGATAAAATTATTGCCAAGCTCAAAGAAATGGGCGCGGACGAAGGGTATTTCAGCCTCGGCGGCCAGTCGGCTTCTTTCGGCAAACAAACCGGCAAACTGCGCCGGATAGACGCGCAAAGCCCCGCCGAGCGCGGCGCGCTTTACGGATATTTTGAAAAAGCCGGACAGTTTAAAATTTCCGCGCAGGGAGGCAAAGACGGCCTGCGGGCGTTCGACTCGAAAACCGGCAAAGCGTCCCCCAACGGGATGACCGTAATAACGGCGTCGTTCGGAGACAACCTTTCAAACGCGGCGCTAGGCGCGGTAGCGCGCGCGATAGCCGTCATGGGGCCGGAAAAGGGGCTCGACTTCTGCAAACGCTTCAGGTGCGAGGCGGCGATTATTTACGACGACGGAACCGGCTCGGTAAAAGAATTAAAAAGCGCGGAGCTTGGGTATTATTTCAAGAAAGCGCAATGAGGACCAGCCCGCAGAATTGACGAGAGCCGCTAAAAAGGGTATTACTTTTTAAAATGTGGAGATACTACGCGCTGCTTGCGATTTCCGGGGTTTTATGCGCCGCTTCCGCCGCGCTGCTTTTTAACGGGCTGTTCGGCCTTATAAAAGGGAAAGCTCTTTCGCCTTCGCCGCAAAAAGCCGTCGCGCGCGGATCCGACGCTTTTATTTGGAGCGTTTTCAGCCTTGCGGCGTCGCTGGCGTTCGCTTATTTCGGCGCGCTCATCCACCAAAAAAATTCCGCGTATCTGCCCGCATGGGCGTTTAAAGATTTTGAAACGAGCCTCCCCTTAGACTGCCCGCTGTCCAGGCTTGAAAAGTTCGACAAAACGCGCTTTGCGGCCGAATTCGCCTGCGAAAAAGACTGCGCCGAAATTTCCGGCAGGCTGGCCGCGGACGCAAAGTTCAAACGCGCCGACTTCCGCATGGACGGAGCGATGTTTAAAACGTCCGATCTTCCGGCCAAATACGCCGTGGCTCTGGTTCCCCGCGGCCCGTCGTCCTGCCGAATAGTCGTTTACGAAGAAAACGAGCCCGCGCCGAAGGAAAAGAAAAAGGACCAGCCTTAAATCTTCCCGATTTCGGATAAATATCTGGCGGCGTTCTTTAAAAAAAGCTCGCCGTCCAAAGGCAGCCCGTCGATGATGGCGTCCTCGATTTCGCCGGCCCATTTACCCATTTCAGCGTAGCCGAAAATGCCGGCGTTCCCCCTTATTTTATGAGTTATAAAGCGCACGTCCGACAGCTGCCCCGATTCCCAAAGTTCCGGCAGCTTTTCAAGCTGTTCCCGCAGCGTCGCCTCGTACTCCTTGCGAAAGGCGTCGGGTATTTTAAAACCGCTTTCTTCCTTCCGCTCTCCAACCTTAGATTTTTCGTCCTCTTTCATATCCGTCCTCCGTGCCCGGAAACGCGCGTCAAAGCAAACGCGGCCTATACGCGTCGGCCCGCTCGCGCCGTTGCGGTATTGTCCATTTTTATTATACACTAAAAAAGCGCGGAGCGTTATGAAAATAGTCTTAAATTTAATTTTTAACGGCCGGAATTTCAAAGAAGAAAAGCGAGCCGGCTCCGAATTCCGTCTCGCAGCCGATTCTTCCCTTGTGCATTTCTACCAGCTCCTTGGAAATCGCAAGCCCCAGCCCGCTTCCTTGAACGCGCTTCGAGAGAGAAGAGTCGAGCTGTTTGAATTTTTTAAACAAGTCTTTAATCTTATCCTTCGGAATGCCGGGACCGTAATCTTTTACCCAAAAGCGAACGAAGCCGTCGTACGTTTCGTCGGCTCCGACCAAGACTTTCCCCTGAGGCTGAGAAAACTTAATGGCGTTGGACAAAAGGTTAGACAAAACCTGCCCTAGACGCTGGGCGTCGCCGTACACCCAGGCCTGCGTCAAGCTCGAAGTTTCAATCTCGACTCCGGCCGACTTCGCCGCTCCGGCAATCATTTTAACCGTTTCGACGACTACTCTTTCGGCTTTAATCTCGTCGATGCAGAGCGTCATTTTGCCCGACTCGATCTTTTGAATGTCCAGAATGTCGTCTATTAAAGCCGCCAAACGCTCGGTGTTGGCATTCGCGATTTTAATCAGCTCGTCCATTTCTTCCGGCATCTCGCCCATAGCTCCGCCGTTAAGAAGACCGATGGCTCCGCGAATCGAGGTTATAGGCGTGCGGAGCTCGTGGCTGACGGTCGAAACGAATTCGTCTTTCATGCGCTCAAGCTCTCTGCGGGCGGTTATGTCTTGGATTAAGGCGAGAAACAGCTTTCTTCCGCTTAAAAGTATTTCGCGCACCGAAACTTCTACCGGAAAACGCTCGCCGTTTTTGCGAACGCACGACAAGTAATTCGGCTTTCCGTCGGTTTCCAAAGCCAATTCCGCAACCAGCTTTTTAGCTTCTTCGTCCGACGCTCCGTCCCGCGGGGCCGCGAGAACTGCCGCGGAACGCCCAAGTATTTCGGCCTCGTCGTATCCGAACATAGCCATGGCCGCGGGGTTGAAAGATTCCACCACCCCCTCGTGATCGGTGGTAACGATGCCTATCGGGGCGGAATTTAAAATTTCGTGCAGACGCGCCTCGCTGTGGCGCAAAGCGACCTGCGCGTTCTTTCTTTCCGTTATATCTACGGCGACGCCTTCCAGATACTCGTCGTTTTCCACGTTCCGCATCGCAATAAGCAGCCATATGGTCGGTCCGCCTTTGACGGAGAAAGCCAGTTCGAGGTTCACGAGTTTCCCTTCGTAAAGCCTTTGAATTATCTGAACGATAATTTCATTTCCGCCGACTTCCGTCATGTCGTCCAAGGGATACGAATCTTCGCCGTCGAAATAGTCGTCGGGATCGAGCTGCGGATGTATTAGCTTGACGTCGCTTTGATAATTTTGCAGCAGCTCCTCGACGCTTGCGTAGCCGAGTATCTCCGCAAGCCTCTTGTTGGCGTCCACCACTACCCATTCGCCGGTTTTAACGCGGAAAATTCCCGCAAGCGCGTTGTCGAATATCGAGCGGTACTTGCGCTCGCTTTCCGAAAGAACCACATGAGCCTTGTTTCGCGCAATGGCGTTGCTTATTATTTCCCCGGCGAGCTTTAACAGCTGAATGTCCTCGGCCAGCAGATCGACGGCCGTCGTCGGCGATGCAAACATCATTATGCCTTGAATTTTTCCGTCGTAAAGCATAGCCACGCAAACCATGCTCTTTACCCCGGCGTCCGATAGTTTCTTTTTCTCTTGGCCTTCCGGCATTTTTGAAACGTCGGGAACGTTAAAAAAGCCTTTATCCAAAATCGCTTGGTAAAAGCCGGGGTAATCCGACAAGTCGAAGCTGGGACGCGGCCGCTTGTCTTTCATATGCGCGAATTTATCCTCGTACCATTCGGTAAGCCGCGACAGGTTCGCGCCGGTCTGAGAAATCATGTAAACGGCGCCGTAATGCAGCTTGTAATGTTTGCAAAGCCTTTGCAGAGTCGCGGTTATTTCCTGATTAGTCTTCTCCGAGTCGAAGCCGATGAACTTTGAGGGAATTTCCGCCGTGATGCGCTCCATTTCGAGCCTGCGCCTGATTTCCTCTTCTGCTCTTTTCTGCTCGGTTACGTTGCGGATAATGCTCAAGTAGCCGCCTATTTGAAGGCAGACGATACGCAGCTCGAACCACGACGTCGATTCGTCGGCCTCGACGAATTCGTATTCTATCGTCGAAGTCTCTCCGGTCTCCATCGACTTGCGCATGGCGACCCAAATTTTCGCGGCGAGCTTGTCGGGGAGAATTTGGTCGAACGGCTTGCCCATGAAAACTTCCGGGGCCACGAAAAGGTCTTTTTCGTTTTTCGCGTAGAAGTCGAGTATTTTGCCGTCCATGCCCAGATGAAAAATAATATCCGGAACCGCCGAAATTATTCCTCTTATTTTCGCCTCGCTCTCTCTCGCCTCGTTCAACGCCGCAATGAGCTCGGTAATGTCCCTTCCGACGGCCTGTATCTCGGCCGGGTTCCCGGCGGAGTCTTTTATCGCGTAGCATTCCCAGCCGAACCAGCGCGTCCCTTTCACAGTTTCGACGCGCTTCTCAAAGTACGCTCTGTAGGGAGGATAAAGCAGTTTGCTCGTAATCTCTTCGTCTTCGTCCTCGGCTAAATCCGCAAACGGCCTGCCGACGAAAAGCTCGGGCGCCTTGCCGAGCAGCGCGCAGTAAAATTCGTTTGCGAAGGTGATTTTAAAAGACATGTCGGTTCTTACCAAAAGGTCGCGCTGGGAATCGACTATCGCCCTTATCCGGCGCTCGCTGTGCGCAAGCTTTTCGATAAGCTCGGCGCTTTTTATATATCCGGCTATTCCGTTGGCGATTATCCGCAGGACGCCGGTTTCCGTCTCGCTCCAATCGGAGCTTTTCGAGCAGTCGTCGAAGCCGATGAACCCCCAAAATTCGTCGGCCAGAAATATCGGAACCAAAAGGCAAGACACCGTTGACTGCGCCTCAAGGAGCCGCCGTTTGGGGCCTTCGAGCTGCGAGGTAATTATAGATACGCTGCGGCCGCAGAGCATTTCGGTTCCCCAGTCTTCGTACAGCTCGAACGGCATGTCCTGCATCAACGGATTTGCAAGTTCGGACGAGATTCCTTCGCGAACCCATTCGTAGGCTTGGCTCGTAAACAGCCGCTCCGCGTTTCCTTCCCAGCGGTTTTTAAAAACGTAAACTCTATCGACGCCGTAAACTTCTCCGATTTGAGCGATTACCTCGTTTACCGTTTTGGTCATGTCGGAGGTTCGCAGCATTTTAGCGAGACAGCTTACGGCCAAATTCAGCAGAGCGTCCCTGCGCTTAAGCTCGTCGTCTCTCTTTTTCCGCTCCGCGTTGTCTCTAGAAATCGCGAAGACGACGTTTCGAGCTCCCCATTTTCCGCGCGCCGCCTTAGTTTCGGCGGGAAGCTCCGAGCCGTCTTTTTTAATTAAAGAATAAGAACAGGCGTTAAGCTCGCCCGACAAAATCAAAGGCATTTTAGCCGCTAGTTTATCGGTCGATTCTCCGGTATGCATCATGCAGAAATTGCGGCCGAGCAGCTCGTCCCTCGAAAAGCCTAGCGTATCGATCGCCCTTTGATTGACGTCGATTACCGCGCCGGTCTCGTCTATGACGAAAATCAAATCGTCGATGGTGTCGAAAAGATTTTGCAGGTTTTCCGTATGCTTTTTTTCCGCCTCGTTGGTTTTTATTTTTATCAACGCGCCAGACAGCTGAATAGCAAGGCTCTCAATCGCGTTTTTCGTCAGCGCGGGAAATTCGTTTAGAGTAAAGCTGGCGAGATGAAGATTGGCGATAAGTTTATCGCCGTAAACTACCGGAATCGCAGCGGCGGCTTTTAGCGTCGCGCCTCCCTCTTTTAAATTAAATTTACGCGCGGCTTCGCCGAAGTCGAGATAAAGCGGTTTTCTTTCCGCGAGCAGATTGTCGATGAGCGCGTTGTCGGAGAGCGTTCCGGCCTCGGCGGCGAATTCGGGCGGAACGCCTATCGAGGCGGCGAGAGAAAGGCTTTGCGCGGATTCGTCGAGAACGTAAATGCCGCCGCAATCCACGCCGTCAAGTTTAACCGCCGCGTTAAGTATCAAGTCGAAGGCGTCTTTAAGGTCGTTTGCGTCGGCCAGCTTGTAAGCCAAGTCGCGCTGAACGGTAAGTATCAGCTCCGATTCTTTGCGCTCGGTAATGTCGCGCGCAATCGCCTGAAACCCGCTCGGCTTTCCGTTTTTAAACAAAAGCTGAACGCGCTGCCCAAGCCAAACCGTTTCGCCGTTTTTTCTCACGGCCGGAAACTCAAAATAAGTGTTGGGCGTTCCGCTTACGAACTGCTCGGTATAAAAATTAGCCAACGTTTCTTTAAAATCGTCGCGCACAAGCTCCAAATAATTTTTTCCTTTAAGCTCTTCCGCCGAATAGCCGACCACCTTAGCCGCCGCCGGATTGACGTAAATCGCGTTGCCGTAGGCGTCGGTGGAATAAATTATATCGCCGCTGAGCTCGACGAGCTGCTTGTATTTTTCCTCGCTTTTTTCAAGCTCCAATCGGCTTTGACGCTCCGCCGTAACGTCGCGGGCGATGCCTAAAAAGCCGGTCGCGTTCCCGTCGGCGTCCCGTAAAAATGTCGCGTTGACCTCCGCCCAAATGGACGAGCCCTCCCCTCTTACCGCTTCTACTTCGAGCTTTATAACCCGCTTCGGATCGAACCCGCCCGCGCGCTCCTTTTCCATTTCTTCGGCGTACGCCTTTAAAACGCGCTCGTAAGACTGCGGAGTAAGAGCCATTTTGGGAGAGTATTCCTCTCCTTTGCGGTTGTTTTGGTCGCGGAACCTGTACACCGACGGACTGACGTACGTGTACTGCAGATTAAGATCCGTAGTGAATATTAGGTCGGACGAGTTGTCGGCCAATATTTTATATTTTTCGCGGCTTGCCGCGGCTTCGTCTTCGGCGGCTTTTCTGGCCGTAACGTCTCTTAGAACGACGATAAAAGCGCGGTTCCCTTTGTACATAGAAGACGACGCGTTCACTTCGACAATACGGACGTCTCCCTGCGCGGTCATTAATTTAACCTCGAACAGTCCAAGGTTCCGCTCGCCGTTAAGATGGCGCAGATAATACTCGCGTATCTTCTTTACGTCTTGAGGGTCGAGGAAATCCTCGAACGATTTGCCGATAAGCTCGCCGGGCTCGCAGCCTAGCATCGAAGCCAGCGCGGAGTTCGCGAACTCTATTACGAAGCCGACGACAATGCAAAGCCCGTCGCCCGCCATATCGACCAGCCGCCTGTAGCGCTCCTCCGACTCTTTAAGAGCGTTTTCGTAGTCAACCTGCTCGTTGACGCTTCGTATCATCGTAACGACGCCCACAACTTTCGTTCCGTCGAAAATCGGAGTTTTGCGGGTTTCGGTGTGCTGAACGCCGCCGTCCGCCAATTCGTTCGCTTCGCGGGTAAACGTTGGCTTTCCGGTGGAAAAAATATACTTGTATTCTTCGAATACCGATTGCGGAAGGAAAGGGAAAAGCTCGTTCAGCTTCATTCCGACTGCGTTAGCGGGCGAAATTTTTTCGGCGATGATTTTTTTAAAGGCGTTGTTTATTACGACTACTCTAAGCTCCTCGTCAACGACGTGAGTCCATTCGTCGATGGAATTGAATACCGCGTTGTATAGAAGCATAGACAAACGCAGAGCCTCCTCGGCGCTCTTCTGCGGGGTTACGTCGAAGGCCATAAGAGCGTAGTTCTCTCCGGCGCCGTCTTCCGATTTGAAGAGCATAGCTTGAACGTCGATTTTGCGGCCGTTTTTCGCGGTAAAAGTCGTTTCAAAGCGAATTCTCCCGCTTTTTTCTTCCTCAAGCGACCGGCAGCGCTCCAAATATTCGTCCAGTTTGTCTCCGCGCGCCAACAAGCCAATATTGCGGCCTATTAGCTCGCGCGGCGCGTAGTCTAAAATCTCTTTTACGGCTTCGCTCGCGAAAATTATTTCGCCGTTTTTTTTATGCCGCAGCGCGATGTGATTCGTTTCGTAAGCCCGTTCCGCATGTTTTGCAAAATCCGAGATTTTATTCCGCTCAAAAACGTTTAAAAGCGTTTGAAAGGAACTTTCGTCCTTGGCGCATTCCCTTATTATTTTTAACGTTTCGTCGTCGAACATAGCCGTTGAAACCTTCTTATTATCATTAAGACCGCCGTTTTGCCGAACTTTTGATTTAAAGCGTTTTACAAAAGCTCCTTAACCTTGGCCGGAAGCGTCATCGGATCGAAAGGCTTTGGGATAACTCCGTTTATTCCGAGGTTCATATAGTATTCTTTTTCTTTCTCGTTTACCCTTGCGGTCAAAAAAATAACCGGTATTTTTTTCGTCAAATCGCTGTCCCTAAGTTTTTTTAACGCGGCGATGCCGTCCATGCCGGGCATCATCACGTCCAGCAGGATAACGTCGGGCATTTCTTTTTTAGCAAGCTCTATACCGGTTAAAGCGTTGTCGGCGGTGATGGCTACTAATTTTCCTACCCTCTCCAATGAGAGCTTGCCTATACGGAGAATGTCCTTGTCGTCCTCTATCATCAGAACTTTCCTTACTTCCATAATCATAGCCTCCGAATATTTTATCGGTCTGCTCCGTTCATAATATTATTGAGTAATCTGACGATTATGTCAACAAATACGCCGATAAGAACGCGAAACGCTCCCGACTTGTCTCCGATTTATAATAAAAAGCCGCCGAAGCCGCGGAGAACGCGGAGATTTTATAAACATAATTCCGCCTTTTTTCCTTCTAATAAGCCCGCCGGACATATTCTCCCTCTCTCGGATTAAGCGAAAGAGGAAAACCCGCCTAAAACCGGCCGCGCGCCGGCGTAAAAAGCGCAAATGGAAAATATATGCAGCCTGCGCGGCGTCCGAAAATCGAACGCATGTCCGATTATCGGACGCCAAGCTCGGACGCCTCAAATGCCGCCTCTTTAATTCATTAGTATTATCGTGATGTTGCAAACCTCGTCGATTTGGCGCCGCGCTTGCGTTAGTAAAAGCGTTTCTTTTGGGGAGTCGTTTGAGCGGGGACGGCGGGGACGGCGGGAATTTGAGAGGACGCATTAAGGAGATTTAACATGTTGGTTAAAATAATTTCCGGCAGCGTTTTTGGAGTCGAGGCGTACCCCGTTTCCGTAGAGCTCGACGCGCAGTTCGGCTATGCGGGAATGCAGGTCGTAGGCCTGCCGGACAACGCGGTGAAAGAGGCGCGCAACAGAATCGAGAGCGCCGTGCGCAACAGCGGCTTCGACGTTGCGTTGAACAAAATAACTATAAACCTCGCGCCAGCCGACGTTAAAAAAAACGGAACCGGATTCGATCTGCCGATGGCCGTAGGAATGACGCTCACGACAGGCGCTATAAGCATGGAGCGCGCCGACAACACTTTGTTTTTGGGCGAGTTGTCGCTTGACGGAGAGATACGCAGCGTGCCGGGAGCTCTGCCGGTTGCGGCGATGTGCAGACAGACGGGAATAAAACGGCTGGTGCTTCCGGCCGAAAACGCCAAGGAAGCCGCGATAGTTCCGGGAGTGGAGACGCTTCCGGCGCGTTCCCTGCGTCAGGTAATCGAATGGCTTTCGTCCGGCAGAGGGCTTGAGAAAATATCTCCGAACGAGCCAAAAAGCGAAGAAGAAACTAATTGGCTCGCCTACCCGCTCGATTTCGCGGACGTAAAAGGGCAGGAGTTCGCGAAACGGGCGCTTGAAGTGGCGGCGGCCGGCGGACACAACGTCTTGATGATCGGCCCTCCGGGATCGGGGAAGACGATGCTTGCAAAGCGTCTGCCAAGCATTCTGCCTCCGATGACTTTCGAGGAAGCGCTTGAGACGACGAAAATTTACTCGGTGATGGGAATGATTAAAAACCGCGGGCTGATTTGCGACAGACCGTTCCGCTCGCCGCATCACACCATTTCGGACGTCGCGCTTATCGGCGGATGCTCGAACCCGCGCCCCGGCGAAATAAGCCTCGCGCACAACGGCGTTCTCTTCCTTGACGAGTTTCCGGAATTTCGCAAAAACGCGCTGGAGGCTCTGCGCCAGCCGCTTGAGGACGCTAAGGTGGTCGTTTCGCGCGCGGCGATGAGCGTTTCCTTTCCGACCAACGTCATGCTTATCGCCGCGGCCAACCCATGCCCCTGCGGCTACGCTACCGATCCGCGCCATGCGTGCTCATGCTCGAACTACCAGATTGCGCAGTACAAATCTCGTTTGTCGGGACCGTTGTTGGACAGAATAGACATACACGTCGACGTTCCTTCGCTTCCATGGTCGGATTTGTCCGACGACCGGCGCGGCGAGTCGAGCGCGAACATCAGAGCGAGAGTAAAAGCGGCGAGAGAGCGTCAGGCTCGGCGATTCGCTGACAGCGGAATTTTCTGCAACGCGCGCATGCCCGCGCCGATGGTTAGGGAACACTGCCGCATTACCGAGGAAGGGAGACGGCTGCTGGAAAAAGTAGTTGACAGGCTGGGGCTTTCCGCAAGGGCGTACGACCGCATATTAAAACTTGCCCGCACAATCGCCGACATAGACGGCGCGGAGAGAATAGAAAGCATTCATTTGAGCGAGGCGGTGCAGTACAGGGTTCTAGACAGGCATTACAACTGATAAAGGACGAGGAAAATAATGACGCCTAACTTAAAAACCGGCGGCGCGTTTGCAGATTGCGAGGCGCGGGCAAGAGGGATCGCGACTGGAATCGAGCGGCTGGACGACGCCGCGCTGTGCGGCGGCCTGCCTATAGGCGCAATGACGCTCGTTACAAGCTCCGACTGCGACGCCGCGTTAAGACTGCTGGCGCGCGCGCTTGCGAACGCTGTGGAAAGCGGGCGCAAAGGAGCGCTGATTCTGCCGAAAAAAGACGACCTGCCCAAAGCTGCTCTCGCGGCGTTAAAAAAAATTTCCGGGTTCGTAGTATTCGCCGACGATAAAAATTTGCCCGCTATTACCGAGCAGTTTTTGCGCGCGGGTTTCGAGTTCGTAGCGTTTCGGCTTTGCGCCTCGCGCTGCGGATGCGACTTCTTCGAATCGTTCGCCTCTTTAACGAGGGTTTTGCCCGACGGCGGCGGCGCTTTGCTCTGCCTGATGGACGAGGACGAGGCGTCGGCGCGCACCGCGGTAAGCGACGCTGTCGTAACGCGCGCGCGGCTGGTAATCGACGTCCTTTCGGAGCGCAAGCCGGGAGGAGAATTGTCGCGCTTGTTGATAAAATCTTCCAGACGCGGAAACGCGGCGAGAAATTATCAGACGTCCATAGACGCGGCCTTTTTATGAAAAGCCGCTACTCTCGTTCCGTAAGAAACCGCTGCGCGTCTAGAGCGGCCATGCAGCCCGCGCCCGCGCTTGTAACCGCCTGCCTGTAAACGGGGTCCGCGACGTCTCCGGCGGCGAAAACGCCCGGAACGCTGGCACGCGTCGTTCCCGGCGCAACTTTGACGTACCCTTTTTCGTCCAAATCAAGTTTGCCAACGAAGATTTCAGTGCTCGGCGCGTGGCCAATGGCGACGAAGGCTCCCTGAGCCTTTATAGTTTTCTCTTCTCCGGTTTTGACGTTTTTAATCAAAACGCCCTCCAGCAGCGCGCCGCCGAAGAATTCAAGCGGAACCGAATCCCATACGACTTCGATTTTCGGGTTTTCCAAAACGCGCTTCTGCATTATTTTTGAGGCGCGAAACTCGTTGCGCCGGTGCAGTATGTAAACCTTCGAGGCGAAATGAGTAAGATGCAGGGCGTCTTCAAGCGCGACGTCTCCGCCGCCGATCACGACCACTTCCGCGCCGCGGAAGAACGCGCCGTCGCACGTGGCGCAGGCCGAAACGCCTTTGCCGCGATATTCGGCTTCTCCTTTAACGCCCAGCCATTTCGCGCTGGCTCCGGTGGCGACTATAACCGTCTCCGCGAGAATTTCGTCGGTTTCGTCGGCCGTAAGCCTCAGAGGCCGGGAAGAAAAATCGACGGAAGTAATGGAAGAATATAAAACGCTTGCGCCGAAACGTCCGGCCTGCTCGCGCATCTTCATCATAAGGTCGGGTCCCATTATCCCTTTTTCAAATCCGGGAAAATTCTCCACGTCGGTCGTCTGCGTAAGCTGGCCGCCGGGAACGAGCCCCTCGAATACTACGGTTTTAAGACCCGCTCGGCTTGCGTAAATCGCCGCGGTATAACCGGCCGGCCCGCCGCCGATAATGGCTACGTCGTATTTCAGTTCGTTTTCGCTCATCGTAAAATCCTTTATAATTAAAAGTTAAAACCTTTTGACTTTAAAATACTCAACGGCGAAAAGTTGTCAACGCCCGCGCCTAATTTGCGCCGCCCGAACCGCAGTCCTCGTTCGGTTTTGCGTCTTCTCCTCCGCCGCACGCCGCGCCCGCCGAGCCGTCGATTTGTTCCAAATAGCCGCTCTGCATAAGGGTTACGCCGGGGCAGGGGCTTCCGCGCAGCGCCGACAACGCCTGCTTTATCGTCTGTTCAGTCTGCTCGCCGATGAGCCTAGCCGCCTCTTCCCCTTTTTTATCAAAAAATACGAAAGTAGGCATTCCAAGCAGCCGGAATTTTTTAACGAAATGTTTGTTTTCCGGTTTCGTTACGTCAATTTGCAGCACGTCCACCATGTTGCCGTGGCATTGAGATTTAATCCCTTCCATAAGCGGAGCCATCCGTCTGCATATTGGGCAGTCTTCGGAATAAAACTCAACCAACGCCGGAAAATTTTTAAAATATTCCGCCGCCGCCGGTTTGACGTAAACGGTTTTACTCTCGTCCGCAGAGGCGCTGTCGTAGCGCTGCTTGGCCGCGTCTCCCATCATTAACGCCGCCGCGACGAGCAGCATAATTCCGACCGCCTTTTCAAAAACCGGCAAAAATTTGTAAGCCTTGCGCAAAAGCCCTACTCCAGCCTGCGCAAAAGCCGCTACCGCGACCAAAGGAACCGCGAACCCGGCGCCGTAAACCGCCAAATACATCGCGCCGGTCGCCATATCGGCGGTTTTGCTTGCGGCGTACGTCAAAACGCTGCCCAGTATCGGCCCGACGCAAGGGCTCCACCCCGCCGCGAAGACGACGCCCATTACGAAGGCGTTTACTAGGCCGATTTTCGAGTTTAGTTTTTTATCGTCGAAACGCAAAACTCTATCTAGCGCCGAAATGCGGATAACGCCCATGAATTTGAGCGCGAAAATTAAAATCAAAACTCCGCCGGCAAGCTGCATCGACGCTTTATGCTCCGCTAAAAAGCCGCCCAGCGCCGACGCGGAAAGCCCTAAAAGCGAAAAAACCAGTATGAAGCCCGCCGAAAATACGAGACTTTTTATTATCAGCTCTAAACGTCCGAACGAGCCCGCCTGACGAATGTCGGCGCCGACGAGAGCGGATAGATATATTGGTATAAGCGGCAGCACGCACGGAGCGAAAAAGGTTAGAACTCCCGCGCCGAAAATTCCCGCAAGCGATAAATCAGCCATGAGCGTCTCTTTTCAAATCGTCAAAGAAATTATAAATTACGCTAATGCCAATTATAAGTCGCAACGATGTATTAGTCAATCGGCTAAGACGGTTTATCGGGCTGTAATTTTTTATCGCTAGTCCGCCCTAATGACGCCCCTCGCGCAGAACTAGTCAAAACCTTTGATTATTTAAAAGGCGCCCGCGCGCGAATCGGGCGAAACAGAGGAGAGTCAAATCAGCTTCTCGGCAATATCTATCGCGCTTGACACAAACCGCGGACATATCTTGCGGTGCGAGTCCGTCTGCGCCGCTTTTTCCTTCCCTTCCGGCGTCGAAATATCCGCTTCTAAAAGTTCGCGGCAAATAATCGAACCGTGAAGACGCTTGAATTCGTTAATAAATTCGTTAGCCGCTCCGTAAACCGCCTCTTTGGAGGGAGGCTCGCCGTTTGCCGGACGAGCGTAATTAGCTCCAATCGCCATCAGCGCTCCGGTTACCGCCCCGCAAAGCTCGCCGTTGCGGGCGACTCCGCCGCCGAACGCCGCCGAAACGCGCAGCGCGGTCGATTCGTCTATTCCAAGCTTATTAGCGAAGGCGCAAAACGCCGTCTGCGCGCAGTTATACGGCCCGTTTAGAAACATTTCTTCGGTCAATTTTTCCGCTCTCGACTTTTCGCTCATATTTGCAATCCTTTTATATAAGCAATTGGCTGACGCTTGATTAATACCCGTACGCGTTGAACCACCACTCCGCGCCGAAACCGATAAAGTGCTGCAACTTGTCGCCGCGGCGCTTATCGCCGACGGGGTAAGTATAGCGAGCGCCTTCGTTCAGGACGCTAAGCGTGTAAACAATCCGTAATTCCGGGCGGTAAAGAGAGCCGGGGCCTGTTGAGAGCGCCGGTATCAGGCTGAATTTAAAAATCTGCGGAACTGAGCTTGTTCCTATTACGTCGGCCTGACCGGGGCTGTATTTGCGTTGATAAGACAATTCGACTCCGGCGCGGAAGTATTTCCATAAAAACAGCATAGGCCGAACGGCAAGCGCGACCTGCTGGTTGTCGTAAACGTCGTAGTTTTCGGGAACGGCCGAAAGCCACCGGGTAACATAGCCGCCGTATAAGGCGCCGAACATGCCGTACTCGTAGTTTCCTGAAAAGCCGAACGTTATCGCTTCCGCGCCGTCCGTCGTCTTATCGAGGTTCAGGCCGTAGGGAACCGACAGCTCGTTGTAAGCCGCCAAATTTTTTGAATATTTGAAAAATAAATTGACGTATGAATTGCGCCCGAAACCCCATGCGCCCAGCTGCGCGCCTAGCGCGTACCCGTTGTCTGCGTCGAGTTTCTCTATCGTTTTATCCTGCAGACGGCGCTCGCCGGAAGGAATGTAATGAACTTCTGCGTAAACTTTGTATTTAAATCCGAGTTTTTGCCAAACGTCTTTAAACTGCTGCTCGAATTTTAACGACATAATAACGCGCTGACGGTCGAGCGTAGTAACTTTTTCCGTTCCGTAGGAACGTCCCGGAATTATAATTTCCTGAAAGTCGTAGTCGTCGTTCAAGCGGTTTACGCCCACGTGCAGCGCAGCCTTAATATCGAACATTTCCCATCCAAGGGCGCCGCCCAGCGTATTGAGATTGTCAAGCGGCCAATAATCGAGCAGATAAATGTCGTCGCCTCGGTGCATGCGCGAGCCGACCCATAAAAAGAGGCCGGAGTCGAGGATGTTCTTCGCCTCGGCGTAAAGGTTGCGCGGAACCAGTTTCAACGCATCCGCGTCGCCTGAATAGTGAAACATATTCTCAAGATTGAATAAAGCGAGCGTAATCGTCGCGCCGAATTCGATGTCCGGCAGCTTGTAGTCGGAGTAAAAAGACAGCTCCAAGTAAGGGTTCTCCTCCAACCGCGGCGGGTGGTCGGCGAGCGCGAGTTTCTTCCCTTGTCCGCCGTCGAGGTCTCCTGTAAATTGCACGCGGCCGTAGGTTCCCCACGAGAGCGTCAGCTTCCCTTCGTCCAGCGTAACCGACGAATAGTCGGGCTTTTCTTTCGTCGCGTCCGCCGCAGAGTCCTTCTTGTCTGCGGAAAGAGCCGGAACGCCGATGCAAACCGCCGCCGCGAATAACAACCAAGCAAATGTTCTCTTCATTCCGTCCCCCTTATTTAATCTGCGTAGAGGGAACTAGGACTTTGGCGCACCTACGGCAGACCTTGACCTTAACCGCGCCGGGCAGCCCCGATCCGTCGGGGTTCTGCTCCACAGTGTAGCTCGTCTCCGCGTCGGCGTAGTCGGTCGTCCCCGCCTCTCCCGGCTGCGAGTTGACGTCGGAAAGGACGTCGATAAGAACCGTTCCAGGGGCGAAATTTACCGGCATTTTGGCTCCGTTGTAGGAAGTGTAAGAAAATTTCGCTCCATTTTCGCCGTCGTCCGCGGCGTTGATTACCACTAGTATCGTCTGGCCGCCGTAAACCCGCTCAAAGGCGACAATCCCCGCGTCTTCCTCGTTCAATCCTTTGCGTTCGTAAGGGGTGGTCCAGCGGAACAGCAGGTCGCCTTTGTTCAACGGCTCGTAGCGCTTGCGCAGTTCCGCGAGCTTTTGCACGTGTTTGAACGTGGCTCCGAGGGTTGTAAAGCCCGTTGCGAATAAGTTTTCGCGGTTGGACGGATCGTTGCCGCCGTTGAAGTCCTGCTCCGCGCCGTAATAAATGCACGGAATCCCGTCGGTCAGCATCAGGAACGACAGCGCGCTTCGCTGCGCTCTTTTGTCGGGTTTTTCGTATAAAAAGCGCGGAAGGTCGTGATTGTCGATGAAATTGATAAGAGCTTTAACGGGCGGTATTCCTATCGCGTTGGGATGCGGGTCGGTTCCGTAATTCGCCGGGCGGGCGGAGTACAAATCTTGTATAGCCTTTGTGGCGTTGTTCCACTTGAAAACGCCGTCAAATACCTGAAACTTCTGGGAGAAGTAGAAGACCGAATCGACCTCGTTGTTCTTCGTGTAGCCGCCTATCTTTGCGTCGTCGCCGTCGAACGCTTCGCCGAACATGAGAAAATTCTCTTTTCCTATCTCCTTTGCGCGCTCGCGTATAGCCGGACAGAATGTCTGCCAAAAGCCGTGCTCTACGTGCTTGAGCGTATCGATGCGGAAACCGTCGAAGTTGAAATCCTTAATCCACTCGAAGAAAACTTCTATAAGTTTTTCGCGCACTTGCGGATTTTCCGTTTTGAGGTCTTTTAACCCTCCGGGGAAGTCCCCTAGAACTACCTGTTCCGAATTATTCCAGTCGGTTACCCTGCCTTTGCGATGGTACCAATCTGGGTTTTGAAACTCTACCGGCATGGGAGGCGCGTGGTTGGTGAACGGGTCGTTTTGCCATATTAGCGGAGCCAAACCGCCTTCGCCGAGCGAAGTAAACGACATTATACCGTTAGGGCTGTAATCTGGATCATACTCCGTAACTCTGGTTATCGCCGAGCCGCTGCCTGAGCCGCTGATGCTGACGTCGGGTTTGCCGTTCTTGTTTATATCATAATAAAACAGCTGGCCGACATGGTTTGTAACTATGTCCAGAATAACCTTGATGCCGCGCTGGTGGCAGCGCTCCACCATTTCGCGCAGCTTGGCTTTTGTGCCGAAGTGCGGATTGACGTTGAGGAAATCCTGCGTCCAATACCCGTGATACCCGGCGACGCCCGCGTCTTCCTCTACGTTCTTCACGGCGGGCGAAATCCATATCGCCGTAACGCCGAGCTGCTCTAAATAGTCAAGTCTGTCGATGATTCCCTGCCAGTCGCCGCCTTGGTATTGGGCGAGACTTGAGCGATCTACGTTGTAGTCGTTGTTCACGTCGCCGTCTTCAAAGCGATCGACAATGATTTGATAAATAATCTCGTTTCGCCAATCGGTTACTTCGTTGGTAATCTTTGGGTCCGGGGGGGCGCCAAGGCAGCCTGAGGCCAACATTGCCGCAGCGACGGCGCCGATTATATATATATAATTGCCAATGAATTTATGCGGTTGCATTGAACGCCTCGCGGGTTATTTTGCGGTAATGTTGTAAACGGCAAAACCGAGTTTCGGCAGCGACAACTTTACTCCGTTGTTTATAAGCGTAGTTTTGTCTATTTCCGTCTCTTCGCCGAAGCCGAAGACCGGACTGAAAACAAATGTAAAATCGGCGCCGCTTGCAAAACCGGCAAACGACAACGCCTCTGTATTGAGCTTTACCACAAGCTCGTTTATGTCGGTATCCGCGCTAAAATTAACCAATATAAGCGATGGATTCTTTTTGCCCGCGTTGTATCGCAAAAACGCGTAAACGTAATGTCCGCCGCCAAAACCGGCGCTGTTCTTATTAAGAAAATTAAGCCCATAAAACTGCCCGCTGCGGAACGGCTCCTCGTTGGCGAGGTTAAGCAAGTCGCGGTAAAAGCCGCGAAGCGAAGCCTGCCAAGCAAGCATTGCTCCGCCGTCGTAAGCGAAGCCGTTTACCCAGCCCGTCATCGCGGGCATCGACCAATAATCGAAGATTGTCGTCCGTCCGTCGTCGCCGCCGAAGCCCTCGGCTCCCGCGCCCGGCTCGCCTACTTCCTGCCCGTTGAAAAGCATAACCGGCCCGCCTCCGCTCAAATACATAAGCGTCGAGAAAGGCATTCCGGCTTGCGCGCTTCCAAGGCCGCTGTTGTTGGGGTCGGTTCCGGTTATGGGCGATGCAATGCGCCGCTCGTCGTGATTTTCGCCGTAACGCAGAAGCCGCTTGAATGTAAAATCGCTCCCCATCGCGGCGTCAACGTCGTTAGCCCAGCCGCCGCAGCAGAAAATCTTCTTCGTCGCGTCGTAAATCGAATCGTCGTAAACGGCGTTGAAACCGGCTTCCAGCAAGCCGCTTAAATTCTCGTACGCCTCGGCGAAGAAGTAAACGTTTTTATTGCGCTCTTTTGCCTTCGCTATCGCCCAGCGCCAAAATTCTGTCGGGACGTAATGCGCAAAATCGCACCGGAATCCGTCCACGCCCATCTGCTGCCAATAGGCGATTATCTTGTCCATCTTCGTCCAAGTGTCGGGCGTCGGGTCGAAGACTTTTTCGCCGGTAACGAAGTTAAAGCCGTAGTTCAGCTTTACCGTCTCGTACCAACTATTGGACGAAACGTTCGCGCTCGTTCCGTTGTCGCCGGTGGCGCGCGGAACGCCCGGCGAGCCGCCCGATTTTTCGCTCTCGACCGTACAGTCGCAGCCGGCGGGACGACCTTCCCACACCCACGCGTCGGGACTGCCGCACTTTGTCGCGCACTCGCTTGTGGAGGGCAAACATACGGATTGCCCCAAAGGATCGACGAGGTAATAAAAATTGTTGTTTGCCGCGAAAAATTTAGTCGAGTCGTCGTTTTTTCCAAAGTCTTCTTCGGGCCTTACGTCCGAATGATACGTGCGTGCGACGTGGTTGGGAACGATGTCGATAATCGCCCTCAGCCCCGCGGCGTGAATGCGGTTGATAAGCGCTTTGAATTCGTCCAACCGTTTTGCCGGGTCTTTCGCGTAGTCGGGGCAAACGTCGTAGTAGTCTTTTACCGCGTAAAAGCTCCCCGCCTTCCCTTTGAGAATGTCGGGGTCGTCGGCGGGTATGTTGTACCCCGGATACGCCGTCGAGGTCGCCTGCCGCAATACGCCGGTAAGCCAAATATGCGTAATTCCCATATTTTTAAGGCTTTCAATAGCGGCCTCGTTTATGTCGTCAAACTTGCCGACGCCGTTGGTCGCAACGTCGCCGTCTTTGGCGTTTGTAGTACTTATATTGGAAAAATACCGTACGACGAGCTGGTAAATAACCGGTCGTTTTGGGGCGTTATTGTTAATATTATCCTCGCCGTTTGAACCCGACGACGAGCAGCCTAAGAGAGAGAGCGCGCAAATAAGAGCGGATATAACTGAGGCGAGAATTATCTTTTGTCTGACTTGCATACGATTGCGCCTTTGGTCTTGTTTCATTGTCGGCAAAGCAAAAGAAGATTACTTTTTCCTTTGAATTTCAACGCCTTCTAGTTCGAGCAGCTTAATTTTAATATCCAGCCCGCCTGTAAAACCGCCCAGTCCGCCGTCGCTTTTTAAAACGCGGTGGCAGGGGATAAATATTGGAACGCGGTTGCGCCCAAGCGCGTTGCCGACCGCCCGGCTCGCCTCTTTTTTATCGAGCTTGGCGGCCAGTTCCATGTAACTTACAGTCGCGCCGAACGGTATCTTCTGCGTCTCGAACCAAACCGCGCGCTCGAATTCGGTCGCGCCGCGCATGTCGAACAGCGGGGGATGCGGCCCGAAAGTTTTGCGCTTGCCGGAAAAATATTCCGCGAGCTTTTTCGCGGCGTCTTCGTTCGCTCTCGGCTCTTCTATCCAACGCTCTTTATCGAAAAAGGTCGAAAGGCGCTCGAAGAAATTCTCTTTTCCCGATACGCCGCAAAGCAGCAGCCCTTCGGTTGTGCTCGCTAAATATACCTCTCCTATCGGCGTTTCAAGCGAACTCCAGTAGGCGGCGGAGGCGTCTTTTCTTGTTTTCGCCTTCCCGGCGGGTTTGCGTATCGTAGATTTTGTCTGTTCTTCGGTCATATGCGCGGCGCCTTTCCTCGGCCTTTCGGCGTATAATTTGCGGATTAAAAATTTTCGGCGAAGTTTTTACGCTTCGCCGAAGTAAAAGTCTTTCTCAACGCCCGCAGCAACGCGTTATTTTTTTGTCGGAACGACGAAAACGTCCTTGACGGTCGGCAGTTTTTCTTTCAAAGCGTCAATAAAGGCGATTAAGCGCTCGTAAGTTACGGCTTTCTCCACGGTTATTTCAACGGCCGTCGGAGCGCGCTTTGTTTTGATTTTCGCCAGCGTTTCGTCGAATTCGCTCTTGGCTTTGATAGCTTTTACGTTTTTATCGGATTCGATTCCGATAATTTCGGCGTCCGTCGGAGCGTGAAACTCGTATTTGTCGGCGTCCGTCGCCCACGCAATCAGGTTCGGCGACAGAATAACTTTATCAAGCTTATCGCCGGAGGCGCACTTCGGATTTTCTTCGGCTATTTGGCAAAGCGTTACCGGCAGCGCGGTCGGTTCCTGCTTGTCCGAGCTTTTACCGGCGAGCAGCAGCTTCAGCTTTGGGCATGCGTTTCGGCTTGCGGCCTGACTGAGGTAAGAAAGCGCCCAAACGCCGTCCGCCGCCTTCCACGCAAATCCGACCGGGCTGCATTCGGGACGTTCCTTGCTTGGTTTTATGTCGGAGAAACGCTCTCCGAAGGCGTCGATGTTCCACGCGTCAACGGTCATTTCTTCCGTGGGGCAAAGCCTGCTTCCGTTGTAGTTGAAGCTCGCCATGTAAACCGAATTTGCGTTCGAGACGCCCATCAGCATCGGGTATCCGGGCTGAATCGCTTCGCCGTTTTTAATCGACGCGAAGGACGCGGAGTATTTTTTGAAAGTTTCTTCGCAGTTTACCGCGGGGAGCGGACGCGCGAGCATTTTACCTTGCGTCGGCGGCGTCAAAGCGTTGGCAATCGGAATCGGCTGAGACGTAACGTTCTTCGCATCCGCCTTGGGGGCTTCCTTCTGTCCGGCTTGATCGCAGGCGAAAAGCGCGGCGGCAAACGCAAAGAGCGCGGCTATTTTTAAAACGACGGCGTAATGTTTCATTTTTCACCTTCCTTAAAGATTTCAAAGACAACCCGAATGGGGTAATCTTATCGTTTGAATAAATATTATGCCACAACATTATATTGGAGGTCAAAAAATAAAAAGTAAAAACGTCGCGTTTTTGCGCGGCGAACCGGCTCAATCCCTGTTTGCAAAAAAACTCGGAGGCCGCGGAGAAAGGCGGAGTTTTTTAACGAACCGGCCGCTAGTCGGTTCATTTAAAACCGGCGTCATGTCGGGTTTGCGCTAATTTTACAACTTAAATATAATTAGTTTTTAAAATTTGGCGCGTACATATAATTGAGAAATGGCTATTAACGCAAAAATCGCCGCGGCTTCGTTTTATCTGGGAGTCGTAGGGCTGGGTATTCAAACGATTGCCGTAAGACGCTATATGGGCGTCTGCGGAGGAGGCGAAACGCCTCTTGCGCTCGCTTTATCGGCATGGCTTTTTTGGGGAGGAGCCGGCTCTTTGCTTTACCCGCCGCTTGCCCGCCTGTCGCACGATAAAAAACTCGCCTTAGCTCTAGGAGCGCTTTTCATAGCCTTCGCTTCCCCCGCAACGCTCTGCGCAGTCTCCCTCGCGCCGACGCTTTTCGGCTCATCCGGGTCGGTCGCGCCTTCTTTCGCGCATATGGCCGCCGCGGCGTTTCTTATTTTCGCTCCGGTCTGTCTGGCGCAGGGATTTTTATTCGCGCTTGCGTCCGACGAATTTAAAAGCGCGGGCAGGACTTACGCGTGGGACGCGTTTGGGTCGGCGGCGGCTGGAGCGGTTTGCCTTTTCGCGGTGGGACGCGTTTCGGACGACCTGTTAAACGCAGGGTTATGCGCGGTCTCGTGCCTTTTGGCGGCGGCGTTTTTCCGCGGCGCGAAAGGAAAGGCCGCGGCGCTCGCCTGTCTGCCTCTGTGCGCCTTTGCCGCATTGTATTTTCCGCCGGAAGCCCGCGGACTCATTTACGCCGGACGAGGGTTTGAGCGCGCGGTTTCGGTTAAAAGCGGCGAAGCGTCCGTTTTTTCCGCCTCCGGCGCGCATGGCGCGGTTTTGCTCAACGGCTCGGTTTACGCCGACTTCGACGACCCGGCCTTGGACGAGGCTCGGCTTTTTTTCGTTTTGGCGGGCGGGCGCGGCGCGTCCGGTCTGGTCGCCGTCGGAGGAAGCGCGGCGCAGCTGTGCGGGGCGGTAGAGGCGCTCGGCGCAATCGTTCCCGAACGAATTTATTACGTAATAGAGGACGAAAAACTCCTTGAGCTTGAAAAAAACCGTATGCCAAAACGGCTCCGCCGCATTCTAGACGAAAAAATTACCGTCGCAATAAAGGACGCGCGCTCTTTTTTCAAGGAAGCGGGGGACGGGCGGTTAAAAAGATTCGCCGTATGGCTGCGCGCCGGCGACCCGTTAAGCGTCGCGCAGAACAGGCTGCTGACGAGCCGTTTCTTCGAGATTGCGGCGGACGCGGTCGGGCGCGAAGGCTCGGTTCACTTTTCGCTTTCGGAAAGCGGCGGCTATATGAGCCCGCTTAAAAAGAGCTACGTTGAAGGACTCGCGAGGACGGCGGCGGCGGCTTTCGGTTTCGAGAAGGCCGCGTACGCTCCGCTGGACGGCTGGTTCGTCTCGGTTAAAAAAAGCCCGTTGACGCCGGAAGAGGCGGAAGAAGCCCTTATTGCTCTTGAGTCCGCAAAGGCTCCTTTGACGCGGATTTCGCGCGCCCTTTTAGACGAAGCGGCAGTAAAAACCAAGTTTGCCGCCGTATCGCAGGATAAAGTAAAAGAGCCTTACAATACCGACGACCGTCCGGCCGCATCGGTCGCCGCGGCGGCACTCGCGTCCGGCTCGCAGGCGCCTTTTTATTACGGCTTTTCCGTTTCGAGAATTTGGGCGGCGGCGGCCGGGCTGATATTGGCCTCGCTTGCCGCGCTGGGCTTGAGGGCTCTTGAGCGCAAGTATTGCGCCGCTCGGACGAGCGCGTTCATTCTCGGCTTCGCCGGAATGCTTTCGTTCGCGGCGGTTCTTTACGCTTACGCCTCGGCGGGAGGCTCGCTCTACGAGGCGGTCGGAGCGGTCTCGGCCGTTTACATGGCGGGATTGGCTTTGGGAGGCGCGGCGGGCGTTTATTTCGGGCCGCCGCGACTTTGGGCTTTTTCGCTTTTAATTCTATTCGCGCTTGCTTTTGCCGCAACCGCCGCATTTGGGCCGGAGTCTCTTACCGCGCTTCCGGCCGGCGCGCTTCTTTTCTCGGACGGTCTGTTTTCAGGCGGACTTTTCTCGGCGTCGTGCGCTCAGGGCTCGCCGGAAGACAAGGCCGAGCTGGCGGCTTCGCTGAACTGGCTCGACCATTTAGGAGCGGCGTTAGCCGCCGCGCTTTGCGCGCTTGTAATAGCTCCGGTCGCCGGAATCGCCGGTTGTTTTGCGGTCTGCTGCGGAGCGATGATTATTCCATTCGTTATGAATGTAAGATGGAATATCCGGCGTTGAAGAGGCGGAATATCCGGTCAATTAAAAGAATTGGAAACCGCCGGCAAATAAAAAGGCGGCGCGTTAAATTTCTATTTCTTCCGCAGGCCCCGCGGAAGATATTTCGGTAATGGCTATAAAATTAGTCATGCGAGCCGTATTGCCGTCGTCGCGGCGGTGGCTGTAAAACAAATCTTCCCGCCCGTGCGAGCAAAGCGGCAAATCGTAAATATTGGCGGGCATAACTCCCGCGTTGAGCAATATTCGCCTTACGGCCGCGCGCAGCGAGATAGATTTCGTTCCGCGCGCAGTTACGCCGGCCGCCGACTTGCCGAAGGAATTTACGAAACGATTGTAAAGCTCGTCGTCAACTTCGTAGTTTTCCGCGGAAATGCACGGCCCGACGACGGCGGAAAGCTCGGATGGCGAAACGGCGAATTTGCGGTTGATAAGCTCCATCGTTCTCTCGACTACGCCTCCGGCGGTTCCGCGCCACCCCGCGTGCGCTATTGCCGCGACTTGCGGCGCGCTCGAAAAGAACGCGATAGGAAGGCAGTCCGCCGTCTGAATAGTCAGCGCGAGCCCTTTTACGCTCGTAACAAGCGCGTCCGCTTCAAGCGAATAATAATCGGCTTCCAATTCGGCGGCGAAGACGACCTTGTCGGAGTGAACTTGGGCAAGACCGGCGACGGCTTCAATCGCGCCTCCGCCCAGCTTTAGTATTCGTCCGGCGAAATATTTTTTTATTTTATTTTTATTTTCGCCGGGAGCGTTTTTGTATATCTCGGCGCTTCCCTTGCATCCGAAACCGTAAACGAACCCTTTGGGCGCAAAATCGGCTCGTACGATAAATTCGTCGAACCCCTCGACGCGCATCAACCCTTCCGGCAAATCAGTCATAGGAGTATTTTTTTCTGAGCTTTTGAAGAACGTCGGCCATATCGGCGGGCGGGTCGGCCTTGAAACTAAGATGTTTGCCGCTGACCGGATGCTTGAACCCAAGCGATTTTGCGTGAAGAGCCTGCCTTTTTAACGGCGCGACTATCCCTTTCATGTAAGCGTCCGCAAGATTTTTCAGCCGCCTGCTCGTCTGACCGTAAACCGGATCGCCCACGACCGGATGCTGCATGTCGGCCATATGAACCCGTATCTGGTGCGTGCGTCCGGTCTCCAGCTTCAGTTCCAGCAAAGAAATAAGCCCGCCGTACGATTCAATCATAGTCCAGTGAGTAATCGCCTGTTTGCCGTGAAACAACGCCTTGCTGGTAAACCGTTTGCGGTCTGCCGGATGCCGGGCAATCAGCGTCTCTATCGTCCCTTCCAGCTGCGGCATAATGCCGTACACAAGCGCCATGTATCTGCGGTCGATGGAATGACTGCGGAACTGCATAACGAGTCCGCGGTGGGCTATGTCGGTCTTGCTCATAACGAGTATGCCGCTGGTGTCTTTGTCCAATCTGTGGACTACGCCGGGACGCATGTAGCCGCCGACGTTGCACAACGTTTTGCAGTGCGCCAAAACGGCGTTCACAAGCGTGCCGTCGGGGTTGCCTACGCCCGGATGAACCGGCACGAAAGGCGGTTTGTTTACGACGATTATATGATCGTCCTCGAAGAGAACGTCCACAGGTCTGTCTTCGGGCGTTATCTGCGAAATTTCAACCGGCGGAACGAACAGCTCCATGACGTCCCCTTCGGCCACTTTGTCCTTGGAAACGCAGTCGCGGCCTGAAAGACGGGCGTGGCCGCTGCGTATTAAATGCTGAATTCTGTTGCGCGAAATATCGGAAAAACTCTCGGCCATCGCTTTATCCAAGCGGCAGCCCGCCAATTCTTTAGTTATGACTGCGCGGTAAGTTTTGCCTTGTACCAATTAGTTCGTCTTTGCGCGAAGAGAGGTTTCGACCTTATTGACGCGCGTCTCGTCCGTTGGGCGCGACGGCTACCAAATGCGCGACTTGATGTGTCCTTTTCCTTTTACGAGAATGTCAACCATCGCGCGCTCGAAGTAGTTGCTGGTTTCAAGGATTTGTTTTGAAACCCTGCCGTTGTAAAGCTCGTAACCTTCCTTGATTTCGTCCGTCAGAACGTCGAAAAGATTGTCGTTCTTTATTCCGTCTATGATTTTCTCTTCGTTGTACAAAGAGATGTCGGACGCAATCGCTCTGGCGAGCCTTTTTGCCGCTTCAGGTTTTTCTATGAGCGCCATAATGACCTCCGTCGAAAATAATATACAATATTTTTACCCGATACGGCGCAAATGTCAAATTTACGTCTAAAAATAACAAGGGTCAAACTTCGGCGCCGCTATTGCCCTCCTCGCGCGCCGCCCATCCCAGTTTGCGGAGAGTGGCCGACCGTTTTTGCGCGTCGATTAAAATCTGTATCCGATATTGAAACTCAAAAGGTGAATCATGTTTTTATACTCGCCCGGCACGGCGTTTTCGCTTCCGACCTCGCGCGGCACGAGCATGACCAGCATGTAGCCTAAATCAACCGTCGCCCCAAACATATCGACGCCTACGCCGAACGATACGTTGTTGCGGTTTGAGTCCGGCAGCATCGGGTCGATGGTGTCGTCCGGCACCGGATTTTGGTCGAAGACGTATCCGGCTCTCACCTTCAGCGCGCCGTTTCCCGGCAGCAGGTTTTTAAAAGCGTAAGAAAGAGCGACGCGCAGCTGCATGGCGTTCTGCCAGTTTTTCTCGAAAACCTGTTTTTCGGGGCGCCCTTTTTTGAAAGTAAAGGAAAGAGAGTCGTAAACCGACCAGAAATTGTAGTTGAAATCAACTTCCGCCACAAAGTTTTCAAACGGCTCGTAAGCCACGCCCAGCGTAAGCAGATCGGGCATGGTCAAACCGCTGTCGAGATTGCCGTCGGGCAGCTGCGTGCGCAAATAGCGCGGAACGTCGTAAAAGCGCGCTTTTGCGTCCTTCAGGTCCAGCTTCATGCGGCTGCGGTAAGTCATTCCTATGCTTAACGGCTTTATGGGACGAACCAGAACCGCGACGTTGCCGCCGAAGCCCATAGTGTTGCCGGAAAACTCCATGCCTCCGCGGGAAGAATCGAAATCCAATTCCTTATTGAGCTGAACGTTTCCCCAGCCGAAATCGAAGCCGGCGGCGACCGCCAGCCAGTCGAATATTTGATAAGCGACGTTCGGGTTGAAATAAAGCGAGAACATCTGAATAGATTTGACTTGATTGGCGACGATCGCCGTTCCCTTTCCCTGTTCTCCTTTGGGCCAAGTTACTCCGAGGCCGAACGGAGCGTTCACGCCGAACCCGACCGCAAATCCCGACTCGTGCTTGTAAGTTACGTAAAAATTGGGAAGGAAAAAGTTGCTGGCTTCCGCGTCCACGGTTTCATAGCCCGCCGGTTTGAACGACGTGGCGTTGTGCGCCCAAGTGAATCCCGCGTATAGATTAAGCGTTCCGTCTAACGAGGGAAGCCCCGCCGGATTGAACCAATTAGCGCTGGCGTCCTGCGGATTTGCGACCACCGCGCTGGCTAAACCTGTGGCGCTTGCGCCAAGCTCCGGAACGTAAAAACCGTTGGCCGACGCGCTTTGAGGCGCCAGAAAAATCGCCGCCGCGGCCGCGAATAACAACGCTTTGACTTTCATATCGGTTCTCCTTTCTTTAAAGGAAGATATAATCTTCGCAATTCGGGTTTTCGGTTTCTACTTCAACGCCGCGCCTTTGGTCGTCATAAATTTGACGGCCTGAGAGCGCGCCGAAGCGCCTACGGCTTGATAGTAAGCGTCCGCAGTCGAGTCGGCGGTGAAGAAGCCGTGCTTGCCGTCGGCATCGCCGCTCTTTTTCGAGAACGTCGAGAACCACATTAAAGCGCTGTTTATTTCCGGAGCCTTGTCGTTGTCCGGGTCGTACAGCTTTACGACGTTGTTTTCAGCCGCCTGATCCGCCGCGGTCGCCAGTTTTGCAACGTCTCCGTTCGTAACGACGCTTACGAAATACTGCGTGGTAACGTTGGAAATAACCGGGTCGTCCTGCATCATTTGAACGAGCAGAGAGCGCGGAGCCAGCGTAACCGGATCGGAGAAGGCGAGCTTTTTATTGACCGTGTGGCCTACAAACATAACGGGGTCGGCCTGCTCCAGCACCCAGCCGGTAAGACCGAGGAACTTAGTATAGTAAGTCGTTCCCTCGAAAATGCCCATGCTTTGCAGCGCGGCGTTAATCGGGTCTTTAATGCCGGCGTCCTTGGTCGTCGTCAGTATATTCGGCCAGCCGGCGCCGACGGCGGAAACCGCCCACGTCTTTATTCTGTCTTCGACTCCGGCGAACACGCCGCCCATAATGCCTCCAAGCGACTCGCCGACGAAGCCGATAATCGGGATGTACGGCTTGGACGAAGAAGCGTCGATGGGGAGATCCGCGGCGAACAATTTGCCGACGCCGTTTGCGAGGTCTTGAACGGAGTTCGTAAGCTGCGCCCAGTCCAAAACCGCTTGACGCACGTTGTCGCGGGTGGCGAAGAGATTCGGCGAAAGGAATTGATATTTCGGGTCGTCCTTATTTGCGCGCTCTCCGTGCCAAGGGGCGTCGATTGCTACGACGGCGATTTTCGCCTGAATGTACTCCTTTGCCATATTGATGATTTTATCTTTAGAGCCTCCCAAACCGTGCGCGAAAATCGCGACGCCTTCGAGCTTGTCGGCTCCGGCTAATACCGGCTGAATCATAACGAACGGAACCTGCTCGGCGCTGTATTCCAGTCTAAACGGGTTGGCGGCGTCGGTCGAGGGTTTGAAGGTGTATGAGCCGGACGATTTGTCTTTCAGGAAGAAAAGACTAGTAAACGTCCCTTTGCTGGCGACGGCTATGGAATCGAAGTCGGTTTTGCCGCTGAATATAACGCTTGGCGCGACTTTCTCCTTGCCGGATTCAATCGTCGCCGCGGGCGGCAGCTGTCCCGCCGCAAACGCCTGCAAAATGCCCGCGCGAAGTTTAAGCAATGCGTCGGTGTCGTTGCCGGTGCGCATAGTCCAAAGCATCGCCACGTTGTCGGCGGGAATAGGCGGCAGCATAACCGTTTCGCCGACAGATACGCCGTTTGCCAGAAGCGGCAGAATGCCGGAGTAAATTTGACGCAGCTTTTCCGCGTCGCAGGCGTCGTCGTCGTTGTCGATGAGTGCCGTGAGTTTTTTATGCTTTGCGACGTCGCAAAGCGGAGTCGAGCCTCTTACCATATAGAAGAACGCGGCGGGCTCGACCATTTGCCCCTTCGTGTCTTTTATGCCGACTACGTTTCCGTCCTTATCCTTGCCGCTCAAAATTATAATCATGTATTCCTTGTATTCCAAAAGCGGCGCCAGCATTTTAATTTGCAGCTTTTTCGTCGCGGGGTCGTAAACCGGCTGGTAGGGAATGTCTTTGGGCAGCTGCGGCTCCAGTTTTAGCATAAGCGACAACAATTGCTGCTCTTCCGGTTTAGAGGTGTCCACGCCGAGCTTCTCTTTTACCTGCGTCATCGTCGCGCCCTGAGCTATCATTCCGGCCATGCCGGTAAAGACGTCGCGGGATAGGCCGAGCATTATGACGCTTTCTTTGGTTACCGTCGCCGGATCTACGTCCACGGAACCCATGGTTTCAATTGAAAGGTAAGGCGGAACCCAGGCGGAGAAACCGTTGTAGGTCGCGTTAATCGCGCACATCATTTGATCGGTCTGCGAGTCGGTCGGCTTAATTTTGTCGCAAGTAAGGCCGGGCGCGCTTAGCGGGAGAGCTAATTTCCCCGTGTCTTTGGGAAGTTCGCCGTCGGGCCAGTCGGCGTTCATTTCGTAAATCACGTCGTTAGGGTATGGAATGTCGGAGTTTGCCGGGTCAAAAACCGTCTGCACGATGTCGAAGTCTTTTTGATCGATGTTCTTGCACCCGCTCGCCGCGGCTCCGAGCGCGGCGGACGACAGCGCAATGATAAAAATAACCATTATTTTGTTGCATCGCGTCATATTTCGCCTCCTGTTGGCATGTATTTTCACAGTTATATTCTCTTGTTACTAAAATACTCCCGCAGCCGCATTCTTGCAAGTTTTTTCTAATAAAAACTTTATTTTATAGTTAGAAATAAATTTACAAGTAATTGCCGCGCAAGAGTTTAAAGAACGTACGGCGGCTTCAACTAAATTAATTCGGCGCCGCTTATTTGATTTATACAATAGTAGGAATGTATAATAAATCAATACAAACGTAAAAATATTATGCGCGAAACAAGGCAAAAAAACGACCTGTTCCCGTCTGTAAAAACGGGCGGCCGGTTTTTGCGCGGCCGCGTTTTGAATTGCAATCTATGGTAATTTACATTAAAATTTATTCAGGCGGCAATAAATATAAAGTAAACAAAATGCAAAAACCGCTTTTTATTCTGGTCCGACTCGCTTTCGCCGCCGTTTGGGCGTCAGCCCTCGCCGTAAAACGGAAAATTAAACACTAAAACCGCCGCATCCCGGCGGCAAGGATTGCTAGATGCCTATAAAGTTTACCGTTAAAACCTCGTACGTTATTAATGGCAAACGCTACGATAACCTTGAAGAAATGCCGCCTGAAATCCGCGCGATATACGATAAGGCGGCGGGCGCGGAGAACGGCGCGCCCGACAATCTTTCTTCGCAAAGGCTCAAATCGGCGTACCGCCAAATTTGGGCGTTTTTATTAAGCGGCGTCGCGTCGCTTGCGCTGGTTCTTTTATTCGGAGGAAGATTGGAAGGATCGCCGACGTTTCGCGCCGACTCGAACGCCGGTTGGCTGCTTGCGGTTCCGGCGCTTTTATTCGCCGCCGCCTTTTATACGAGCGTAAAACGCTGGCGCTGCGAAAACTGCGGCGCTTTTTTGCCGACTATAAATTACCCCAAAGAAGGGCCGCGCTGCGAAAACTGCGGACGCAGACATATATTGCGCTAGTCTCCGCCGCGCGCAATTCATATTTTCGGCGCAAAAAAACCTCCGTCTCCGGAGGTTTCTTTTCAAGTATTAAGTTCTTTATTCCTTTTTCATAACGAACTTGTCGCCGATTTCGATTTCCACCGCGCTTTTAATTACTATCGCCGTCGAAGTGGCGCTGCCGGTTGAAAGAACGATAAGCTCGGCGATTGTTACCGGCGGAAATTTCTCGTCTCCTTCGAGATCGACCACCGAGAATTTGAACGAGTCCAAGTCGCGGACGACCTGCATGTGGTTTCCTTCCTCGACTCCGTCGTTCACCCCTTTGTCGAGATAAACTATCGTCCAGTCGAACATGTATTCGTCATGTCCAAGTCTGTCGATGATGTACCCGTTAAGGTCTTTTTTGTTGGCCGTTTTAATTACGCTGCGGTAAGGGTTCGACCACGGACGCAGCAAGTCCCCGCGCTCGATTTCCGCATAGGCGTTGATTATGCGTCCTTTGCAGTCTTTTTCGTTGACGGCCTCGACTTTGACTTTGCCTAAAATTTGAATTTTATTTCCTACAAAATCTCCGGTTACGGGATGTTCAACTTCGCCGTCAATTCTATAGATTTGAAAAACGTCTCCGATTTTCGGCGCGTTTTCGCCAAACTTCAAATAAACGATGTCGTGCTGAGTAAACAGAGTTTTCTCAAAAGGAGAGCCGACGACTTTGCCGCTTGATTTTATTTCGGACGCGCTGACGAAGCCTTCGCGGCGCACGCTGGTAAGCTGCTTCTGCTTTTTGCGCAAATCGGCGTAAAGCTGTTTTTTGCTGGTGCCCAGCTCGTAAACGGTTCCGACTTCCTCCTCTATTTTCTCTTCTTCGACAATCTTAATGTCCCCTTCTTCCTCCCCGCCCTTGCCGCCGTCTTCCTTGTTGTCGCCGATGCCTTCGAGGTTGGCTTTGCCGCCAACGTTAAGCAGTTTCTTGGCGTCCTCGCCTTCGGTAGGCCGCATCTTTACCACCGCGCCCGGATAAATCCAGTGGGGGTCGGCGATTTCCGGATTTAACTTCCAAACCTTCTGCCAAAACCAAGGGTTGCCGAGGTGCTTTTCGCACAAATCCCACAACGTATCTCCCTGCGCGACCGTTATTTCGGCGGGAACGTCGGCCTTGGCCGAGCTCCAATCCGGGTCGGGATTGAACGACGCTTTAGGTTCGAGCTTCTTGTCTTCCGTCTGCCCGGTCTGGGGCGTTGAGCCGTCAACGGGGACGACAACGGCTTCCTCGGCCGTCAGCTCCAGCGACACGTCGCGCAGAACCTCCAGCGGGCCGCGGGCCGTGGGGAAGTCCTTGGCCAGCGACTCGGCACGCAGGAGCGGGCGGGTGTCAGAGGGTGTACTGCTCATACAGCCTCCAGGTTCTCTCGGCCATCGCGTGATCCGTGTAGGACGCGAGTACGGCGGCGCGTCCTTGCTGCCCAAGCTTCTGACGCCGATCCGGATCATCCATCAGCACGGCCAGGGCCTCGGCCAGTGCGGCAGGGTCTTGC
>CAYNVS010000032.1:0-38052 GCA_964400725.1 uncultured Myxococcales bacterium
GGTTGTTCCTTCGGAGTCTCTTTCGGAGTCTCCTTTGGCTGTTCCTTCGGTTGTTCCTTAGGGGCGTCTTTACCAGGACGTTTGTCTATAACCCACTTCCCTTTGTTGTTAATTTTACGCACTTTGAACTCTACGCGATTGGCTTTTTCCTTCAGAAGCGGGTTGGACGCAAGCGCGGACGGCGCAACGTAACCGTAGCCTACGGTTTTAAGTTTGTCCGCGTCCACAAGTCCGTTATTTACGAGGTACTCTTTCACTGCGTCTGCGCGCAGCCTGCTTATTTCGAGATTCTTATCTCTCGCCTTGTCGCCGGTTCCCGCCGCGTCGGTGTAAACGGCTATTTCCACCTCGATGAAGTTCCAATGCCCGCGCAGCAGGCGCGCCATCTGGTTGAGCAGTTTGAAGCTGGAGCGTTTAATTACCGCGTTCTTTCCTTCAAACTCGATTTCGCCCTTCATTTCAACGTTCGTTCCGTTGACGCCGACTATGTTTTTATTTTTGAAGTCGATGCAGCCGTCTTCAGCCGCGTAGAACGGATCGACCGGGCATTTATCGACGCCGATGCAGATATTTTTAAATTTATCCAGTAGTTTCTCGTTCGTTACCCACTGGTCGCATATGCCGTCCATGTCTTTGTCGGGCGTCGGACAGCCGTCGTCGGAGCCGAATCCTGGGTCGTACGGGCATTTGTCGATGCCGCGGCAGACTTTTATGTACTTCTCGAACTGCGCCGACTCCGTTACCCAAGCGTCGCAGATTCCGTCCTTATCGAAGTCGGGGTTCGGGCATCCGTCTTCGCTGCCGTAGCCTTTTTCCGTCGGGCACTTATCGACCCCTTTGCAGACGTCTTTGTATTTATCAAGCTGGTTGTTCTCGGTTACCCACGGGTCGCATACGCCGTCCTTGTCTTTGTCGGGGTTGGGGCAGCCGTCTTCGCCGCCGAAGCCCGGCTCTTCGTTGCACTTGTCGGTTCCTTTGCACACCGCCTTGTATTTTTCAAGCTGACCGACTTTTGCGACCCACGGGTCGCATACGCCGTCCTTGTCTTTGTCGGGGTTGGGGCAGCCGTCTTCGCTTCCGTAACCGGGGTCGTCCGTCGGGCATTTGTCGAAGCCTTTGCACTCCGACTTGTACTTTTCAAGCAGACCTTTCTCGGTTACCCACGGGTCGCATACGCCGTCCTGATCGTTGTCTGGTTCGAGGCAGCCGTCCGAGTCCTCGAATTTATCGAAGTCTTCCGGGTCGTCCGGACATTTGTCTTTGTCGTTAGCGATTCCGTCGCCGTCGTCGTCGTGCCACAGCGTCGCGTAGGACGCGCCTGCGAACCAGCGAACCGACGGAGCGCCCATGCCCGCGTTGTAGCCGACGCCGAAACCCGCGTCGAGAATTATATCCATGCCGATTAAACGGTACAGGTTGTAACGCGCGCTGAAGACCTGCTCGATCGGGTTTTGGTATTGGTAGTGAAAAGCGTCGTCCGCGACCGTGCTTCCGACGAGTTCGGTCATAATCTCAAGCGAATCGAGCGTTTTGCTCTTTATTATTTCGCCTATATTCGCGCCGAGCGCGAATTTGTAGTTGAGCGTATCGTCGGTGTACTGCCCCGGAATTCCCTCGCCAGAGAAAAACTTTTCCCGTTCCCTCGCCCGCCACGAGAAGTTAAACCCCGCGTGGATGAACTTCCAGCGGTAATCGGCGACGAACGTAAGCTCGTTGCCTACAAAGCCGTCGGAGGTAAAGCCCTGCCGCGCTCCGGTCGGAAGAATGAGCTCTTCCATCAAGGCGACCGACAGCCCTTCGAGTTTTTCGCGGGAGTAAAGGAACGGGAACGGCGTGAACTTGGCGCGGATTCTCATGTCGCCAAGCGCGACATGCGTTAAGTCTTTATTTATCGCGAGGTTGTCGCCGCTTTGATACATTGTAACCGGGAGCAGCAAGCCGACGCCGACCAAATCGTGCAGCCTGACCGAGCCGTAAAGATCGAACTTGAGCGCGTCTTTAACCAGATAACGCTGGTTGAAGGAGTCGTCCGCGCCTTCGAGCTCCTCTATAACTAACGGCGCGTGCAGAACGCTCATCTTAACGCCGGTATAAAACTGATAATCTTTCGCGAAGTTGTCCGCGCCTTCCGTATAGACGAACCCGAACGGGTCCATAGCGGGCGAGACGTAAGTCAAATCGAACTCTTGACTTTGGTCGGCCGCGCCGACGCGCAAGGAAATCGCGAGTAAAAAAGCTGCAAAAAATATTGACGCTGTTCTTTTCACGGCGAGACTCCGGTTATATTTGCAAATATTCGTCTTAAACTAAAAAAACTATTTTAAAGCATACATATTTTATCTTCTCTGTAAAGTAATTCGACAATGTTTTACATTTCGATTCTTTCCCGCATTGGCATAATCCGAAAGACGGGCGCTAGTTTTTCGACCGAATAAAACGATCTCGCGCTCGGCGCTTACGACGCAAAGCGTTTAAATTCAATCTCTTCGGAATTTTTGGAAGAAAAAATATCCAGCCGCTTTTAGACGCCCGTAAATTCCACAGCGTTTATCCGCTTTATTTCCGGTTGTTGATTTAAACCGCAGACGAGTTCGGTTTTTTTAATTTTCGCATAATTTATTAAAAAAAGCTTGCAAAAAACCTGTTTTTGAATATATTTATTCCTCGCGTTTAATAAAAACGCTATTGTTCTTTTACAAGGCGCCGAAGTGGTGGAATTGGTAGACACGCTATCTTGAGGGGGTAGTGGGTTTCTCGTGCGGGTTCGAGTCCCGCCTTCGGCACCATTTTTTTGCTTATTCGCGGGCTGTCGCATGCCCGCTTTTTTTATACCCCGGCGCTTGTTTAAGCGCGAAACGAGGCTTGAAATGCCGGAACGCTCGGTGAAAATCGCGGCGCAGAACCGCAAGGCGCGCCACGAGTATCACATCGAAGAAACTCTTGAGGCGGGCATCGTCCTGTTAGGCACCGAGATTAAGTCGGTCCGCGAGGGACGCGTCAATATGGCGGACAGCTACGCGGAAGTCCGCAACGGCGAGCTGTGGCTTATCGACATGCATATTTCGCCTTACAGCCACGCGAGCGTCTTCAACCACGAGCCGATGCGCAAACGCAAGCTGCTCGTCCATAAAGAGCAAATCCGCAGACTTTCGCGCAAAGTCGAAGAAAAAGGATACACCCTTATACCGCTTTCAATTTATTTCGTAAAAGGGCGTCTTAAAGCGGAAATCGCGCTCGCCCGCGGAAAAAAGAAGTACGATAAGCGCGAGGCGATAAAACGACGCGACATGGACAGAGCCGACGCCCGCGGCGAAGATTATTAACTTTTTTGTTAAACGCGCCTTGCGCGGCTTACTTTTTGCCGAACGGAACGACGTTTCCCATAATGCTCTTATTGGCGGCTATAGTTTCCGCGAACTTCTTCGCCTCTTCCTTCGTTTGAAATTTGCCGATTTGAATGCGGTAAACCTTCACGCCGTTCGATTTCGCTTCGACTATAAAAGGCGTCAGCCCTTCGATAGTTCCTAAGTTTTTAAGCGCGTCTTGAGCCTGATCTTTTTTAACGTGCGCGGAGAGCTGCACCGTGAAAGGCCCATCCTGTTTAGGCGGCTTTTCGGAGTCGTCGGCGGACGCGTCGTCCGTCTGTTTTTTCTCGGCGTCGGTCGCGCCCTTCTTTCCTTTATCTTCAATCTTAGCGTCGGGCTGTTTCTTGGAATCGCCCGCAGCGCCGCCCGCCATTTCCAATGCGGCGAGCTCTTCTTTGCTTTTCGGCTGTCCCGTTTGACTCAGGTTGGGGTTGGGGCTTGAGTTAAGCCCCGTCGCCGGCGGCTGAACGTTTTGCTGCGGAGGCTGGGTCGGCGGCGCTTTAGGCTTTTCGCCCGAGGCTTGCGGCTTGTTGTCGGATTTTGGCTCCGTTTGTTTGTCGCCCGAAACGGCCTGCCGGCTTAAAGCGTCGTTTTGGCAGTCGGGGCATACCGCGACCGATTTGCCGGCGAGTACGCCGATTGTGAAAGCCGCGACGCACAAAAGCGCCAGCGCGCAGAAAACAAGCGTCATCTGCCTGCGCGTAATTGTGATGGTAGGAGACGCAATTCGTCTTTCCAAAGCGAACCTCCAATTAGCAAATTAAAAGCCGAACCCAATCGCCGCCGAAAAAGTCAGCGGAGAAGAAACGCTTTCCTTTTTCGCGCTCTTGAACGGCGATTCGTTTAAGACGATCTTTTTTTCCGGGACGAAATAAACCATTCCGTCCACCGCCCCGTAAGCCCAAAGCGCGCCGAACAAACCGGCCGCGCTGTATTGAACTATCTGCATAGCTTTGGCGGCGCCCGCTCCCTCATGGCTGTATTTGCCGTCCGAGCCGGCGAGCGCCTTCACCGTCAAGTATGCGCCGACGTTTACCGCGATTAAGAAAATTTCGCCTACCAGCAGCGCGTATCCCTTGCCGTAATGCTCGTTTTGAAACTGACCGACGCCGAACGGAAGAAGATTCAGCGCTTTTGAGTTTTGAACGTATTTCACCTCGACGGCGTTTATCGGCGGTTGATTGTCGGAATTTTTTGCGCCGTCCGCGGCCATCTTTTCTTTAATGGGACGAAGTTTCGGTTCTAGCTGCGATCTTAAATTTTCGTAAAAATCAATGATTTGCGGAGGGGCGTAAAACGGGTCGAGCTTATAATAAGGGTCCGCAAAAAGCAGACGGGTAAAGGCTTCGGTCGCAGCGTTGTACTCTTTTAAAATATAATGAGACAAACCGAGAATTACCAGCGCGTCTTTCGTTCCTTTAGGGCTTAGCTCGTGCTTGAGCGCCTGCGCCGCAAGTTTTCTTGCGGCTCCGTAATCGCCGTATTCGTAGGCCGCGGTCGCGCGTTCGAGGTAGTCGTAAATAGGCGCGGCAAGCTCCGCGGGCTTATCCTTACCGTCGCCGACGTTTTCTTTCGCTTTGGTCTCCTCGTTTTTTTTGGCGTCCGTTTTTTCGTCCGGCGGAGCGTTCGAGACTTTCGCGTCTTCTGCGGCCTCGTCGGCGGCGGCGGATGGGCGCGGATACAAAACGCAGCACGCCGCAACTACAACTACAGCCCCGGCAAAAATGAAAAACAAAACTTTTTTAGTCATTGGCGCGTATAAATATAACCTAAGCCGCTTGATTATGCAAAATTTATGCGGCGCGCCCGCATAGCTATCCGACCGCGCGTTTACGCAAAACGCCGATAACGCCGACGCCGGCGGCGCGGGGCGAGGTTGTTGCAGATTAATTCATTTCTTGCCGAAAAAGAGTATTGGCGTCAATTTATTGCGGAGAACAATGTTATTAAATTTAGTTTTTTTGCTTGTAAAAATCCCTAAGGGATTTAAGGCAAACGGCTCGGCTTGCGAGCTCCGAGATTGGTCTAATTCGTTCGCGGTCGAGGGACGGAGCGGCATTAGAGAGCAAACCTAATTAATTTGCGAAATTGCGCTTTATAATGTATTTCTTAATCGGCGTTTTTTGGAATATTTTTAACCGTCTAATTGTTAAATATTGCGCCGGGCAAAAATCGGCGCGGCTTATAAACTATTTAAAAAGCCGGCGAAAGAGAAGGCGATGAGCACTAAAAATCATATAAATCCGCACTCGGCGGCCAAAGACATCGGATGCTTGAGAGCGGCGGCGCTGACGCTTGCGTCGGGACCGCGCGTGAGAAGCCTCGACGTCAACGCGATTTACGACCTTGCGGCCGCGCAGAAGACCGCGATTACGACCGACGTTCCCATGGCCGATCCGTCGGCCGTCGGCCTGACCGGAGGCCGCGGCAAAGTAATCGCGAGCTATTCGGGCGAAGAGCCCGCGGGGTTCGCCGGATCGCTCGCCTTTCTTCCTCTTAAATGCGAGGCCGAAAAAAGCCCCGCGCTTGCGGCGAGACGCGAAAGGCTGGAAAGACTCGCCCGCGAAGCGAACTTTCGGGTGATGCGCGGCGATTGGGGAGCTTATTTTCAGCGCGCTTATTACGTCGGCAGAAATGAAAATTTTATGCTGCGTCTGATAGTCGCGGCGCCGGAGGCTCACGCGAAGCTGGCGCTGGACGCCGAGCTCGACTTTATCCCGATAAACGAAGAGACAAGCGCGCTTTACGACGAATCAAACCAGCTTGACATCTACGATTTAATCGTCGTCGCGGCGCCGGATTGGGAAAAACCGGAGACGCTCTTTCTCGGCGGCGCGGAAGGGGAATATCGGGACGGCCGCGTTTTGAGCGTCGTTGACCGCGAAAATTACGCGGCGTACGTTTTGGGCGGCAGAACTTTCGGCGATATAAGAGAATGCGTTCTCGCCATGTGCGCGTATTTGGCCGAAAGCCAAAATCTCGGCTTATTCGTCCGCGCAAGCTCAAAAACCATCATACTCAAAGACAAAAAGAACGCCGAAAAATGGACGACGTTCGTTACCGCGGGGGAGCCCGGAATAGGCAAATCGACTTTCGGCGCGGACGACTGCGACGACTTCCTCGACGCCCAAAAAGGGGAGCGGGTTCGTTTCGGCGCGGACGACGCCGTGGTAATTTTAGTCGAGCCTTCGAATAAAAAAGCCGGATGCGCCGGATTGGAGCGCGGAATTTACGACAGAAGCGTCGGCTACGCGCCCGACTGCCCGTACGTAAAATCGGTTCAAAGCGCCGAAAACTGCATGGCGGCGAAAGACGACGACGGCCGGATTTACGTTATATACGAGGACGTTTACGGCAAAAACGGCAGGGCTTTGAGCGAGCGGAAATCGCTGCCGGGCGCGGACGAATGCCTCGACGTTCCATGGCCGGATTACCTTTCGATTCTTCACTCCGATTCGACGCTGCCGCCGCTTTTAAAAATCGAAGATAATACGCTTTTTGCGGCGCTTTTCGTTTCGATTGAAAGCGAGGGCGGATACGCGTCCGTAGTAAGCGCGTCGGCGCGCGCGGCGAGAGTAAAAACGGCGGCGCAAACCGCCGGATTTAAAGGGCTCGCCGTAAACTGCGGCTTCTTTGACCGCGGAGGCGGAGACAAGGCGAAAATCGGCAGGGAACTCGCTCTTTCTTTTTATCCGGCGCTCGCCAAAGGCGAGATTAAGTTCGAGCCTTACCGCCTTCTGCCCGGCGCGCTCGTTCCGGCGAAGGGGGCGATGGAAAAACTTTGCAAAGGATACGACGCAAAATTTTCGTTCGACGCAATAAAGCCGAAAGGCGAATGGGCGAAGCTCGCCGCGGCGGCGCTTGAAAAGAGAATAAAAAATTTGCGCGCGTCGGGGCTGAACGAAGAGTTCGTCGCGCCGCTTCTGGCGGCTCTGCCGCGCTTTGAAAAAGAGTTTTAAATTTAACGCCGGCTTGGCGAGGAGAAAGGAATGCGGATAGGTCTTCCTTGGGCGCTTATTCTTTTGGGGCTGGTTCCGATAGCGGCGGCGTTCGCGACCGGAGACCGCGGAATGCGTTTCGGCCATCCTTGGGCGTTTTGGCTGTTTGCGCTCGTTCCGGCTTTGGCGGCGGCGCTTTGGTTCTCGGCGCGGGCCAACTCTAAAAAGTTCGCCTCCTTGGGGTACCCCGAACCGCTTAAAGCGCAGTTCGTTTCGTTTTCTCTTCAAAAAAGGAACGCCGCGTTCGTCCTTCTTCTCGCGGCGCTGCCGGCCATTGTTTTCGCGCTGGCGCGCCCGCAGTTCGGCGGGAAATCGGTCATGGTCAAGCGCGAAGGAACGGACGCCCTCTTCCTGCTGGACGTTTCAAAGAGCATGAGCGCCCGCGACGCTTCGCCCGACAGGCTGACGCGCTCCAAACTTGAAATCGCCCGCTTGATGGAAGTTTTAAAAGGCGACCGCGTGGGAATAATAGTTTTCGCCGGCGCGGCGTTCGTGCAATGCCCGCTTACGACCGATTATTCAGCCGCAAAATTGTTTCTCAAATCCGTCTCCATCGGAGACGTCAACGCGGGCGGCACGGCTCTGGGCAAAGCGTTCGCGGCGGCGTCGAAGGCGTTCGAGGATTCGCGGGAGAACGGCGGGTCAAAGGTCGCGGTTGTCGTAACCGACGGCGAGGACTTCGATAAAGATACGGAAAAAGAATTCGCCGCTTTAAAGGAACAAGGCGTCAGGGTTTACGCGGTCGGCGTCGGGAGCGCGGCGGGCGAGCCGATTCCGTCGGGAGACCGCGGCGGCGGGTATCTCAAGGAAGGCGACAAGACCGTAATGAGCAAGCGCAACGACGCGCTGCTTGAAAAATTAGCCGAGGAAAGCGGCGGCAAGTATTACAATCTTCAGGAAGGAAGCGACCTGACGGAGCTGGCCGCGGAGCTTTCGCGCATGAAGAAGGCCGAATTTAAAAGCGAAATGTACACTCAATACGACGAGCGTTTTTACCTTCCGCTGTTAGGCGGCTTTATTTTGCTGGCGGCCGGTTTCGCGCTCGACGAAAGAAGAGGAGGCCGGCTGGGATTGAAAAAGGGAGACGCGAAATGAAATTCAAATCTCTTTTTGTCTTATTCGCCGCGGCGTTTGCGGCTTTAGCGGTTTGCGTTGTCTCGTCGGGCGCCGCTTCAGCTTTCGACCCCTTTGAAATCGAAGACCCGGACGTTAAGGAGGGAAACGACCTTTACGCCAAAGGGCATTACGAGGAAGCCGTTAAGGCGTTCGACAAAGCGTACGACAGGCTTAAAAATAAAGAGCGCGGCGACGACTGGGACAAGCTGCGCCACGCGATTTTTTTCAACCGAGGAACGGCCTACGCCAAGAGCGGAAACCTCGATAAGGCGAGCGAGGAGCTGCTTAAAGCGACGACTTCGACGGACAAAAAGCTGCGTCAAGCCGCGTACTACAATCTCGGCAACGTCGCCGTCGGCCAAATTACCAAAGGACAAATAGGCTTCGACGAGGCTCTTAAAAAAGCCGACTCCGCGATAGATTTTTACAAGCGCGCCCTGCTGGCCGAACCGTCGGATATGGACGCGAAGTACAATTTGGAAACGGCGCATAAAATAAAAGAGCAAATAGAGAAGCAAAAAAAAGAGCGTGAAGAGAAAAACAAGGAAAATCAGGAACAAAACAAGGAAAACGACGGACGAGAGCAAAACGAGCAAAATCAGGCCGGCGATAAGGATAAACAAGAGCAAAATCAGGAAAAGGATAAGGAAAAAGACCCGAAGCAAGACGGCAAGGATGAGAAGAAAGAGAACAAGCAGGATAAGCCGGGTCAGTCCGAGAAAGAAAAACAGGAGCAGCAGCAAGGCTCCGACGCGCAGGCGCAGGCTGGACAGGCCAAACCGATAAGCGAGCAGGACGCCGAGCAGCTTTTAGACAGCCTTCAGGAAAACGAAAAGCCGATGAAGTTTTTCCTTTTTGAGATGCAAAAAGACAAACAAAATGCCGACGGCGGCGGAAATTACAAATCGTGGTGACGGCTAAAAAGTTATTAAAGACGGCGGTAATCGCGGTCGCGGCGGCGTTTGCGTCGCTTGCGGCGGCGGAGGAATGGGGCGCGCAGACTGCGGCGGATAAGTCGCAGATGCTTGACGGAGACGTCCTCATGCTTCAGGTCGTTTTTACCGTCGCGGACGATTCCAAGGTTCAAGGTATGCAGCTTCCCTCGCTCGCCGATTTTCAAATTCTTAATAAATCCGAAGGGACGAGCTCGCAGGTTACCTTTGCCAACGGGCGCATGGAGCAAAAGACGCAGAAGCGTATAACGCTGCAGCTGCGTCCCAACCGCATCGGCAAACTGACGATTGAGCCCGCGGTTCTGACGGTTAAAGGCGGCAGGGTTTACCGCAGCGCTCCGATTATCGTCGACGTTATGCCTTCAGGCGTTTCGGGCGGGGCGGCGGACGCTTCCGCCGGCGGCTCGAAAACGAGCTTGGGCGCGGCTTTAACCGGCGTCAACGCTCCGCTTAACGCGGCGGAGAAGAGAACTCCGGAGCTTTTCGTGAGAGCCGTTGCGAGCAAGAAGTCGGCGTACGTCGGCGAGCAGGTTATCGTCGCGTATTATCTTTTTTCGGCGGTGAGCCTCAACGACGCCGGCGCGAAAAAGAAGCCGGTTTACATGGACGCATGGGTCGAGCAGATCGACATCGGCAAACAGGCCCCGCGCTTTTTTATGAGCGTTGACGGACGCGACTACAGCGTCTTTATGCTTGAAAAGGTCGCTTTATTTCCAAAAAAAGCGGGCAAAATGGAAATCGGCTCTTTCGAAGTCGAAGCGGTCGTCGGGGGCGGATTTTTCTCTCAAGGAAAACGCTACCTGCGCGTTTCGCAGCCGTTTGCAATCGACGTCAAACCGCTGCCGGAAGCGAACCAGCCTCCCGGCTTCTCCGCCTCAAACGTCGGCGTTTTCGACGTTTCGCTCGCGGGCGCTCCCGACAAAAAAACGGTGGAGTCGGGCGAAGGATTCACCGTCGCCGTTACCGTTTCGGGCGAGGGAAACATAAAAGCCTTAAAGCTGCCGGAACCGCTTGAAAACAAGGCCTTCAAGTTTTATCCTCCGACGGTAAGCGAGCAGTCGACGTTTAGAGCCGAAAAAATCGCGGGCTCGAAAAAAGCCGAAATCCTCGCGGTTCCAACGTCCGACGGAGCTCAAAAACTCCAGTTCGCGCCGTTCGTTTTTTTTGACCCGGAAAAAGGCGCCTATCAAACCAAGGAAATTCCGGCGATAGAACTGTTCGTCGCGCCGGGCAAAGCGCAGAGCAAAACAAAATCATCCGCAGCGGAAAGCGACGAATCGCAGCTTAAAAGCGGCTCGGAAAAATACCGGCCGTTCCGATTTTCGCCTTCGCTTAAACGCTCGCAGCCGCCTATGGTAAGGCGGCCCGAGATTAAATTTTTGCTAATCGGGCCGTTCGCCGCGGCTCTGACCGTTTACGGGCTCGTCGGTTCGCTCGCTCTAGTCCGCGCCGCGCGCAGGGCTAAGGCCGAAAAGAATAAAAACAAAATAAGGCGCTCGCTCGAAGCCGCGTCGGCGGCCATAGAGGCTGACGACGTAAAAACCGCCCTTGCGGAAATAAGCGCGGCTTTGGCGGCGGCCGCGGAAATAGCGTCGGGAAAGCCGTTTGCGGGCTTAAAAACGGAATCGGTAAAATCATGCGTCGCCGCGTTTTTAAAAGACGACGGCGCGGGAGAAAAATTTGCGGAACTTTTATCGGGGACGGAAACGATGCGTTTCGCTCCGCTGCCGCCTTCGGCGGAAACGGCCGCCAAGATGCTTGAAGAAGCCGGGGCGCTGACAAGGAGAATTTCGCAATGAAGCGCGCGATAATCATATTCGCAGTCGTCTTGCAGCTTGTCTGCGCGGCGTTCCTTGCGCATGGCTTGGCCGCCGAAGAGGATTTCGACCGTCAGGCCGCCGCGGAAAAAGCGAAAAAGAAGCTCGCGGACGGAGAGCATTTAAAGGCCGCGGAAATATACAAACAGCTGTGGGACAACGGAGCTAAAAGCTCGGACGTAGCCTACAACGCGGGAACGGCTTACGCCAAAGCGGGAAAGATTGGAATGGCCGTCTTGTTTTTAGAGCGGGCGAAAATTCTTTCTCCCGGCGACGAAGACGCGAAAGCCAATTTGGCGATAGTCGCAAAAAAAATAAAAAGGCAGAACTCGGACGCCGCCGCCGAATCCGGCGATAAAACGGTCAAATCCGCAAAGGCCGAGGACGACGACGCGGGACTCACCTTGCAAAGCGCGCTGGACGTTCTTTCTTCGGACGCGTGGGCGGCCCTGTTTATCGCCTGCATGTGGGGAGCGTCGCTTCTGTCTATAACGCTTCTTTTTACCCGGACGCCGCGAAACAAAAAGCGCGCTTCGTCGGCGCTCGTCGCGGCGGCGGTTCTTACCGTCGTTTTCGGGTCGCTGTTTTACCTTAAAGCCAAGGACGACGTTTTGACCGACTGGGGCGTGGTGATTGCGAGCTGCGAAGCTAAGGAGGGGCCGCACGAAAACTTCCCAGCGTCGTTCAAGGCGAGCGAAGGGATGAAGGCCGCCCTGTCCGAAGAGATGGAAGGATGGCGGAAAATAACTTCCCCGAACGGTTTGACGGGATACGTCAAGTCCGGCGACGTCGAGAAAATAGCGTCGTTCTAACCGCCGCTACGGCTCAATCTTTTTAATTTCCGCTTCCGCGCGCCCTTTGGCGAATAAAATAACCGCCTTTTGACCGGGCGAAAGGCGCGTCGCGTCGCGCGCGGCCTCGCCGTTTTCGTCAAATACGACGGCGTATCCGCGGCTTAAAACCGCCGACGGGTCCAGCGCGCCCAGCTTTGCCTTCATCTCTCCAAGCGCGTTTTTCTTTTCCGACAAAATTTTGGCGGCGTTTGTTTCGAGCGCGCGCCTCGCGTTCGCTAAAGCGTTGGAACGGCTTGAAAGCTCGCGCTGAGGGCTTTTGCGCAAAAAGGCCGACTGCGCCGCGTCGAGTTTTGCTCGTCTTTTTTGAAGAGCCTGAAAAATCATTGCGCGCAGAACGTTCTGCTTGACGTCCAGCGAAAGATAAGTTTGACGCAGACGGCGCGGAAATGCGTCCAATTCCCGCTTGGCCGACGAAAGAGCGTAGCGGCGGCTCTGCGTTCCGGCTGTTACCGCCCGCGCAAGAGCGTCTTTATAGCGGTCGAAGGCCGCCGTAATTTGCGGCATGGCAGGAACCGTCATTTCTCCGGCGTGGCTGGGCGTGGCGGCGCGGACGTCCGCGACGAAATCGAGAATGGTGAAATCGACGTCGTGGCCTATCGCCGAAACGACCGGTTTTTCGCAGGCGTAAACACGCCTTGCAAGCCGCTCGTCGTTGAAGCAGGCCAAGTCTTCCGCGCTTCCACCGCCGCGCGCGACTATAATCAAATCGACGTCGTCTCTTTTTTCAAGCCTGTTTATCGCGGCGATAATTTTAGGCGGGGCGTCCGCGCCCTGAACCGGCGCTGGGGATATTAAGATTTTTACCGGCGGAAAACGGCCGTGAATGACTTTAATCAAATCGTGAACGACCGCGCCTTCTGGAGAGGTTACGACGCCGATTACGTTAGGCAAGGCGGGGAGCGGCCGCTTGCGCTCCTCGTCGAAGAGTCCTTCTTCCGACAGCTTTTTTTTAAGACGCTCGAACTGTTCGCGCAGCTCGCCCTCGCCTACGAACTCGAAATACTCGGCCGCAAAGCGGAACGCGCCGGTTTGAACGTGCACGCCCAGCGACCCTCTGACCCGCGCGAGCTCGCCGTCGCGCGGAAGCCTGCTCTGACGGCGGACGTCGTTGCGGAACATAACGCACGGCATACGCGACGTCTTGTCCTTCAGGCTGAAATAAAAATGACCGGAGCGGTCGTAAAGCTTTCCTTCCGCTATTTCTCCTTCTACGAGGACGCTTAAAAAGCGGGCCGCGAGAGCGGCGTCCGCCTTTGAGACGATTTCCGAGACCGAAAAAATTTTCGGACCGAAATCGAACGGGAGATCGGGGAGTTTTCCGCTTGGTTTGTCGGGCATTTACGCGCCCTTTGCGCTTTTTATTCGCCGTCCGCTTTTATGAAGCCGTAATAGCGCGCCATCCAGTAGGGCGCCAGAACGTCGGCTCCGTCCATTTCAATTACGCCGCCCATTCCGCCGTCAACCATATATTGGTTGGTGTTCCATCTGTCGCAGCGGCGCTCGTCGTACGGTATTATTTTGCCGTCCGAGCGTATTCGGCCGTTCTGGTCGTACGGTTTGTGGCACGCAATCAGGTCTTTGCGGTGGCTGTTATGCTGGTTCCATCTAATCATGTCCACGGGCGCGAGCTTGAGCCAGCGTACGGCGTAATCTATGCGGGCGTTTTCTCCTCCGCTCATCGCGTTGACCAAATCCCACCACGCGCCTTGCTGCACGCTTATTTTTTTGTAATCGAGCCCCCACCCCTTTACCCAGCGCTCGCGCAGCGCCGGATCGTGTTCGTAGCGAAGCAGCACGAACCAGCTCTCCGTACTCATTTCGTCGTGGTCGCCGCTCTGCTGGTTGCCGACGTACAGCGACTCGCGCTCGGCGTTGTCGGCGTAGCCGTATTCGTTTATAAGCGTCCATTTCGCGTCGAGAAACTTTTGGTCTTTCGTCAAATAATACGCAAGCGTCAAACCGGCTAAAATCTCCGCGCTGCGCAGGCCGCCGTCTCCGTATTTTCCTTCAATCTCTTCGTTCACGTAATACGGGTCAAACTGGCCGTAAGTGGTAACCTTGTTCGTTATCGGGTCGATAAGCTGCCAGCCGTTCTTGATGATTCCGCTGAAAATGTTGGCGATGTGTTTTTTAATCCGCTCTTTCATCGCGTCGTCCGCGCACAAATCGTAAAGATGCCCCATCATAAACGCGTGAGCGATTACTTCGTCGTTGCTGGTGTCGCGCTTGACCCACCATTTGCCGTCGGGCGAAGAATACCAATGGCCGTCGTCGGGGTCGTCGCAGTCGTCGAGGTTGCACCCCTCTTTCTTAATAACCGCGCGCGCCAGGAAATAATCGGTTCCGGTAAGGTCGTGCAGACGCAGCATCGCTTCAAGCGATTTGTCGACGTTGGCCTTCGCGTCGTCCGCTTTGGTAACCGTATAACGGAAACACTCTCCCAAAAGCCAATACGACGTCCACGAGCCGTCGTTGTCCGAGTCCCACGGCACGTTTGTGGAAAGGTCGCCGCGCTTCAGCAGGCGCGAGTCCGCCACCGCTCCGTCGCGGTCGTGGCGCAGCTTTATGCGGTCAACGAACAGCTTGAGCTTTTGCTCCAGCGTTTCAAGTTTCGTCGTTACGGTAGAAAGTCCGCCTTTGGTGGCGAAGTAAATCGGGCTCGCCGATTTCGTTTCGTCCGTCGCTATTCCCGTTACGAACTCGTTTACGACCCAGCGCTCGGCGTTGTAAACGCGCCATTCTAATCCCATGTCGCGGTTCATAATACGGTAGGCTCCGCCGTTTGTCCCGACTATAAATCCGCCGTCCCACGCTTTGACCGCGGCGTTCGGGCCGTCAAGAGGAACGCTTGTCGCGGCGAACATATCGCTTGGAACTTCGACGAGCGAAAAGACTCCGGCGCTAAATTGAACGTTGAAAGCCTGCAAGCCCGTTTTGCCGACCGCGAGTAAATCGGCCTTAACCGGCAGTTCCACGCCGCTCAGCAGCGCGACCGCGGCTCCGGCCTTGTAAGTTCCGTCGGCGTCGAGCGAGGCCAGCGGAGCGCCGAGTTTATCGCCCGCAAGAGCCTCGTAAAGATTTAGGAAACCGTCTCCGCCAAGCGCCAACAGCTCGGAATTCGCCCGACCGACCGCAAGAGAGAACTCGACGGCGGCGGTTGCGATCTTGCCGTCCGCAATGTCCCATTTTACCGCTCCGTCTGTCGCCAGCGCGCCCGCGCCCTTATCGGTGAAAACGTAAATATTTTTCTTTTGCGCCGATATGCCCGTGATTTTCGCGCCGTTGGGAGCTTCCACGACTTTAATTTGTTTGTCGCCGTAAACTAAGTAAACGCGGGTTTCGTTCGCCATAACAATCGCTTCATTTGCCGCGGCGCCCGCGATTAAATCCGGGTGCGTTTCGTCGATGGCGATCGTATCGAAGCCGCCTTCTTTTTTGTGAACGATTACGCCGCGCTTGTTAATCTGAGTCGGAACGTCGAAGCCGTCAAAACCGGCGGGCGGCAAAATTACCGCCACGAGCGCGCCGATTTCCGTCTCGACCTGCGTCGGATTCGAGTTGTATTCCTGCAAGTACGGCTTATCAATGTAAGGATTCGGCCATTTGGGCGGCATGTAAGGAACCGCAAGCATGCCGTCGTTCTCTTCCGCCTCGGCCTCGTCCGCCGCTTCGCTTTCCTGCAAGGTTTCGTTCTCGGCCTGATTATCCTCGTCCGAGCCGCCGCCGCTTCCGCTTCCGCCGCAGCCGATAAAGACCGCCGCCGCGTGCGCCGCAAATAAAACGATTAGAATTTTCGTCGTTTCTCGCATTTAATTCTCCTTTTAACGTCAAAACGCAAAACCGTTTCGTCTTGCGATTATAAAGGAGCTCCCCGCAAGTTACAAAATTATAATTTTACGAATTGCGGCGGTCTTGCTAAAATCGGGGAAGTTTCAAACTCGCATGAGTTTCCTATGAGTCGCGGGCAGGCGGCGCGCGCCGCTTGCTCTTTACTTTTAAAAATTAGGGGAGTATGTTTTTTATTTGGCCGGCTTATTGAAACCGCAGTCAATAGTATTTGTATTATCAGAACGAAAGGCTTGCAACATGCGAACGCTTACCGACAACGCAACGCTGGCGAACCACGCCGCAAAAGGAATAATCGCCCAAGAAATGGAAATCGCGGCGCGGGACGAGCGCCTGACGGTCGAAACCGTGAGGGACGAGCTCGCCGCCGGAACTATGGTCATTCCGGCGAACGTAAACCATAAAAATCTTAAGCCCAAAGCGATAGGGCGCGGCGCGACGGTTAAGATTAACGCCAACATCGGCAATTCGGCTCTTCTGTCCAACATTGAAGAAGAGCTAAAAAAAGTTGAAATATGCGAGCGTTACGGAGCCGACGCTCTGATGGACCTCTCCACCGGCGGCGACCTCGACGCTATCCGCCGAGCGATTATCGACCGGGCGACAATTCCTGTCGGCACGGTGCCGGCTTACGAAATCGTTTCGCGAGTCGAGAAAATTGAAGACATAACGCCCCAGCTTATTTTGGAAATCATAGAGAAACAGGCGGCGCAGGGAGTGGACTTTATGACCATTCACGCGGGGCTTCGCCTGACGCATATGCACATGGCCGCGGGACGCGCCACCGGCATAGTCAGCCGCGGCGGCGCGATTATCGCTCAATGGATGCTGCATTACCGCAAAGACAATCCGTTTTATACTCATTTTGACGAAATTCTCAAAATAGCGAAAAAATACGACGTAACGCTTTCTCTGGGCGACGGACTGCGTCCGGGCAGCCTAGCGGACGCCTCCGACGCGGCGCAGTTTGCGGAACTGGAAGTTCTGGGCGAACTTACGCGCCGATGCCGCGAAGAGCGAGTGCAGGTTATGATTGAAGGGCCCGGGCACGTGCCGCTGAACCAAATTGAAATGAATATGAAAAAAGAGCGCGAGATATGCGGCGACGCGCCTTTCTACGTTTTGGGGCCGATAGTAACCGACATAGCGCCGGGATACGACCACATCACCGCCGCCATAGGCAGCGCGCTGGCAGCTTACCACGGCGCCAGCTTTTTGTGCTACGTTACTCCCAAAGAGCATCTGGGTCTGCCCAACGCCGAAGACGTGCGCAACGGCATAATAGCGTTTAAAATCGCGGCGCACGCGGCGGACGTGGCGAAAGGCAAGACTTGGACGGCGGAACGGGATAAGGCGATGAGCAAGGCGCGGTTCGAGTTCGACTGGGAAACCCAGTTCTCGCTGGCGCTCGACCCCGACCGCGCGCGCGAATACTTCGACGCAAGCCGAAACCAGTCGTCCGAATGCTTTTCTACGGCCGAGTACTGCACTATGTGCGGCCCAAAATTCTGCGCCATGCGCCTTTTTAAAGAGGCGAAAGAAGACGCTAAAAAGTAAAAACCGGCAAAACGGCCGTCCGCTATTAAAGCCTTTTAACCTTATTGCGAGGCAAAAGCATGAAAGAACTCTTTAAAACGATTTTATTGGTCGCGCTTCCCGCTAGCGGCAAATCGGAAGTAAGGCATTACCTTGACTCCCTTCCCGACGAGCGATGCCGCGAGCTTTACAACATGGGACGCACCGTTCAACTCGACGACTACCCGTACGTTTATTTTATGCGCGTGGTTGACGACGAGCTTCAAAAGCTGGCCAATAAACGGCTGTTTTTCGCCGATCCGACAAAAGGCTTTTCCGACCCGATAGACTGGCTGACGCTCATTAATCTGATTAACGAGGACTTCGCGGATTTGCATTCAAAGCCGTTTAAAAACTACAAATGCCCCAGCCGTCATATGTTCGGGCGCATCGACCGCGCGCGCGCCGCGGCGGGCGGCAAGCCTCCGTTCGAGTCGTTGCGCAGCGTAACTCTAAGCGAACTTGGGTGCAAAATGGAAGATTTGTCCAACAAAACGCTCGACGAAAAATACGCAAACATCCCCGAATCGCTGGAAGGCAGAACGATAGTAATCGAATTCGCCCGCGGCGGAGCGGATAAAAGCGCCATGCCGCTTCCTCATCCGTACGGATACGCGGCGAGCTTTGCGGCTCTTTCCGACGATATTTTAAGCGAAGCCGCCGCTTTGTACATTTGGGTTACGCCGGAACAGTCGCGCCAGAAAAACGCGGACAGAGCCGACCCAGACAACCCCGGCAGCATTTTAAATCACGGAGTTCCGATAGACGTTCTGCTTAACGAATACGGCTGCGACGATATAGATTATCTGCTGTCGCAAAGCGACAAACCCGATGCGGTTAAAATTGAAACGCGCGGCAATGCCTTTTATATTCCGCTGTCCCGCTTCGACAACCGAAAGGATTTCACCACCTTTTTGCGCGGCCCCAAAGAAAGCTGGGACAAAGATAAACTCGCCGCGTTTGAGGCGGAAATCGGCGCTGCGTTTGCGAGACTGGTTAAAAGCCGGGATTAATTAAAAAAAGTTACCGTTTAGCCGGCGGGGAGGAACGCGGAAAAAATCGCGCCGGTTTTTTATTTTCAATTGACAAGCAAAGGCCGGAAAGTATAATTTATTTTCGCGTTGGCGATGTAGCCCAGTCGGTTAGAGCAGACGGCTCATATCCGTCGTGTCGGGGGTTCGAGTCCCTCCATCGCCACCAATTAAAAAAGCAAACCGCTCGTAAGGGCGGTTTTTTTGTTTTCGTTATATTTGACGCCGCCGCCGCCCTTTATTACCATATAGAAATAAGCGTCCACATAGGAAAGGCATATGCGGAGAATTATAATAATCGACGACGAAAAGGCGGTTTCTCATTACCTTGAAACCATTTTAAAACGAATGCAGTACGACGCGGTCGTTTTTTCCTCGCCGGAGCTCGCAATGTCCGAATTTCAGCGCCTTTCGCCCTGCGTCGCTCTTTTGAACATGGAAATGCGGACTGCGGACGGTTTAGCCGCCTTGGTTAAAATACGCTCGCAAAAAAACGCTCCGCAGGTAATAGGATATTCCGCCGGAGGGCAGACGGGGCTCGCCGTAAAGGCGATGAAGGCGGGAGCTTTCGACTACATTTTAAAGCCGATAGAGCCCGACAGGCTCGTTATTGCCATTGAGCAGGCGCTGCGGCCGCGCAAGAGCGAGCCCGCGCCCAAAGCGAAAGAGGCCGCGTTTCCTGCCGTTTCGGAAATCGCGCATCAGAGCCCGCAAATGGAAAAACTTATCGAACAGGCGAAACGAACGGCGGCGGAAGAAAAACATATACTGCTGTGGGGCGAAAAAGGAACGGGGAAGGAGCTTCTCGCCCGCGTCGTATGCGGCATGTCGCGCAGAGCGGACAAACCTTTCGTTTCAATCGATTCGACCGTCTTCGCAAGCGGTATAATCGCCAGCCACAAACTCGCTCCCGGCTCCTACGGAGCCTACAGGTCGCAAATTTTGGAAGAAGCGTCCGGCGGAACCGTTTATTTGAAGGAAATCGGCGAGCTTTCGCTTTCGCTTCAAACCAAACTTTTCAGGCTGCTGTTGGAAGGAGAGCTTATAAACTCCAATACAGGCCGCTCCTCCCGCTGCGACGTCCGCATAATCGCCTCGACCGACAGAGATTTAAGCAGCGAGGCGACCGCCGGAAACTTTCGCGCCGACATGTTTTACAGGCTTAAATTCGCGTCGCTTTTCGTCCCTCCGCTTCGCAAGCGCGAAGGCGACGCGCGCTTTTTAGCCGAGCGTTTTTTGAGCGAGTTCGCCGCCAAGCTAGGCAAGAAGGCGCGCGCGTTTTCTCCGGAAGTCGGCCAAATGATCGAAAAATATCAATTTCCCGGCAACGTGGCCGAGCTTAGGCGGATTATTAACGGCGCGGTTTTGCTTGAAACCGGTTCGACCGTAACTCAAAAGAGTCTGCCGCAGTATTTTCTCGACGCGGTTTTGTCGGGAAGGCGCGTAAGCAAGTCCGAGGCGGAAAAAACGCTCGCGCAAGTCGAGAAGGAGCACATCGAAAAAGTTCTATTATACGTTGATGGGAACCGCACAGCCGCCTCCAAGATACTGGGCATTTCCCGCGCGGGGCTGATCGGCAAAATAAAAATTTACAATCTTTCTTAACCGGCGCGCCGAAAGTCATTTAAATTACATAGCAAAAAATCGCCGAGGGTTGTTTTTCGCAATTTTTTAATTATTGTTATAATAACAAAAAGACGCGGTTTTTGCCGAAAATTTATTCGGCGCGGACTCGCTTAAAGGAATTGAAATGATTAAAAAACCGATAGAGATTTTCATCGGGGACATTGGGGCGTTAAGAGACGCGGAAGATAGTTTGAACGCCGTCGGCCCGGTCAGGCCGCTTGCGGACGCCGGCAAGCCTGCAGCCGCCGCAAAATGCGCGTTGATAGTCGCCTCTGCGCGCGAGATTGAATCGCTTGCGGACGAGACGGTCGAAAGATGGGGCGGCAAAATCAGGGCGGTCGCGGCGCTGCGCAAAGGAGAAAAGCCTTTTTTCGGCGCGCGCGCAAAATTAGTTCACGCCTGCGTTTACGGCGACGACCCGGAAGAAATAGCTTCGGAGATTTTAAAAAGATCCGTCGAGTCTGCGGTCGCTCATTTGAGGACGCTCGAAGAAAAGGACGACCTGCTGGGGGAGCTGGACAGCCTCAACCGGATCGGAGTCGCGCTTTCAAGCGAGCGCGACACGGAGCGTCTGCTGGAGCTTATACTTTCCTCGGCGCGAGAAATAGTGCGCTGCGACGCGGGCAGTTTGTATTTGGTGGAAAGCGGCGCGGAGGGGAAGCATCTTCATTTTGCGGCGGCGCAGAACGATTCAATAAAAATTCCGTTCGCGGCGGTTAAAATTCCGTTAAATCCCGGCAGCATAGCCGGATTCGTGGCCGAAAGCGGAGAGGAGCTGCATATCGAGGACGCTTACGCGATACCGCCGGACGCGCCTTATTCTTTCAACCGGGATTTCGATAAAAAAAGCGGCTACCGCACCGTAAACGTGCTCGCCATTCCGATTAAAAATCAGCGCGACGAAATACTCGGCGTAGTGCAGCTGATTAACCGCAAGGATTCAAACCATGTTTTTCTCTCCGACGGCGAGGACGCGGCGAGATTCTGTCGTCCTTTCGACGAAAAATCGCGCGATTTGGCGCGTTCGCTGGCCGGGCAGGCGGGCGCGGCTCTTGAAAACGTCAGGCTGATTGAAGAGTTGAAGCGCGCCTTCGGAGGCTTCGTAAAAGCGTCTATAGTCGCCATCGAAAGTCGAGACCCGCCCACGAAAGGGCACAGCGCGCGCGTCGCGCAGTGCGCCGCCGCTCTTGCTATGGCCGTAAGCTCTTGTAATGAGGGCAAATTCGCGGAAGTATTTTTCGACCGCGACAAGCTGGACGAGCTGAAATACGCCGCGCTGCTTCACGACTTCGGCAAAGTCGGGGTGCCGGAAGCTCTTCTGTTGAAAGCGAACAAACTGCCTCAAGGCTCTGAAGAGCTTATAAATCTGCGTCTTTCTCTTATTAAAACCGCGATGGAGCGGGACGCTTTGAAAAAGGAGCGGGATCGCGGAAATTCTTCGAGCGGTGCGGCGGCGGGCAACGCGGCGGCGCCGCTCGATAACGAGGCCGATAAATTTGAGGCCGCCGCGGCTTTCATTTTGGCGCACAATAAAAAATTCTTCACCGACGCCTCGGACGAAGAGAAAATAAAAGCCGCGCTTGCGCTGGAATATAAGACCGAACGCGGCGAAACGCTGCGGCTTATAGACGAGACGGAAGCCAAATGTCTGTCGATTCCGAGGGGAACGCTTACCGCTCAGGAGCGCGCGCTGATAGAAACGCACGTAACGCATTCATACAATTTTTTAAAACAAATTCCTTGGAGCCGCAGCTTGGAGATGATACCGGAAATAGCGTATTCGCACCACGAGCGTATAAACGGCTCCGGTTACCCGCGGGGTTTGTCCGGCGAAGACATTCCGCTTCAATCGCGAATTATAGCGGTAGCCGACCTTTACGACGTGCTGACCGCCTCGGACAGGCCTTATAAAAAGGCTTTGCCGCTTGATAAAACGCTTGAAATAATGCGGAAGGAAGCGGCGGCGGGCTTCATCGACGGCGATATTGCGGAACTTTTTATTTCGGAAAAAGTTTACGAGCGCGTTTCGCGGGTGGAAGTGTGAGTTAAAACAAAACGTCGATTAGCAGCGCGACGTTCAGCGCGGCCACGATTGCGCCTATCGCAATCAGGAGAGCCAAATCGAAGGGCGAATTTTTATATTTGCCCATTATTTTCGCCGAGCTGGTCATCGCTATCAATCCGAAAACGGTAAACGGAAGCTGAATTGAAAGCGCGACCTGACTGTAAATGAGCGTTTTAAAAGGATCGGAGAAGACGAAAATCGCCGCGAGCGCGCCCGCGTATGTAATAATCGCGCCGGCTCTGCTGTGGTTGTCCGACAAATCCATCGGCTCTTTGTACAGTCCGGCGAATATGCTCGCGCCCGACATTCCGGCCGTTACCGAGCTGCTGAACCCGGCCAACAGAAGCGCTATCGCAAAGACGACCGCCGCCGCGCCGCCGAGCAGGGGCTTAAGCGACGCCTGAGCCTGCGACAGCTCCGTTACTTCGGTTCCGCTCGCGAAAAAGACCGCCGCCGCAACTATTATCATCGAGCCGTTAATAGCCCAGCCGACGATCATCGCCGCAAGCGTGTCGTAAAACTCGTATTTAAGCTGCTTGTTAATCGCTTCCTCTCCTTTAAGGTTCCATTGACGGCTTTGAATTATTTCCGAGTGAAGAAACAGGTTGTGCGGCATTACAACCGCGCCCAAAACGGCCATTATTATCGGCATCGAACCGGCGGGAAACGACGGAACAAAGGCGCCTTTTAACGCCGCGCCCCAGCTTATATCGCATAAAAAAAGCTCGAATAAAAACGCGAGCCCTATAAGCGAAACCAGCGCGATGATATATTTTTCAATCTTGCGGTAGCTTTTTGTAAACAAAAACGCGCTTACCGCGGCGGCGGTCAAGGCGGCTCCGAGCGGTATGGGCAGGCCGAAAAGCATGTTCAGGCCGATAGCCGCGCCCAAAAGCTCCGCCGCGGCGGTGGCCATGGCGGCGGCAACGCTTGAAAGCAGGAAGGGAACCGAATAGCGGCGCTTGAAATTGACGCTCGCCGCCTCCGACATGCACAACCCCGAAACGATGCCCAAGTGCGCGGCGTTGTGCTGCAATACTATCAGCATAATCGTCGAAAGCGTTGCCATCCACAGCAGCGAATAACCGTAGCTTGCGCCTGCGGCGATATTGCTCGCCCAGTTGCCGGGGTCGATAAAGCCGACGGTTACTATAAAACCGGGGCCGATGTACTTAAATATTTCAAGCGCGCCTAATTTTGGCGCGTGCCCGGCGAACAGCTTTTTTAAAGCGCTCATTTTTTAAATAAAACAATCCTGTTAGCGTTGGTGCCCTTCGTCATGTTGCTCACTCCCCAGCAGACGCTGGTTTTGGTGAACTTTTGACTGTTCATAATTATTCCTAAAAGTTTCAATCCGGTCTTTTCGCCCAGCGGAGCGACAAGCTCGTCAAGCGCCAGTCTGCCGCCGCGGACTTCTCCTACCTCGAAGGCGAGATGCCCGCCTTTTTTAAGAACTCTCGCAAGCTCCGCGAAAACAGTCTGCATGTAATCTAACCACTGTCCAACGTCTTTCAACAACGTCATCCGCTTTTTTACGGCGTCCGCGTCGATGCCGTTAAACCAGCATCGCAGCCAGTTGTCCGCGCCGTACTGTACGACGTCCAGAAAGGGGGGCGAAGTCGCGATTAATGCGACCGAGCCGTCCTTAATTTCCGGCGAGTCGTCGGCGCGCCCGGTCAATAAAAATTTTTTTTGCGCAATCGAGCGCAGACGGACAAGGTCGGCGGCCGTAAGGTCTCTAAGCAGTTGTCTTGATTTTTTTAAAATAATCGAGCGGACGTCGCGGTCGGGCGGCGTCTGATTGCGCTTGCGGTTTATTTCAATCTGGCGCTTGGGGTAAGTCGCCTGATTGGGAGGAAGAGTGTAAACCGAGAAAAAGCCGTTCGAGTGGCCGGTCAATCTGTTCGTCGCGACCATGCGGATGAACTTGTCTGAGTCGTCGAGCTCGCCGCGCTTTTCCCTTTCAAGCAGATACGCCCGCAGGGCCGTTATTTGCGCAAGCGTCTTAGCGCTGTAAAACATCGACAAATCAATTTCGCACGGCGGCGCGGTTTCAAAGTCGATTTCGTTTAAACGTTTTTCGATTTGCTTTAAGCCGGGGGGAGACAACCGCGGTTCCAGCAGAATAAGCGAAAGCGGATTTACGTCGTTGCCCAAAGGAATCCGCTCCAGCAGGGCGGCCTCAAGCGGCGTCGTTCCTCTTCCCATGAACGGATCGTAAACCGCGTCTCCTTTATTCGTCAGCCGCTCTATGAAAAAACGCGGCAGCTCCGCTTTGAAGCAGGCGCGGTAGCTTATTTCGTGAAGCGAATGCCCCTGCCTCTGCTTTGCAGTCCAAAATTCGTTTACGAACCTTTTGGTTTTCAAGCCGCCGGTTTCAATCGTCTCCGCGACTGTTTTGACGCGCGCGGCGTTGTCGTCGAAGCTTTCGATTTGTTTAATAAAATCGGTCATATCGTTTGTTTTCTAAAAAATAAGGCGGACGTTCGAGTCCGCCTTAGCGAGGCGTTTTTCTGAAAAATCAATAGCAGTAGCCGTTGGAGCAGTACTTGCCGGTTGCGCAGTAATTCGTTGACCAATACAAACAACCGTAGGAGTCTTTTTTGCATATGTAAATTTTAGTAGAGTCCTGCGAGTCGCACGTCTGCGCGTTAAGAACGCATTCGTTGAGGCAGGCGCATTTGTTGGCCGAACAGGTTTGTCCGGTCGGACAGTTTGCCGAGCCGCCCCACTCAAGGCACGGGTCGTTGTCGTAGTCGGCGCAGGTAAGGTAGGCTATCGGCGGGGTCGTATCTGCCGCATCGCACTTTGTCGCGTCCTTTACGCATTCGTCCGAGCATGGCGGTATGCAGGTTTTGTCCTTGCCGCATACGGGTTTGCCCGCGTTTTTGCAGTCCGAATTCTGCAAACATTCAACGCACTTACGGCCGTTGTCAACGTCGCATATTTTGCCGTTTGAGCAATGCGAGTCGTCTAAACATTGGTAACAATTGCCCGAATCGGTTTTGCAGTGGTACGAGCTCGGAGAGCAGTCGGCGTCTGACTGGCAGACTACGCACATTTGGTCGAACTTATTGCAGGCGGTTCCAACGCATTGAGCGTCGTTTTCGCAGCCGTAGCACAGCCCGTCCACGCACCAAATTCTGTTTTGGTCGAACAAACAAATCGGCAGTCCCATGCAAGACGAAATGCACGTTCTAGTCAGCGGGTCGCAGCCCGAATAATAATTGCATGAGTTTGATATATTCGGGTCGCAGTAATCGGCGGGAAGCTGGACGCATTGCGCGGTCTTCGGGTGGCAGTAATAACCCGCGCCGCATTCGGGGTCGGTCGAGCAGCCGCTCGACGACTGACAGACGTTGTTCAGGCATTTTTTGTCGGATGGGCATTGGCTCGTCTCTAAGCATTCCACGCACTTGCCCTGTCCGCCGTTTGCCGCCGCGTCGCAGTATTTTCCGGTCGGGCAGTCCGCGTTCTGCTTGCAGCCCGCGGCGCAGTTGTTGCCGGAGCAAACGTAACCGCGGGGGCAGTTTTCGTCCGAAAGGCACTGCACGCACGCGCCCGTGGCGGGGAGGCAGTAAGGGGTAGGCGCGTTGCACGTTACCGCCGAGCAGTCGGTTACGCAGCTGTGATTGCTGCAAACCTTGCCTACGGGGCAATGATTGTTGGTTACGCACTCGAAACAGTTGCCGTGCGCGCCGAAGGACGGATCGCACTTCATATCGGACGCGCAGTCGCGGTCGCCTTTGCAGCCGCCCACGCACTTGTTCTCAAAACAAATGTACCCCTGGCTGCACGCCGAGTCGTCGAGACACTGAACGCATACGCGAGACGAAGGCTCGCAATATTTGCCGTTGGGCGCGCCCGCGCAGTCGGCGTTCGAGACGCAGACGAACGCGCACGCGTTGTTAAGGCACGCCTTGCCCGGCCCGCAGTCGCCGTCGGCGAGACACTCCACGCAGAGGCCGTTAGGCGGATAGGCGGTATTGCACTTTTTAGCCGTTCCGCAATCGCGGGCGCTCGCGCAGCCCGGCGCGCAAACGCGGTTTACGCATATCTGTTCCAGCGGACAGTCGCCGTTGGACAAACATTGAGCCGTCTGTTCGTCCCGTTCGGCGGGGTCGTCCGAAAGAACGTCGTCGATTTGGTCGTTGTTATCCCAAATCCAATCGTCGGCGTTATCGACCGGCGGCTCCCATTCGTATTCGGGATATTCGTCTTCAGCGGCGTCGCCGTCGGCGGACGGGGTTACGCACGCGCCTTTGACGCAGGACTGACCGTTAAAGCAGTCCGAGTCTCGGTAGCAGATTTTAACGCATTGCTTTGTGTCGGGAAGACACATTTCGCCGCCTTTGCAGTCTTCGTCGGTTTTGCATTTGGGCGTGATGTTGGTTGAAGAGCCGGAAGAACAACCCGCACACCAAGCGGAGAAAGATAAAATTAACGAAATAATTATAACGATGCGCCTGTTCATTAAACTCTCCTGCAAAACGAGAATACTTCGGAGATTATTATATTTTATCGGGTTTGTTTATCAATGCCGGCCTTTTGCGCGCCAAAAACAGAAATAATAACAACGCGCCGAACGACGCGGCCGCCTCGCCTTCGGATGCGCATCCCGAACTTGTGCCTCCTGAGCCGCTTCTATCCCGGCGTTCCGCCCACGGGTCGTCGTCGAACAGGCTCAATTCCTCTTCGGCGGACGTTTCGTCATCCGGCTCTTCCACTTCGTCTTCAATAATTTGCTCTTCTTCCGCTGCGCTTTCTTCCTCGTAAGAGTCTATGTCGCCGTCTATAAGCTCGGCGTCGGGGTTGATTTCGATTTTAATTTTAAAATTGACCGGTATCGTCTCTTCGTTCAACAGCGTTGCGGTGATGAACGCCTTGGGGCCGCTCGCGCCGAAGCCCGCCAAATCGACCGTCCAAAGAGGGTACCCTTTCGGATCGAGCGATTTGACCGGTTTTTCAATAACCGACAAGTCTTTCGGCTGCTGAATCTGCACTGCCTCGAAGTGAACCAAATCGGCGTTTTGGCATTCCGCTGGCGCGGGCGTTACGACTCCGCACTGGGGCATTGAAAGAGTCAGCCGCATTTTATCGTTGGGCGAAAGCGCGTCCGTCGGCAGGCTTACGTACTCGGTGCTCCACGCCGCGACCGAAAAAAACTTGTCGCCGTTAAGGTCTTTGAACGGCTTGGTCGCGACTACGTCCGTCATTGAAACGCTCGAATAGGAATATTCTCTTCCGGAATTTATTATATTGGCGACCGTCCACTTGCCGTAAAAATCGACTCCGCCGGTTTTGCCTCCCGCCGCGGCGATTCCTTCTCCTACTCCGTCGAAATCGTTTTTTTTGCTCTGCGCGACTTTTTGAATGATTCCCTTGCCGAAGTAGTCTTCAAGATAAGAGAAAAAAAGCAACAGCGCGCCGTTGTTGTAATCAAAGTAAGTGCCTCTGTTCGTCTCTTTAAAGCGCTCGCTGGCGTGAGTCGAGTAAAGGCTTACGTCGGTGCGCCAATCCATCGTCGATTGGCTTCCTTCGTAATACCCCGTTAAATACAGAAGACGCAGAGCCGCGCCCTGCGGCACCCACATCGACTCGTCGGCGTCGTAACCGTAGGTCATAAACGAGCCGAGCGTCAATATCGCCTCCGGAAAAGCGACCTTTCGCGCCGTTGTTTGAACGCTGGTAGAGCTGCATTTGTATTCGGAATCGAGCGCCTGCGCGTGAATGTAAATAATATCGCGGGCGTTGCGGTTCATGCCGGAAGCGTTGAAATCGGCCGCACGCCAATAGGCGAACTTTTGGCAGCGGTAAGGGGCGACGCCGAAATTATGAAACAAAACGAACAGCCTGTCGTCCTCGTCGTTAAACCTGGGGACGCCCAAAGCCTCTACGGCAATGGTATAAGCTCCGCGTCCGTCCTTTCCGACCGTTTTTACCTCGAACAAGCTCACCCACTCGTCCAACGTATCCGACGTGAAACCGTTCTGGCCGTAGGCGTCGTCGGCGACGAAGTAATAAACCGACGCGGTTTTGGCGTAAAGCGTCGCGACGATTGAATCTTCCGCGGTATAAGGCGGAAATTTGTCGTATTTATCGACGTAAAAGTTACGCTGCTCGCCAAGCTCTATTTCGGCGGCTGCGGACGAGGACGCCGAGCTCAAAACGCATAACGCGCACAGCGCGAAAAGTAATACGCTTTTTTTCATCGCAGTCAACTCCTTGAATACGCGCAAACATATTACAAGAATAACAGAAAGCGCCCGGCTTTGCCAATAATCATTTTATTCAAAAAAAGCGTTCTACTTTTTTCCTTTGATTTTAACCCGCTCGACTACTTTCGGGTCGCGCAGCTCGCGGAGAGCGTCTGCGGCAATCCAACGCGAGGATTTATCGTCTTTCGCGGCGATTTTTTCGCCCCATTCAACCGCCATGACCCGCAGCGTTTCGTTCCGTTTCCCGACTTGACGCAAAGCCCAGTTGACGGCCTTTTTAACCATATTGCGCTCGTCGGCGCTGTACTTTTCCATCAATGGAAACAACTCTTCGAACGCGGCGGTTCCCGGCTCTTTATAATGCACCGCAAGGCACGCCGTCAGCGCGAACGCGGCGCGCCGGACGTATTCCCGGTCGTCCTTCGCCCATTTGCGGACTTTTTCCAACGCGAACGGCGTTTTGCAAAATAGGTTCATGCAGGTCATATCGCAGACGTCCCACGAGTCGAACGCCGCCGTCCAGTCGTCCATCTGCTTCTTGGTTACAAGCTGAGGCGAGTCAATCATGCCCGCCAGCAGGCGCGCCTCGTGGATGCCGCAGTCATACAGTTTTTGGGCTAATTCATGGTCTTTGCCGACGCGTTTGGCCAGCGCGCGCAGTTTGGGGACGGCTATGCCAAGAGCGTTGTCGGTGGTTATGCCGAACCGTTTCATTCCCTCGCGGTTTTCCGGCGATTCCATGCTTTTAAGCTCCGCGATTATTTGCTCGTATGTCATTGTTGACGCTGCGGTTTTCTTCATTTTTTCACCAATTTTTTCAGCTTGGCGAGCAGGTTAAGAGCCTCAAGCGGCGAAAGCGTCTCGACGTCCGTCGCGGCAAGCTCCGCCTCTACTTCGGAGGGCTGCGCGAGCTTCTGCGCGGCCCAGTCGAACAACGAAGGCTCGTAGCGCGGCGCAGGCCCCTTGCGCTTACGCGGCGCGAACGGCGCCGGGGGCTCGTCGCTCGCCTTTACCCCCGGAGGCGTCATCGAGTGCGCCTCCAAATCTTTTAAAATTTCCCTGGCCCTCTCGACGACCGATTTGGGCAGCGCCGCCATTTTGGCGACGTCGATGCCGTAACTATGGTTAGCTCCGCCGCGGACGAGCCTGCGCAGAAAAATAATCTTGCCGTCCCATTCCTTGACGGCGACGTTGAAGTTTTTCACTCCCGCGCAAACCAGTTCCAGCTGCGAAAGCTCGTGGTAATGCGTCGCGAACATGGTCCTCGCGCCGATCTTGTCGTGTATATATTCCGCCACCGCCCACGCGATTGACACGCCGTCGAAGGTGCTGGTGCCTCGGCCAATTTCATCCAGCAAAATCAAGCTTCTGCTTGTGCTTTGATTGAGTATCCGCGCGGTTTCTTCCATCTCCACTAAAAAGGTGCTTTTTGCGCGGCTTATCATATCGCCCGCGCCGATGCGCGTAAATATGCGATCGACTACCCCGACGCGCGCGCTTTTTGCGGGGACGAAGGAACCCATCTGCGCCATAATGGTAATAAGCGCCGCCTGCCGCATCACCGTAGATTTACCCGCCATGTTGGGGCCGGTGATAATAATCAGCCGCTCGTCGCCGCCGTTAATCGTAAGGTCGTTTGGAACGAACCTGTCTTCAGTTAGGTTTCTTTCCACTACCGGGTGGCGTCCCGCCTCTATCGCAAGCTCGCATGACGAATCGACGAGCGGACGAATATAGTTGTGCTTTGCGGCCGCCGTCGCAAGCGCGTTGTAAACGTCGAGCGTCGCAAGCCCGCGGGCGATGCGCTTCAGCGCGCTCATCTGCGAAAGCGTCTTTTGCCGCAGCGCCTCGAACAGTTCGGATTCAAGAGCCTTCCGTTTCTCCTCGGCTCCGAGTATCTTCTCCTCGAAATCCTTCAGTTCTTCGGTGATATACCGTTCGCCGCCCGCAATAGTTTGTTTGCGAATATAATTCTGCGGAGTTTTGTCGAGGTTCGCTTTGGTTATTTCAATATAATAACCGAAAACTTTGTTGTATCTCACCTTGAGCGACGATATGCCGCTTCTTGCGCGCTCCTCGGCCTCTATGCGCATTACCGCCTGCTTGCCGTTGGTTGCGAGGTCTATAAGCTCGTCCAAGCGCGCGTCGTACCCTTTTTTAAAAATTCCGCCTTCCGTAATTGTAAAGGGCGGGTCGTCGCATATTGCCGCTTCTATCTCGTCGCGGAGTTGCTGCGGGGGCGCAAGCATTTGAGTTATATCGCGCAATTCATGGGCGTCGAACTGCGCCAGCGTTTGCGTAATATACGGCAATCGCTTGAATATTTCCAACAAGGCTAGCATGTCGCGGCCATTGCCTTTGCCGAGCGATAAACGGGACAGCAGCCTCTCCAAGTCGCTGAGCCCTTTGAGCCCTTTTTCGATTTCTTCCCTCGCCGCGGAAGCCGAGAAAAGCGCGCCGACCGCGTCCAACCTGTCTTCAATCGCTCCGACGCCGACCAGCGGGTACATTATCCATTGGCCGAGCAAACGCGCGCCCGCCTTGGTTTGGGTGTAGTCCAGCGTCCCCAAAAGCGTGTGGCGTTTCTCCGAGCGCGGCCCAGGCAAAAGCTCCAAATGGTCGCGGGCGTTCTCGTCCACGCTCATAAACGCCGATTCCTCGAAGTAACGAATCCCTTCCACGTGCGCGACTGCGGCCTTTTGCGTCTCAAGCATGTAGGCGATGGCTCCGGCGCAAGCGCATGCCGCCGCGTCTTTGCCCGCAAGGCCGAATCCCTCCACTGTGGTCGCTCCGAAATGCCTCTTGAGCGTCGTCTCGGCGCGCTCGAAGGTTGCCGCATCCCTCTTGGTAACGACGGCGCGCGGCAGCAGCGATTTAATCCGGCCCGCAAGCGCGTCGTGAGCGACGGGGAGTATCGCCTCGCGGGCGCTGCGGCGCGCAATCTGCGATAGAGCCTCTTCAGGCGCGGAGGTTTGCGTGGCTAAAAATTCGCCGGTCGAAAGATCGAGGAAGGCGAGCCCCACGGAGGCGTTATCGCCGTATTTGGGGTAAATTGCGCAAAGGTAGTTGTTCCCCTCAAAGTCCTCTTCGATGTTCAGCCCCGGCGTTACGACGCGGACGACCTCGCGCCTGACCATTCCTTTGGCGGTCTTCGGGTCTTCCATCTGGTTGCACACCGCCACTTTGTAACCTTGTTCCAGCAGCTTCTTTACGTAGCCGTCAACCGCGTGATGCGGCACTCCGCACATGGGGATGGGCGATTCGGAATTCTTATCGCGGCTTGTAAGAGTTAGGTCGAGCGCGCGGCTTGCGGTAACGGCGTCCTCAAAGAAGAGCTCGTAAAAGTCGCCCACGCGGTAAATAAGCAGCGCGTCGGGGTACTGCTCTTTTGCCTCCAGGTAGTGGCGCATAAGCGGGGGGAGCGCTTTGCCTTGCGACGACATTTAATCTCCTTTGCGTTTAACCGACGCAACATATTAATTTGATGGGCGGGAAGTGTCAACAGCAGGCGAGGTAAAATTGCTTGAGTCAGTATAAATTATATGCAGAACTCGCTTAATCCCGCGGGAGGGGACGTTCGTTCCCCGATGAACCGGCCTTACGCCCCCAGTGATTGCGCGGCAATTGCGCAGTTGCGCATAAAGCTCAAACTCTTCTTTATTTGTTTTTAGCGCGCCGCGTTATCGCATGCGTCTTGACAAACCGTCCGTTTGACTGCAATCTTTACAAGGCTGTTATTAATATAATGTATATCGGCTACGCGCCGGCTAGACGAACGCTTAACGCAGAGGGAAATTATGAGCAGCATAGAAAATCGCGCTTTATGGGGCTCCAAGCTCGGCTTCATTCTGGCGGCCAGCGGCTCGGCGGTAGGGCTGGGAAACATATGGCGCTTTCCTTACATCGCGCAGGAGAACGGCGGCGGCATTTTTCTATTCGTTTATCTGCTCGCCATTCTTTTCATCGGACTGCCGATAATTCTCGCCGAATTCGCGCTGGGCAGGGCGACGGCGCAGAACGCGGTCGGCGCCTATCGCGCAATTTCCAAACGGTGGGCGTTTCTCGGCTACTGGGCGGTCTTCGTCTGCTTCGGAGTTCTCGCCTACTTTTACGTCATTTCGGGCTGGACGCTCGCATACATGGCAAAGGCCGTAACCGGCGATTTGACGTCAGCGCCTTTCAAAGATTTTCTCGCCGATCCAAAATCGCAGATATTTTATACGGTTATTTTCGCGCTGCTTCCCATTACCGTCGTCGCGTTCGGCGTCCGCAAAGGCATCGAGAGGATGGCCGAGGTTTTGCTGCCTCTGTTCGTCGTGCTTCTCGTCGGCATGTTCGTTCACTCCTTGCTAAAGCTCGGCAGCAATGAAGGGCTGCGCTATCTCTTCACCCCCGACGTTTCAAAGTTGAACGCCAAAACGGCTCTTTTCGCCGTCGGCCAAGCGTTTTTTTCTCTTTCCATCGGCATGGGAGTTATGATTACCTACGGCAGTTATCAGCGCAAAAGCGACAATTTAATGACGAGTTCCATCGCAGTTACCGCGTTCAATACGCTTGTGGCGATTCTCGCCGCGTCGCTTATCTTCGCAATCGCCGGGCATTCGCTTGAGCGCGGCGGCCCGTCGCTTATGTTCGAGACGATGATTAAACTTTTCGCCGCTCCGGAGTACGGCCGCGTAATCCCTATACTTTTCTTTGCAATGCTCGCGATTGCAGCGTTGACGACCTCGGTCTCCTTTCTTGAAACGCTCGTTTCATACAGCATCGACGAGTTGAAAATTTCAAGAAAATACGCGGTGTTCGCGGTAACGGCGGCGGTTTTGGCGTTAAGCGTTCCAAGCGCTCTTTCAATGGGCGCCAACGAAACGCTTTCGAACATTTGGAACGGCAAAGGTTTTCTTTGGGTTATCGACATCCTTTTCGGCAACGTACTGCTTACCGTCGGCGGACTATTGATGTGCGTATTCGTAACTTGGCGCTGGGGAATATGGCTTGCCGGGCGCGAAGTTTTGGTCGGCAGTCCCGGTTTCGGCAAACTTATACGCTTGTGGCGCATAACGCTTGGGTTCATCGCTCCGGCCGCCATTATAACGCTCATCGTTTATATAATCTGGCATGAAAGCCACAGCGTTTTCTGGCAGTTCTAACCCGCGCAATTATTGGCGAACGGCGTTAAATTCGCGCCAAACCGAGGAATACGGCGTGAAGCGAGACGATTAGAACGTAAAACGCGGTTCGCGCTGTCCCGCCGAATTTTCCGAGCAGAGTAAAGCGCAGAGTTTTCGCATGGCAGGCGCCTATGCAGTCGCCGCACAGCGAGCAGGCAAAGCCGACTTTTTGCCGCTCGACGTCCTCTTTTTTAAGAGCGTCGTAACGGCAGACCATACCGCACGCCCCGCAGAATGTGCACCCTTCGCCGAAAGTTACTCGGAACGGATTTATTCTGCCAGCCAAGTCCGCGACAAGGCCGACGGGACACCACAAAACGCAGTTCATCATCCGTCCGGTACGACGCGACCAGACGGCTATAACGACGACTTCGCACAGGCCGAAGACAGCGGCGGCGGCGATTGCGGCGCTCGTTGATTTAACGATATAACGCAGCAATAACGCAACGGCTATAACCGCGGTAAAAATTCCGACTCGAATTGCGGCGCTTCGTTTGGGGGCGTGAAGCGGGCGTTTCTTCGAGCTTGCGGCGAGCGCGTCCCACGCGCCGAAATAACATAAATGGCTGCACCAAGCCGGTCCGACCAGCGCGACGGTCGAAACGAAAAGAATCGGCATGAAAAAGCCTTCTCCGCGGTAAACCGGTCCCGCAATAATAAGCGCGGGAATGGGAAAGTGCAGTTTGCCGGTCATTAAAAAGACGGTGAAACCCGCCAGCCCAAGCGCAAGCTGCGAAAAGAAAACGACCGAAAACAGAAGCCAAACGCCGCGGCGCAGCTTTATGGACGAGCGTCCGTAAATGAACTTCGGGGCAAGGTACGCCGCCCAAGCGGCCAATAGAGAAATTTCCGCCCAGCCGGCGCCGGGCGATAAACGTTCGAACATAAGCATAGGACGGGCGACTTTAAGCTGCGCCGCCGCCAGCGCCGCGAACGTAAGCGCAAACGCGGCCGCGGACGCCGCAAATCGGCGCCTTTTTGCTTGAGGAGTCGGCGGAAACGCCATAAAACAAACCGGCCGCCGGTTTATTCTACCGGAACGTTAAGTTTAACGATTTCGGCCTCTTCGCGAATAAGCGAAAAGAGTTTCAAGTCCGACCAGCCGTTAAGAAAAACCGCGCTGCGCAGCGTCCCTTCGTATTTGAAGCCGCACTTTTCGGCTACGCGCTGGCTTGGAATATTTCCGGCGTCGGTTTTTATTTGCAGCCGCGGGGTTGACTTGACTTGGAAAAGATAGGAAACCATAAGCCTTAACGCTTCGGGCATAATTCCCTTGCCGCGGTCGGCGCGCTTGTAAATCTGATAGCCGATTTCATACCCCTGCACGTAGGTGGATTCTTTAAAAAAGCCTATTGTTCCAAGCGGACGGCCGTCTTTTTTATCAACTATCAGCATCCATCCGTTGTCGTCGTTCCAAAAAAAGTTTTCGTTGAACTTTTTTTCCAAATCGGGCATCGACCAAAGGCGCAGATTCCAAAAGTCTCCTTTTTCCGTCGCGTCGTTCATCAAGTCGAACATTACGTCGAGGTCTTCTTTGCGTATTGTTCTCAGAATAATGTTTTTGCCGGCAAGCATTTTGCGCCTCCTTAAGTCGTCAAAATTCAAGGTTGATCATCCGATTGCGATTACGGCCGAGGAGCCGTTAAAATAATTAAATAATTCGCGTCTATTCCAAACTTTAAAAAATACGCCGCGTTTTGTCAACGTTATATGTTAAAGCGGCGGATTGCATCGCGACCAGTCTCCGCTTTCGCCTAATCCGAGCGCGCCTTTAAACCGGCTTGCGACAAGCGGCAGCTTTTTTCGATAATAAGTAACGGTTCGGTTAATTTAATTAACCAACTATTTACATAATAATTATTACGGAGCTTAAATATTTAAAAACTAGCCGTTGAAAGGCTTGTTTTAAGATTGCGCCGCACTGCTCAAGGCTTCCTTCAAAGCCTTTCTAAGCGGCGGTAAATATGCAATAATTATAATTAGTTAAAGGTATGTTTAACCCTTTTATAATGTAACCGGACGGATACTTGTAAAAAGTGTAAACCGCCGAGCGGCAAAGAGCGCTTTTATCCTTGACAAAGCATGTATTTTTAATTATAAATTTTACGAATTCAAAAAAGTTCATGGCTTTTTTCGGTGTAGCTTTAATTTCGGGCGGTAAAACCCGCCGCAACACTAACCCGCAATCGGAGGTAAACAATGACGGATAAATTAGGAACAGCGTTGGACGCAACCACCAAGTTCGAAGCTCCCGATAGCTTCAAAGAAACCGCTTACATCAAGACGTATGAAGCCTACAAGGCGATGTACGAAAAATCGCTGAAAGACCCCGACGCCTTCTGGTCGGAAGTCGCCAACGATTTCGTGTGGTTCAAAAAATGGGACAAAATCAACAATTTCAACTTCGACCTCAATAAAGGCCCCATCAAAATTGAATGGTTCGCCGGCGCCAAAACCAACATTACCGTGAACTGCCTCGACCGCCAGCTGGTCAAACGCGGCAATAAAACCGCCATCATCTGGGAAGGCAACGAACCGACCGAAATGCGTAAGCTCACTTACTTTGAGATGTACGCCGAAGTAAACAAGTTCGCGAACGTATTGAAGAAACTCGGCGTCAAAAAGGGCGATAGAGTTTCGATTTATATGCCGATGATTCCCGAATTGGCCATAGCGATGCTCGCCTGCGCCCGCATCGGCGCCATTCATTCCATCGTCTTCGGAGGCTTCTCCGCCGAATCGCTCCACGACAGAATTTTAGACTCCACCTGCAAAGTGGTCGTAACCGTTGACGGCTCCTACCGCGGCAAAAAAGAAGTTCCGCTCAAGCCGGTCGTCGATTCCGCCCTTAAAATGTGCGAAAAGAGCGGCCATAAGGTCGATGCGGTCGTCGTTTACAAGCGCAGCGGCTCGCCGGTCAACATGGAAGCCGGACGCGACATTTACTGGGATGAAATCATCGGGACCGTTGAAGATTACTGCGCCCCTGAAATCATGGACGCCGAGGATCCCTTGTTCATTCTCTACACCTCCGGCTCGACCGGCAAACCCAAGGGCGTTCTGCACACCACCGCCGGTTATATGGTTTACACCGCCCTTACCCACAAGCTCATTTTCGATTATCACGAGAACGACATTTATTGGTGCACCGCCGACATCGGCTGGGTAACCGGACACAGCTATATCGTTTACGGCCCGCTGGCCAACGGCGCCACAAGCATCATGTTCGAAGGCGTCCCGACCTACCCCGACGCAGGCCGCTTCTGGGAAGTCTGCGCGAAATACAAGGTCAACCAGTTCTATACCGCCCCGACCGCCATCCGCGCCCTTATGCGCGAAGGCGAAGAGTGGATTAACAAACACGACCTCTCCAGCCTCAAGCTGTTAGGCTCCGTCGGCGAGCCCATTAACCCCGAAGCGTGGAACTGGTACCACAAGAACGTCGGCAAAGGCCGCTGCCCCATCGTCGATACTTGGTGGCAGACTGAAACCGGCGGCATTCTCATTACGCCGCTTCCCGCCGCCATCGCCCAGAAGCCCGGCAGCGCCACCCTTCCGTTCTTCGGCGTCAACCCGATGATTTTGGACACTCAGGACGGCAAAGTATTGGAAGGCGCCTGCGAAGGCGCGCTGGTCATCGACCGCCCGTGGCCCGGCATTATGCGCACCGTTTACGGCGACCACGAGCGCTTCGAGCAGACCTACTTCAGCATGTATAAGGGCTATTACCTCACCGGCGACGGCGCCCGCCGCGACGAGGACGGCTACTACTGGATTATCGGCCGCATCGACGACGTTATCAACGTTTCCGGCCACCGCATCGGCACCGCCGAAGTCGAGAGCGCCCTTGTTTCGCACCTTAAAGTCGCGGAAGCGGCGGTCGTCGGCTACCCGCACGACATCAAGGGTCAGGGAATCTACGCTTACGTAACCCTCAAGACCGGCATCGAGAAGAGCGACGAGCTTATGAAAGAGCTCATCAACCACGTCCGCAAGGTCATCGGCCCCATCGCGACTCCCGACGTTCTGCACTGGGCCGACGGTCTTCCCAAGACCCGCTCGGGCAAAATCATGCGCCGCATCCTTCGCAAAATCGCGGCCAACGAAGTTGACGCCTTGGGCGACACCAGCACCCTGGCCGATCCTTCCGTCGTCGATACTTTAGTAAAGACCAGACCGAACAAGAAATAGTTTCGTAAGTTCTTACATTATAAAAAAGAAACGCCCGCATAATGCGGGCGTTTTTTTTTAGCCAAAGCATCGCGCTTTATTGTATGAATTTGACGAGCCCGTAAATCAGCAGCCCTGAGGCAAGTACGAACAACAACGCCGCAAAAACGCCGTAGGTGCGCGTAAGCTCCGCTTCCTCTCCCTGCGCTATAATAATCGGATGCCCCGTAAGGGGCGATTTGGAAATAAC
>CAYNVS010000033.1:0-37660 GCA_964400725.1 uncultured Myxococcales bacterium
CGGTACGCGAGCTGGGTTCAGAACGTCGTGAGACAGTTCGGTCCCTATCTGCCACGGGCGTAGGAATTTTGAGGAGCGCTGCCCCTAGTACGAGAGGACCGGGGTGGACTGACCTCTAGTGTCCCAGTTGTGTCGCCAGACGCAGCGCTGGGTAGCTATGTCGGGAACGGATAACCGCTGAAAGCATCTAAGTGGGAAACCGACTCCAAGACTAGAATTCCCGACCGCAAGGTCATAAGAGCACAGGGAGACTACCTGTTTGATAGGCCGGATGTGTAAGTTCCGTAAGGGATTAAGCTGACCGGTACTAATAGCTCGAAGATTTATACTTCATTAACCCTTTACGCTTCAGGTCAATTCTCGCCTGCGTAAGGTAAAATTACTAAAACCTTTTCGTCAGACATGTTTTTATCGTCGATTATTCACCAGAATTCAAGTTTCTTGGTGTCCATACCGGAGAGGGTACACCCGATTCCATACCGAACTCGGCAGTTAAGCTCTCCAGGGCCGATGGTACTACGGGGTTTCTTCGTGGGAGAGTAGGTCGATGCCAAGATTTATAAGCGCTCAAAGCCAAAAGCTTTGAGCGTTTTTTTGTTTTTGTTTGCCAATTCTTCCTTATTAACTAACCCGTCGAGCGAAAAACGCGCCAAAATATATTAGAATCAAAAAACGGCAAAATTAGGTTGAAGCGGTAAGAGCCCTTTCAAAGAAAAAATCAAACTACTGATCTATCAGGGAATAAAGAAAAGCATTCAGCATTTTATTTTGCTTGACATACCGCAAATAATAAATTAAGCATAACAACAAGGGTTTGCTGAAAATTAAGCTCAACGAGGAAAAAATTTGTATAGACGCTGACTTTCAGCCGACAAACTACAACCATTTATAAAGGAGAACCGCCATGCCTAACATTTTCTGCCACGTTGAGCTCGCCACCGACAAGCCGGAGGACGCGAAAAAGTTTTACGCAAAAATGTTTGATTGGAAATTCGGCGACATGCCGATGCCGGGAGGCGCAATCTATCATGGTTTTGAAACAGGCTCGCAAGAGTGCTGCGGAGGCATTTATAAAAAGCCGACGAAGAAAGACAAAACCGCGTGGACCGCTTACGTTTTGGTTGGCAACGTGGCGCGCGCATTGTTAAAAGTAGAGACGCTCGGCGGCAAAATCATCGTCCCGCGCACCGAAATACCCGGCTTGGGCTGGTATGCAATAATCGCCGACCCGACCGGCGGCACGATGGGGTTGTTCGAGCCGAAAAAAGCGCCCAAGCCCAAAGCCGAAAAGCCCGCCCCGAAGAAGGAAGAAGTAAAGAAGCCGGAGCCCAAACCTGCCAAAAAGGCGCCGAAGAAGAAGTAAAACGCGCAACGCCTTAACTTTATGGATAAAATGCCCGAGGGTGAACCCTTGGGCATTTTTAGTAAAGTAACATTTTGAAACGATTAACGTTTGAGTCAATTTTCGCAATTTTAAAATTTGCAAGATGATAAAAATCATCAATATGGAAAGAAGAAGGAATCATATACCCGTTATGACTTTTTATAGGCATCATTCGAATCAAATATCTTTTGTCATTATCCGTCAAAGAGTCCCACCAAGTTGGAGAGATTGATATATTATCAAACGAATTGAAAATAAACCTGATTATTGCATCCTGTAATTGAGATTTTGGATAATCAACAAGCGAATTCAATAAGTTTGAGCAAGCATTATTATTTTCCTTTAGCCATGAGAACACTATGATTGATTTATTTTCATGCTTAACATTAAAGAATGTCAGAAAATCGAGCTCGATATTTAAGTTGTTTGGATTTTGAAGCAGAGTGCCATTGAAACTAAGAATCGGAGCGCAACCGTCTGCACATAAAAATTTTGTTGTTTTATCGGTATGTAAAACAACATATTTTATTTTAGAGAAATCTTTTCGCTGTAAGAAAATATCATATTCAATTTTCAAATTCATCAGTTCCTGAAGGTCTGTCTTTGTACAAAAAATTTTCATATTTATTGCGCTCTGGTCAATCGACGGGAGTTCAGACATCCTTTCCCAATAATAGCGATTGAATTGTTCTTTAAATAGTTTGTAAGCTAAAATTCTATATGAAAACAAAAAAATATGTTCTTCACAAATTTCAAATCCGTTTTTTTCAAAGGGTGCAAATGTTGAATTGTCGTGATACGAACAAAAACCTGTAAAGGTAGAAGCATTATTAATACCAACTAGTTTTGGTTTGAAAGAACTCCAAAGAGTAGGGTTAAGGTAATCGAAGAAGTCAAGGCTCTCTGGCAAGGAGTATACATGATTCTTATGAGCTAATTCAATAAGGCCGAGCGACTTTGAAATAGTATGCGCTTTAACTATATTTCCAGAGCACTCATTCTTTGAAGGATGGATGCAGTATTTTTGTTTTGAAAATTCTTCTCTGATTTGTGTAAGAATTTCATATTTTCCTCTATCTGGATTTAGACAGCAGTTTTTAAATTTCTTGCCCGAACCGCAACTACAAAGTTGATTTCGTAAATTACCTAGTCCCATTTTTTTAATATAAATCAGAAATTGCTAATGTAAAGCAAGAAAATATAGAAAAGACAATCGAATTAAAAGGAAATCGTTATTGGCGTCAACTATTTTTAGATGCTGCGATACCCGATTGACAAAATTAAATACGTCTGATAAAGTTATTAAAAGAGAGGTAAATATGCCTGTCATATCAAGATTTTACGGCATTACGGTGCGTATGTTCTATGAAGATCACGCGCCACCGCATTTTCATGCGGAATATCAAGGCAAAACAGTAATGATCGGCCTTAAACCGATTAAGGTTTTAGACGGCGAAGCGCCGGAGCGCGTCACAAAGCTGGCAAATGAATAAGCTTTAAAACATCGAACCGAGCTGTTGGAAAACTAGAAGCGGTCGCAGGAAGGTTTGCCGCTTAAAAAGATTGAACCTCTTGATTAATATCGGTGAAAAGCATGACGCGTATATCTCACGTAATGCCGTTGGAAAGCGCAAAGCTGTCGATTCTATTTGACGATGGTCTTACCGCCGAGCTCAACTTCGACTCGAGAATCGCCAAAGGAGGCGTGTTCGCCAAACTTGCCGACCCTGCCTTTTTTAAAAAGGTCAAGGCGGCAAAGAGCGGCAGGTACATTTATTGGCCCGGCGGCATTGCCTTTTGCGCCGACGCCCTACGGTTAAAAGCCACCGTAACAGAACGATATCAATGAAGTTTTCCACCATCGGCTTTACAAAGTCAAGCGCTCCGCGCTTTTAAGCCCGCCTGCAAGCCGCCGGCGTCCAGCGCCTTTTAAAATAAACGCGGGTCGCTTGGGGACACGAAAATTAAAATAAAAAAAAGAAAACCCGCCGGAACTAACTGGCGGGTCGAGTAGTCTGCCGCGTTGGGGTGCGGCGGTTTCCTGTCGGGGGGAGAGGATCCCTTTACCGAACAGGCTATCCAAGAGGCGCCGAGGCTGCAAGTGGAAAATTTTCCTCTCGGACAGGACAAGAATCATGAGCACTGTGAAACAGGGATAGGGAGTGATTCTCATCGCAGTCCCGGCGTTCGTAACGCAAGGCTCGTGGGGAATAGGCGGGACCTTGCGCCGAGTAAGTTGCCAAAAAACTTCAACGATGCAAATACTTCCAACGTTGTTTTGGCGCAGCATGCAGGATGAATTACTTCCGAAGATGATTCGCCGCTTGAATTACCGCTGCAAAATGCTTTTACTACCAAGATGAAACTACCTGCAACTACGATGCTTTTACTACCAAAGTTGATTCAAAACAGCAAAGCCGAGAAGATTTTCTAAGACGTTTCATCGAGATGATTACTTCCATAACGCGCAGCCTTCGATGAAAACTTCCGAGATGTCGCCGCTCGCAGATGATTACTTCCTGATGAAACTTCAAAGATGAATGCTTCCTTGTTGATACTGCTCTAAGATGAATACTTCCAAGATGTTGCGGCTCGCAGATGAATGCCGGTTGATGTCGCTGCAATTCTCCGATGCATACTTACTAATACTTTAAAGTTGTCAAATACCAAAAATGCTTTTACTACCCTGATGCGTCGAACTTGAAACTTCCAAAGTTGTGCCATATACATTAGCAACCATGGCGCCAAAACGCGTAACCCATTCGTTACTTTCAACCCCTAATGGTAATAAATATAGTTAATTCAAGCGGTTAGCGCGATTAAAAATAATTTCAGCGCAACGGTTTCACGTTTTTTTGAAGAAATTTATTTCGATTTGAGCGCGAAATATTTGCGCAAACGAAATTTATGCGCGATTTGAAAGCGATAATTTTTCCGCCAGCTTTTCTACGATAAAAGAAGCGACGTGCTCGGCAAAAGCGCCGCGCCCGAATCCCGCGTCGAATCCGAGTTCCTTGGCGAGTTGATGGCTAATCCGCGGGCCGCCGACTATCAACAGCGCGCGCTCGCGCAGGCGGTAGGCTTCGGCTAACTCCACAAATTCCGTAAGGTTATGCAGGTGCGTATCTTTTTGCGTAACTACTTGGCTGACGAGGACTGCATCGGCGTTTTTTTCAAGCGCTAGCTTTATAAGCTCCTCGTTCTTAACTTGGCTGCCGAGGTTTACCGCGTCAATCATTTTATAGCGCTCCAACCCGTAATGTCCGGCGTAACCTTTCATGTTCATTATCGCGTCGATGCCGACGGTGTGCGCGTCGTCGCCGGTGCACGCTCCGACGATAACCAGCTTGCGGCCGTATTTTTGTTCGATTATTTTATCGATCGTTTCGCGGTCGAAGACTGCGACGTCAACCTTCGGAACCTCGATTGCGGTAAAATCGACGCTTGCGCGAGTTTTGGCGTAAACTATAAAATAGGTATAGTCTTCTCCTAAATCCTTGTCGTAAACTACCTCGCACTCCTCAAAGCCCATTTTAAGCGTCAGCCGTTTGGCCGCCTCGGAGGCGACCTCGCCCGCAGGAAGCGGCAGGGTAAAAGAGAGCTGCACTACGCCGTCGTCGTAGGTGTCGCCGTAGGGGCGGACGGCCTTCAGGTTGCGGTCTGAAAGTTTAGGGCACATGTTGTCGTCTCCGTGGTTGCGGCTTCTATTGGCCTGTAATTAACTTCTTGTAATTCTTTGGAAATTCGCCGTCGGCGTATTTGACGACGTTCTCCGGGTCAATCAAAACGTTAAACGGCTGCGTTACGACTTTATAAAAATCCGCGACTATTTCCTTCGGGTCGGTTAAATCTGGATAAGCAAACCCGTTTTCCGCGGCGCAAATTTTAACCGTCGCTTCGTCGTCGGCTGTGTTAATGGCGAGTATAGCCAATTTATCCTTTAATTCCGGGTCGTTATACATCGCGTTAATAAGAGGAACTTCCTCGATGCACGCTTTGCACGCTTTGAAATAAAAGGTAACGAAAAGCCACTTCCCTTTGTGGTAATCCGACAGCGTAGTAGTTGCGCCTTCCGGCGATTTAAATGTTATATCGGCCATTTTTGCGCCGACTTCGATTCCTTTCGGCGGTTTGTTTTGCGCGTCAACTTCGGTTAAAAGGTAATGGGTGTTGCCGGACGATTTTTCCGACTGCTCGGTATTTTTTGAAAGATTGGTAATTACCTTTTGTTTGTGCGCGTCGCTGTTGGCGATGGCAATCATGGCTCCGGCGTAAATTAAGTAAAGCGCCACGACCGCAACGATGGCGTCTATCGCCCAGCCGACGTAACCGCGGATTTTATTTACTTTTGTCAGCATGGCAAGCCCCTTGCGTCCCAGCAGAGAGACTGTAACCATAAACGCCGATATGCCGACGCTGAACGCAAGAAGCAGCGTAACGCCGAAAACGACGTCTTGCTTTTTTGCGATAATTCCTAATATTATCGTTAGGATAGGCGCGGCGCAAGGCCCCATCATCAACGCGACGCCCGCGCCGATGGCGACGCTGCCCGCTATCGTTCCTTGTTTGCCGCCGAAATTTTTAATTTCGGTTTTGCGAAGAAAACTTGGAGTCAGCCGCATCGGGACAAGGCCGAGGTTTATGAGTACGAAATAAATTAGCAGCGCGGCCACGACCCAATAAGGAATCGGGGACTGCCCCAGCCATGCGAAGATTTTCCCTCCCGCCGCGGCTATAAGTCCCATTATGGCGTAGGTTCCGGAAACCGAAAGAGCGAACGCCGCGGTAAGAACCGCTACCCGCTTTCGAGGAATGTTAGGGTTGAGCGTTGAGAAGTAAGAGAGCGCCGTAGGAGTGGCGAGCGTGCTGCAAGGCGTCAGGCAGTCGAGCAGGCCGCCGACGACGGCGAGCAGGTATATGAGCGAGGAGGAGCTTTCGAGCGCCGTCCTGAAACTTTCGGTGAATTCCATGTCGCATCCTTTCTTCAATTGGGCGCAACGACAAATATATAAGGTACATTCGGCTGGTTGTAAAGTCAATTGAAAGGAAAGCCGAGGTTGAACCGTTGAACCGCAGATTAGGCGGAGAGCGCGGAGGCGAAGGAATTAAGCTAAACCCTCATTTATGCCGTGGGAGAGGGCTTTCGTCCCTCGACTGATTTTATAACTAGGCCGCAATCGCTGGACAAAGACCCGCTCTACAAGGCGAAGTTTGATTGCCGCAGGGATATGAGTCCCCCTGCGAAATTTCCGGCTTACTCCAGCAGCTTCCAATCCTGGCGCGGTATTTGCGTTCCGCGGGGTTTATAATCGCCGCCGAGGATGTAAAGCGCGCGGCGGTTTTTAACTTCGTCGGTCTCGTCCGGCGTTTTCACTTCCAAAACTTCCTCGCCGAAGCCCTGATAATAAATTGAATATTTAAACCCCTTCTGCTTGAAATACTTTGCGATTGAGCGCGCGCGCCGCATAGAAAGGTCGAGGTTGCTGTCCGGTTTGCCCACAGTGTCGGTGTAGCCGACGACGTAAAGATTGAGATGAATCAGCTTGCCGTATTTTTTAACCATTTCTTCGATGCTTTTGAAAACTTTGTCGAGCTTCGGGCGCTCAGCCGCCTGTATTTCGTCCTTGCCGGAGGCGAAGTTCACCTCTTCGTGCTCCACGTTCACCTGCCACGGCGAAAGCGTCATCTTGCTGAAAACGTCCTTGTCGTCGTAAACCGTTACGTCGATGCGGATAACGGTAAGCCCTTCCTTGCCGCCCCACGTTAATGTTTCCTGTTCGTTGGCGCCCGAATAAATTTTTTCGCCTTTATCGATTTCGGCGCCGGTGTCGGCCAAGACGGAGTATTGGATGCGCTTTATAGGCCTTGTCGCCCGGACCGCGAACTTGCGCCCTTCGAGGTCAAAAGTTTCCTCAAGTATTTTAATTTGCAACCCGTTAAGCACGTTCAGCTCGAATGAGAGAGGCATCTCGCCTTCGTCGCCGTTGCTGAACGAGACCGACAGCTTGCCTTGGTAGCGGACTTTGCCGACTTTTTGCGGAATTTCAATAAATTTTTCTTCTCCGCTTTTTATCTCGCCGGTCTCGAATTTTTCCGAGCCTTTGCTTGAGCGAAGAGTAATTACGGCGTTGTCAACCGCCATATTGGCTTTAAGCCGCAGCCCGACGGGGCCGGAGCCTTCGAGCATGTCGGTGATGGCTTTAACTTCAACCGCTTCTTCCGCGAGCGCCGCCGAGAAGCCGAAAATTAAAGCAGCGGCGAGTAACGTTGCCGGCGCAAACTTCCGAGTCATGTTATCCTCGTTTGTCAAAATGGAAAAAACGCGACGAACAAAACCAAGATGAAAAATCGAAAAAATTATAACAAACGGAGTCCGGTTTTCAAAATATAAAAACTTTACAACTCGTATTATGCCGACTTATCCCCGCTTTGTATAAAAGACCGCGAAGAACGCGGAGATGCGCGGAGGTTTTTTAATCAATTTCGTTCTCATCCTTATTTTTAAACCGCCGAGCGCATGCGTCCTCTTTCGGATTGCGCGAACGCGGAGATATGTTTAGCAGCATTTGCCGGATATGAATTATTTCGTTTGACTTCCTTGCGCGGGGGTTCTAGCATTTAAACCGCATTTGCTTTGAAAAAGGAGTTTCACAATGAACGGAGAAAACAAAGTTCCGAAAACGATTTAACTTAAAGATTACAAGCCCCCCGATTACCTCGTTGAGAGCATAGACCTGCGCTTTACGCTGGGCGACGAAACGGCGATTGTAAAATCGCGCGTAAATTTTGCGGCCAACCCGGCGGCGAAAAAAAGCGGCGAGCCGCTGCGTCTCGACGGAGAGGAGCTGAAACTTATTTCAATCGCGCTCGACGGGCGCGAATTGACGGCCTCCGATTACTCTTTCGACGAAGACGGGCGAATGGTCGTTGCGGGCGTTCCGGCGCGCTTCGTTCTGGACGTCGTTACCGAATTGCGCCCCAAAGAAAACACCGCGCTGTCCGGTCTTTACGAATCCAACGGAATGTTTTGTACGCAGTGCGAGGCGGAAGGGTTCCGGCGCATAACTTATTACCCGGACAGACCCGACGTTATGGCGCGCTTTACTACGACTATCGAGGCCGACAAGAGCCGCTTTCCGGTTTTGCTCTCCAACGGCAACCTTAAGGAAACCGGAGAGCTTGAAGGCGGGCGTCATTACGCCGTATGGGAAGACCCTTTCCCCAAGCCGTGCTATTTATTCGCGCTGGTTGCAAGCGATTTGGGTTATATAGAAGACGAATTTACAACCTGTTCAGGCCGCCGCGTTCCTCTTAAAATTTACGCGGAGCGCAAAGACCTCGAACGCTGCCGCCACGCCATGGCGTCCCTTAAAAAAGCTATGAAGTGGGACGAAGAGGTTTACGGCCGCGAGTACGACTTGAACGAATTTATGATCGTTGCGGTCGATCACTTTAACGCCGGCGCGATGGAAAACAAGGGGCTCAACATCTTTTTGTCTTCGCTGGTTCTCGCCCAGCCGGAGACTGCGACCGACGAAGATTACGACCGGATAACGGGCGTAATCGCGCACGAGTATTTTCATAATTGGTCTGGCAACCGCGTAACATGCCGCGATTGGTTCCAGCTTTCGCTCAAAGAAGGGTTCACCGTTTTCCGCGATCAATGCTTCAGCGCCGATATTTCCAGCAGGGCGGTTAAGCGCATTGAAGACGTCTCCTTTCTGCGCAGCCGCCAATTTTCGGAGGACGCCGGGCCGCTTGCGCATCCGATTCGTCCCGAATCTTACATACAAATCAACAACTTTTACACCATGACGGTTTACGAGAAGGGCGCCGAGGCGGTGAGAATGATTCATACTCTTCTCGGCCCCAAGCGTTTCCGCGCCGGATGCGACCTTTATTTCTCGCGCCACGACGGACAGGCGGTTACGACGGAAGATTTCGTTAAGGCGATGGAAGACGCAAACGGCGTCGATTTGACGCAGTTCAAACGGTGGTACGGTCAGGCGGGGACGCCGGAAGTAAAGGCGGAAGGCTCTTACGACGCGGAAGCGAAGACGTGGACGCTGAAGGTAAGTCAGTCGTGCAAACCGACTCCAGGCCAGCCGGTAAAGGAGCCGCTGGTTATTCCCATGGCGATGGGGTTGATAGCGAGGGACGGTTCTTCCATTCCGCTCAAACTTAAAGGCGAGCGCGAGCCTTACGCGGAAGAAACGCGCGTTTTGCCGCTGACCAAACCGGAAGAGATTTTTACGTTTGAGGACGTTTTGCAGCCGCCGGTCCCTTCGCTTTTCCGCGGCTTCTCCGCGCCCGTCAAACTCGTCTGCGATTACTCCGACGACGATTTGGCTTTTCTGCTCGCGCGCGACATTGACGAATTCAACGCGTGGGACGCGGGACAAACGCTTTATATGCGGACTTTGAAACGCTTGGTCGAAGGGGGAAAAGCCGCGTTGAGCGAACCGCTTTATCCGCGGCTGGTCGAGGCCGTCGGCGCGACTATTCAAGATTCGCGACGCGATCCGAGGCTCGTCGCCGAGGCGGTTCGTCTGCCGGACGAAGGGTATTTGCTAGAGCAGTTCGAGTCCGCGGACCCGGACGCCGTCTTTGCGGCGCACGCCTTCGTAAGAACCGGCCTAGCCAAAGCTCTGCGCGGACTGATGCTTGAAACGTATTTAAAATACGCGGGCGCTCCTTACGCGGCAGACGCGCAAAGCATCGGCAGGCGCCGCCTGAAGAACGCATGCCTGCGTTATCTTGCCGCCTTGGACGACGATGAGTCGCGCAAATTGGCGTCGCGTCAGGCCGAAACCGCGGACAATATGACCGACAGTCTGGCGGCTTTGGCGGCTTTGTCCGATTCCGAATCGGGCGAGTTCGACCGCGCGCTTGACGAGTTTTACAAAAGATGGGAAAGCGACTCCCTCGTCGTCGATAAGTGGTTCCTCGTTCAATCGACGTCTAAAAGGAGCGATACGCTTGAGCGCGTGAAGAAGCTGCTGTCGCATCCCAAGTTTTCAATGACGCTTCCAAGCCGCGTCCGCTCTCTTTTGGCCGGTTTTGCGATGCGCAACCCGGTTAGATTCCACGAAAAGTCGGGCGCAGGCTACGCCTTTCTTGCCGATCAGGTTCTCGCGCTCGACAAACTGAACCCGCAGATTGCGGCGCGGATGCTCAACCCGTTGAGCGGGTGGCGCAAACTGGAGCCTTTGCGCGGCGGCTTGATGCGCGGCGAATTGGAGAGAATTCTTCGCGAGCCGAAACTGTCGAAAGACGTTTACGAAATAGCGGCAAAGAGTTTGTCGGACTGATAAAGATAAGCCGATTTACAAAGTAAAAAGCCGCGGAGCATTTCGCGGCTTTTTGTTTTCGTGAATTGGTTAAGTCTTTAAAATTTTTAAAATTCTTCCTCGTCCTCTTCAGGTTCGGCCGCCTCGAAGTCGGTTCCGAACTCGTCTTCAAGATAGACGTCGTCGTCCATCGGCAGAACGTCCATAATTTCGTCCGGTTCGGCCGCCTTAACCGCTTTTCTTTTCTTTTTCGCGGCTGCGACGGCCGCTTTGCCCAGCGCCGGTTTGGGAGGCGCGTTCTTTTGATTCGAGCCGCAGCGCGGGCATATAGGCTCCGGCTTGCATAAATCGTAAAATTTTACGCCGCAGCCGTAGCATTCGTATTTTTTCCCTAGAGAGTCGGGCGCGGGCGCGTCGCTTTTAACCGGAGCCGGTTTTTCCGCGGACGCCGTTTGCTTTTTGGCAGGTTCTTTTTCTTTAGATTTGCTTTTTTCGGCGGCGGTCGATTTTTTTTCGCCGGCCTTGACCTTTTGAGGACTCATGCTTTTCGCTCCTCCTTTAGCCTAAAGTCATTGAATTGAATAAGCCGTCAGCTCGGACGGGGAATACCGGATGATTTTATCGGCTCCCGTATCGACTATAAAAATAAGACCGTCCGAAACCGGCATCGCAGAAATGCCTTCAAACGCCGTTCCGACGAGATTTTCCACGTCTATTTCGGACAGCGTGGAAAAGGAATAATCGAAAACTTTTGGCGGCTCAAGCAGACCGAAAGGTCTTTCCAGTCCGTTTTCGGGTTTTTCCACAACTTTACAAACGACGAAAGAAACCGCGTCGCTGGCAAAGCTGAAGGGATCGTTCAGGTCTTCTTTAAGACATTGAGACGTTTTTTTAATAAGTTTGGGGTAAGCTCTACCAAGGTAAGCGTTGGCAAGGCTGCGATATGAATCGGTTACGAAAACGAGATAATTTTCGTTCGCTCTGATTTCGTATTCGACGCTTGTATCGAAGCAGGAGCTTAAATCCGGCAGGCTTCCTTTATTAAACGTAATATAATGAATGTTGTCGTCGCCAGAACCGTAACCGACTCCGCTTATTTCAATGGAGACCAAGTTGTTTGTAGCGGGCGTAACCGGACATTTGCCGGACGGCGCCGATTTAATCGCCAGCCGGTCGCCTAAATTATTAGGTCCCGGTAAAACGATGTCGAGCTTTGTAAAATCGACGTTGGGGTCGTACAGCCTGCCGTTGGCGAAATCGAACCTTCCGCTTACGGAGTCCGAATTCGGAAGAATGCCGTTAAACGTCATGGAGTAGTCCGCGTCGCCGGTAGCGTGCCTTGTAAAAGAGAACGACGCTTCGTCGAATTTGCTCGATTCGTCCGACGCTCCGCCTTTAATAGGCGGCGTTTGCGGGTCTTGGTAATGCTGATAAAGTCGCGGCGGATCGTTTGGAGCGTCTTTCCAGCGCAAATCGTCGTACGGTTTGTGCAATTCGTTGTACAAGTCTATCGTGTGCATTACCCCTTTAAAGGTGGCGATGAATGCGAATTGATGCAGGCCGGGGTTTTCCGCCGCTTCCGTTACGACGCCGTCCGGGTCTTCTTCTTCGCCGAGCGAAACGTCGGGCCGACGCTTGATGCCCGGCGCTTTGTGAGCCATTAGAAAGGCTATGCCTTTCGCCGCGCCGAGCGTTTCGATGTCGTACTCTTCCAGAACGGGCGCGCCTTTGTGAGTCGGGTAATCGGCGTTTGCGTCGGTATAAACCGTATTTTCCAAGTCGAAGACCGCGACTTTAGGCCGAAATCTTTTTGCGAGGTAAAGCCAGCGTCCGTCAAGGGAAGCCGCCGCAAGCGAGGTGGCTCCGTTTACGTGAAACGCCGCGAATTGTTTTGAGGCGTCGCTTTGCGTCGAGTCGAGAATGAAGAAACATTCGCCGGCTATATTGGATACCGCCAGTTTGGTCGCGTTCTCGTCGATTGCGGCGATTTTGCCCGGAATGGGATCGTAGGAGAGCGTTACGGGGATGTCGGCCGCCTGCGTTTTTGAATATCTTCCCGCGCAGTTCGCGTCCGCCGCCGCCGGAAGTTTAAATTCGTCTTTTTTCTCCAGAGTTCTCCAGTCTCCGGCGACTTTCGGAGCCATTTTTATGATTTTTCTACCGTTTTGAATAACAAGCCAAAGGGCTTCGGTTTTGGCGTAGATGTGATTGATTATTTCGTCGAATTTTGTCGTCTTGACCACGACGTCTATTTCGGAGTCGATAATGGAAATCGATTCGTCCTGGCTGTTGAGAACCGCGACCCATTTATCGTAACTCGCCGTTTCCGTTGGGTATAAGCCGACGGGTATGTGCGTTATTACGTACGGGTTTCCTTGAAAGCGGTTATCCTCGGTAAAGGCGGCGCAAACGTCCAGTTTGGCGACCATGTGAACTTTGGGCATGGGCGCGTAACCGTATGGGCGGATATATTGTTTTGCGTTTGCCGGGTTCTTGTAATAACAGCTTTGATAACTCGACGACAACGCGGCGTATTCGGTATCCGATATTGTTTTATATACAAGCGAGAAATCGGAAGGTTTCTCCATTTTTGACTGATCGGTCGTCGTTTCGGTGGATCCGCTGCAACCCCAAATTAATGCCGCGGATAGAACCGGCAGCAGCGATGCAAAACGTCGCAATTTGTTAAACGTCATTAAATTATCGTCAATATTCTATAGAATGGTTGTGAACTCTCAGGAGCAGCTCGTGCGGCGCTCCGGTTCCGTTGATGTTCACCCGCCAAAGCTGAATTTCGTGCCCGCGGAACATGGACGCGACGACGTAAAGCTCCCGTTCGGTCTTTCCGGTCGCCGGATTTACCGCGTCGTTGGCGTAGGCAATTAATTTGTACGGCCCCATTTCGCGTTTCGTATCGGTGGTTGAAACCACAAAAGCGTCAACCTGACGCCATGTGTAAAGGTCGTAAACGGCTATTAAATCTTCTAGGAAGCAAGAAACGAAGACTAATCCTTCCGCAACCGCGACGTCGGACGGGCCGAGGCAGGTCGGGATAAAGTCGATGACTTCGTTTTTTTCAAGTCCGCGTCCCAGCCTGAAGTTGTTCCGCGTTTTGTCTTCGGTGGCGTCGATTATTATGAGACCGGCGAAGGAATCGTCGTTTCTGTTCGCCGCGATGAGGACGTCTTTAACGTCGCCGCCAATATTCGCCGGATAGGAGGCGAACGCGAGTCCGCGTATGTCCGAGCCGTCCGTTGCGGTAAAGGAAGTTACGTCGGCTTCAATCGGCCTGCCCTGAACGTAGTACGGGCGAAGAAGACCGATGCGGCCAAGGTACTTGCTTGACGCGTAAACCGTGCCGGTGGACGGGTGAATGGCGAGGCCGTCCAAACCGGCGTCCATTTTGCGTTCCGCGACTTGATAAGCCTGAGTAAGTTTGCCGCAGAAGTAATCGCCGCTTCCGCAGTCGGCGTCCGTTACGCAGCTTTTTACGCAAAATTCGGATGCGGGATATTCGTTTTGAGCCGACAAACAAATTTCGCCCGGCTTGTTGCACGCGTACGTCCCCAGCGCGCCGCATTTTGCGCAAACTCCTTCAAGAGGCGCGTCGGCCGGGCATTTCCACGCCTTAGGGAGGCAATAACCGAGGTTGAACAATGCGCTGCCTTCTTTATCTTCGGAGTTTCCTTTGTAGAACAAATCCTTCGTCGCGGCGTCGGTCGGCTCGCCGAGCTGAGTTTGAATAATGGATATTTCGCCGTTTGAAAGATGCGTAACGTAAACGAATTTATCGTCCGCGTCGAGCTTGACGTCGAACGGGTCGGCGGCCAGAGGAATGGTTTTAAGCCCTTTGAAGAAAGGCTTGCCGTCGGGCTGAGCGTCGGGATTAATATCGAAAATGTAAAGAGAGTTTTCATCGACGGCGGGCGCGGACGAGCTTTCTTTGCGCGCTCCGCGGCTTGTTACGAACAACTTTGTGCCCGCCTTGTTGAACTGCGCCATGCCGGCGAACGAGCCGATGGGGGTAGTCCACGCGCCGATTATGCGCCCTTTTCCGGTTTTGTTAGCCGAGGTTTCCTGCGCGAGGTCGATTACGGACAAGGAGCCGTTTTTATACGACAAGTTGGAGTTTGCGTTTACTGCCACCAGATATTTGCCGTTCGGGTGAAGCGCTATGCCGGTCGGGAAATAAACCGCCTGCTTGGGCGGATCAACTCCGGGCTCTTCAAGAGCGCACCCCGCCAGCGCCGAAGCCAGCGTTATAAGCGCCGCGGCCAGCGCCGCCTTCGCGGATATTTTAAAAAAATTCGTATTCATGGCTTTGATAAAGTAGCCTAAATAATGAGATAAAGTCAAGAGACAATCGGAATATTTATTCTATATTGTAATTATACGCCGACTCATCGCCGCTTTCGTTCAACGCTAAATGGGGGGGCGCGCTCGGCGGGATGGGAAGAAAGTAATTAAAAAAAACTCCGCGCGTCTCCGCGGCCTGTGCGGTTTTTATACAAAGCGGGGATGAGTCGGGTTAATTATATAAATTTACGCCGTTTCTTTTGCCGGAACCGGAAAACGACCGTTTCATTTCTCTCGTCTTTTTCGCCGGATTAGACAAAAGGCGAAAAAGGCGCTATTAGGTTTTCTATGAAACTGTTCGTAGGCAAAGAGACGCTTAAACTGCAAAAGGGGAGGCTGATAATCCTCGCGCTGACAGCCGTCGCCTGCGCGCTTATTTTAATAGCGAAACTTCTAAGCGTTCAGGTAAAAAGCGGCTCGTATTATTACCGTTTGAGCGAAAACAACTTTATAAAGGTTAGGCGCATAGAGGCGAAACGGGGAAGAATTCTCGATAGAAACGGCGTTGAGCTCGCCACCAACATGCCATCTTACAGCGTCGGCGTAACCCCCGCGTTTGCCGACGACCCCGACGCGCTGACTTTAAAGCTCGCCTCCTTCCTTAACCTCGACCCCAAGGAGACTCTTGCGCTAAAACGCGCGCTGTCGGTCAAGGGGCTGGAGCGCTTCCGAGAGTACGTCGTCCGTCCCAGCGTGGACCGCAACCAGCTGGCGCTTCTTTTGTCGCGTCAGGACGAGCTGAAAGGGGTTGCCCTGCGCCGCTCCTACGAGCGGTTTTATCCTATCGGCGAGCTTTTCGTGCATCCGGTCGGCTACGTTGGGCCTCCTTCCGAAGCCGATTTGCAGACTCCCGGCATTTTTCCCGATATTCCGGTGGGCAAGTCCGGCCTTGAGCGCTCCTACCAACACCTTTTGCGGGGGCGCGACGGCGAGAAGCGCGTAATCGTTGACAGCCGCGGGGTTGAAGCGCAGAACGTCGAGCTTGCCGAATTTATTAAAAACTCGGAAATCCCCGCGGAGCCGGGATACGACGTCTTTACTTCTCTGGATTCGCGGCTGCAAAAAAAAGCGGACGAAGTTTTCGACTCGCTGGGTTTCAACAGCGGCGCGGTTTGGGCCATGGAAGTCAAAACCGGTCAAATTTTGGTCGCTTACAGCAAACCCGCGTTTGATCCTAATCTATTCGTCCGCGGCATTCCCTCTTCGGTTTGGAACAGGCTGCGCGACGACGTTCTCAACCCGCTGATGGACAAAGGGATTCAGGGCGCTTTTTTCCCCGGCAGCACGATTAAGCCGTTTATGGCGTACATCGCTCTTTCGGAACACGTTTATTCGACGGGCGAGCGCGTCGGATGCGGCGGATACAAATCGCTGGGCGATCATAAGTTTCGCTGCTGGAACAAACATGGACACGGCGCGGTAAACATATACAGAGCAATTAAAGAATCGTGCGACATATTTTTCTACGAGATGGGCGGCAGGCTGGGATTGGAAAAAATGTCGTCGAACGCTTTTTTATTCGGGTTGAACGAGCAAACCGGCGTCGATTTGCCAAACGAGAGCAAGGGAGTTTATCCTTCTCTTGAGTGGCACAAAAAGGTTCACAACCGGCCGTGGAACCTCGGAGACAGCTACAACTCGGCCATCGGACAAGGAGACGTCAAGGTTACTCCGGCGCAGCTTTTGGTTATGTACGCGGCTCTTCTGAACGGCGGTTACGTTTATATGCCCCAGCTCTTTTTAAAGGCCGAGACCCGCGACGGAGAAATTGTAGAAAAATCTCATCCCAAACTTAAGCGTAAAATCGACCTTGATCCGGCGTTTGCAGAAATAGTGAAGACCGGCTTGAGCATGGTCGTAAACGAACAAGGAGGAACCGGCTACTCGAAATGCCGCAGCGATAAAATAAAAATCGGCGGCAAAACCGGCACCGCGCAGGTTAAAAGCATGGCTCAGGACGGCGAGCAGAAAAGCAAGGAAGAAGCCAAATACTGGGAAAAAGATCACGCTTTGTTCGTCGGTTTCGCGCCGATTGACAACCCCGAAATAGTCGTCGCCGCGATTGCCGAGCACGGAGAGCACGGCGCGAGCGTTTCTCCGGTCGTCAAAGCTATAATAGAGGAATGGCACGCTTTAAAAATTAAAGACGGCGCGGAAAGCAAAGTTCTTAAGTAAGCCTCACTTCGAGCCGATTTTCACCCAGACGTCGACGGAGGGCAAAGGCTGCGGAAGCGTTCTCGCCTTAGAGTATAATTCGACTTTTCCGAGAGACGCGAGTTTTTTTTGGAACGAAAAGAAAACGCCTTTAGGCGCGCTTGTTTTGTAAAAACCGTCTTCGAACGCAATAATAAGGTTGTATTCGGACGCGAGCTCGTTTAACCGTTTGACCGAATAATAGACGTCGGAACTTACGATTTTATATTCGTAAACGGGCTCGTCGAAACTGGACGGCGCCAGTTTATCCGCCGCCGCGGACGCGGAGGAGTTTTTCAAGTTTTGCGCTTGTTTCGGCTCCTTTTTCTTTTCGCAGGCGTAAAACGGCAAAATAAACGACAAGGCGATTATAAGCGCGGCGCAAGCGGCGCTCTTATTTTCGGCAAAATATTTGTACGAGTTGCAGCCGCTCTCTCTCATGCCTCCGGCTCCATAGTCGTTTTTATATTTATTTCGCGCTCGTCGTATTCGTCGAGGCGGCGCAGAATTTGGTCGGCGTATTTCACAATCATTTTATACCATTTCGCTTTAAGTACGATGCGTTCGTCGGCGGTAAGGCCGAACGCGCCGGGCGATCTTTCGCGCCTGCGCTCGATTATGGAGTTAAGCGCAATCGCCGCCGCGACCGACACGTTGTAGCTTTGAACGAAGCCGTACATCGGCAGCTTGAATTTTACGTCGCACGCCTTTAGAGTTTCGAGAGCCACGCCGTCGAGCTCGTTTCCCGCCACAATGGCGAGCGGCGAAATATCCAATATTTCCGAAAAATCGACGGCGTCGCCGTCGAGGCTTGCGGCGGCAAGAACGTACCCCTTCGATTTTAGCGCCGCGGCGGCGTCCGCCGAGCTTTTATGCCAGCGCAGAGAAAGCCACCTGTGCGCGTTCTGCGATACGCCGCGCGTAACCCTCACCTCTCCGAATTCCTCTTTGGGCGCTACTATGTGGGCGTCCTGAACGCCGAGAGCCTCGCATGTGCGCAAAATAGCCGAAAGGTTATGAACCTTGCGAAAGCGTTCGAGCATTATGGTTACGTCGCGGGTTCTGCGGTCAAGCACGTCTTCTATCTTTTTTTTGCGCGCGTCCGTCATAAAAGGAGAGAGAGCTTCTATTTCTTTCAATAGAAGCTCCCTTTTGGCCGTATCCAACATATTTTAATCCGTTAATCGTTGCTGATGCACTGCTGGTAAGTGCTGCTCTGCTGCGTCGCGTCGCAGACGAAGTTGCCCGTCAATCCCTTCATAGACGCCAGATTTTTACAATATTGATCGTTCGAGCACGGATAGTAGCACAATCCTCCGTCGCCTATGAAGATGTGGCAGACCATTCCGGATTCCACCGTATTGCAGTCGAGGCCGGACGGGACGCATACCGCCGATTCGCCCGGCATGCAGCGCTTATACGTCTGCGACGAGCTCAGCAGGTCGCACCATGCGTTGTTGTCTTTGGAAATAGAAACGCAGTACGCGTCGCTTTCGCACGGATACTTGCATAAACCGCGGGTTCCGACGTGTTTCTGGCAGACCATTGAAGAATCCAAAGCCTTGCATTCGGCGTCGGTCGCGCATTCTTTTTCGATTACGCATTTTCCGTAAGCGGGCGAAACCGGTTCCAAATCGCAGGAGTAGTTGTAATCGCCCGACAGCAGACCGCATGCGTAGTTTGATCCGCAGGGCTCGCCGCAGACTCCGCCGGCTACCATGTTATGGCATACCATCGGGGGCAGAGAGGACTCTTCTTCCATTTCAATAGGCTCGTAGTCTTGTCCGCTCGATTCAAACTCGGGTTTCTCTACTTCCTCTTCGTCTCCGTCAACGTAGTAAACCGCGCAGTCCGCGTTTACCTTGCACGACTTGACCGCGCATTTGCCGGTCTGCAAATCGCACGTCGAGGAGGGAACCTCCGCTTTGCAGTTGTAGTCGCTCAAGCATTTTGCGCCGCAGAATCCGCTCGATTGTCCGAACGTCTGGCAGACGTTGAAGGACGAGCAGTCGGAGTCGTTGGAGCAGGCGTAAGTTTTATCGACGACGCATTGATTGTTCGAGGCGCAGACGAACTCCGGTCCGGCGGTCAAGAGGCATTCGGCGTCGCTGAAGCAGTAGGGCAGGCAGCGGCCTCCGTTCACGTTAAGGTTGCAGTAATCGAACGGCGCGCAATTGGTAGAGTCGGAGCATTTGTAATTAGCGTTTCGCTCGCAGACGCCGCTCGTGGTATTGCAGGCGAATTCCGGCCCGTATTTGCCCGCGCAGTCCGACGTTGACGAGCATTTGGAGTCGCATACGCCGCCGCCGACGCTGGTCTGGCACACCGAGGGACTCGCGCAGTCCGCGTTGGATTTGCACGCCGGCACGCATCTGTGGTACGCGCCCGACGATGAGTTCAACTGGCATACGTAGTCGCGGCCGTCCAGCATCATTTCGCAGTCGGAATGGCTGTAGCACGGGTATCCGCACGATCCGCCCTCTACGAAGGTGTGGCATATGCGGTCGCCGTAAACCGCGCAGTCGTAGTCGATTTTGCACGGCAGAACCTTGGGCTGATAGCACTGTTTTGTGGAAGCGTCGCATTTGTAGGTGGAGTCGATAAGTTTGCACGACGCGTCCGATTCGCAGGGCGCCCAGCAGTACGCCCCTATCGAGGAGTAGCAGACGTTGAAGTCCGCGCACGGAGACGACGAGCCGCATTCGTAGCTCTTGTCAACGTTGCATACGCCGCGGTTTGCTTCGCAGTAATATTCGGTTCCGAACTTCGTTTTGCACTCCGAGTTTTGCGAGCACAAAGGCCCGCAGCTGCCGCCGAGAACCTGCAGGTGGCAGACTTCGCCGTAGCCCGAGCAGTTCAGGTCGCTTGAGCAAATCGGGAACTTGGGAGGCTTGCACACGCCGAGGTCGCATTTTAACGATTCGTCGTCGAATCGCAGAGCGCAGTCCTTGGCCGTGGAGCAGTGTTTCCAGCAGTACTTGCCGTTCGCGGTCGTATGGCAGAACTCGCCGGAGCCGCAGTCCAAGTCTTTTTGGCACGGAACCAGCGCGCTCCATTCGCAATGGTTGTCGCCGGTATTGCAGACGAGGCCGGAGTCGAGCGCGGAACACGCGGCGTCGCTTTCGCAGGGCGCGGCGCATTTGCCGCCTTCATAGTCGAGGTGGCATACTTCGCCGGCGTAGCATTCTTCGTCTTTGGAGCATTTTACGCGGCGGACGCAGCGGTTTGTTTTCGAGTCGCATTCAAGGCCGGCCTGCCCCCCGTTGAGCACTACGCAGTCGATATTGTTTGTGCACATCAAGCCGCACGTTCCGTTTTCGCTCGCTTCTTTGTGGCAGATTTTCGGCGCTTGGCAGTCGGCGTCCTGCGAGCATCCGGCGACCGGCATGGCGCAGAGGCCGGAATTGCATACCAGCCCGTTTCCGAACAGTTTGCAGTCTTCGCCGACCGAGCAGGCGGAGCCGCACGCGCCCGACGGCGTCGCGTCCGGGTGGCATACGTAATCGGCCGGGCAGTCCGAGTTGGACGAGCATTTGTTAAATCCGCAGCTTGGCAGATTGACGAAATAATCGCCGTTGGATTTTGTGCCGGGAGAATATTTGAGGCTCGATAGAACCGTGTGCTTGCTGTACGTTCCGGCTTTGTTCAACTCCGGATTGAGGTTCAGCGACAATCCGTCGTTCCCTTCCGTTCCGTAGGTCATTGTCGTAATCGCGGCGTTGTCTTTGGAGCGGACGGAAACCGTATCGCCGGCATCGCCCAGACTGAGCCCGCCGCTTGACGCCACAAAGGTAAGCGAAGAGCCGAACGCGCCGTTGACCGCGCCGCCGCCCCAAATAACCGCGGCCTGCCCGCAGTACAAGAAGGTTCCGGGCAAAAATACGTGTCTTGAGGTTACCGAATCGTAAATAGCTACGTTTTTAAGGTTTAAAACGTGCGCTGAAACGTTTACGATTTCGATGAATTCGTCCTGCGAAGGGTCGGGGACGCCGTCGAGGTTCGAGTCCATCGAGGCTCCTTCGGGCGGGCGCGCCAGAACTTCGTTAATCAGCAGGTCGCCGGCGGCGGGGTATTTCCATGGTCCGCAGCAGTTGTTGGGGTCGTAGGGCGCGCACTGATGCGTCGCGGTTTCGCACTTGAATCCTCCGCCGAATACGGCTTGGCAGTCTTCGTCGACGTCGCAGGAGGCTCCGCACGTTCCGTTTCCGACGGCGGTATGGCAGACTTCGCCGGCAAGGCACTGGCTGTTTTTAGAGCAGCCCGAACCGGCTACGCAAAGTCCGTAATCGCCGCAGATGTACCCCGCGTTGTAAAGTCCGCAAAAGGCGTTCTTTGCGCATGAAGGCGCGCATACTCCGCCGTTCATAGTTTTATGGCAGACTTGTCCGGTGCCGGAAGCGCAGTTGAGATTGTTCGTGCAGGAGTTCATGGTAAGAGCGCTTTCGCACTTATAGCCCTGCGTTTTATCGCAGAACGGGTAGGCCGTTCCGAACGCGAGAACGCAGTCTTCGCTTTTCGCGCACGCGGGGGCGCAGCTTCCGCCGTCCGCGCCCGTATGGCATATCTGGCCGCTTGGGCAGTCGAGGTCTATCTGGCATTTATTGGGGTTGACGCACTTTCCGTTTTGGCAGACGTAATCGCCGGTGCAGCTGTCGGTCAGCGCGAAAACTCCGCTTGAGCATTTATAAACGCTGTTGCCGATGCAGCGCGCGAGCCCTTCGGTGCCGCAGCTGCCGTTGGGCGAGGCGCACTTGGAGAACGCCGGGTCGCACAGTTTGCCGCTCTCCGCGCAGTCTTCGCTGAACGAGAGATAGTTGTCGGTTCCGCAAACGTACAGCAGGCTGGACTCGCGGCATTCGTTCTTTCCGCCGGAGCATTGCGACTCGCACGCCTTCTTCGCCGCGTTGCAGCGCATAAGGGACGCGGCGCAGTTTTGCGTCGTCTTCCATTGGCCGTTCGAAGCGCATTTTTGCAGATTATCGCCGCTGCAGCGAGCGTCGTTTTCTACGCATTTGGCGGCGCAGTCGGTTTCGTCTATTACTCCGTCGCAGTCGTCGTCAACGCCGTTGCCGCAGACTTCGGAGCCGTAATTTTGGCACAAATAGCGGTACATGCTGAACGAGACGGACATCGAGCACGGCGTCGTTTTAGCGAGGTCGGGCGGAGGGTTAGGGCAGGATACGCCGGAAATTTCGTCCATCCACGAGCCTACGAAGCCGCCGTCGGAGGTGGCGTAGGCGCTGAACGTGTGAACCATATGCAAAACGCAGCCCTCCGCGACCGCAACGTCGGACGAGGTGAGAGCGGAGAGCGTGGAGCCGCTTACAACGCTGCCGGATACGCCCAGCCATTGTTTAGACGGCGCGGTCATGGAGAACGTCTGTCCCGTCTGCTCCAGTTTTACGACCAGCCCGAAAGGCGCGCCGATGGTATGTCCGCACGTTTCGCCCTGCGAGTAAGCGCCCTGCATCAGCCACAGGCCGTCGTATTTGTCGCCGGCGACGCACGAGCCTAGATTGCAGGTGTAGCCCATTTGGTCGGAGCAGTTGTCGGTCTGCTGCCACGAGCCGCTTTGATTGCATACGTACCTTTCGGTTCCGCGGCACATCAGGTCTCCGTTGACGCACTTCTTGCATTCTCTCGCCGCGTCGCTGCAGGTTAGCCCGTAAGCCTGGCAGTTGTCCGCCTGTTCCCACGCCAAGCCGCCGCGGCATCTGTAAAGCGCGTTGGCTGCGCATTGGAATTTGCCGTCTTCGCAGACGTTGCACTTCGCGTTAGAACAGCCGCTTTCGCACGCTTCGAGCAGCTTGAAGACTCCCGAGTCGCAAACCATAAGGTTGTTCGATTCGCATTTCTTTTCGCCGGTAAGGCAGCCTAAAACTATGTCGTCGAGGTTGCGCGGCTCTATTTTATATTTGCCGCCGCCCACGTACAAAAAGCCCGCGAGGCTCAAATAGTTTTGAGACGAATTCGGCTTGTATTTGTAAATAAGATCGTCCATTACCGCGCCGCCCGTAACCGTCCATTCGCCCGTCGTTTCGTCGAACGAAACAAGTTTAGTGGGAACGGTAATTTTTATCAGGCTTCCTTCTAATTTGGCTGTTTTATTTCCGCCGTCGGCAACGCTTGACGGGTCTCCTATCAGAGCGGGGGACGGCGGGTTGAAGGTTTGAAGCGTAATAGAAATCGAGTTCGCTTCCACCGCCGTCATCGTTTTGGCCGCGCCTTGTTTGTCGGCGTATTCGACGTAAACGCCGCTTACGGTTATTACGTTGCCCGCCTTAACCGCCGGAAGATTGGCGCCGGTCATAATCACAAGCAGAGCGCCCCAGTCGCCGCCCATTTTCTCGGAGGCGAAGAAAGCCTTGACCCCTGAGGACGAGTCGAGGACGAACGGATTGGACGTCGCGACCGCATCTACGATTTTAACCGGAGAATTTACCGAAGGACGCTTCGGTTCGGCGGCGTTTTGAATTTGATAAATCGTATAAACCTTCGGAACGCATTTGTCGCCCGAACAGTCCATATTTTTATCGGCGCAGTCGTCGATGTTCGTCCACGCGCCCGAAGAGCATTTCATCAGGTTTATTCCGTCCGGGTTGCACAGAACTCTTCCTTCTTCGCTGCAATTGGGGCCTACCGCTTTGCAAGCGCCCGATTCGCAGATTTTATTCTGCGTCGCGCAGTCGGTCGAGCGGTCGAAGCGTCCGGTGCCCGCGTTGCATACTATAATTGTATTGGCGTCGCAGAAAGGCGGGTTGGAAACCGGATCGCACTTGGCTACGCACTGAAGAGCTCCGCCCTTTTCGTCGCATATTTTTCCTTCGGCGGCGCAGTCTTTTTCCAGCCGCCAGAACTTGTCGTTTGAGCACAGGTAAAGTTTATTGTCCGCGCACGAGTATTCGCCGGCGTTTTGGCAGGCATAAAGGCAGCCGGCTTCGTCCGTCCGCCCGTCGCAGTCGTCGTCAACGCCGTTGCCGCAGACCTCTTCGCCCGAATATGAGCATTGGTATCTTATCGCGCTGAATGCGAATTCCGAAACGCACGAAAGCGGGAAGGGAACTTCCGGCGCGTATAGCGGAACCTTTTCGCACGCGTTTCCGGTTCCGGTTACGGACTGCGTTATTTTGCCGCGCATGAAGCCGTCGGGGAAAGTCTCCGCGGCAAGCGCGTACGTCGTTTTTACGAGACAGTTTATTCCCTGCTCCGCTACGACGACGCTCTTTTCGGTCGTTTGCGAGCCTGAAAGCGTCTGGTCGGATACTGTTCCTTTTATTTCGTAAATATCGGCGTTGTTGGCGCTGCTCATATAAAAATCGGAGCCGTTTTGAGAGAAGACGAAAACGTCGTCGATAATCGAGCCTCTGGGCGGATTTGCGCAGTCGTGCGCGCCGGAGAAAGTTCCGCGAGCCTGCCAGTATCCGTTTACCCCCTGTCCGGCGGCGCATTCGCCGAACTGGCATATTTTGCCTTCGTCGGCGCAGTACGTTTCGACTTCCCACGAGCCGGAAACGCACTTTTTAAGCGCGTTGCCGACGCAAAGTTTATCGCCGTTCTCGCAAGCTTTGCACGATTTGCTCTCTTCGTCGCATACTTTGCCGACGCCGAAGCAGTTTTCTATTAAAAACCAGCCGTCGCCTTGGCACAAAACTAACGCGCCCTGCGCGCACGTTTCGGTTCCCAGCTCGCAAATATTGCAGACGCCGTTGGCGCATCCTTTGTCGCCGCAGTCCTGAGCCGGAACGAAAGAGCCGCTCTTGCACACGGCAGCCGAGTTTCCTTGGCAGACTCTCGCTCCGTCCTCGCAGGAAGAGCTTGCGAAATCGACGATTACGCCTCCTACGACCGCCGAGGTCGGGAACGAAACGGCGATAGGCGATCCGACGTAATCGACGTACTGGTCGGTTTCCTCGAACCCGTTGTCGTTTCTGTCGCTGTAGGCGCGCAGCCAGTACTGGGCTTCGCTGAGCCTCTCAACCCAAAATTCTATCGGGTCGCCCGTGGCGACTCCGAGGTCGTAAACTGAGTTTGCAGCCGCGCCGTTCTTCGGGTCTTCGGTATAGAAGGCGACGAACGCTTTGTGCGCGACTTGAAGCTGATTGGTTTTGATTTTGCCCGCAACTACGCCTAAAACCGTCGCGTCCAGCCCCGAAACGACCTGCGCGTCGCTTTCGCTTTCAGGCGCGGAAACTACGACGGGATTGTTTTGATAGGTTCCGAACGGATCGGTTGAGTCCAGTCCGTCGTTAAGTTTGTCGATGTAGGCTCTCATGTAGAATGTTTGCAGAGAAACGTTCTCGACGCGGTAATTAAGCGTATCAGTCCCCGACGGAAGCGCGCCCGCGTCGTAAACGGCGTCTGGCCGGACGCTAGACGATGCTAGCGGATTGGAAGAATACAGAGCGATTTTTATTCTGCGTCCCGCGAATTTCTCGCTTGTTTTTACCGCGCCTTCCAATACGATTTTTCCCGGAACGTTTTCGGCTTCTTCTTCGTCCGGCTCCGCCTCGTCCGCCGGCTCCGAGTCTTCTAAGTCGGCGTCAGCGTCGCCGTCGCTTTCTTCAATTTCCAGCTCTTCCGATTTGCACGATAAATCGGCGCTCTTTAAGTCCCACAGCGCGCCTTTCTGCGAAATCCATTCAATCTCCGCGTCCCCGTCAGCCGAGACGGCTCCGTCGTAGCTTATAACCACGGCTTCCGCGGCGGCGGCGGTCATGTCGTCTTCGGTCAAGCCGTCCGCGCAAAGGTCGAGTATTAGGTAAAAACGCCATTCGCCCGGCGGAAGACGCTTAATCTCATGCGCCCAGTAGGTAACGGTTTCGCCTTCGGTCATGTAGGCTTCCATTGGAACGGCCTTGAACGGGAACGAAGTCGTCGCGTCCGCCGAGGATGCGAGTTCTTTGGGGAAAATCGCGGTTTGCGCGCCGATTCCATTGTATTTTTTTGGCAAAATAGCCGTGGCCGTAGTGTAAACGTCCTTGATTTCCTTTGAATTCCACGCTTCAAAGGAAGCGTCGACTTTCTTCTTCCCTTCGACGGCCGGATCGACCGCAATCGTCTGTTTATAGACGGAAACTTCGTCGTAAAGGTCTATTTTGTCGTTCGAGTTCAGGTCGGAGAAGACGGCGAGCCAATACTCGCCCGCCGCAAGGCCGGAGAAGAAGAAGGACGCGCCGCCGCGCTCTGCGTCAACGTCGGACGCCTTGGGGACGTACGTCGCCTTGGGAGCGGCCTTCGTCGAAGGGTACGAGTCGAACAGGTAGAATTTTAGCGCTTTGCCGTAATAAGCCGCGTCCATGTAACAGAAGCCGGAAATGATCGCCGGATTATCCACGCTTTCTGCGTCTTTATCGGCTTCGACCGGCTCCTCTTGGTCGTCCGCTTCAGGCTCTTCGTCGCCGGCGGTTTCGTCGGTTTCCGGTTCGTCCGCTTCTACGTCCGATTCCTGCTTGTTGTCGCTCGATTTGCTGCATGAAACGGAGAAAAATGCCAAAGCCGCCGCCAACCCTGCAATCAATAATATTAAAAAATTTCTTTTGGCCATTTTTTTAACTCCTTATCGCGAAATTTAAATTTCTATGTCTCCCCATAATAAATAATATAATACCCAAAAAACGCCCGCCTATCAAATTAATAGTTCCGCCTTGCGACGCTTTATCCGACCCGTTCCTAGTTTGTAAAAACAAGCTGAGGCCGCGGAGAAACGCAGATTTTTTTTATAATTTCGTTCTAATTCTTGTTTTCAAATCTCCAATTTCCAATCCGCCGAGCGCAAATTTTATTGCAAGCGGCGGTTTAAACATTAAAATAGCGTAAGCGGTTACGGCTTACATATTTTTTCCGAGAACGGAGAGCCATGAAAAAATTATGTTTAATTCTTATCGTTGCGGGCGCGGCGTCGTCGTTATGCTCCTGCTCTAACGACGCGCTGGGGCGGTACGACTTCAAAGGCGGAACGGCGACTCCGTACATTATTGAAGTCGCTCAGACAATAAAAGCCGAGGCGGGCGAGCAAAAAAGCTCCGACAGCGCGCGCATGGGCGGTCAGTTTTATTTCGTGGTTGAAAGCGGTCAAACCGCCGCGACCGGCGGAGTAACCCTAAAACCTACCTCTTTATATATCGAAGGCGGGCCGGACAGCAAGCGTCTTGAGAAAAAAGGGGACATCAAGACTAGGATAAATTATTTAATGGACGCAGTCGGCTCGATTCGGGAATACAAGCAGACCGGAGACGAAGGGCTGGAATACAGGCGATTTTTGTCGCTTATCGAGCAGATACTCCGCGAAAATCATCCGGTCATGCCGTCGGAAAAATTAAAGGTCGGAACGCGTTTCAAGCGGACGTTTACGACGGCGCAGCAGGCAGAGCCGTTCGGGTTTATTTACGGCATAACCGAGGCCGAGTACGGCGTGGCGAAAATAGAAAAAATCGACGGCGCCGTAAAGGTTAAAATCGGGGCTTTTTACAAATATAAGCTCGGCGACAAGGAAGGAAAAGAGCTGTTTGCAAAAAGCGCCGGCGGAGTCGAATTGAGCCTGGCCGGCCATGGAGACGCGCTGGGGGAAATAATTTACGACGCGACTAATAAAAGAGTAGAAAAATCGATTGTTTCGAGTTTTCTTGCGATAGACAACGCCGTTACTCGCAACAACAAAACCGAAACTTTTTTGCAGCAAATTTTATCCAACGTAATTATGCAAATCGCCGACGAAAAACCTTTCGATCATCCCAAAATGCCGCAGTAAGAAAACATTATATTTCTAAAACGGATTTAAATTATGAAAACGGTAAATTACGGTTACCCCAAGGAGCATTCTCCGGTCGCCTTCGCGAAATGCGCCTCTTACGAGAGAGGCGGGGTTGAAGAGGCGGTTGAAAAGGCGGTAGGCGCGCTGGGCGGAATTGAAAAATTCGTAAAAAAAGGGGACAAAGTTCTGCTGAAGCCGAACCTTTTGCGCACGGCGCCGGCGGACAAAGCGGTCTGCACGCATCCGGAAGCGCTGCGCGCCGCGATACGTCTGGTTAAAACAGCGTCGCCGTCGGTCGTTTGGGTCGGAGATTCTCCAGCCGTGCACAAGGCCGAGTCGGTCGCGAAAAAATGCGGCCTCTGGGACGTCGTCGCGGAGGAAGGCGTCGAGTTCGCCTCCTTCAAAGAAGAGGTCGAGCTTAAAAATACGGGCTGCGTTTTTAAAACTTTTAACGTGGCGAGGGAAATAGCCGAGGCCGACGCGATTATAAACCTGCCGAAGGCGAAGACTCACACGCAAATGGTTCTTACGCTCGGCGTTAAAAACCTATTCGGCGCGGTAATCGGGACGCACAAGAGCGGCTGGCACCTCAAGAACGGAACCGACTACAACAAGTTCGCCCGCATGCTGCTCGATCTTTACATCGCGGCAAACCCGGCTTTGACTATTATGGACGCGGTCGTCGGCATGGAAGGAGACGGCCCCGGCAACGGCGACCCGGTGAAAATGGGTTTTGTGGCGGCCTCGGCGAGCGCTCTTTCGCTGGATATGGCCGTGGGGGCGGCGCTCGGAACAAAGCCGGAGGCTCAATTCATTCTTCAGGAAGCCTTTAAAGAGGGGCTGCCGAGCGATATGTCCCGGCTTCCGCTGCTTGGCGATTCGTTCGACTCGGTTAAACTCTCAAAGCCGATCGTCCTACCCGAACTTTTTCGGCTTAAGTGGTATTTTCCCGAATCCATCGCCTCGCTTTTTGCGAGAGCGGTTACGAGCAAGCCCGTAGTCGACAAAAGCAGATGCACGGTTTGCGGCATGTGCGTAAACTCGTGTCCGCCCAAGGTAATAAGCAAAACCAAAAACGATAAGGAAATCGCGATTGATTATAACGGCTGCATCCGCTGTTTCTGCTGTCAGGAAATCTGCCCCGTAGGCGCGATGAAGGCGAAACGCGGGATTAAATTATTCGATTGAAGAGGCGAGGCGGAACGATGGAGCGCAAACTAATTTTATTCGACGTTGATATGACGCTTATAGACACCGGCGGCGTCGGCAAAGAATCGTTTAAAAGAACGTGGGCGGAAATTTACCCTGAAACTCCTTTTCCCGTAATTGATCACGCCGGAAAGACCGATCCGCTCATACTTCGCGAAACCATAGACGCCTGCGGTTTTACGCTTACAAAAGAAGAATTCGAGGGTTTCGTATCGCGCTTCAAAGACGTTTATCTCGGCCTCCTGCCGCTGGCGTTGAAGGAAAAAATCGAGGCGGGCGTATGCAGGCCCATGCCGGGCGTCTTCCCTTTGCTGGAAGAACTTCAGGCCCGCGGGGCGGCTCTGGCTCTGGTTACCGGCAACTGGATAGAAGGCGCGGAGCTTAAATTGACGCCGCTGGGACTTTGGAAATATTTTAAAACCGGCGCGTTCGCCACCGATTCGGCCGTTCGAGCCGACCTGCCGCCGATTGCGATAAAACGGGCGGAAAAGCGTTTTGGAAGAGAGTTCGCTAAAAAAGACGTATGGATTGTCGGCGACGCCCGCAACGACGTCGATTGCGGCCTCGCCAATGGAATTAAGGTTCTGGCGGTCGCGACGGGCTCCGAGTCCGAAGAGGCTCTGGCGGCCTTCGGCGCCGCGAAAACCGTTCCCGATTTGGCCGACCTCGAAGCGGTTCTCGCAATTCTGCTTGCCGATTGACGCCTTTGCTTTGATAAAACGATGAAACGAATTTTGGCGGTTTTCGCAATATTTTTATTCGCCTGCGGCAAAAGCGCGTCCGCGGAAGAAATTATCGTCGTCCCGCCTCCTTCGCATCAGGCTTCCGCGCCGCAAATTGGCGCGTGGGAGCTTTCGGTTTACAACGCAAAAAGATTGTCCGATTTCGTCGATTCGCTCGTTTTGGCGGCGGACGAAATAAAAGGCATTGCCGATTTGGACAAAAGACGCTCGGCGACGGACGTTTTTGCGGAAAATTTAAAGCGTCTGCTTGAAATGTTTGCGGAAATGCGCATTCCGCGGGACTGGTGTCTAGCCTCTGAAGCCGATTTGCCGACGGAGCCTTCGCGGGCTCGCGAGCGTTTGTTGAAGATGAAGCCCTGTCTTGCGGCTCTTCTGGAAGAGGCGAAAGCGCTGGAAGATTATTCCAAGCCCGATTACGCTAAACTCGAAGAGACCTCGGAAAAGATTAACGCCTTCATCAAGGAAAAACAGAAAAACAGGTTGAAATCTCAGCAGGAGACCGCGCTGGCGCAGTTTTGGGAAACCTTGCAGGAATGGATAAAAGCGCTAATCAAAAGATTTTTCGGCTCCGCTCGTCCTTCGGAATCCGCGGGTCAGACTTTTGACAAATGGGTTTCAACCGCCGTGGCGGCGGCTTTTGCGGCTCTGGCGGCTTATTTGGCGCTCAGGATTTACCGCAGGCTTAAGAGGGCGAAGCGAAAGGACGAGCCGAAGAAAGGGCTCGCGTTAAGCGGTTCCGCTCCGCTGTCTGCGCTCGTGGCCGACGCTAACTGGGCGGAGGCCGACCGTCTCGCCGCGCAGGGCAAAAACCGCGAGGCGTTCAGGCTTTACTTTCACGCTTGGATGTCGGTTCTGAGCGACGTATTCGGCTCCCCGCTTCCGCGTTACGACGAAACCAATAGAGAATGGCTCGCCCGCGCGCTGCCGTTTCTGCCCGAAGAGGCGGGCGCGAACTCCAAAACCGCGGCGGAAGCGTTCGACAGGCATTGGTACGGTCTGGTAGAGCCCGACGCGGAGTCGGTCGCCGGCTTCCGCAGACTATTAAAGAGTTTGGCCGACGGCGGCAAATAATTATGAGAATGAAAATTCCTCCGAAAATGGCGGCCGCGGCGCTGCTGGGGGCGGCGGCTTTGGCTCTTTTGGTCGGCTGGGCGGGCGACATGGAAGAAGAGCGGCGAATGAGCGGCGTTCCTTCCGTTTATAACGACTCGCCTTCGGGATTCAGCTTTTTATACGCGGCGCTGCAAAGCGAAGGATACCCGGCGGAACCTTACGCCAAGGCGTTTTCTTCGCTGCGCTTGGGCGTTGACGACGGATTGATTATAGCGGCCTCGCCGGCGGCGGAAAAAATTACGGAGACGGACGCGGACGCTTTGTACAAATGGGTCGAGGCGGGCAACTGGCTGTTTTATTTAATGGACGAGGATTCTTCCTCTCCGCGGCTTGACGAGGCTCTGCTGAACCGTTTTCACGTCCGATATAAATACGTTTCCGGAAGGCCGCGCTGGCAGAAATGGGCGGCGACTGGATCGAACGCAAGGCCGCTGGCTCGGCGCCCTATCAACGAAGGGGTTGCGGCTGTTAAGTCGCAGGGCGGAGACGGCTTGAGGCTGACCCTCGACGCGACGTTCATTCCCGCCGCGGGGGACGACTTCGACATACGAATTTACACTAAACGAATCGGCTTGGGGCAGCTTATTTTGTCCGACTCGGCTTCGATTATTTCCAACGGAAAGGCGAGGGCTCTCTCGAACGCGCGTTTTGTTCTTAACGCCGTTCACGGCGCAAAAGCCGGACCGGGCGAAGGAAGAAAAATACTTTTTTCCGAGTATTACCACAGCCGCGACCCCCGCAAGACGACGGCGGGCGTTTTAAACGCGGAAGGGCTTTTGTGGCCGTTTTTTCAGTTTGCGGTCGGGCTGTTGATTCTTTTGGCGGCTTACGGGCGCGGGCTCGGCGACAAGCTGGCGGACGAGAAAACGTCGAACTTTACCGCTCCGGCCTACGCGCGGGCGATGGCGCGGCTTGCGGCCTCCTTCGGAAGGACGAACGACAAGGAGATGATTTACGGCGAGCTTTTGGTTTGGCGCGACAAAACGTGCAAACTTCTGGGCGTTCCGCCGGTTCCGCCCGAAATTCTAATAAGTAGACTCGCCGCGTGGGAGACGCTTTCCGCGGAAACCGCGCGCCTGCGCGAAGTTGTGGAAGACTTGAAAAAAGACGGCGCGTCGGCCTTTACGCTGTCGGAAGTTTCGGCGCTTTGCGGCGAAGCGGCGAAGAAGCTCAGGAAAAAAACTAGCCGCGGGCTCTGACTCATTCCCATTTTTAATAAACTTTGCGAAATTATAAAATTCAGCAAATAAAGAGCAAAACTTTTTGAGAACCGCCGCAGCTCTTGCATTAATTTTCCTGATTAATAATATTACATTATGAAAAATAAAATCAAAACGTTTTGTTTGCTCGCCGCAATGGCCGCCGCCGCCGCGGCTGTTGGGTGCGCGGGCTGCGGTTCTTCCGGCTCGTCTTTTGCCGAGAGCGGCTCGGACGCGGAGTTTGCGGATGAATTCGCGGATGAAAGCGGCGATAAAGCCGAAGAAGAGAAGGAGCTTGACGAAGAGGATTTTACGCTCGAAACGCCGGACGAAGCCGAGTCCGGCGCGGAAAACGAGGCGGACGACGACGAAGAAGCGGAAGAACGCTCGCATAATTACGCGAAAGTTTTCGAGGTAAATCCTGTAAGTACTCCTCAACAGACGGGCGTGGAACTGGCCGGCGCGGCGGACGATTTGGACGGGTCGCTCGTAAGCGCGGCGGACGCCGACGGATGCCGCAAATTGCGCGTATTAAGCTGCCGCGACGAGGGCGAGACGAGCGTTATTAATGTCGGGAACGGTCCGGTTGCGCAGCGCGTTTGCACTCTCAAAACGCTCGCCAATAAATATTTCAACGGCAATTTCGACTACGGCGACTACGTTAAGGCGGCCGCGGGAGAATACGACCCGGACGACGCGCGCGCAGAGGTCGAACTTTATTATCACGCGCAAAAAATGTACGCGTTCCTGACCGATTCCAGAATCGGCCTATGGGACAAATTGCCGGGCAGGCATTTGGTCGGCGGCGGCTGGGAGCCGCTTACTCTCATCGCTAATTTCCGCCTGCCGAATCCGGACGGGGATTTGAAGCCCGTTTCCATGTCTATGTTCGTACCGGAGGAATACCGCGCCAAGGGGATGGCGGCGATTTACGGAATAAACGGCTACGTAGGCGACGCGCTTGTCTTCGGGCAGGGCGAAAAAGCCGATTTCGCTTACGACGGCGAAACCGTGTGCCACGAATTCGCGCATTGGGTCAATTACGCGCTGGCGTCGCTTTCCAACGAAACTGCGATTGACGAATACGGCATGACGAACCAGATAAGCGCGTTGGAACAGGGACTTGCCGAAACGCTTGTCTTCCTCGTTTCGGGCCGGACGAGATTTTTCGAGTATATCGACAAATTTGCGGGGCCGGGCTTTGCCCGAAGCGTTGAAAACGAATGCGTTTATCCGGATAATATAAAAGGTTTCGACCAGTTCGACGGGCTTATTATAGCGGGCGCAAACTATGAAGCGTACAAAAAGCTCGAAGCGGAATATTCGTTTGACGCCTACCGTTTCGCGAAAGTCGTATTGAAGGCGATCGCCTCGCTGAAAGACGCCGCGGACAAGAGAAATTTCAAGGGATGGGCGGAGGCATTAGCGGCGGAAACGAAGAGCGAAGCCGGAGACGAAGCGGCGTCCGCCGTCGGCGCGGCGATGCGTTCGAGAGGGCTGAGCGGCGGGATTCGCGCAAAAAACATTACCGGATATTCTTCCGGGACGAACGAAAGCATGCTGCTTGGCGGAACGATAGACAAGATGTGGAATACGGTTTTGCCGCTAAATACGGAAGGTTCAATAGAGCGAATCGCGACGGCGGACGTTCAGTGCGTCATCGACGCTCCGGCCGGTTTGGGCGGCGCGGAGGCGGCGATAGGATTAATGCTTACGGAAACGGTAGATTCGCTTGGAATGTACGACGTTTACGACGACTGGAATTTAAGCCTGCTTGTCCGCAAAGGGGCGCCTATTATTTACTCCGCCGCGGACGACAAATCGTATTCCGCGCTTTACGACTATTGTTTGCAGCCATCCTTGTCGGGCGTATCGACGCCTTTGGGGGAGCGCGCATACGCCAAGTGGACGCTGACGGGATTGGAGAACGGCGCTTCGTATTACGTCCATTTTATAAACAAAGGGACGAGCTCGTGCGCCTTAATTAAAATCGAGGTTTCCGCCAAAGCGTTATAGCGTTTCTTGAAATTCTTTTCCGATTAAAACTCCTTTTCTCGTTCAATCCCTCGATACATTCTGTCATTGCCAAAATACTTGGGATGTACGGGAAAAGCTGACTCATCCCCGCTTTCGTTTAACGCTAATGGGAGCGTTCGTCGCCCTACTTGTTCTTTCGCTTTCTTTGCTCGCCCAAAGAAAGCGGGCAAGAAAAGGCGCCCTTCGAGCGCGGGACTCAAATCCGCCGACGTTGTCGGCGCCGCTTGAACGAGAGGGCGTCTGCGCGAACTCGCGGCGATGTCGCTCAAACGGCGCTTGCCGCTTTTCCTTTCGTTTTCGCTGATTTCTCGCATGCGCTCGGCGGGATGAAAAAGAAATTAATTCATTGCTGTCCAAAACAAATTGACGCCTTTGCCGAATAAAAGTCTCGAAGAGACTGAAAGATAATAGCTCGTGGCGCGAACCCGGAGAAAAAAGCATTACCACCCTCAACCCTTTCGTTCCCATTTCCTTTTAAGGAGAGGGGTTATAGGGGAGAGGTTGCCTACCAAGCTCGGCGCTTACGGGCCGAGCTGCTTCCTTTCGCCTTTTCAAGGCTTTATAAAGAATAGGCGTCTATTTTAGAAAGTCTATTTTTTGGACAAGAATGAAATTAATTAAAAAAACTCCGCGTATCTCCGCGGTCTCGGCGCTTTTTTTATACAAATCGGAGATGAGTCAGGCGCGATTTCCTATTTCCTCTTATTTGCCTTGAAAAAAAAACGTCGTTAATTTATTTTGTAAGAGTTTTAATTTCGCCTTTTGCGCAGGAGCAGATAAAAATGACTTCGCTCAATTCCCCGTTTTTTCATCAAATAGACGAGCTTTTCCCCAAGCTGGTCGCGTTCAGAAGGCATTTTCACCGCAGGCCGGAACTGGGCATGCAGGAGTTCGAGACCGCGAAAGAGATTGAAGCGGCTTTGGCCGAAATAGGGATAAACGGAGTAAAGCGCGTTGCAAATACGGGCGTATCGGCTGTTATAGAGGGACGGGCGGGCGACGGCAAAACGGTTCTGCTGCGCGCCGACATGGACGCGCTGCCGGTAATCGAAGAGAACGACTGCGATTACAAGTCGCAAATCGAAGGACGGATGCACGCCTGCGGCCATGACGCTCACATGGCGATACTGCTTGGCGCGGCTGAAATATTATGGAAAAACCGCGATAAGCTCAACGGGCGCGTCAAATTGATGTTTCAGCCCGCGGAGGAAGGGCCGGGAGGAGCGCGTCCGATGATTGAAGAAGGAATATTGGACGACCCAAAGGTCGATTACGCGCTTGCGCTGCACGTATGGAACGATATTCCTTGCGGCAAGGCCGGTTTCCGCGTCGGACCTACGTTTGCGGGCGCGGACACTTTCGAGTTCGTCGTTTTCGGAAAAGGCGGCCACGGCGCTTCGCCCCACGCGGCGATTGATTCAATCGTAGTCGCCGCGCACGTTATTGCCGCTCTGCAAACGGTCGTCGCAAGGAGGATGAACCCGATTTATCCGGCCGTCGTTACAGTCGGCTCGATTCAAGGCGGATTTAAGAGCAACGTCATCGCCCCAAGCGTAAAATGCGCCGGCACTTACCGTACGTTCGACCTGAACGCGCGCGAAAAAATAGCGGGTTTCATTGAGGAAACCATTAAGGGCGTATGCGAGGCGTTCGGGGCTAAATACGAGTTCAAGGTTAAGCCCGACTATCCGCCGACCGTGAACGACGAGTTCGTCGCTAAAAAATTATGGGACGCGGCCGCGTCGGTATTGGGCGCGGAGAACGCTATAGAGTCGGAGCCGACTATGGGCGCGGAGGATTTTTCGCTCGTTCTGCAAAAGGTTCCGGGATGTTACTTTCTCGTCGGAAGCGCCGACCCGACCCGCGAAGTTTTTCCGCATCATCATCCAAGGTTCGACATCGACGAGCGCTGCATAGGCTACGGCGTAGCGCTAATGCTCGAAGGCGCGTTCGCCCTGACTAAACCGGACGGGCGTCCATGAAAACTTCGGACGCGCGCAAACGCATCCCAGAATGGCTCAAACTGCCGGCGGCGGGGGGCGAAACGTATTCGGCGACAGCCTCGGCGGTGCGCTCCGAAAGGCTTACTACCGTCTGCGAAGAGGCGCGATGCCCCAACCGCGGAGAATGCTGGTCCGCCGGAACCGCGACCGCGATGATAATGGGCGACGTCTGCACGCGCTCCTGCCGCTTTTGCGCGGTTAAAAAAGGAGCTCCGACGCCGCTCGACGAAGACGAGCCGGAGCGTTTGGCCGCAGCCGCCAAAAAGATGGGGCTTAAATACGTCGTCGTAACCAGCGTTGACCGCGACGACCTTCCCGACTTCGGCGCGGGGCATTTCGCAAAATGCGTTAAAAGCCTCAAGCGGCAAATTCCGGGCGTTTTGACGGAGGTATTGACGCCGGATTTTAACGGCGACGAGAATTGTTTGGAAACGGTTCTCTCCGCGGGCGCCGACGTTTTCGCCCATAATATTGAAACCGTCCGAGAACTTTCGCCGCGTATTAGAGACAGGCGCTGCGATTACGAAAAATCTCTGGCGGTTCTGCGCGAAGCCAAACGGATAAAGCCCGGCGTTTTGACGAAAAGCTCCGTAATGGTCGGGCTGGGCGAAACCGCCGCGCAGATCGAGGCCTCTTTTATAGATTTGCGCGCCGTCGGAGTCGATGTAATTACAATCGGCCAATACCTTAGGCCGACGCGCCGGCACATGGAAGTAAGCAGATATTACGAGCCTGCGGAATTTGAGAAATTGAGGGAAATGGCTTTATCGGCCGGTTTCGAGTTCGTCGCATCGGCTCCGCGCGCCCGCAGCAGCTACCGCGCCGCCGAGCTTTACGCGATGAAGCGTTTGTCTTCCAACCGCTCGAACGACGACGACAAGGAGAAAAAATTATGAAAAGAAAACTGGTTGCCGCCGTAATTTTATTTGCGGCGTCCGCGGCGTTGTGTTCCGTATCCTCGGCTTCGCTTCTGAAATTTATGAGCGCGCGCGAGCTTGTGGCCGAAAGCGATTTGGCCGCTTTGTGCGCGGTTTTAAGCAAAACGGTAAAAACCGAAGGAAATATTCCTTACACCTATACGGAAGTCGAGCTGCTTGACGTTTACAGCGGCGCGGCCTCGAAGGGAGACGTCGTCGTCGTAAGGCAGCGCGGCGGCTTGACCGGAGAGTATTACGTCAAAACGATAGGAGACGCGGAGCTTGTTGAAGGCGCAAAGTACGCGCTGTTTCTGTCGAAGAGCGGCGGTCAATACGTTCTGTCGGGGATGGCGCAGGCGGCCTTTAAAGTTTACAAAACGGCGGAAGGCGCGGAGATGATTGAAAACAAGGACGAAACGCCGCGGCTCGACCCGGCGACCGGCAAAATCGTTTCTACGCCGATAAT
>CAYNVS010000034.1:0-36246 GCA_964400725.1 uncultured Myxococcales bacterium
CGAAATATGGATCGACGGCAAGCTCGTCGCCAACATTCCGGTCGCATCGCTCACAGACGACGCGCCCAAATACGACCGCCCGGCAGAAAAGCCGCCTTACCGCGACGAAATTAAATACTTCGACTTCGACTCGCTGGTTGAGCCCGCGGACTACAACATGGCGCTGTTCAACATCGTCGCGCATCCCAATCAGGCCAGCAAGCGGTTTATTTACCGCCAATACGACCACATGGTTCAGATTAATACCGTAGTCTATCCGGGCGGCGACGCGGGCGTAGTGCGAGTTAAGGAAAACGGCGCGGCGCTGGCGATGAGCTCCGGCTGCAACAGCCGCTACTGCTACCTCGACCCGTACGAGGGCGCGAAGCAGGCGGTAGTCGAGACGGCGCGCAACGTCGCCTGCACGGGCGGAACCCCTATCGGAATAACGGACTGCCTCAATTTCGGCAACCCGGAGAAACCCGAAGTAATGTGGGAGTTCGTCGAGAGCATCAAGGGAATATGCGAAGCCTGCGAAGCGTTGGAGACTCCGGTCGTCAGCGGCAACGTTAGCTTCTACAACGACACCGAAGGGAAAAGCATTTACCCGACGCCCACCATCGGCATGGTCGGCATAATGGAATCTCCGGAGCACGCAATAAGCGCGCACTTTAAAAACGAAGGAGACGTAATCGCCGTAATTGGCCGCACCACGGGCGAGCTCGGCGGCAGCGAATACCTTAAAATAATGCACGGCAAGGTTGCTGGAATGCCGCCCGTCGTGGACTTGGAGCACGAGAAGGCGCTCATCCGCGCTCTGACCGAAGCAGCTAAGCGCAAGCTGCTCAAAAGCGCGCACGACGTAGCCGAAGGCGGAATCGCCGTGGCGCTTTGCGAATGCTCGCTTACCGAGCCCGATCCCCGCATGGGCTTCGACGTCAAGCTGACGCTTCCGCCGGGAATCAGGCCGTCGGCGCTATTATTCGGCGAGGATCAGGGGCGCGTAATAGTTTCGTTCGACAAGGCCAATCAGAAGGAAGTTAAAAAACTTTTCGCCAAGGAAGGGCTTCCGTTTGAAGTCATTGGAACCGTCGGCGGAAACAAGTTTATTATAGCGCCGTATATCGACGCGAGCGTGGACGAACTGTTCAAGATATGGCGAAACGTGCTTCCCGATTTCGCCAACGGCGGCGAAGAAGAAGAGAACGTAGAGCTTTAAGAAGCGAGCGCGTTTCGGCGCAATTTGCGACTTTAAGAGGGACTTTAAAAAATGAAAGAAATTTTCATCGACAATTCGGACGATCGTTTCCACGACAAGTGCGGCGTCGTCGCGGTTTACGTCCATCCGAAAGACGCAATGGTTGAGAGAATGGACGGCTCGGTAAGGCCGGCGGATTTTCCGGCGGCTAATTACGCCTATCTGGCGCTGCATTCTATGCAGCACAGAGGGCAGGAGTCCGCGGGGATAGTTTCCTCCGACATGAAGAAGCTGACTATTTACCGCCAGATGGGGCTCGTCAACGACATTTTTAATAAAAACATTTTAAAGCAGCTCGTCGGGCGCATGGCGATAGGCCACGTCCGCTATTCCACCGCGGGCGATTCAAGCGCAAAGAACGCTCAGCCGTTTTTAATGAACTACTGGGCCGGGCAGCTGGCGATAGCGCATAACGGCAACCTTACGAACGCCCTCGCCATACGAGACGATTTAGAACTCGCCGGGCATATATTTCAATCGAACTCCGATACGGAAGTAATTTTGCACTTGGTCGCCAAAAGCAAGCGCAAAACGGTTCCCGAAAGAGTCGCGGACGCGCTTTCCCAAGTCGAAGGAGCTTTCTCAGTCGCTCTTATTTCGGAAAACGCGTTAATAGTGGCGCGCGACATATACGGCTTCAGGCCATTGTGCATAGGTAAATTCGGAACGGGCAGCTACATAATTTCGTCGGAATCATGCGTTTTTTCTCTGGTTGACGCGGAGTTCGTGCGGGACGTCGAACCGGGAGAGTTAATCGTCATAGACGAAAACGGAACAATGGAGTGCTATTTCCCGTTCGAGCTTAAAAAGAAGACCCGCAAACAATCAATGTGCATTTTCGAGTGGGTTTACTTCGCGCGGCCCGACAGCGTACTTTCGGGGCTGTCCGTTTACAAATCGCGCTTCGAGTTAGGCCGCCAGCTTGCCCGCGAAACGAGAGTCGAGGCGGACATGGTCATTCCCGTTCCCGACAGCGGAGTCGTGGCGGCTATGGGATACGCCTACGAGGCTGGCATTCCGTTCGAGCTGGGGCTGATTCGCAACCATTACGTCGGACGCACTTTCATCGAACCGGCGCAAAGCATACGCCAGTTCGGCGTCAGGCTGAAACTGTCGCCCGTTAAGGCGATACTGGAAGGAAAGCGCGTAGTCGTCATCGACGATTCGATCGTCCGCGGAACGACCAGCGGCAAGATAATCAACATGGTTCGCTCAGGAGGGGCCAAGGAAGTCCATATGCGTATTACCTGCCCGCCGATTATTTCCCCCTGTTATTACGGAATCGACACTCCGACGAAGGAAGAGCTCATCGCATCCACAATGAGCATTGAAGAAATAAACAAAACGATAGGCTCCGACACGCTGGCTTATATAAGCCTCGACGGCATGAAACGAGCCATCGGCGGAGACGCGGACTGCTACTGCGACGCCTGTTTCTCGCGCAATTATCCGCTTCCGGCGCCGGTTTGTAAAAAGCGCGGCGAGGGCGACATGTTCGAGCGGAAGACTAAAGCCGAAGAAATTGAAAAAAAATAATTTTTCGCCGTTTGACAAAACGGCTCTTTGGGGCGACAATCTCCATCGGAGGCAGAAATGGCGGAAAAAAAAACTATAGAATCAAAAAAAGCGATAGACGCCAAGGATAAGCCCAAAGCCAAGGGGTTAAAAGCGGTTCCAATAGCGGGAGTAAAAGACATTTGGGTTCCCGGCTGGGCGAAAATGCTCCTCGCGTTGGCCGCCGTAATCGGTTCTTGCGTAGGGCTTAGCGTTTACGCTCTTAACGCCGACCAAGCCGGACTCGCAGAAGAGGCGGCGTCGTGGAAGTGCTATATCGAGCCTTCGGTCGCAAAAAGAAGCGAGCTTGAAGAATGGACTACGCGCTGCATTACCGACAAAACGTTTAACTACCTCTCGTTATTAAAGCACGATTTGCGGAAAGACGACGTTTTGGTATCTATTAAGCCCGCGACAAAGGACGACGTCGCCGAATATTCGCTTCCCAAAGAAGCCTCGAACTATTATTTGGCCGACGTTGACGTTTCTTACAAATTTAAGTGGCTCGGCTTAAAGCTAAAATTTGTGCGCCAGCAGTTTAAGGCGATTGCGGACGTTTCGTATTACTTTGAAAAAGAAGAAAAGAACCGTATGCTCCGCCCCCAAGACGCAGCCGAAACGCAGACTCCATAGAAAATGAGCGGACGTTTGTCCCTCGTCGATTTTTTTATTCTAGGATACCGGCAGACGTCGGAGCGGCCGGAACTTGCGCCTTACATTAAAGAATTCAATTCTCTTTTCAAGGAAAGCCTCCTCGCAGTCGTCTTTTACGGAAGCAGACTTTCCGCCGAAACCGCCAAACCCGACAGCCTTTTGGACTTTTACGTCGTCGTAACGCGCTACGGCAAGGCTTACGGCGGAAACGCGAAAAAAACGCTTTTAAACAAATTTTTGCTCCCAAACGTCTTTTATCTTCCGCCAAAAGACGGCCGCTCCGGCGCAAAATACTGCGTCATTTCATCCGACGACTTAAAGCGCGAAACCGGCGAACGCGCATCCGATCTATACCAACTCGGCCGCTTCTGCAAACGCATTGCGCCCATATGGACGAAATCAGGCGGGGAGCTTGAAAAACTCGCTCAAATTCAAGCCTCGGCCTTGCTGCGCGCCGGAGAGCTGACGCTTGCGTCCCTTCCGTCGGCGTTCAAGCCTCGCGACTTCATGCGCGAGCTTCTTGCCCTAAGTTACGAGGCCGATTTCCGAGTGGAGGCGGAAGATAAGATAGATAAACTTTACGCCTCTCAGGAGAGCTTTTACGACAAAGCCGCGCTTTTGATTCTAAGCGAACTCGGAGCCGAACCGTTGTCCGTCGACGGACGGCTTCGCTCAAACCCGTTAAGCGCCGCACGCGCCTATAAACTTAATAAGAAGCGCGGGCGGCTGCTGGCGAAAAGCAGGCGCAGAGCCGTTGCGCGGTGGTTCAAATACATGCTGACATTTGAAGGCTGGCTGGATTACGTCGTCGCCAAGGCGGAGCGCGCCTCGGGCGAAGAGATAAAGTTGTCGCCCCGCGAAAGAAAATATCCGCTTATATTCCTATGGCCGCGAGTAATCGACTACGTTAGACGAGGCAAGCTGCGCAAAGGCGCGGGAGCGGGCAAATAAATCCCCGATTGATTTTTGCCCGGTAATCGAATTATCATTTTTTTGACAACCCCGCGCAAAAATAATATTCAAAAACGTTGCTATTTACCGGCTATAACGGCTTATTAACGGCGGATTTATGACTCGCGCTTTAAAAACACTGCTCGTCGCCGCGGCTTTGACGGCGCTCTCCTGCGCTTTTTCCGGCCACAAGAAATCGGAGATTTCCTATAACATCTCCATTCGCGGCGATAAAACTAACGCGCAGAACGAGAACGATTCCGACGAAAACGGCGAAGAAACTCAGACGAACCCAAAGGAGGAATACGTAATGCCCAGCCGCAAATTGCTCGAAAACGTCAAGATGCGCAAGCTCGAAAACGGCCTGACCGTGGCGCTCTTGGAGAAAAAATCTTCGCCGGTAACCGCCATGCAGCTATGGATTAAAGCGGGCAGCGCAATGGAAACCGACGAAGAAGCCGGAATCGCTCACCTCATAGAACACATGGTTTTCAAGGGAAGCTCCAAGTTCCCGAACGGCGAATATTCCAAATATATCGAGAGTCTGGGCGGCGACGTCAACGCGTGGACGAGCTTTGAGCAGACCGTATTTCACGTTACAATGAGCTCGACCTTTGCCGCGCAAGGACTTGAGGCTCTCGCCGATTTGGTTCTCAACCCCAAGTTCGACTCGGACGACTTAGAGCTTGAAAAGAAAGTGGTGATTGAAGAAATCAAGCGCGGCAAGGACAATCCAGCCAGCGTAGCGGAAGAGGCTTTGTTCGAGCTTTCTTTTCCCAAACATAATTACGGCAGGCCGGTCATCGGCTTTGAGAAAACCGTTTCGTCTTTTAAAAGCTCCGACCTTTTTGCGTGGCATAAAAAGTTTTATTCGCCCGGCAACGCGATTTTGGTAATAGTCGGAGATTTAGACGAGAAAGAGACCGATAAACGCGTAGATGAAATTTTTAAAAACTGGAAAAAGACCGGCGGAAAGAAACCCGTCGCGCCGAAACAACCGGTTTTTGAAAAGGAAGGCCCCTTTTTAAAAATCTTAAAAGAAAACGTCAAAGAGCCTCGGCTGCTTCTCGGTTTCCCTATCAAAGGATTGATAGACCCGTCAATGGCTCCTCTCGATATAATCGGAGTCGCCTTGGCCGAAGGCGAATCGAGCCGTTTTGCGGTAAGCCTAGATCGTAGAAAGGGGCTCGTATCCGACTACGGCGCCGGACCGTTCGCCGGAAAATCATGCGGTTTGTTTATAATCGAGCTTACCATGATTAACGGACAGGAAGCGGAAGCGATAACCGAGGCTTTGTCCATCATTTCCGGCGTTGCGGAAAACGGAGCTGGAGAGCACGAAATTTTTGCGGCGAAAAAAATCGTTGAAAGCGAAACTATATTTCATTACGAAACCGCGCAAGGGGTAGCCGGAAGAATCGGATACTCAATCGCAAACTCAGGCGATCCTCTGTTCGAGCTGCGGCATTTGACGCGCGTTTTAGCCTCGAACGCCGACACGGTGAAATCGGCCGCAAAGGCGGCTTTAGACTTCTCTAAAATGAGCGCGGTTCTGCTCGTTCCCGCCGACGGCGGCGGAAAGATGAACGCTAAATGGCTTTCCTCCCAGTTAAAAGCGGGACTAGAATCGAAGAAAACGGCGGCGAAACTTAAAAAACTGGAATACGGAATCGTATCCGCCGAGCTTAAAAACGGCATTAAACTGCTCGTGCGGGAACTTCACGACCAACCCGTAGTTTCGGTGCGCGCCGCGGCGCTGGCGGGCTCATACGTAGAAAGCAAGGACAACAACGGCGTATCCGAACTTCTATCCTCGCTGCTGACGATGGGAACCGAGAACATGAGCGGCGAAGAAATAGCAAAAAAACTCGACTCGATGGGAGCGACGATGGACGGCTTTTCGGGCCGCAACACCATAGGTTTAAAAGCAAACTTTCTCTCATCTACGCTGATGGAGGGACTCGACCTCTTTTTAGACTGCCTATTCCGGTACAACGTTCCGGAAAAAGATTTCATGCGCGAAAAAAAGCTGCAAATGGAGTCGATAAAGGCGAAGGAAGACAATCCCGCGTCTATAGCCTTCGATCTTATGCGCTCCGCGCTTTACGGCGACCATCCCTACTCGCTTCCGCCCGAAGGAACGCTTGAGAGCGTCGCGCACCTCAAACGCTCCGACGTTCTTGAATTCGGCCAGAGGTATCTTTCGCCGCATAAAATAGTAATTTCAATCGTCGGCGACGTTGACGCGGCTCACGTGGCCGAGCTTATTAACCATCTGGCCGGCGGAATTCCTCCTTACAACACGCGCGACGGCGAAATCGCAAAAGTAACTCCGCTTGAAAAAAACAAAACCGTTGTAAAAGAGCTTAATAAACAGCAGAGCCATTTGGTCGTCGGCTGCCTCGGCCCAAAATTCACCAGCAAAGACAGAGCCGCGATTCAGGTTTTAAACGCCGCGCTAGGCGGAGCAATGGGAGGCAGACTCTTTGAGACCTTGCGCGACAAAATGGGTCTCGCCTACTCCGTCGGCAGCTATATCGTTGAAGGCATCGATGAAGGATACATAGCGCTTTATATCGGCACTAGCCCCGAAACGTCCGACAAAGCTCTGGCAGGTCTTCTGGCCGAAATGGAGAACGCGGTTAAAAATCCTCCCGACGAGGAAGAGCTCGACAGAGCGCGCAAATACTTAAAAGGAACGACGGAAGTCGGCCTGCAATCTAGCGGAGCTCAGGCGATGTCCATGCTGTTGTCGTATTTGTATGAAGGAGACGCGGCGGCGCCGTTTAAACTCGGCGACGCTTATATGAAAGTTACCGCGAAAGACGCGGCGGAGGCGGCGAAAAAATATTTCGCGTCAAATTGCGTTACCGCCAAGGTCGAGCCGGCAAAATAAGAACGACTTCCAAATCCCGCGCGCTCTTGCTAAGTCGTCTCTAATATTAGCGACGCTCCAAATATTTATTTGCAATCTTGTTTAATTGCAATTATTATTTTTCCGGTTCTTTTTGTAAAATTTTGTCTGCCCAAGGGGTGGCCGTTCGCGGTCTGAGATAAAACCCTTGGAACCTGATCCGGATAATGCCGGCGTAGGAATGGGCGCGACTTCTATTTATTTCCGCACGTTTATATCCCAAAACCTGCACGGCTGATTTATTTGCAAAGGAGGAAGCATGAGCCCGTAAACTATGTTTGCATTTCAATTACTTATTCGCATAATGACCACGCTAAAACAAAGGAGAATAAAATGACTGCTAAATATTTAAACAGCCCGGCAGGCGAAAAGGAAGTTACCAAAGCGATAGCGAGCGAATGGTTTAAAATGTTCGACGGAATAATCGAGAGCGACGTTTTAATAGCCGGAGCCGGACCGTCGGGGCTCGTTTGCGGCCGCGAACTTGCCCGGCGCGGTTTGAACGTCGTAATTATAGAGAGCAATAACTATCTCGGCGGCGGATTCTGGCTCGGCGGATACCTGATGAATAAACTTACCGTACGCGAGCCGTCGCAGGAAATTCTTGCGGAGCTTGGCGTTTCCTTAAAAGAAACGTCGAATGGGCTGTACGTAGCGGACGCCCCCGAAGCGTGCTCTAAACTAATCGCATCCGCCTGCGACGCCGGAGCGAAATTTCTCAATATGACGAGCGTTGACGACGTGGTAATGACGAATGAAAGAGTCTGCGGGCTAGTAATAAACTGGACGCCGATTCGTTCTCTTCCCCGCGCCGTAGCCTGTCTCGATCCGGTGGCGATTGAAACTAAGTGGGTCGTTGACGCCACGGGGCACGACGCGATTATCGTCAAGACGCTGGCTAACCGTAAAATCCTCGAACTGCCCGGATGCGGCCCTATGAGCGTCCGCGATTCGGAGGAAGGCGTAGTCGAAAAAACTGGGGAAGTTTATCCGGGGCTCGTCGCAATCGGCATGGCCGTATCGTCAACGTACAGCATTCCCCGCATGGGGCCGACGTTCGGCGCGATGCTGCTTTCCGGTAAGAAAGGAGCCGTCTATATACTTAATAAGATGGGACTTGCTTAAACCAAAAAAACGGGCGGGGAAACCCGCCCTTCCTTTTCAGCGAGGCTTCCCTACCGCCATCCCGATTCTCTCTTTGCCGACAAACCAGCCGTCGCGGGAGTTGTAATACATGCGCCATTCGCCGTCGTAATTAACTACGTGCATAGCGTAAACCAGCGCGCGCTTCCACCCTTCGTTCGTAGGCGCGCTTAACGGTTTGTCGTCGGCGATGCGCCATTCGTAACCGTCGTCCGAATTCAACAAATGAATCTCAGAGCGGCTTCTCCCTTTCTCGTCGATGTATATGCCGTTGTTGAAAGCGCGCCAAGGCTCGCCCTCGCCCAAGGGGGGGATTACCTTCATCGAGCCCGCTCCGAAGTTTCGCCATTTAACGTCTTGCGAGGGCGATATTAAAGGGTCGCCGCGCTTTACGTACGGACCCTCAATCGAGTCGGCTTCGGCGACTCCAATGTATTTTGGCTCGAAGAAAAGGCAGTCTTTTAAAAATATCCAGCTTGCGCTGAAATAAAGGCGGTATTTGTTTTGGTATTTAACCAGACACGGATTGCCGTTCGTGCGAAAAAACGTCCCTTCCCAACCGTATTGAGGCGCAAGCGCGACTTTCGCCTCGCTCCACGTTTTCAGGTCGGTAGAAGTTCGCAGCGCGACGACCGACTTTTTGGGCGACGCGGGCTTTTCGTAGAAAAGATAATACGTTCCGTTTTCTAAGAAAACGTACGGCCTAATGCCTATGAAAAGTTTATCATCTAGATATTTCCAGCTTACGCCGTCGTCCGAGACTAAATGCCGCACGCCTTTTATAATTGCGTTTGCAAACATGTGCCACTTCCCGTCGGGCGTTTGCGCGGGAGTCAGAACGCACGGGTCGGCGATCATCCAATCGGGAAAAACCGGCTCTACGAGCGGGTTTTGCGGACAGTCGTTCCATATGAGATTTTCCATTTTACTATAGTCCTAATCAAGTCGCGCTCTTTAATCGCAGACGGCGTTCGCTTTTTGAATTAAGAAGGAACCGTCAACCGCGTCAACATACGCGTTCTATTTAAATCCCGCAGAGACGCTTATTTCGGCGTAATACGCAAGCCTGTATTCGATGCCTTTGGGTTCGGGTTCCGTCTCGGCGGCGTAAATTACCGCGTCTCCTATAATATTCACGGCTTCAAGCGAAGACTGTTTGAACTTTTTCCAATCGCTCGAAATTCGAGTCTAATTCTCTCGGCGCGTCTTCGTCGTCTTTCCGCTCTTCGTATATCGGCTCCTCTTCCGTTTGATCGACGCATTCGTCTCCGTCCTCGTCCGGAACGATATGAGCGATGTGTTCGGGCGCGTAACAGCCAATAAAAACCTCGCCGCAAAGAAAAGAACGACGGCGGAAAAACTTTTCGCAGCTCGGCTTGTCATTATTCTCTCCGGATTTCTATCCCATTATCGGCGGAAGAAACGGTTTTTTCGGTTTGGCCAGCGCTTTAATTCTGGCCGTCAGAAGCTCGTCGATTCGACCTTCCATTCCGGCTGTGAACGTCAAAGGACAGTCTATCTGGTCTTTTATCGCGTCGTCGGCGGCGTCGTAGTTTCTAATCAACGCCACCTGCGATGAGACTCCGGCGCCGCTTTTGCGCCAGGTTTCTATTCCGTTGAGTATTTTTCTGGCAAGAGCCTTGTTTTCGCCCAGCTTGTTTGCGTTGCAAAGACATACGCAGTCGCGGCTTGCGCCGTTCTCGGCGGTTACGCGGGAGCGAAGCGGGCCTCCGAACGCGCTAGTCCCTTTCACCGCTTCCACCGCAACGTATTTGACGAACGCCATGTTCGTCGTCTTAACGAAAACATTGTCGGAAATGTAAGGATAAACGAAAGTTTTGCAGACTCTTTCTCTCGCGCCGGACGAATCCGAAGAAAGCCTGTGAAGTCCCTGTTCAAGTTTTAAGCAGCCAAAAGAATAGGCGCCTTTGATAATAATGGAAATAGATTCTTCGCCTTCGCAGCAAGAAGATGATTCGTTTACTATTTCCGCCAGCCTTCCATTGCGCTTCGCCCACCCTCGGTACATTTCGACCAGCATTCGCGCCCAATCAAACGCGCCTTCGCCGCTGTGCGTTTTTATCGTAACTAGGGCGTCCTGGTAATCGAAGCGGTCGAAGTACAAGGCGGCCGTCTCTAAACGGTCAAAGCTTTTTTCAAAAGAATAAAACTTTTTCAACAACTCGACGCAGGCGTTCCGAGAGTCGGACGACCCCAGTCCTTCGGCCAAGCCGGCTTCCAGCTCGTCGTAAATTTCTTGAAAATGCCGTTTCATTTGGTCTATGTGCATGCGCAGCAGGCCGTCGAAATCGGCCGGTTCGTCGGGATCGGAGTCGGCCGCAGCCAGCCTTAGCGGCGCGTTCGGATAAAGACCGCGCAGCTCTGCAAGTTTCGTCTCGTAGTATTCCTTACGAGCTAAGGACGACTTTAATTCGTTCCTTTCCAACCCAGAATCGGTTACGCGCCTTATTTTTATTTCGACAGTGCTCATCCTCGGCTTCAAAGGCTTTGCGCTTCCTTCAATTACGCGCAGCAGCGGCTTGCCTTCTTTTGATTCGATTTTTACCTTCTGTCCGCCGTCGATTTTTCCGCTGGAAATCGCGAGAGTAATAGGCAAAACTACCGATTCTTCCACGGCCTTTTGAACAGTTTTTGCGCCTACCGCCGAACCTTCGCCGCTTTTAGCTATATCCTCAAGCAGTTTGCGATCGACCTCGATGCTTAGATTACGCTTTGATACTTCTTCCATTGAAGAAACGCGATTAACGAAACTTTCCGCAAGAGCGTTCAGGTCGGACGGCGATAAATCTTTGAAGAAAATCGTTCCGCCGGCGGCTTTCATCAGTTTGACGCAAGCCGCTCCGCCCAGAGCTTCAATAACGTCCGCTTCGGTAAATGAATGTCCGTCCTGCTTATCCGGCGCGTCAAGCGAAAAGAAAAACGCGCTTTTGCCCATGCTGAATCTTCGTCCGGCCGCGTTTACGTACACGCCCGTCTCAAGCGCTTGAGTTAAAATTTCGGCAGCGAATTCGTCGGCGCGCGCCGCGTTGTCGAAACAAACGACGCAGGAAGGCTCCATCAGTAAAATTTGACCGATTTCGCCGGGATTTTTTCCCTCTCCGAAAAGTCTCGCGCGCCCGCCGTTTTCTTCCAACAAACGGAAATCGACGCGGAAAAATCTGTCCTTGCCCCCGTAGTAAGCCTCTGCCGCAGCCCTCGCAAGAGCGGTCCTGCCGACGCCTTTGCGACCGAAAAGAAATGCGGAAACAAACGCGCCTTTGGAGCCTTCTTCGTCTTCCTCAGGCTCTTCTTTCAGCAGAGCCTCGTAAATCATTTCAGCCGCCTTCCGCGCGGCGTCGTCTTGCGCTGCTACTTTGGAGGAAAGCAGAGCGTAGAATTCCTCGAACGGCGGCAAATCGTCCGCGTCGAAGAAATATATCGGCAGACCGGAATAAATAGAAGCGACCTTGTCTATGAATTTGGGCGACAGCGGCTCGTTTTCCTTAACAAATTCCTTTTCGTTTTTATAATTTTGCGCGTTGCGCAGCAGCGACAAACTTTTTTTCGGCTCCTTGAGCGAACCGTAAACAATGTCGGCGTCCCTCGCTATTCTTTTGGCGAGAGGCTCCGACAATTGCAGGTAAAGCTCTTCGTCAAGCCTCTGCGCGTCGTCTCGAAGAATGTTATACAACTCGCCGAACGAAGGCTCCTTGACTTCGATTACGTAAAAAAGCTCCGCCAGCGACGGAGAAGTCTCGGCAAACTTAGCCCATGCCGCAGGCGTAGATTCCGCGGCCAAGACTCCGCCGGCCTCTTTCGCTTTAGCGTATAAGTCCTCAATAATTTCAGGTTCGAGGCTTTGCGCGTCCGGAATATAAATCACCGCGTTTTGCAAGCCGGACATATCGGTCTTGATGTCGCGGATTTCCGAAGTTTCCAATTCAAGGAACGAAAGACGCTTCTGGCCGTTGCGCAGTCTCCGCTCGTCCAAAGCGATGGCGGCCGCCTGAAGGAATAGAGCGGTCTTGCCTATTCCGTCTTCCGCCAAAAGCGCAATGTGCCTGCCTTCGGCGAGAGTTCTGTAAATAGCGTACGCCAATTTCTCCCGCGCAAAAAAATCGCGCTTGCGCCGAGTCTCGATTTTCTGTTTTAGGTCTGTCAACCGCATTTTTCGCTCTTCGTAAAAGTATTTCTGCCGAATAAATTTATTTTTTTATTTTACAAAAACGCAACGTATTTGCAATTATATTATTGGCGTTTTTTCGAGATTTTAAAACCTATGAAAATACTTTAACGGCCCATCCGAAATTATTATTTTGACTCAAGCGTACAACGCCATAACGCATATTTTGCGAAACCTCGTTTGCGTTTGAGACAAAATCGTATTATACTTTAATTTTATTTTGTTTCGCGGCTGTGATTAAGAAAAATTAAGAGGTTTAAATGTCCGACAGAGGAACGACGTCTTCTTGGCTGGTTTTTATTCTACGCGCTTTTTATTACACGCGCCTAAAATTCGCGAGCGGTTTGAAGCTGGCAATCGGATGGCCGTTTATGGCGCTGGCATTCGCGGTAATGATAGTCATTCTCATTATTCTCCTGCCGAGCCGTATAGCCCGCATTAAAGCGTGCAATCACTTCGGAACCGTCGTCGGCGGCTTTTTCGTCTGGTTGTCGGGTTGCCCGCTTACGGTAACCGGCGCGGAGCGCCTCGACCCGTCTAAGCCGGCGATATTCGCGTCCAACCATACCTCGGTTCTCGACATCTTCATCGCGATTTGGAAGTCGCCGACCGGAACGGTGGGCGTGGCGAAAAAAGAAATAATTTATTATCCGTTCTTCGGGTTGCTTTACGCTCTTTCCGGGCATTTGCGCATAGACCGCGGGGACTCTAAAAAAGCAATAGCCTCTATGAAAAAGATGGCCGAAATCGTAAAAAAACACAATTTATCCATTTTCATTTGGCCCGAAGGGACGCGCTCGCGAGACGGCCGATTGATGCCCTTTAAAAAAGGATTCGCCAACATGGCGATTCAGACCGGACTGCCGGTAGTTCCCTTCGTCGTATCGGGAGCTTATAAAAGCTGGGAAAAACGCACGCACACAATCAAACCCGTGCCTATAAAGCTCGACGTTCTGCCGCCGATGGACTCGTCAAAATGGACGACCGAAACCATCGACGAATACATTGAGGCTATTCACGAGCAGTTCCGCAAAACGCTGCCATCCGACCAGCAGCCGCATCCTAAATTGGATTGAGCGCTTGGGTTTACTCTTTTACAAACCAACCCGCGCGGCTTCCCCATAAAAGCAGAGCGATTATTACGGCATTGACGGGAATTCCAATCTTGGAATCGGGGAGCCCCGCGACGCACAAAGCGGTCGAGGCTATCGCCGCCGCTAAAGTATACGCAACCAGCCAATTTGCCTGCGTTATCGCGCCAAAACTCGAAACCGCGAAAGACAAAGCGGCGATAAGCCAAAATATTCCCGCGGCTTTAATCCCCGCGTCCCCCGCGTCCAGCTTTCCGAAAAAAAGCGTAGTTTTGTACGGCATTTCGGGAAGTTCCTTCAATTTCCACGAAACTATAAACCCGACTAGATGCGCAAACCCGTGCGCGAACAAAAAAAATGCGAAAACGTATTTCATCGTCTCCTCTGATTTTGCGCCTAGAGCTACCACCTCGCCTTGTGCTCTTCCGCCCAGCCGCGGACGTTTTTAATTTCAATCCGCGTTCCGTCCTCGTCTATAACAAAGCCGTCGTAACGGCCGAACAACTGGTGAACCTCGCTGGCCATAATCAGCAGATTCGATTTGGCTTTTCTGTCAATCGCCGGGATAAGCGTCAGTTGGAGTCTTCCGGCGTCGTCCGAAAAACGCCAAGGCCGCATGAAATCCTTGTCGGAATAATCGAAGCTAACGGAGCCGAGTTTGCGAATTTTGCCGTTAATAAAAAAACAATTCTCGGTCGCGGCGGATAAATCGCCGAAACCCAAACCCATGTTAAGCCCGAACCGCCTGCCGTCGGTCGTCCTGCCGCTCGCGCTCGCCCAATTCCAGAACGTCCGGTAATTCCACACTCCCCTTCCCCAGTCTAAAACCGCGTAACTGTTTTCGTCCGCCTCGATTATCTTATCGCCGTATATTACCTTTCCCTCGCAAGGAATTGCGTGATTTTTGCGGTTGTAATAAAAACCTTTCTCGCCAATGGGCGTAGCCATTACAATGCAATCCTCGCCTTCCGGCGTTTTTAACAGCAAATCGGCGGAAAGCGTTTTTTCGCCGTCGAAATTCTCCCAGCTCATCGTAATATGCCTAATTCCGGGCTCAAGCTCGAAATCCATTTTCACCCCTTTGCTCTCGAATCGCGCGTTGCCGGCATCGCTCGCGCGCGGCATGTCGCACCCTTTGCCGAAGGGCGTTATAACGACTTTTTCCACGAAAGAGCCGTTTGCGAAATCGACGACGTAAGCAAATACGAGCCCCGCAAAGCCGACGTTGCTGATTGTAACCGAAAAGAAATAATCGCCGATGAAAACGCCGTAGTAATCCCACTCTTTGAGGCGCAGGCGGTTGAGCGCGCTGCTTTTAAAAAGCCTGACGCTTTCGGGATTGTATGTTAAAACCGGCCTTCTGGCGTATCCCGCCTGAATTAGCCGCCCCGAATCGTCCAGCAGTTTCGTCGGTTGAGTTATCTCTCGCTGCATTTTTCCTCGCTTGCGTCAGTCGGCCTCAAAGCCTTTTTTCTCGTGGGTTCCGTCGCAGAACGGCTTGTTTTTGCTCGCTCCGCAGCGGCATATGGAGCATCTGGTCATTTCGAGACAAACGGTTTCGTCCGCGCTCGTCAGCGTGAGCGGCCCCGAAATTACAACCGGCCCGTTCTTGACGGTTTTTATGTAAAGCGCGCCGTCGCCGCTTTCTTTATTTGCGGTAATATTTACGCTCGAAGGGTCGATTTCGCCTTTGTCAACGAAGGTAAAATCGGCGACATGCGAGTTGTCGCAAAGCGGTTTAACGCTCGATTTTCCGCACCGGCAAAGAGCCATGCGCGTGTCTTCAAGTATTTTTTCGCCGTTCGAGTCGAGCAGCGCGAGCCTTCCCGACAAATATATCGGGCCGCCGCGCGCTATTTTGGCCTTGTTTACGGCCGGAACCGGCTCCGGCTCGCCGCCGTCTTTTCTCTCGTAGTGCAGCGCGCCCGTAGGGCAATGATGAATCGCCTCGGCCACCTCGTCGGGCGTCGCGTTATCGGGTTTAACCCACGGTTTTACGTCCAAATCGAATACTTTCGGCAGCCTTCTTAAGCATTCGGCTACGTGCGTGCAGCGTTTTGGGTCGTAGGTTACGGTAATTTTTTCCGAGTTATAAACGGAAATTTTCGGCATTGCTTCACCTTTTTACAGAAAGAGAGCGAAAATTACGGAACATTTTATTTTCAAACGATAAACTGTCAAATACAAACGCCGTTTAAACGCCCGCCGCAAAACAAATAAGGCTTGTCGCTTTAATTACATTATGATTAAATCGTTAAAAATGAGCGAAATAAAACAAACCGAAAATAATAAAGCCGCCTCCGCGAGCGCTCCCACGAACGCGAGCGAAAACTCTCTTTTAAAGGCGGACGCCATTTGGATTTTAGGCTTTTTAATCTTGACATTCTTAGTCATGTTGGCGCTTAACGCGTCGGACTTGGCGATTTCCCTGTCTTTTAAAAGCTCGTGGGGAGGGGCGTTCGGAGAATTCATTCAAAACCGGGGCCGCAAACCGGCTACGCCGCTCATTCTTGGCGCCGGAGCCGCGCTGGCGTTTCCTTCGATACGAGAGAAATACGCTCTTTTATCTCGCGCAGGAGCCGCGCTCGCCGCGCAAACGCTCATTCACCCGGCGATTCTGACGAATTTTATAAAATTCGTCTGGGGCAGGCCCCGGCCGGTTCATCTTGGCGCCTCGGGAGAAGGGTTCGTAAATTTTTACAGCATCTCGCCCGGCTTCGGAGATTTCTCATTCCCGTCCGGGCACGTCGCTGTCGCAATGATTTTATCCCCGTGCGCTCTGCTGTTATGGCGGCAAAACAAACGCGCGGCTTCGGTCTTGATATGGGCGGCGACGATCGTCTGGGCCGGGACTGTCGCCTATGGGCGAGTCGCTTACGGCGCGCACTTCCCTACCGACGCGGCCTTCTCAATCGGACTAGGCGTCGCGCTGGCGCCCGTATCCGTCCGCTTAGGCGACTGGGCGTTGAACAAATTTGGCGGCAAAAACAAAGTAAAAAATAATTCGGCGCTTTAAAAAGGGCGAATCTCGGGATTGTCAGTTTCCGGCTTGCTTAATGCTCAGCGCAATGCGCTTGCGCGGCTTATCAACGCTTAAAACCACTGTTTTCACCAGCATCCCGACGCTTACGACCTCGTACGGGTCTTTCACGAAACGATTGCAGAGCTCTGAAATGTGCACCAAACCGTCTTGATGCACGCCGACGTCAACGAACGCGCCGAAGTTTGTAACGTTCGTAACAGTTCCTTCGAGCTTCATTCCGGGGATAAGGTCGTCAATCGTTTCGACGCCTTCGCGGAAACTGGCCGTAACGAACGCGGGGCGCGGATCTCGTCCGGGTTTTTCAAGCTCTCGCAGAATATCCTTCACTGTCGGCAGGCCGAATTTATCGTCGGTAAAATCCGACGGATTTAACTTTTGCAAAAACGAAGTATTGCCAATTAATTGCGATATAGTACAGCTGCATTTCTTTAAAATGCGCTCAACTACCGCATACGATTCAGGGTGGACGGCGCTGGCGTCGAGAGGATTGTCGCCTCCGCGGATGCGCAAGAAGCCGGCGGCCATTTCAAAAGTTTTTGGGCCGAAGCGCGCTACGCTTAACAACTCTTTGCGATTCTTAAACTGCCCAAGCTCTTCTCGGCGGGCGACTACGTTTCGCGCCAGCGTCTCGTTAAGCCCCGACACGCGTCTTAAAAGCGCGGGCGAAGCCGTATTTACGTCAACGCCCACCGAGTTGACCGCGTCCTCGACGACCGCGTCGAGAGCCATAGCGAGTCGGTTCTCGTCAACGTCGTGCTGGTATTGGCCGACGCCGATGGACTTGGGGTCTATCTTAACAAGCTCGGCCATCGGGTCTTGCAGCCTTCGCGCGATTGAAACCGCGCCTCGCAGCGAAACGTCCATTCCCGGAAGCTCGCTTTGCGCGTATTCCGAAGCGGAGTAAACGCTCGCGCCGGCTTCGTTCACCACCGCGCAAGTTATTTGCAATTCGGGAGCCTGTTTACGCATCTCCTCCACCAAAGAAACGGTCTCGCGGGAGGCTGTCCCGTTGCCGACGCTGAAGAGCCTAGCGTTATATTTGCGAGCCATTCCCAGCAACTTCGCAATCGACTCCTCGCGTTTGTTGTGCGGCTGATGCGGATAAACGGCGCACGTATCCAACACTTTGCCGGTGGCGTCAACAACGGCGACTTTTACGCCGGTGCGCAACCCCGGGTCGAGCCCGATTACGGCGCGCTCTCCCGCCGGAGCCGCAAGCAATAAGTTCTTTAAATTCTTAGAAAATACCTTAATAGCCTCTTCGTGGGCAAACTCGCGAAGACGGTTTGTAAGGTCTGTCTCCAAATGAGGTTTAATTTTTTTCTGCCACGAAAGATGAACCGTCTCGCACAGCCAAGCGTCGGCCGCGCGCCCGACTTTTTTTACGTTGAAGCGGCGGGCAATAATGTACTCGCAATATGAGTCCCAGCCGTCAAACGCCTGATCGTCTAACTCGTGGCTTATTGAAAGCTTTAGAACTTCCTCTTTTTCGCCGCGAAAAACCGCCAGCGCCCGGTGAGACGGAATTTTACGCAGCGGCTCGACGTAGGCGAAATAATCGGAAAATTTGGCGCCTTCCGCCTCCTTTCCTTTGGCGACGGCGGAGTTTAGCAGCCCTTTCTCCCACAGAGCGTCTCGCAATTTGCCCACCAGTTCCGCGTCTTCGCCAAAAGTATCTATTAGTATGTATTGCGCGCCGTCCAGCGCCGCCGACGCGTCCTCGACCCCTTTCTCCGCGTTTACGTACGGCTCCGCCGCCCGCTCCGGATCGAGACGCGGATCGGCTAAAAGTTCTAGGGCGAGCGGCTCTAATCCCGCCTCGCGGGCAATCATGGCCTTGGTTCTGCGCTTCGGTTTGTAAGGAAGATATAAATCTTCCAAACGCGCAGCAGTCTCCGCTTCCAGCAGTTCCCGCTCAAGTTCGGCGGTCAGTTTCCCTTGCTCGCGAATCGCCTCGACGACTTTCGCGCGTCTGTCTTCCAGTTCCCGAAGGTAAGCCAAGCGCTCCTGCACGTAACGCAAATGCTCGTCGGTGAGCCCGCCCGTAACTTCTTTTCGGTAGCGCGAAATGAAAGGAACGGTCGCGCCTTCGTCCAGCAGCTTGACCGCCGCGATTATCTGATTTTCCCGGACGTTCTGTTCGTCCGCAATGCGTCTCTCGATAGTCTTCATGTTTCGCCTATATAAAAAGTTTTCAAGACAGGCGCGGAATATATCCCGCGCCGCAAACTTTTTCAAAGGGAATTAATCGTCTTTTTTCGGGCAACCCTGCAAAATTTTCTCGGTATTTGCGTTTGGAATATAAAAGCGGGTTAATATATTATTAAAATTGAACCGCGTTAAAGCATAAACTCTTGCCAATACTTCAACTTCATTATACAATTTCCTTTATAGTATTACTATAAAGGAGCTGCGTCTAACCCATGATGGAGAAATACAACCGCGACGTAGTTAAATATAACCGCGAAATCATATTTGTGTTCGCGGCGCTTATAATCGCGTTGACCGCGCTGTTTCATTATTTCAGCGCCAAATATAAAAACGTGATACTTGAGCGCGCGGGCGAAGATTTAAAAGCGGTTGCGGCGCTTAAAACGAACCAAATCGCCGAATGGCGGGAACTCCGAATAACGGACGGACGGGTGCTTCTTGCCAACATACCCGCCATGAACGTTATAAAGACGTTTCTGGCCGACCCTAAAAACCAAAAACTGCGCGAAGAAATAAAGGCGTGGGCGGAAGCGATAGCCTCCGCTAGAAAATACAAAAATTTATACATCGCCAACATAGACGGACGCTTTATCGTCGGCGCGAAAGAGAACTCAAGCGACGAATACGAATGCCATTCCGAAGAAATAAATCAGGCTATTGAGACCAAACAAGCGATTCTTACAAACCTGCATCAGTCGCCGGAAAATCCGGACTTAATACATTGGTCGCTCGTCGCCCCGATTATTAAAGACGCGAAAGTAATCGCTCTTGTAATCGCAGTATTGGACCCGCACCATTACCTTTACCCGCTTATCAAAAAGTGGCCTACCTCAAGTTCAACGTCAGAGACTCTTCTCGTCAGGCGGATTGGAGACGAAATTGTTTTTCTCAACGATTTAAGACACCAAAAAAATACGGCTTTTAAATTGCGATTCCCAATAAATCGCACCGACCTGCCGGCGGCGATGGCTTTAAGCGGAAAAAGCGGTATTTTTAAAGGGAAAGATTACCGCGGAACGCCGGTGCTGGCGGCGGTGAATAAAATACCCGGAACCGACTGGGGAATCGTAGCAAAAACCGACTTGGACGAAATTTACAAACCGGTTAAGGAACTCGATCATTTTACTCTGCTGTTCCTCGGCTTCTTCACGCTGCTTGCCGCTTTAGGGCTCATGGCGATATGGCGCGCGCGTCTTACGGTCAATTACAAACGGATGTACGAAGGCGAATTGCAGCGCACGCTTCTATTGCAGCGAATTCAATATTTAATTGAGCACGCCAACGATATTATCCTGCTGGTTGACGAAAACGACAATATTATTGAGGCCAATCTTCAAGCGGTTAGAAGCTACGGCTACTCTTTAAGCGAACTGATGGAAATGAAGCTCTCCGACCTCGAAGTCGTCTGCGACGACTCAAGAAAGAGACTTATGACGGAAAATCCGATAGAGCAGTCGGGACGCATTTTCGAGACGGCGCATAAACGCAAGAACGGCTCTTTTATGCCGGTAGAGCTTAGCGCAAAAACGATTACGCTGGGCGGCAAGGCGTATTTTCAAATTATCGGGCGCGACATAACCGAGCGATTAAAGGCGCGGCAAACGCTAAAGGAAAGCGAGGAGCGCTTCCGCTCGCTCTTTGAGTCGATGAACGAAATCGTGGCTCTGCATGAATTTGTTTACGACGACAAAGGAGAGCCGGTTAATTATAGAATTATAGACGTAAATCCGGCCTTTTGCACAGAACTCGGACTGCCGAAAGAAAAGGCGGTAGGGTCGCTTGCGACGTCTCTTTACGGAACCGACGAAGCTCCGTACCTAAAAGATTACGCGCAAGTTGCGCTCGGCGGAAAGCCGATTTCGTTTGAAACTTACTTCCCGCCGATGGATAAATACTTCCACATTTCGGCGTATTCATTCCAAAAAGGAAAATTCGCGACGGCCACGCTCGACGTTACGGCGGAGAAAAAAGCTCAGCTTGAACTGGGACGCAAGGAAAAACTGCTCGCGGAGCTGGTAGAAATCTCGCCCGTCGCTATGATTATCGCCTCGGCGGAAACCAACGAGATACAATTCTGTAATTCGGCGTTCGTTTCGCTTTTCGGCTACCGAAAAGAAGAACTCGGCAAACTAGACGTTTTGTGCGAAAAAGTTTTTAACAACGGCCGATGCCACAGCCTTCTTGAAAAATCTGAAGGACAAGCGCCCGACGCCGCCCCGACGACGGCGCTTATTGAAACAGCGGCGAAGACGAAAGACGGAGCCGAGCGGTTTGTCCAAATATGCGCGGCGTTCGGAGCCGATAAGCGCTTCGTCTTCTTCATTGATTTGACGATGCGCAAGGCTTACGAAAACGAAATCAGCAAGCTGAACCGGTTGTACGCGGTGCTGTCGCAGGTCAATCAAATGATTGTCCGCTCCAAAACCAAGAACGACCTCTTCCGCGAAGTCTGCCGCATCGCCGTAGAATTCGGGGGGTTCAAGCTGGCTTGGATAGGCGAGGCCGACCCGGCGACGGGCGACGTTTTGCCGGCAGCCCAAGCCGGAGGCCCTGCGGATTATCTCGAAGGAATTAAAGTCAGCGTACTGGATATTCCCGAAGGGCGCGGGCCGTCGGGAACCGCGATGCGCGAAAATAGAATTTTTATTTGCAACGATTTTCATGGAAGCGAGGAGACTGGTCCGTGGAAGGAAAAAGCGCGCATCGCAGGATTTAAATCGGTCGGCGCATTTCCAATTTTATCTGAAGGAAAAGTCTGCGCGTCTCTAATGCTTTACTCCGACGAACTGAATTATTTCGATTCAAAGGAAATAAACCTGTTGGACGAAGTCGTTAAAGACATCAACTTCGGACTGGACGGAATAGCCAAAGAAGAGCGAAAGATTGCCGCCGAAGAGGCTCTGCGCGCAAGCCGGCAGGAAGCTCTTTTCTTCTCGGAAATACTTTCCAATTCCGACCAGCCGTTTACCGTCGGCTACGAAGACGGAACGTTGGGCATGCACAACGAGGCGTTCCGAAGGCTTTGCGGTTATAGCGCCGAAGAGCTTTCATCAATGAACTTTTTAAAAGATTTAACCGCGCCGCAATGGATTGATAAAGAAATGTCTATGCTTGAAAAGGTCAGGCAAACCGGCGAGCCGGTTCGGTACGAAAAAGAATACATTTGCAAAAACGGCCAAATCATTCCGGTAGAATTATTCGTTCACGGCGTAAAAGACGCGGACGGCAAAATTGATTTTTACTACGCTTTCATTACCGACATTACTTACCGCAAGCAGGCGGAAGCGAAAATACGCGAAAACGAAAAGTTTCTTTCGACGGTCTTCGACGCCATACCGGATATGATATTCGTCAAAGAGGCTCAAACCCTTACTTTTGTTAGACTAAACAAGGCGGGAGAAGAAATATTCGGCGCCAAATACGAGGAAGTCGCAGGGAAAAACGACTACGACTTTTTCCCAAAAGAGGAGGCCGACTTCTTTACAAGCAAAGACTACGAAGTCCTTTCTTCTAAAAAACCGTTGGATATACCCGAAGAGCCTATTAAATCGGCAAAAGGCGATTTAATTCTTCACACCCAAAAAATCCCTATACTTGACGAGAACGGCGAGCCGAAATACCTGCTGGGCATATCCGAAGACATAACCATGCAAAAGCAGGCCGAGGCGTTTAAGGAGCAGATTAAGGCGAAGATGGAGCATCAACAGAGGCTCAAGTCCATCGGCACGCTTGCAAGCGGCGTGGCGCACGAAATCAACAACCCTATTAATATAATTATGAACTACGCGCTGCTTATAAGCGAGGAACTGCAAAAAGAGACGGACGCTTACAAATGGACGCAAAACATACTTTCGGAAAGCGAAAGAATTTCGACGATAGTTAAAAATCTTTTGTCGTTCTCCCGTCAGGAAAATCAAACATTGGCGCCGGAGAACATAAACGACTTGATTTCCCGCACTCTTACGCTGCTCACCCGCGGACTGCAAAAAGAGCATATACGCCTTAACCTTGATTTGGCGGACAATCTTCCGGAAGTGTACTGCAAAGGTCAGCAAATTCAACAGGTTCTGATGAACCTTATATCCAACGCCCGGTACGCGCTTAACAAACGCTATCCGGAATACGACGACAATAAAATAATTTCTATTACGTCCGAAGCGTTTTTTAAAAAAGAACGCAACTACGTAAGGATTACAATAGAAGACAAAGGGGTTGGAATTTCCGCGGAGATTCAAAAACGTATATTCGATCCGTTCTTCACAACCAAAACGAGAGACGAAGGAACCGGTTTGGGGCTGTCTATCAGCCACGGTATAATAACGGATCACAAGGGAACTCTCGCTTGCGTTAGCGAAGAAATGAATTATACTAAATTTATTATTGAACTGCCTGCGGATTTTGCTTTGAGGTCGGACACCGTTTAAAGAGAGGGAACAAAATGGCGAAAGTATTAATTGTTGACGACGAAAAGGGGATGAGAGAAACGCTGGCCGTTTTTCTGACGCGAGAAGGGCATGAAGTCAAGACCGCCGAGGACGCGGTCGAGGCGATAGAAATGCTAAAAATCGAGCGTTTCGACGTAGTGGTAACCGACATTATCATGCCTAAAGTAAACGGCATAGAACTCACGAAAGCGATTATGGCGCTTCCGTGGAACATAAAAGTGATACTTATTACCGGAGAGCCCGCAATCGAAACTGCGACCGAAGCGATACGCGCCGGTGCGTTCGACTACATCGCCAAGCCCGTTACCCGCGAAACGCTTTGCATGGCCGTTTCTAACGCCTCAAGGCTTAAATCCGTCGAGGAAAACAACGACAACTATCGGCTTCAATTGGAAAACTTGATAGCCGAAAGCGGAGAAAAAATCCGACATCTGGCGGAAGAGGTTAAAAAATCCAACGAAGCCCTTTACGACGCGCTGGGACTTATAATGGAGGCCAAGCACACGAGCCTTGCCGGTCATCAGGAAAAAACCGCGAAATTGGCAGTAAAAATCGCTAAAGCAATGAAACTGCCGGACGATTTGACTGAGAATATTTACATAGCGGCCAAATTGCACGACATAGGCATGGCTACCGTTCCGGTGGAAATCGTAGCCAAGCCTCGCAAACTTTCTCCGGGAGAATTCTCTCTGGTGAAGGAGCATTGCCGCGCCGGTTACGACCTTCTGCAAAAGGTCTCGATGCCGTTCGACATAGAAGTTTTCGTACTGCAGCATCACGAGCGGCTTGACGGCTCCGGCTACCCCTACGGCCTGATGGGAGACACTATAAGCATGGGAGCCAGAATTTTAGCGGTTGCCGACGTCGTTTCCGCCATGTCTAATCCGCGGCCGCAAAGACCGGCGCTCGACCCGTCTAAAATAAAAGAAGACTTAATCTACAATAAGAACTCGCTGTACGACCCCGCGGTTGTTGACGCCTATCTTTCGTTGGTTTAAGGCGTTAAATAAAGCGTTTGCTCATTCGGCGCACAAGCCGGCGGCGCATTTGTAATTCTGGCCGTATTGATAAACGCATTCTTCGTCCGATTCGCACGGAGCGCATCTGTAAGCAGCGCCGCAAACCCATCCCGGAGCGCAAGAAGGCGCGTCTCTGCATCCGATTCTGCAGGAGCCGTATTCGCATATCGCCCTTTCGTGCGCTATAATATTTACGCACTCCGAGTCGTTTCTGCACCGCCGGCAGACCAAATCGTCTCCGCATATTTTTTCCGCGTACGAGCCGCAGGACGAGCCTGCCGAATAGCATTCGCCGTAGTAACAAATCCCTTGGGCAAGAAGGCATTTGCCTAATCCGCACTCCCAGTCGTCGATGCACCCGGCGCAAAAACCTTCTCTGCACGCAGGTTTCCCGTCAGGGCAGTCAAAGCCGGTCTCGCACCAATCCGACGCGCAGATTCCGTTAAAACATTTCGCCCGCTCGTCGTATCCGCCGGTAATTTCGTCTTTACATTGCGCGTCGCTTACGCAATGCGCGCATCGACCGTCGATGCAAACGAAACTTAATCCGCGGCAGTCCTCGCCGGATTGGCATTGAACCTCGCAGTCGTAACAAAGACCCTCTTCTGCCTCTTCGTCGAACAGTTCAACATCGTCCAAATAGTCTTTCGCGTCTTCCTCTTCCGTCGTTTGGTCTTCATCCTCTTCATCCGGAGCTTCGTCGTCATCGTCAGCCGAGTCCGGCGCTTCGCCAATGCCTTCGCCGTCCTTTTCGTCCGAAGCTTCGTCGGTCGCATCTTCTAATTCGTCGGTTATTTCCGGCTCATTCTCTTCTTCCGACAAATCAGCGTCCTCGTCTTTTTCTTCAAAATCAAGACGAGGCTCTTCGTCCGCCGCGTCTAGTTCGTCTTCAGAGTCGAAAGGACGTTCGATTTCAAGTTCGATTTCCGCTTCCGCCTCGTCGTTTAAATCGGCTTCCATTTCAACCTCTTCGTCGCCTTGATCAATATCCCTATACTCGGCTTGCTTGGAACACTCCAAGGCCGAAACCGTAAAAAAAGAGGCCAGAAGAATAAAATGAAATTTCTTCCGCAGACGCGCAAAACTGGTCGATGAGCGCGATGACATCAAACGGATATTTATCCTTAGTAAGCTGTTAAACCGTCTTTATTTGCCGACGACCCATGGCTGCCCTTCAATCTTCTCGCCGAATTGCAAGAAAATCATAAACTTAACGTAATCGGCAGGCTCTATTTGACCGGCTTTTAAAGAAACGCCGCGCTTTAAAGTTACGACGCCGTTTTCATCCTGCAAAATGTAATGAAAACGTCCGAAATCTCCTTCGTTTTTCTGCTCGCCGACAGGCCCTTTAAGCAGCTTGTAACCGGCGGGGAGCTTAAGCGTAACTACGTCGGACGAATAGAAATGCGAAACGATTAACGGAAAAACTCTGCTCATGCTTTTTATATAAGTGCGGCCAAGGCGGGTCGGAAAGAAAGGAAAGTCCATTTGGAGCGCGTTTCCATTCTTCTTCGCAAATTTCTTAACCGAAAAGCGATAAGAGAAAACGGCCGGTTTACGCGGGTCTGCAAGCTCTCCGATGCTTATTGATTCTAGTTTCGCTCCGCGGTAAACCGAATTAAGAGCCTGTTCAAAACGCTTTTTCGCAATCTCCGGCGAGGTGTTGGAAAACTGGTCGCGGAAACTGTTAGACTGAAATCCGATTACCGATTCCTCGCCCTCTCCGATTAGGTTTCCTTCTTCGTCGAGCGTTAAAGAGACGGTCGCCGTATGCTCCGTCTCAGGGTCTATGGCCGGATTGGGAATAACGACGAATCTCGGCGATTTTTCCATCGGATCCGTCAATACGAGCCCTTTGCCGCCCGCGTATGACGGGTTAAAGACGTTGGGCAGAGAGTATTTGCTCGCCCCGTCGAAGTACATTAATTTGTCGGCGCCCGTCGGCTGTATCATCATTAGGAAGCCCATCAAATAGCTGTATTTATCCTCTTCCAAGTCTCCGGGTTTGTAAATCGAAGGAACCACGAATACGAAATGCGATTTAAAACCCAACAAATCGGTAAGCGCGCGGAAAAAATTTAAGCGTCCGTTTTTCTTTGTGTGATACGCTATGGCCGCTTCGGAAGATGTAGCGTTTCCGTCCTTGATTTCCGCGCAGGCCTTTAAATAAAGGGACGCCAAAAAGCCTTCTTGGTCGGACGGCGTTACAAATTTTTGTTTGGCGATAAATCTGTTTACGTCCATCTCCGCGAAGGTAAGCGCGCCGCCTTCCCCGTAAAGCGCCTTGCTTAGAAAATTCGCAATCTCGAAAGAAGGCCGGGCGTTGCCGTTGAAGTTCGACCACTTCGCGGCCGCCGTTTTCTCCCATGATTCCGGCGTGAACATATGCGCGTTAGGGTTGACTTCAAAGTCGAACGGCATGAACGATTCCGGAGAGAAACCTTTAACGTCCGAATATTTCCATTCATAAACGACGCTGCCGCCTTCGTTCTTTTCGACGGGCTTGGTTCCCTTAAGAGTTTCCTCTCCCTTGTCTTTGAAAACTACCTTTACCGCTCCGTTTTGCGGGATAGAGACCCGCAGATGGCTTCTATAGGTGTGCATGTTGGCGGAATTAAAATAAAAACGCATATCCACTACTCCGCCGGCCCCGGCTTTTCTGTAAGAAACGTAATCCTCTTCGATAAAATCGCCGACGTCCACGCGGGAAAAGGCCAAAGTCCCCTTCCCCGCAACCGCGTGCGGATAGCGAAACTCTCCGGCAGGCGTAATGGCTCGAAGCTGATAAACTACGCCCGAAGGCGGATTGATTTGAGTTTTTTCCTGAGCCGCTTCCGCCGTCAGAAGCTTCGTAATTATGTGCGTCCGCTCTATCGAAGAGCCGTCTGGCAGGAACTCGACAATGTATTCGTCTAGAACGTTCACCTTGCCGGTATCGTAGCTTTTCCCTTCGTCATTGAATTCTTTAATCAGCGCTAGACCGTCAGTCGCGAAAGCTGAAAATTCTTCGCGGCCTAACAGCGTGTAAACCTTGCGCCGCAAATCGAGGTCGTCGGGCTTTTCCGCGAGTTTTTTAAGAAGAATTTCCTCGAACGCGTCGGGCGAGGCGGAATAAAGCGAAATCTTAGCCTTGACGTCGGCGCAATATTTTTCTCCTCCCGTGTTTTTGCAAAACCATTCCAGCCTGCCCAGCGCTTCGTCGAACCTAAAGAGCTGAATCAAGTAGTTTATTTCGCTCTTTTTCAGAGTAATGTCTTTAGGCTTTTTCTCCATTTGACGACGGAGTATTTCCAGAGCCTTATCGATTTCTCCTTTGGCGGCAAGCCGTTGTTCCAGCGTAAACGAGTCGCGGGCAATTTTTTCGTACTGTTGGTAGAGCTCGTCGGCTTCTCGAAAACGGAACCGTTTTTCGCGCTCGACCATAAGATTGTACACCGCCGTCGGATTGTTCGGCTCAAGTTCCTTCATCTTCTCGATAAGCGTCAAACGCTCGCCCGCCCACAGCTCGTTCTGATAAAGCTCGCCTTCCGCCTTGAGAATCTGAGAGGATTCGGGAAACGTTTCCTTAATCTTTTTTATAATTTCGAGAGCCGACTCCTTGTTGTGGTTGTCCATAGCGTCGTAATATTTTTCAATGGCCGAGAAAAACTCGCCGCCGCCCGACGCCTGATAATTATCCTTGAAAATCTTCCCCGCAAAAGTCTTGGCGTATTCGTAGGGAATGGTCAGGTCTTTAAGGTACGCGTAAGCGTACATGTTTTTAGCCGATACGAAATTCGGAGCGACTTTTACGGCGCGCTCCATTAATAATCTTGCGGCGTGCTGGCGGGAATAGAAGCCCGAAGCAAGATTTGAAGCCATAGTCAGCAGAAGCGGATCGTCGGGCGATATAAGGAGAGCGCTTTCCAGCTTTTTTTCTAGAGGCAAAAGCGCGTCGCCCATTTCAACGCGGTCGTTTCCCGGAAAACTCTGCGGCTGCGCGGCGAACGACGCAAACGTTTTAACCGGCAGTCCGTTTAAATCGGTAATGTAAACTTTTGACAGGCCGCCTATCGCGCCGCTGCCGTCTTTTATTAGTATTCGGTGTTTGCCGGCGGGCAGCTTTACTCTCGCGTTCGTCAGCGTAGAATCGAACAACGACCAGCCCGAATGCTTGAAAGCGAGCTTTGCGTCAACGTAAACCAGCAGGTCGTTGGCGCTGTGAACCGCGATAACTATCTCCGTCGGAACGGGAATATCAACAAACGTCGCTTTGAACGTCAGCCCTACTTCCGCCGAATAGGAGTCGATTACCGGGTTTTCATCGTCGATTTCGTAAACTTTTACTTTCGCGCCGTTTATCTCGAACGATTGCGGAACGGGCGCGCCGTCGTCAAACGGAAATTTGACCGCGTGCAGGTCGTAGCGCGTAGAATTTTCAATCCCGTCCGAGGCGAGCCACGACGTAACGACGCCAAGCTTCGCCGCAGCTTCCTGCGCCGCTTTGAAATCGCCCGTCTTCGCCGCTATGCGGCTCTTGACGTTAAGCAGAAGCCATCGAGTTTCGTAAGGCATCGAAATCTCGCCGCTCTCGGATTTGGCGATTTTAGCCTCTATCCAATCCAGCGTCTCTCCCCAATGTTTGGAAGAAACGTGGTTGTCGTAATACATAAACAGCGCGGACGCGGCAAACGCCGCCTCGTACCCGTCGGGGGAGCCGTCGATTACCCGCTTGCATGCGTCGTAAAACAGCGAAAAGTCGCCGGAATCCAGCCCGGTAAAAATCAGGCTCAGCGAGGCGGAACGCGCCGACAGACCGCCGTCCTGAAGAGCCTTCAACGCGCTCTCCTTCGCTTTGGCGGGGTTGAAGGAAGCCATCGTATAATACCAGGCATAAAGCGCGTTTTCGCTCAATCCATCCTTGTTCTCGACGTTTTTAATTCCGGACTCCGCCGTTAGAGCCGAAAGGGATAGGTAAACGCTTTTAGGCGCGCAGGAAAGCGCCAATACCGCGACCAGAGCGGCGCAAAAATACGGCCGAAATAACTTCCTACTTAACATCTATCACCTCCAAGCTCTGATTTTCCGCGGAATCTATCGACTGCATGTAATCGCGAAACTCTTGATACTCGCCGACTTCTATCTTCGTCTTGGCGATGCACTTTTCATAGTCGCACTCGACGGTTTCCGGCTTGTCCGTCAATTGGGCGCAGGTCAGTTTATACGCGCCGAACTTCGTCTTTATCTCGTACGGCTTAGGAATGGAGAAAAAGGATTTACCCTTGGTTACCGTAAACGAACGAGTTCCCGTCTCGCATGCGAGCAGACGAAGAGTAATCGGTGAGCCGCGCTGCGAAAGGGACGCATAGGTCGAAACGTTCTTAGGCGTTGAAAGGTCGAGCGGAAGCAGCGTTTTATCTCCGCTTTGCTTGGAATAATTGGTCAATTCCGCTTCGTAACTGATGAAAACCGGCTTTTCGGGCTCTTCAACTCCTTGAACGTCGAATTTAATCAATTTAATTCCCGGCGAATACGAATTCAGTATTCGCTCAAGCGTTTTCTGCCGCTGAGATTTATCTTGAAGCTCGTAACGCCAGTTGTATGCGTAAACGCCGTAATACTCCGACTTTTCGGAATATAGAGTCCTGCCGTCCGCTTCCAGCTTGATTTCGCCTCCGAGCTTTATATAGTCGCTTTTAGGCGGTTTGTAAGGTATCGACACGAGTTCGGCGGTCGATTCCTTCATAATGAAAGCCGTCGCGCCTTGATCCACCCACGGCAAAAATTCAGCCGAGTCGTGTTCCACCGTAGCGTCCAAATACAACCCGAACTGCGGAACGTAGGCGATTGCGTGGTTGAACAAAGCTATAGAAGGCGGAGTCGGATCGACGTTTCCCATGTCGCGGGTTCGTAAAATTACCATTTCGCCGGCAATTCCTGCTTCTTTGAGCATGGCCACAAGCAGAGTAGCCTTGTCTTTGCAGTCGCCGTAGCCGCGCTCGAATACGTCGTTGGCTTGATAAGGCTTATAACTGTGAACTCCCAGTTCGAGAGCTATATATTTAATATCGTCGGCGACGAAGCGAAAAATCTTTTTCAGCTTATCCATCGGCTCTACCGCTCCGGCGATAAGCTCGGCCGTCTTCTTTTTAATTCGAGGCCCGACTGTAAACTGGTCTTTCGAAAGTTTTTTAAACCATTCGTGAAACGCATCCTTGTCTTTCAGAGTCGAAATAATAAGCGGGTCGTTCGTTTCGGTCGGGCCGCTCATCAGCGGTTCCGGTATGATTCTGGCCAAGTTCTTCCCCTCCCATGTGTAATATACGTCGCCGTCCTTTTCCTTTTTCAGCGGCTCAGGGCAGAACTTAGGTTTGTTGTAATAAATGGTTTTTCCGCTGGGCGCTATGAGCGTGTATTTATACAAATCTACAGGCGCGTCGCGGTAAGGCAGCTGCAAGTCGCCGAAATAGCCGGAAAAAAGATTATCGGCGGAAAGATCGTTCGTTTCGAGTTGAACCTCGAAGACGTCGCCGACCTTTAGCTGGTTGAGCGTAACCGCGAAATACCAAACGTCGTAAACCATCTTTTCGCTTGAGCCGTAAGGCATCGAGCGCGTTGGCAGAGGGCTGATTTCTCCTTCTCCCGGCCGCAGAATGCGCGTAACCTTCGCTTTTACTTCCTGCCTCGAACCCTGAAACGTCGTAAATACGTACTGCCAGCGTTTCTTTCCTTCTTCGGTTAGGATGCGGACGATCAGCTGACGGCGCTCGCTGCCAAGGCCGCTTTTAGCTATTTTAATAACGTACTGATCGACTAAAATCTGCGAATTGACGTTCGGGTCGCCGGACGCCTTGCTCTCCGCGGCCAGCTTCTCGGCGTCGAACATAAATCCTTGCGCGTAATCCGTGTTCGCCGCAAACTTAGCGACGCGCTCTTTTATTTCAGGGTCCTGCGGATTTACCTTAGCCAGCCGCTTCCATATTTCCATAGCGCCTTCCGGGTCTCCGTTAAGGCTTAAAAGAGCGGCGTACTGCTCCATAATTCTTGGATCGTCCGGCCTTATTTTAAGCGCGGTTTCGTAAGCGGCTTTAGCTTCTACAATTTTACCCATGCCGCCCAGTATGTCGGCGCGCTTTGTATAAATCTGCGAAAAAAGCGGGTCGAACTTTTCTATCGCGTCGAGCTCCGCCAGAGCCTTGTCAACGTCTCTGCGGTCAATATAGGCGTCAAAAATAGCCCACAAATTGCCGCTTCCAATTTCGATTTTTGCCAGCTTGTTTCTCATGTCGAAGGCAAGCGTCTCGTGTCCGGCCTTCTCGTAAGCCTTTAACAGTTCTTCCATTAGGTATGGGTTTCCCTCGTACTTCAACTGAAGCTGCTTAAGCGACGCAAGTTCCATCAACGGATCGCCGAAACTTGAAAGGCGTTCGTAGTATTCGAGCGCAAGATCGAGGTCATCCGGATTTTTCGCCAAAGCGTCTTTTAATATTTTAATCGACTTTAACTGAAACCCTTCCGAGAAAAGAGCGCGCGAAAGAGGAAGAGCGGTTTTAGGGTTGTTCGGTTCCTTTGCGTACGCCGCCTCCAAAGCCTCTATGCGCGTTTTAGGATCGGGACTGGTTAAATGACGCCAAAGGTACATTTCGACCGTAGGCGATTGGACGGCGTAAATGGCGGCGTCGATAAATTCTTCAACCTTTCTTTCGTTGGCGTCGTAAAGACCGGCCAAATAATAAATAATCGCTCTAGTTAAATTGGCCTGCGACGTCATTTTCTCGTATTTTTCTTTTATTTTTGCGATTTCCAAATCGGTCTTCTTTTTCTTTTCCTTAATCTTTCCTTTTTCCTTCATGGTTTTATTCGGGGAGTTCTTTTCTTCGTCCGTCTTTTTAACTGGCTCGTCCTCGCCCAATTCTTTTTTCATTTCTTCGGACAGCTTCTCAAAAGCCTTTTCCGCGTCCTCGACCGGCCCGGCGAGTTTTTTCGCCGACGATACATTGTCCGGCGAAACAGGCGTTTTTGCGAACGCTTCTTTCAACAACGCGGCGTCGGATACGAACTCTACGCCTTTAGGGGGTTCGACCGAGTTTAATTCGGTGAAGCGAAGAGACATTCCGGCGGTTCCGTTATCGCACCCCAGCTTAATAAGTATGGGGTTTACGCCCGGCTTCAATTCAACGCTCAAATAAACGACGTCCGTAAATTTGGCTTCTGTTTTTCCCGCAAACTCGAATGCAAGCGCGCCGTTTATGTAAACGCGGGCGGACTGCGAAAAGTTTAAAGCCATGCGCGCCGTCGCCGGCTTGTCGGTTTTTAAACCGATTGCGTAATATACGACGGTCTGATCTGCGGGATAGAGAAGATCGTCGAACGCGAGCCATCCTACTTTGGCGGCCTGATCGGGAAGTTTGCGCCAAAATACTTCGCGGTACACCCCTTCCATCGCGGCTTCGGGGTCGAAGCCCTTTTCGGGCGCAAATTCGTTGTCAAAACCGGAATTGTTTTGGTTTTCAAACGGCCCGACAATGTAGCCGACGTTGGCGTAACCGAGCTGGGCAAGCGTCTTTAGCCGTTCGTCGGTTCGTCCCGACGAGTTGAGAAGCCTCTGTTTCAGCAACAGCGCAGCCTCTTTGAGCCACATCGGCGCGTCCTTTTCAGAGGCGAAAGAGCTGTAGGCGTCAATGAGCTTTTCTTTAAAAGTAATTTTATTCTGCAGAAGCGATATTTCGTAAAGAAGCCGCAGTTTAATAATGTAATCCTTCTCGGCTCCGTATTTAGCCACTAAATCAAACGCTTCTTTATCCCACGACGTTACGGCGGTTCCGGTGTCCGGCGCGTCGTTTTGGGCAAAAGCGGGCAATGCAAGCGAGGCCGCAAGCGCGGTTGCAAAAACGCATAAAATCTTAAATTTCATTAGAGCCTCCTTAATTGATTTATTAAGTTAGCAATTAAAAGCGTTTTGGGCAAGCGTTAAACGCCAAATGGCGAGATAATAAGATAAAGTTTATTTGCCTCAAGCGGATGCGAGAAGCCCTTTCAGAAGCTCTTTCACAGCGCCGTCAAACTCCGCGGTCGTCGCGGTCGTTTTTTTAAGGTGCTTAGTCTCGCCAAGCGTAAGATTATCGCGCTCTTGAGCGGATAAATTAAGAGCGGTGTAAACAAGCAGAGGCGCGCGCGAGGCGCTTCCGCGCTTTAAGGCGTCGATAAGCTGAAAGCCGTCCATTTTCGGCAGCATAACGTCGAGAATAATTAAATCGGGCGGAGACTTTAACGCCAAATTTACGGCCTGCTCGCCGTCGGACGCCTCGAGAGCCTCGATTTTCATCGACTTTAAATGCTCTTTTAAAACGCCCCTTACGAATTCGTCGTCTTCTATAATAAGCGCGACCGGTTTTTCTTTTTTCGGCAGAGCCTTTTTTACGCTTTTCAGCAGATTTTTGCCGTCAAAAGGCTTATGTATCCAATCTATTAAAAAGGGCTGGGCAAGCGCGCCTTCGTCCGGGCTTTTTGCCGAAACGATTACGACCGGCAGTCTGCTTGTCTTTTCGTTCTTTCGCAGTTCGTTCAGATACGCCAAACCGTCGCCGTCCGGCAGATAAATGTCTAATATGAGCGCGTCCGGCGTTTTTCCCGCCAATTTCTCTCTTGCCTGAGCAATCGTATGCGCCGTTTCAAAGGCGTATCCTTCCCTTGAAATTATTGTTTCAAACAAAGCCGCCGTATTTTTTTCGTCTTCAAGTATCATAACGAGCGGCTTGCGAGAAGCGTTTTCTTTTTCGGCTTCCGCTTTTTTAACGCTTTTTTGCAACGGAACGGTGAAACGCATTTTCGTTCCGGCCTCATCCCCGCTCTCAAGCCAAATAGAGCCTCCGAGCTTCGCCGTAAGATTTTTCGCAATCGCCAAACCCAGCCCCGAACCTTCTTCGCGCCGCGTTGTGGACGAGTCTATCTGCTTGAACTTATCAAAGATGTAAGGCCGCTTATCGGCCGGTATTCCCGCGCCTTTATCCGATATTTCAAACGCGCACATATCCTCGCCCCATGGAATTACGCTCGCTTCGACCGATTCGCCGTCTTTCGAATTCTTTATTGAATTGGATAAAATATTTACAATGATTTTAGTTAATTTGTCCTTGTCGGAGCGAACGGTAAAATCGTCTTTAAGCGTATAAATGAGATTTATCCGCTTTTTATCGGCTTGGCCGCGTACGATTTCAAACGCCGCAATAATCGCTTCTCCGGCTGAAAAATCGGTTAAATTCAATTCAATTCTCCCCGATTCCAGCTTTTCGATGTCAAGAATGTCGTCGATGAGGCGGGCGAGCCTGTCGGCGTTTTTCGCCGCAATTCCGAGCAATTCGCGCGCTTCGCTCTCGATTTGGCCGACCGCTCCTCCGTTAATCAATTCCAAAGCGCCTTTAATGGAAGTTAATGGAGTTCTAAGCTCGTGCGAAACGAGCGAAACGAATTCGCTTTTCATTTCTTCAAGCGTTTCGCAATCGTTTGGCGAAACGAGCGGACACGAAGTCGGAATGCGGGAAGTTTTTTCGCAGCAAGACGCCGAACGCTGCGCGAACTCGTCGCAAAGGGCTGTTTCAAACCGGTCGAAACAGAAATCGACGAATTTTTTATATTCCGTATATTCGGTTCTGTCCGGCGAAAATTCCTTTATAAACTCATGGTAAACGCGGCGCAGGTATTTTAACACGCCGAAAAAAACGTTAGGCGAAACTCCGCGCTCTTTGTGGGAGCGGGCTTGTTCTAGTATATATTCGGCCATTTCCGAATTTTGCAGCTGCCCGCTTGACTCCAGACCAAGCCTTATTGAGCGGTTAATGCCGCGTATTATCAATCGCCATATGTCTTCTCTGGGCGGAACGTACTTTGTAAAATCGCTCAAATTGATGTAATGCAACATTCTGGCCGCGAGCCATTTATCGCCGCCGTCCAAATGTTCTAAAAAATCGTTCAAGATTTCTTCGCGCGACATTGCGTTTCAACCTAATCCGCGCAGCCAAAGCTGCCGATTGCGTAAAACTATAATACATCCGCGTACATCCGTCGTATGAAATTCAATTGCGAAGGAATTTAAATCGCAATTGAACATACACTTCGTTTAATATGTTATCAATAATAATAATCCCCGTCATTTTTTTATTACGTTTTATGCGCCCGGCGCATGCCCGCTTCTCGATTTGATACGAAACGGTTATTGAGACTATTCGCCCGCGCTTTTGCCCGCCGCGCCGGTCTTCTTCAACCTCGCAAAAAAATCGTCGGCAAATATCGCCGCATTGGTCGCGGAAACGTCGGAAGATACTCTTATTTTTACTTTTCCGCTCCCCGGCGGCATCAGCGTCAGAGCCTCGGCAAGCGTCCATTCCGCGTCGAAAAGCTCCGCGGCCGTTACGGTATTCCAGTACGATCCGTCGCGGTTATAAATATCCAGAGAAAATGATATGACGTTAGAGCCGTTCCAGTTGCGAAGGCGCGCCCCCCACGACAACGCCGCGGCTCCCGCGTCAATATCTTCGTAGTAAGGCGAAAGGTCAATGGTTTGAGTCAGTTCCGTCGTTCCTTCCTCTCCGCCGTCAATTTCCAATTTGCCTCCGGCGTAAAAATAATAATCGCCGGAGAACGACCAAGGCGCGTACGGAGTCAGACCGTAAGCGATTAAGTCGAGCAGAACTTTGAAGTGATTTGTTTCTCAGCCGACGAAGCCGTCGGTTTCAGCGCCGGGGTTTTTAATAAGCTCTCCGCTCATCGACGGGTTCGGCTCCCTCCTTTCAGAAAGACCAAGGTAAATATGGTCGAACGCAGCG
>CAYNVS010000035.1:0-35814 GCA_964400725.1 uncultured Myxococcales bacterium
ATTTATGCCCGGCGTCGCAAAAAAGACACTTTACCGGACATCCATACTGGGTCGAAACGTTAATTATCCATTTTTGGTCTCGCGGACTCCGAGGATCAAGACCGTCAACGAATTCAATCAGCGTCGAGTCGTCGCCCGGTTTGGTTCTTGCAACGAATACTTCCGCTACGTCTTCGTCGCCGCTTTTTGAAACTATTTCAAGCCTCGGAAGCGAAGGCGGCGTTTTATTTGCGTTAATCGCGTCAATCGTCATCGTTTTATTCCTTTCAAATAATTAAGCGCGGCGCGGGCGGCTAATTGACCGTCGCCCATTGCCGCCGCCGCAAATCTATCCCTCTCGCGTATCGCGTCTCCGGCGAGAAACAAACCCGGCTCGGAAGTTAAAATTCCCTCCGCGCTTATATCCTCGCCGGAATCTACTAGGGCAAGGCTTGGGTTCGGCTCGCGTCCGATGCAGACGAGCAGCATATCGGCCAAAGCGGGCGCGTCGTTTCCCTCAAAAAAAATCTCGGCGGCTCCTGAAGACGTCCGAACCGCTTTTACCGTCCGTCCTGTTTTTAACCGGACGCCCGAACCTGCCGCCTCTTTTACAAGCCGCGAAGGCGCTTTGAAACTGCCGGCGCGGCACGCGGCTTCGACGCGGGCTCCTCTGTCGGCAAGGCTTAGCGCCGTGTCGAGAGCGGCCTCTCCTCCGCCGATTACAATAACCCTTTTGTCCTTCATGTCGGCTTTAATAGAGCGCGCGTCTCTGGCGATTAAATCTTTTGGAACGCAGTTTTCAAAAGGCCACGGCAGCGGCCTTGTTCCCGCGGCGATAATAACGCTTGGAGCAAAACGGACGAACCCTGCGGTCTCTGCGGCAAACCCGGAACCGACGCGTTTTATCGAAACGACAACTTCTTGAACGATTTCGGCTCCGCATTCGAGCGTCTGCCGCTCCATTAAATCTGCTAAAAGCGCGCCTGAAACGCCGCGCGGAAACCCCGGCAGGTTATCGAGCCGCCGCGCCGCCCGCACAAGGCCGCCCGGACGCTCGCCGCTTATAATCAAAGTTTTAAGCCCGTCCCGCGCCGCCTGAAGAGCCGCGGACAGCCCGGCGCATCCGGCTCCGACTATCATCAAATCGTATCCTTCGCTCATGCGCTCCCCTCTTTCAACGCCGCGATTATTTCATCGCATCCGGCGACGTAAGCGCAGCTTGCCGCGAGCGATCGCAGCGCGCACAGATGCAGTTCTTCGTTGGGAGCCGCGCATGCGTCCGCCGCTACTATCGGCTGAAAGCCGATTCTCGGCGCGTCAATCGCGGTCGCCAATACGCATCTTTGAGTCTGAACGCCGCAGATAACTACGGTTTCGACCCCGGACAGCTGCGGCGGAACGCCCAGAGCGAAGCAGGCCGCGGTTTTCTTTCTCCAAATCGTTCCTTTGGCGAGCGTTCGAGCGTCGAGGATAAGCTCCGAGAGCGGATCGCGGGTCAAAATAGGGCGCGTCCCGTAAAAACTCTCCCCCGCTCCCCCCTCTTCTCCTTCCTCTAAGGCGTGGCGCGAAAATATTATCGGCAGTCCGGCTGCGGCGAAGGCGCAAACGAGTTTTTGCATCCGCCCCGCCGCTCCTTCCCACGCCGGAAGATAAGCGCGCGACGATTCGTCGGCAAATATGCGCTGAACGTCAACGACAATAAGAGCCGCGGCGCGTAACGGGGGAAGCGGCTTTCGGCCTCTAAGACCCGACAAGGCTTCAAGCCATTGCGTCAGCTTTTCATCCAGCGCGGATGAGGGCGCATAATTTGTTCGGTAATATGCGGCTTGTTGAAGTGAGGCTTTTCGCATGCGGACGCTCTTTCCGCACGCGGCCTGGATGGCTTAAAGCCTGACATTGCCGCGGCAAGATTTAAAAATTGACCTAAAATAGGGAGGACGCAAAACGCCCTCCCGTTATTTAACTTCGCTTAAACGCCGTCTTTAATATTCCTTCTGCGGATAATTCATCGGGTTGGCGAGTCTGAACGGAATAATGAGTATTGATTTGGCGTAAATTCTGTATTTTATCACTTTTGATTGAGTTACGGTTCCGTTGATTTTAATGGCCGCAACAGCCTCGTATTCGCCTTCGTCGGCGCCGAGAGAAGAGAATGTGCCGTCTTTGTTTGTGCTGAGCATTCCGCTGAAAGGAAGGAGATCGGAAACGTTGGAATTGAAATAAGCCACCGCTTTGGTGCGCCCAGTGGCTCCAAAGGTCGCGTAGCGGACGAGATTGCCGTTGCAGTCTTTTATCGTTCCGGCAATCGCGCCCTGATTATCGGGGATGCCGCCGGGAAGTCCGGCCGTAACGGGAACCAGCTGATAAGAAGAAACCGAAACCGCGTTGAATTCCATGTTAAAGCCCTTACCGTCGGCGGTTACCGCGTCGGCGGGTTTAATGAAAACGTTGTATTGGTAAGTGTCCATAAATTCGCCGCCGTTGTCCGTGGCTTTGGCAACAAGCCATCTGCCGGTGGGGACGTTTTTAAGGAAAACCGGACATTCGCCGGTCTGGTCGTCGGGCGAGCCGGGCCATTCTTCGTTGAAGGTCAGCATGTTTTTATTCGCGGCGCTGTGGTCTTTGAAATTAACCAGCTTGCCGTCCGAGTCAAATTGATAAAAAATGTAAACGCGCAGTCTGTTGCACGGGCCTTTTAGGCCGAAAACCTTTATGCGGCCGTTTACGTTCGTTAAGGTCGGGGTTCCGGTTACTTCTTCAAAATTCTCGTCTTTGCACGAGGCGTTGAATACCGTGTCGTTCGAGCATTTTGCCGGATTTGAGCTGCAAAGATCGAACGTTCCCTCTTTTTTATTTTCTTCTTTGTCGTAAACGTAATTTTCCCAATAAATTTCGTTTTCCTTCAGCGGGTTGGGCGCGCAAATGCCGGAAAGGCAAACGCATCCTTTGACGTCGTTTGAATTCTTTTTGCATTGCGCATAAGTGGCGCAGTCGTCAGCCGTGTTGCACGCGCCGAAAGCCAAGTCGGAATTTGTTTCCGCGTTGTCCGTCGTTTCCGCCGTTTCGGTCGTCTCGTCGTCGCCGTCGGTCTGGACGTTGTCGTCGTCGCCGTTCGTATCGTTTGTGGAATTAGAGCATCCGGAGGCCAAAGCCAGTCCGAATATAAGAATCGAGGCCGTCAGCAGACAGCCGGCAAAGTTCTTGAAACGTTTCATTTTAGCTCCTTTAAAAAATTGCGCCTAAAATAAGTTTATCGCCTGTTTTGAACCATAAAACCAATGAATCTTATTAAGTCAATTTTACGGCCTCTTGTCAAGTTTGAAATAATAACCGAAGGCGCGTTTTTTCACTTTGAGAACGATTTTTACCGTTTTTGAAAACCTTGACCGGTTCGCGAGCGGCCATCATCCGGTTTGCCGCCGCATTCTTAAATGTTTCGGCGTTAGAAGGCGTTTATTCCATTGGCGGCGCGCAGCGTTGAAGACGGATAAATCTACCGCTTAGTTTTATAAAAAGGAGTTAGAGCTTCTTTTGGGGGCGTTTTATTTAAACAATTCTGCGAAAGAGCGCCGAACCGATATACGACGTGTTTAGTTAATTTGCCGCTCGTCAGCCTCGGAAGAATATAGTTTTCGCCCGCCAAGAAAGGTATCGGCTCGTAATCAACCAGCCCCTTGCGGTTTAGCGCGCACCGGATAATAACGCCTTCCGGGTCTTCTACAAGCGAAGGCGGGATTATCGCGCCGCCGCCAAAGAACGCCGCGCCGCCGCCGTGCGTAAGCATTCCCGACAGCGAGCCTCCGCCGTATCCGAAGACTATTTTTGCTCCGCCGTTCAACAGAGCTTCCGCAGCTCTGCGCGTCCCTTCGGTCGGACAGTAGCCCGGCTTTTCCCAAATCAATCCCGCGATGAGGAAATCGGCCTTAGCGGAATATAGAGCGGCCAAGCTCTTCATTTTGTCAAGCGCGGCCTCGAATCCTTTTCCGGGCGGAGGCGTCTCGAAGGCTATAAGAGCGGCTTTTAACCCCTCGGCCTCGACGAACGCAGGTTCCGCGTTCGGCAAAACGACTTTTATCTGCGACGCCTCAAGCAGACGAAGAGTCGCGTTCGCGCCCGCGTCTCCGCAAAGTTTAATTCCCGGCCCGGCGAACGCCGCCGCGAAACCCGACGAGACGAACGACTCGACCAAATCCGGCGGAGAAGGAAACGCCAAGGCTTTGTTTTCGCACGCGGTTACGAGAGGAGAATTAAGCGCGACGATTTTAATGTGCGCTCCCGCAAAAGCCTGCGCAACGGTCGAAAATAGTTTCGAGTAATCCGGATTGAGCGTTCCCGCGGCGTTAGGCAGTTCGTTCGTCGCGCTCATAGTCGCGGAAATTTCGGGAAGGAACGCGACGGTCGCCGTCTTGCCCGCGGCCTTAATATCGGCGTCCGACATTAGGACGACCTTGTCCGCGCCGCCGCCCAGCCCCGACGCCGAGGCTTTAAGCGCCGAATCTTTAGCCCTGAAAGTTACGAACAGCGACGTAATTTTTCGTTTGTCCGCCGCCAGTTCGTCCTCGCGCAGCCTGACGTTGACGCTGAAGTCGGAAGTTTCCCATACCGCGTCCTTCGCTGTCCGGGAGGAGAAAGGCTCCGCAGCCGCGAGGGTAAGAGTATTTTCCGATTTAGGCGCTCCGTAAACCGCCTTTAATTCGCCTACCGCCTCGTCGTATTTGTCGGCGCAGAGGCCGATGTAATCAAACTCCGTTTCGTAAAGTCTGTGGCTTTTAATGCGGAAAGAGACCCGCTTTTTGCCCGAAGATAAAGGTATTTTCTCCGAGCACGGAATATCGGTTACGTATTGAAGTATCCGCGTCCTCTCCAAATCGCCAAGCCCTCCGTAGCTGCGGGTCAGCGATTTGTATATCTTTTCCAGCGCAATGGAGTCGGCTCCGAATGGAAATTTATCGGACAGCGACGGCGATTTCTTTTGCCGCGTTTTCAGCTTGTCAAACTCCGCCGCAAGCGCGGCGTTTTGTTTTGTTTCCGCTTTCGTTTCAATCTTTGACGCCGTTTGAACGGAAGGCGCGGCGTCGGCGCGGTTCTCCTTGCGGTCGCAAAGCCACAACGCGCACAACGAGCATAAAAGAGCCGCGAACGCCGCCTTGCTGATTTTCTTGCCCGATTTGAAATCGTTTGATACCTTTTTGTTTAAGTTGCGCATAAATATGTTTTATAACACGAACGCCTTGGATAAAACAAGTCATGGCAAAATATAAATTTTTCATCCGCGCGCTCGGCAGGGCGCTTACGACCGCGATTGCGGCGATTGCGTTTGTCTCGGCGGCGTTCACAGCGGACGAGGAGAAGAAGAACGAGCCTTCCAAAACGTCGGCGGCCGATAAAATCGGCGCTCTTGAGGAGGAGCTCGACGCCCTTTATTCTACTAGGCTGACTTTCAACGACGAAGGCGTTCCAAAAGTAGGCGTCGGCATTTCGAGCGGACAGGAAACTGCGGAATTTGAGCTTTCCGGAAAATTCGCGCTCGTTTATTACCTGCCGGATAAGACGGTCAAAACGTTTTCCAAAGGAGGCCGCGTCGTTCTGAGGCGCGGAGAGTTCGTCAAGGCTAACAAGCGTTATCTTTTGGTCGTAAACAATATCTCTTGGCGCGAAAGAGAGCTTTTATCTAAAGCTCAAAAGGACTGGGAAGACAAAGGCTTCGAGGTTAAAACCGTAAAAAGCGGCGGAATTCAGGGGTTCGCCGGAACGCTCGTAGATACGCGCCAGTATAAGATTGCGGTTTCCTCGCACGAGGATTACAAATCGGCGCAAAAAGCGGCGGACGAACTTTATAAATCCTTTAAAATCCGCGGCTCCATCGAAGAAGAAATTCTAGACAGGCCTCATTGCGAAATATTAGTCGAGGCCGGCGGCAAAAAGCTGGGAATGGGCAAAGACCTCGTCTGGATAATACCGCTGGACGGGAAAACGACCGCGTTCAAGCGCAATCCCCGCGGCGACTCGTTCGATCCGTCGAAAAAGACGGAAACGCGCAACTATGCAGGAATGATGTACGTCGCCGCCGACGCGTACGGCGGTTTAACCGTGGCTAATATGCTCGATTTGGAACGCGTTCTTCTGGGCGTTCTCCCCGCCGAGATATTTATGAGCGCGCCTATCGAGGCGATTAAGGCGCAGGCCGTCGCGGCGCGCAACCTGCTGCTTGAAAGCCTCGGAGCCAAGCATCCTTCAAGCCCGTTCTCGCTGTGCGACACGCAGCACTGTCAAATGATGCTGGGAACCGAAAGCTCGCATAAAAACGCGTTAAGGGCGGCTAATGAAACGAAGGGAATGTTTCTTTTCGACGAAACCGGATTGGTAAACACGGTTTACTCCGCGCTCGCGGGCGGTTTTACAGAATCTTTCGACAGCGAATGGGGGCAGTCAAACGATCCGTCTCTAATAGCTAAACTGGACGCGCCCGACGACGCCGGCGAAAAAACGCTCAAATTCAAGGACGGCATAACCGACAAGAATATCGACGAATGGCTGGATAACCCGCCGCCCGATTTATACCCTTTAAAGACCGAGGCGAATCGAAAGAACTTTCGTTGGAAGCGTTACTTTACGGCGGAAGAAGCCTCGAAGCTCGCGGCGAAAAGGTTTGCCGGAATAGGGAAAATAAAAAAGTTCGTCGTAATTTCCCGCGGGATTTCCGGCAGAATAAAAGTTTTGAAGATTGAAGGAGAAACGGGCTTTGGCGTCGTATCCAAGCCCTACGAGATAAGAACGCTTTTCAACGGACTTCCCTCGACGATGTTCGTTATCGAATGCGAGAAGGACGCGGCAGGCTCCGTAACCGGCTTCGCTTTTAAGGGCGGAGGCCACGGACACGGAGTAGGCATGTGCCAAACCGGCGCGATTGGCATGGCGCAAAGCGGAAAAAAATACGACGAAATTTTAAAGCACTATTATTCCAACGCCGCGCTTAAAAAACTTTATTAAAAATTACTTCTTCGGGTTGAATCCCTTGCCCGCGCTCCAAGCCTTGGCTACGGATTCGCCAAGCCTGCGGTACATCGAGTCGGGGAATGTGAACAGAAGCGGATTGATTTTGTCCCAGTCCGGCTTGCCGTCCGTCAGACATTCGTCCGTTACGAATACCGAGACGATTTCGCCTACGTAAAGCGTGTCCACGCCCAGCGGCGCCGCGGAAACGAGCTTAAGTTCCATAGTAAGCGGAAAGTCTTCTATCATGGGAGCGCCTTTCAGCTCGCCGTTAAAAACCGCAAACAGACCCGACTTGTCTTCTTTCGCGCCCGAAACCAGCCCGCAGTAATCGGTAATCTGCGCCTGCGAAACGGTTGGAATATTAAGGCTGAACGTCTTGTTCATTTCCATTCCTTTGCAGGTGTGATGATTTGCGGAAAGCCCGCATGCTATCATCGCCGGTTTGTAGTTTACTATGCCCATAAAGGCGGCGGGCATGAAGTTGGCTTTGCCGTCCGTTTCCGCGCCCACAAGCGCGACGGGCATTGGCAGGGCGAAAGGCCCCGGCTCGATTTTTGTCTTCGTCATTTCGTCCTCCTTGATTTTTTTGGCTCGACGCGCTCGCGCGCGTTTACAGCTTGCCGCGAAGAAGCTCGCGGACTACCAGCTTGCCATAGTCCCACATTAAGACGAAAACGCTTTTGAAGTCAAGGTTGCTAAAGAAGTTGTCGGCCAAACCGGTCGGCAGCATTAGCGGAATCGGTCCTGTCGCGTATTCAAGCATCCAAGCGTGATCCTTCACGCAGTACCCTTTGCTTGAGCCGCGTTTCAACAAGGCTTTGTCTCCGGGTTTAAAAACGGTAGGGACGAAATCTCCTTCGTAATAGGTAAGCATTTCGCCGTCTATCATAAAGTCGTACACGTCGCTTGAATATCGTCCGGAGTGCCCTTCGGTGCCTATCGGCGTGCCGAAGAAAATAAGGTATTCCGTCAGCGAGCCGTAAAGAAGCGTAAGCTGCCCCATCGCGCCGCATGCGGTATTGAAAATCCACCGCCGCTCCATGCGTATGCGCCCCGGATGACGGCGGTTAAGCTCCTCTTGTATGGTCTTGAACATATCTTCGTACGGCAGCCCTATGCCCATTTTAGCGATTTCGTGCAATTCTTCCGGCGTAAACAGTTTGCTCATAAATTAATCCTGCTCCTTCCCTCTCGTAAAAATTATAACGCCTGCGCAACCGTTGACAATTTAAAACTATTTCATGCCAATTCGCATACGTCAATATTTTACCGGCGGAAGTCTCAAAATGATTATTTTTGCCGGCAAGCCGCCGGACGGATTGAAAATGAACGGCTCGTCCGGTACGCGGCGAGTATATTTGCGGAATGGGCAAATTTCCTTAAACAAAACTTGTAAATTCCGCTCAATTTTATATAAATTGTTATTTATTAAGGAGGATTTCGTGCGTTTTCGCAATTTCGCGGCGTTTTTGGCGCCGTTTACGTTACTGCTTGCGGTTTCGTGCGCTGAAACGAAACCCGTTATTAGGGATGACAAGGAATGCGTAGAACCGCAGTCGTCGGCGGAATACGAGCAAAGGCTTTTTGCCGCCAACCGCGCCGCGTCCGCCGCCGATTTCTACTTGGCGGGCATGGCCGCGCTAGACGCCGGAGAGCTTAAAACGGCGCTGGCGTCTTTTAAAAAGGCCGCTTTATACGACGAATCTTGGCCACTTCCCGCCATTGAGGCCGCGTTTCTTTCCGCCGCGCTCGACGATCCAGCAGAAGCTCTGAATTTGGCTGAAAAGGCTCGCAAGCTCGCGCCGAAAAACCCCAGAACCCCGCGTCTTCTCGGCGGTCTGCTGCTTGCCGCCGGAGGCGACTGCGCTAAGGCGTACGAATTAATATCCGAGTCCATGGCGATGCGTCCCGGCGACGAACAATCCTGCTTGCCGCTTTTAATCGACGCCGCGATTTGCGCGAAAAAATACGGCGAAGCCGAGAGCGCGCTTAAAACGGCGATTGAGAAAAATCCGGCGGAAATTTCAAATTTTATAAAATTGGCGGCGGTTTACGAAGCCACAGGCAGACTAGACGAAGCCGAAAAGGCTCTGAAGAAAACCGTGGAATTAAGCGGCGGCAAACAGGCTTTTAAAAGCGAGCTTTACCGTTTTTACTTGCGGAACGGCATGGAAAAGAAGGCCGCGGACGAGGCGAAAAAAATAAACGAAAAAAAGCCCGGCAAAAAGATGAGGCCGCTGAAACCGTCGAAAAAGTAGCGAATTTATTTTATTAAAAAATTTTATTTTACGCCGCGAACCCTATAAAAACGCCAACTATAAGCGCGGCAAGTAAAAGTAGAAACATCAGAAAGAGGATGATATGGCATTGAGATCGGACGAAGTGAGAATCTCGCCGCTTGGCGGGCTGGGCGAAGTCGGAATGAATATGATGGCCTACGAGTGCGGCAAAACGCTCTTGCTCGTTGACGCCGGATGCTTGTTTCCGGAGCAGTCGCTTCTGGGAATAGACCTCATAATACCGGATATCGCCTACCTGAGGCAAAACGCCGACAGGTTTGCCGGAATATTGGTTACGCACGGTCACGAAGACCACATGGGCGCAATCCCCTTTATTTTAAAAGAGCTGCGCGCTCCGGTTTGGGCGACGCGTTTTACTAAGGCTTTAATAGAGTCGCGGCTTCGCGAGCACGGCATATTCGACGCCGACGTCCGCACCATTTATCCCGGCGAGTCTTTCGACGTCGGTCCGTTCGGCGTTACCCCCATTTCCGTCAACCACTCCATACCGGAGGCGGTTTCATTCGCGCTGAAAACGCCCGTCGGAACGATAGTTCACACCGGCGACTTTAAAATCGACCTCACGCCGTCGGACGATTCTTTCTTCGACTTTAAAACCTTCGCCAATTTGGGCGCGCGCGGCGTCCGCCTGCTTATGATGGACAGCACGAACAGCATGATTTCCGGATACTCTGAGTCGGAGCGCGAAGTGGCTGCGTCGCTGGACAATATTTTTAACGCGACTAAAGGTCGCATACTGGTAACGCTCTTTTCGAGCGCGATACCGCGCATCATCTCGCTTTTAAAAATCGCGCAGCGATACAAGCGCAAGGTTGCGGTGGCCGGACGCTCGCTCGAATCGAACCTGAAGACCGCGCGCCAGCTGGGCATAATCGACGCGCCCGACGACCTTTTCATTCCCATCGACGAAATCAAAGGGTACGCGCCGCACCGTTTACTGGTAATATTAACGGGAAGTCAGGGCGAAGCCCGCAGCGCGCTTGCCCGCGTCGCCTACGAAGAGCATCCTCACGTTAAAATTCTGCCGGACGACCTGATAATTTTCTCATCGAGGCAGATACCGGGCAACGAGCGCGCCATTTTTAACATTATAAACCACCTTATGACGCTTGGCGCCAACGTTCATACGCAGCTTGGCAAGAGGCTCGTTCACGCCTCAGGCCACGCCTGCCGCGGCGAGCTGCGCACCATGATAGAGCTGACTAAACCGGAATTTTTCATACCGATTCACGGAGAGCCGCACCATCTTGCCACAAACAAGCGTCTGGCCGAAGAAATGGGCGTCGAGCCCGACAACGTACGAATGATACGAAACGGCGATTCGATTGTTTTAACCCACGACGGCATGTACGGCGAAGAGCCGGCGCCGGTAGGAAGAGTTTACGTTGACGGCCGCGGAGTCGGCGACGTGGAAGAGCCGGTGATAAGGGACAGGCTCAAGCTGGCGCAAACCGGTTTGGTCATTTGCGCGGTCGTCGTAGAGTCGCGCAGCTGGAAAATTCTTTCCGGCCCCGACTTCATACAGCGCGGCTTCACCGGCGAGGCGAACATGGAAGAACTCGAACAGGACGCGAAGACGCTGGCGACGCAGACGATAGAAACTCTGCGCAAAAAGCCGCAGGCCGACATACCGGCGCTTGAGGAGGAGTTGCGCGTCGCGCTGCGCCGCTTCTTTAACCAGAAGTTTGACCGCAAACCGGTAGTGATACCGATAGTTATCGAAGCGTAATTTATGCGCCCGACGCATATCGCCATCGCGGTATTTACCTTTGTTTTTGCGGCAAGCGGACTTGGCTGTAAACTAGCCGCCGACCGCGGAACCGGCGGAAAGACGCCGGAGAAAGGAAAAATTGCGGTAAAAACGCGCCTCGATTTTACGGACAGCGGCTCTTTGCGGGCAAAATCAATCGTCGGAACCGGCGGATACTCGTTCGCGATGTTTGCGATAGACTATGCGATTAATAAATCGCCCGAACCGGTTTCGCGCCGTCCGCCCGAAGAAATATACTCGCCCTACAATCCAAGCGGCGAATACTCGCTTAACGTTTGGTACGATTCCGAAGCGCCGGCGGAGGCGAACAAGTTCGACCTCTTCGTCAAAATATTCGGCGAAAATTCCGTTTACCCGATTTACAGCGGCTTTGTAAAAGGCGTTGATTTATCTCAATATACGGGCTTTGGCGGCGATTGCGACGAGACGGAATGCGCGGACGAAGGCGAAACTGAGGCGGAGATAATAATTAAAATGAAGCGCGGCGACTCGGACTTTGCTCCGCTGGTTTACGCCGGAGCCGACGTTTACGCGGGCTATTACGGCGAAATAGTCTTCGACGCGTCGTACTCCTTCGACCCAGAGGCTAGACCGCTGATTTACTCGTGGAAAATCGAAATGAAAAAGCCGGACGACGCGGAATGGCGGAACGATTATCTAGGCGTCTCAGTCGTTTATCTGGTCAAGCAGTCGCTTTTAATTTACGCTCCGCCGTTCGACGCGACGATTAGAGCCTCGCTGTCGGTCGCCGAGAAAAACGACGACGGAACGGCCGGACAGGCTTCCGAAACCGTTTACATGTACGCGTTTGTCGGTTCGTGCGACGCGCAAATAAACGGTCAAACCGTTTACAAGTGCCTCGACGAAGACTTAACCGTTGACTGCCATGCCGATACCGGTTACTGCGAATCGCAGGGATTTCCGACCGAGGCGAATTACTGCGACTCGTTGATGCTTGCGGGTTATTCATACTGCGACGGAAGCGAACGGTTCGTAGTCTGTAAAGGCGACGAGTGGGTGGCGACGCCGTGCCGCAACTCTGCGTGCGAAAAGACCGGCGCGACAACCGCTGCCTGCGCCCCTTCCGCGGACGGCGACGCGGAAGGCGGGTAAGGATTAGACAAACTCGTTAAAACTATAATAATTATTTGTCCGCTTGACAAACGGCCGCAAATTTGCAAAAGTTTATCAGCTTTTTGAACGTAAGGTGTCATCATGGATAAAATTATCATAACTGCGGCCATTTGCGGCGCGGAAGTTACCCGCGAGCAATCCCCTTACATACCCATAACGGCGGAGGAGCTGGCCCTCGAGGCCAAGCGGTGCGTCGATGCAGGAGCCTCGATTATTCACCTGCACGTCCGAAGGGACGACGGCTCTCCCACGCAGAAATTGGAGTATTTTCAAAAGGCTTTCGCCGCAATAAAGCGCGTTTGTCCGGTTCTTCCAATCGTTCAACCGTCCACGGGCGGAGCAGTCGGCATGACGTTCGAGGAGCGCGGCGAGCCGCTTGCCTTAATGCCGGAAATGGCGACGCTCGACTGCGGCACGGTCAATTTCGGAAACGAAATTTTCGTCAACGATTTGCCGATGATGCGCAAATTCGCAAAAAAAATGCAGGAAAACGGCGTTTTGCCGGAGCTCGAAGTCTTCGACGTGGGGCACATACACAACGCCATTTTGCTGAAAAAAAAAGGCTTGCTAGGCCGCATGCACTTCGACCTCGTGCTAGGCGTTCAGGGAGCTATCAACGCTTCGTGGCAGTCGTTGGCCTGCATGGTAGGCGCGCTCCCCGCCGAATGCACTTACACCGTCGCCGGCATAGGACGTTATGAAACGCCGCTTGCCGCAATGACTATAGCCATGGGCGGCAACGTTCGAGTAGGCCTCGAGGACAACATTTTTTATTCCAAGGGGCGCCTCGCAAAAGGCTCTTACGAGCTTGTCGAACGCGTCGTCCGTCTCTCGCGAGAAATAGGCCGAGAACCGGCCTCGATTGAAGAAACCCGCGAAATACTCCGCATCCCGACCGATAGATGCAAATCGGTCAAATTCGAGACCGGAGATTCGTGAGAACCCGCCGAAATAAGTCCGCTTAAAAAGCCGACAATTGTCCGATGATTTTAGCGCTTTGCGCGCCGGACGGTTTTATTTTACGCAATATATTTCTGCAAAGGAGCTTACAATGACCGAACCCAAAGGAAACAAATACGGACTGCATAGAGTAATCGAGCCCGCGGGCGTTTTGCCTCAGCCCGCCAAAAAAGTAAACAACGACATGAGCGTTCTTTACGACAACGAAATAATGTGCGAAGTCGATACGCTTAACGTGGACAGCGCGAGCTTTCATCAAATAAAAGAACAGGCCGGACGCGACCCGGAGAAGATTAAAGAAATCATGCTGAGCATAGTGGCCGACGCGGGCAAGCACAAAAACCCCGTAACAGGTTCGGGCGGCATGTTCATCGGCAAGGTTAAAAAAATCGGAAGCGCTTTAAAGGGAAAAATCGACCTGAAGGAAGGCGACAAAATCGCCTCGTTGGTTTCTCTCTCGCTGACTCCGCTTAAAATTTACGAGATACTGAGCGTTAGCGCCGACAGCGATCAGGTGAAGGTTAAGGCCGACGCCATTTTGTTTGAAAGCGCGATTTGGGCGAAACTGCCCGAAGACATGTCCGAGTCTCTTGCGCTTGCGGCGCTGGACGTGGCGGGCGCGGCGGCGCAAACCGCGCGGCTGGTAAAGCCGGGCGACACGGTTCTGGTTATCGGCGCCGCGGGCAAGAGCGGCCTGCTGTGCTGCTATGAGGCGAAGAAACGCGCGGGCATTTCCGGCAAAGTAATTGGCACGAAGAACTCTCCGGGCGGCGCGGAAGTCATTCTTAACGCCCCGTTCGTGGATGAAGTGATTTACGCCGACGCTCGTCAGGCGGTCGATTTAATGCAGAAGGTCGAGGCCGTTACCGACGGCAAGATGTGCGACGTCGTTATAAACTGCGTCAACATGGAAGACTGCGAGATGGGCTCCATCCTCGCGACGAAGGACGGCGGAGTGGTGTATTTCTTCTCCATGGCCACCAGCTTCACAAAGGCGGCTTTGGGCGCGGAAGGCGTCGGCAAAGACGTAAGCATGATTATCGGCAACGGATACGTTCCCAATCACGCGGAATGGACGCTGCAAATTCTGCGCGAGAGCGAGTATATCCGCAATCTCTACGAGAAAAAATATAAATAAATTTTAACTAGCCTGACAACGCGTCCCCCTTGTCCAACCGGCGAGGGGGATTTTTTTGTTTAAATAAAACCGCTGAGCCGCAGAAGCCTTAAAATAATAAATTAGTTCTTCGCGCTTTCTGCGGAATCTACGTCCAATCGCATAAGCGGCGGCAAAGCGATGAGCGCGAGCGGAATTGTAATGAAGAAGAAGGTCGAGTAACCAAGGTTTTTAGCCATGTAGGTAGATACCGGACCGAAGAGCGCGCCGCCCAGCCCGAAGAAACTCGTAAGCAGCGCGTACTGCGTCGCCGAGTAGCTTTTGTTGCAAAGGCTCATAAGAAACGCCAGCAAAGCCGCCGTTCCCATGCCGCCGAAAAAGTTTTCCATGCCTACCGCCGCGAACATAAAAGGAACGCTCTTGCCGACCAGCGTAAGACCCCAATATCCGGCGTGCGCGCAGCCCTGAAGGCAGCCGAACATAAACAGACCCTTTTTAATTCCGAAGACGCTCGTGGCCATGCCGCCGATGAACGCGCCCGCAAGCGTGGCGACGAGTCCTACGGTCTTCATACCTATTCCTATGTCTATCAGCGAGTACCCTTCGTCAACGAGGAAAGGCTGAATAACGGTGTTGGCCATGTTGTCGCTCGCCTTAAATAAAAGGATAAAAAAGGCGATTTCAATCACGCGGGGGGTTTTAAAAAAGCTCGCAAGCGGCTTAACTATCGCATCGGCGAGGCTCGCAGGCCTTGGAGCCGTCTCGGCAGGTTCCTTGTTAAGCAGAGTAATCGGAATGAAAATCAAAAACATCGCCGCCAGCGAAGAAAAGACGACGCTCCACGGCGCGTACGCCGCCGCCGCAATCGCCACTCCGCCGCCCACGAGCATGGCCACCCGGTAGAAAGCGACGCGCAGACCGTTCACGCTGCCGTATTCGCTTTTTTTCATGCTCTCCACCGCAAAGGCGTCCAACGCGATGTCTTGAGACGCTGAAAAGAATGCGACGAGAAATACGGTCATTCCAACCAGCCAAGGGGAAACAGTAGGGTTGAGCCCGGCAAGACACAATACCGACGCGGCCAGCGCGGCTTGGAAAAAGCAAATCCAGCCTCGCCTTCTCCCCGGCGGTATCGGGGAATAGCGGTCGATTACCGGCGACCATAAAAATTTAAGCCCCCACGGCAGGCTCGCAAGCGAAAACCAGCCGATAGTCTGCAAATCGACGCTCTGCGTTCGCAGCCACGTCGGCACGGAGCCTTTAACCAGCGCCAGCGGCAGTCCCGACGCGAAAGACAACAGCGCGAGCATTAATATTCTCCCGTTAGCCGCCGCCTTTAGCGATTCTCGAAATCCGGCCATTTGTCTCGACTCTCAAAGGTTTCAGCCGCCGCGTTAAATAATTAGTTTAACGATAATGAAGAATAATAATAGGAAAGTTATAGAATATCAATTTAAATTTAAAGGTTTTGCGGAAAAGCTCTGACTTGTCCCCAATTTGTATAAAAATGCGCGGTATAAGCGTTTTTTCTTAAACGCGGATAAATCAGGATAGACTCATCCTGTTTTTTATTAAAAATTTCAAATCGAAACAAAAACTTGAAATCCGAGTTCCGTTGCCTTAGACTTTCGCAAAACGGTAAAGTACGCTCTTAAATCAATTTATGGAGAAAAAGAATGAAATTCAAAATTGCGGCTTCAATTCTTTTCCTTTGCGTTGCGTCGCTGCTCGCGGCCGGCTGCAACAAGGGAGACGCTTCTAAAAATCAGGCCGACCCCGCGAACCCGGAAGACAAGTTTAAGGCTCCGCCAGACGTAGCTAAGGCCCCGTCAGACGCAAAGAAAACCAAAGGCGGCGTCGCGTATAAAATTCTTCAGAAAGGAACCGGAACCGACGCGCCGAACCCATGGGACACAGTAAAGGCGCATTATACCGGATGGACGACCGACGGAAAAATGTTCGACAGCTCGCTTAAAAACGGCTCCCAGCCCGCTTCGTTCTCGTTATTAAAAGTTATTCCGGGCTGGTCGGAAGCGATTCAGCAGCTAACTGTAGGCGGCAAAGGCCGCTTTTGGATTCCCGAAGAAATGGCGTATAAAGGCATTCAAGGAGCTCCGCAAGGAACGCTCGTCTTCGACATCGAGCTTGTCGATTTGATTAAAACGCCTCCTCCCCCGCCCGCTCCCGACGACGTCGCGGCTCCTCCGGCCGACGCGCAGAAAACCCCTTCGGGCATCGCATACAAAATTCTTCAACCCGGAACGGGAAAAGAACGTCCGGTTGAAACGTCCAAAGTAACGGTGCATTACACCGGTTGGACTACCGACGGAAAAATGTTCGATTCGTCGATTACCCGCAACCAGCCGGCAAATTTCTCGCTTAACCAAGTAATAAAAGGATGGACTGAAGGACTCCAACTGATGACCAAAGGCGAAAAACGCCGCTTCTGGATTCCCGAAGAGCTCGCCTACAAAGGCCAGCCCGGCAGGCCGCAGGGAACGCTCGTCTTCGACGTGGAGCTTATCGACTTCGCCGCGCCCCCCGAAACGCCCAAAGACGTCGCCGCGCCGCCGAAGAACGCGACGAAGACCAAGAGCGGCTTAGCCTCGGTCGTCCTGCAAAAAGCAGACGGCAAAGACCATCCGACTGAGACAAGCACGGTTACGGTTCATTACAGCGGTTGGACGACCGACGGAAAAATGTTCGACAGCTCGGTAATGCGCGGAAATCCGGCGACCTTCCCGCTTACCAACGTAATCAAGGGATGGACGGAAGGATTGCAGCTTATGGTCAAAGGCGAAAAACGCCGTTTCTGGATTCCCGAAGAGCTAGCCTACAAGGGACAGCCCGGCAGGCCGCAAGGAATGCTGGTCTTCGACGTGGAACTGATAGATTTTAAATAAATTTTATTTAATATTTTCAAAATATTACAAACCGCCGAGACGTTTTCGGCGGTTTTTTTACGCAAAAAGCGGAAAAAATTTGGGATATAAGGTCAGTTGATATAGAATGAAAATTTAACGAAGTCTCTATATTAGGCAGATGATGAACGAAAAAGATACGATTCAAGGGGAGGAACTTCGGGCGTGGATTCTCGAAGAGCTGGACGAAAACATTCGTCTGCTCACCGCGGTCGAAGCCTTCTGCTTCAAAGACGAACTTTTGCCCGAAGCGACGATGAGGCTCATAAAGCTGCATCACGAATACTTGCTTCGTTTGTTAATGCGATGCGAAAACCCGACGGGACCAAAGGAATCGGCTTCGATTTTCCGCGCGATGCAGAAATTAGCGGAAAAGCTGGTAAAACATCGTCTTCAACTGCTTCGGGACCTGCAGGACGGCGGAAAAGTCGCGGAGCTTTTCTACGACGCGTCGTGGAACCATCACGATTTGCAGGTTCAGCTTACCTTTGCGCCGGAAGACATGCTTAAGGAAGAGGCGCTGTTGAAGGATAAAATCGAACGCAGAGCGGTTTCTCCGCATCTTCGGCTTCGCGGCGCGCTTCAAGGACTGCCGGCGCACTGGGTAAGAGTGATACACAACAATTTGCAGCTCGGTTTCAGCGAGCAATACAGCAAAGGAAGACTAATCGCGGCTATTTACGCGCGGTTATCAGACGGTCGAGAATTGGCTAAAATGCGGTCGGAGTTTACCGAAGACCAGCGCGAACTGTTCGACGCGCTTGCCGGAAGCGAAAGACCGCTTGATTTGCAAAAGGTGGAGGAACAGTTCGGGGATGATTTTATCGACGGTTATTTCTGGGACGTGCATCCGCCGCAAACCGCGCTGGGAAGACTAAGAGCGCTAGGGGTAGCCTACGTCGGAACGCGCGCTAACGAAGGCGGAAAATGCGTGGCGATGCCGGCGGAGCTGAAAAAGCTCGCCGCGCCTGAAAAACTGCCGGAAAACGTCCTAATTTTCCCGACAAACTACAAAACGTCGAAAGCGACAAAGAAGTAAACTTCAAGAGGTTATACCATGAGGTATGGAATATTCAGCGATATACACGGCAATAAGGAAGGGCTGGAAGCCGCTCTGCGGGCCTTGGATAAACTCCGCATAGACAAATACATCTGTCTGGGAGACGTGGTCGGTTACGGAGCCGATCCAAGCTGGTGCATACAAACCGTAAGGCAAAACTGCGAAGTCTGCATAATGGGCAACCATGACGCCGCGATTTGCGGCAAAATGGATTACAGCTTCTATTACGACGCAGCCCGTCAGGTGCTCGAATGGACGAAATCGCAGCTTTCGTCCGAGGAAATAGATTGGTTGAAAAACCTCCCTTACAAAGTCTGTCAGGACGACGGCAACCAATGCTTCACGCACGGCGATCCGTTCACTCCCGAAAATTACAATTATATTTACAACATCGAACACGCGCGCGCTCTCGTTCCGAAATTCGACGAGCTGAGCAAAATTACTTGGGTCGGACATTCCCACCTTATGCGGGCGTTCCAGTTTGAGCGCGGCAAGGTTCAATACATGGACATAGAAAATTTTGTTTTGGCGGCGGACTACAAATATCTCATCGCCGAAGGCTCGGTCGGACAGCCTCGGGACGGCGATCCGAGAATAGGCTTCGCCGTGTTTGATACGTCGCTGAATAAGGTAACCTATCACCGCATCGCATACGACATAGACAAGTCGGCGCAAAAAATAATCGACGCCGGTCTTCCCCACGGATTCGCATACAGACTTTTCAACGGCGTTTAACCAAATCGAAAGGACGACGGACGGCGAACGACATGAACTTAAAAACACTCGCACTAAAAGCCGCGGTCGTCGCGGCGGCGCTTATTTTAACGGCGGCTGGCTGCGCCCACGCGAAAAAAGCTAAAGACAAAACTTTGCTGTCTAAAAAACAAATCGCGGAAATTCATTCTTACTACCCGATGGAAACGGGTATGGAATGGAGCTACTCCGGTAAACGGATGGGGAAAGAAATAAAATTTACGCGGAAAATCGAAACGAAAACAGCGGAAAATTCATATAAAGACTCGCAAGGAAAAGAATACTACTACGACGTTTTGGGAGTCAAAGACTCGGAACAATATTTAATCCGCTCGGACGGATACGACGGATTCGTTTGGTATTCGCAGCTTGACCCGACGCATAAGCGGCGAGCCGAAATGGGTTCGTTCTCCGAAACGGTCAAAACCGCCGGAAAAACGTACGAGAACTGCCTGCTGGTAACTTACTCGATGAGCATGCCCGACGGCGCGGCTTTCATCGAAAAAGTTTGGTACGCAAAAAACGTCGGGATGGTGAAACGCCAAATTCTGACTCTTAAACCGAATGGAAAATTCTCCGTTCAGGAAGAAATCCACCTCGAAAGCCATAAGAAGGCGCAATAGGCATTTTAGCCAAAATGCAAGGAAGCGGAGACGAAAAGGAAAAAAACGGGACGCCGCCGGCAACGGACGCCGCGGCGCGGAAGCGCACAGTTTCAATCTCCGCCGACGAACTGTTAAAACTCCGCGAAATGGCCGCGCCCGTTTACGACGAGTCCATGTTTAAAACCGTCGAAGACAATCCGCCTAAAATAGACCCGGCCGAAATGGCTCCGGAACGCGCCGAAGCGACGCAGGCCAGACGCACCAGAGCGATGGACAACGAAAATCTGCCGCGGGCGTGGCGTTTTTTATTCGAGTCTAGATACCGCATCGGCAAAGAAATTGGCCGCGGAGGAATGGGCGTCGTGCACGAGGCGTTCGACCGATCAGTAGGTCGGTTCGTGGCCATAAAACTGCTTAAAGACCCGCAGAAAAAAGACAAACGCGACCTTATGAAGTTGGTGCGCGAGATACAAATAACCGGCCAGCTCGAACACCCGAACATAATGCCCATTTACGACGTCGGCGTTCTTCAGGACAACCGGCTCTTCTTTGTTATGAAATACATCCGCGGCAAGAACCTGCTCGACATCGTGTTGGAAATGGCGAGCGGCAACCGCCAAGTCGAAGAAAATTATCCGCTGCGAAAGCTCGTAACGATATTTTACAACGTATGCCAAGCGGTCGAATTCGCGCACAGCAAAGGAGTAATACACCGCGATCTCAAGGTCGAGAACGTCATGGTCGGAGACCACGGGGAGGTGCTTGTGCTCGACTGGGGACTTGCGATGATAAAAGATTTCTTCGACTCCGACGATTCCGAGCAGATAGTCGTCCGCTCCCCAGAAAAAATGGTAAGGGCGATAAGCGTCGGCAAAACGTCGAACGGCTCCGTCATAGGAACGCCGTGTTATCTTTCGCCGGAACAGGCGCGGGGACTGGTAAAAGAAGTCGATGAGCTGACGGACATTTTTTGTCTGGGAGGCACGCTATACGAACTGCTCACGCTTACCCCGCCTTACATCGGCGCGGACGCCAGAGAAGTCATCGACAGGGCTAAACTGGGGAAGGTCGAACTGCCGTCAAGCCGCGCGTACGACAGACTCGTCCCTTTAGAGCTCGAACTGATATGCCTCAAGGCTATGGCGCCGGAAAAAAAGAACAGGTATCAATCGGTTCAGGAGCTTATGCGCGACATCAACCGATACCTCGAAGGCGCCGCGGAAAAAGAACGGAGAGAGAAAGCCAGCGAGGAAGCTCTCTCCGGCGGACTTGATAAGCTGGCCGATTATTACGTCGTTAAATCGAAATACAACGACCTTAAAAAAGAAACCATGCGCCTCGAATTGAACGCGCGCAAAGGCGGCGTTTCTTACGAGGAGAAAGAAATCCTATGGGATTCGCAGGACAAACTTCAAAAATTATCGCTCGAAAAAACCGCGCTTTTCGGACAAGTTTTAAGGTCGCTGCAAAACGCTTTCACGCTAAACCCGCAAAATCAAAGCCCGCGCAAAGCGCTATTCGACGTTTACTACGATTGTTACATCGAGGCAGAAAACGAATCGCGGCTGGAAGACGCGCTTTTTTACAAATCCATGCTGGAGCTTTACGCTGACGAGACGACTATATGGAGATTGGACGGCATAGGCGAAGTCGATTTACAAAGCGAACCGCCCGGCGCGGGCGTTACAATAGAGCCTCTGGCGGAAAAACGGATGCGTCTTTTGCCTACGGGCGAGAGATACGAGGCGGGAGAAACTCCGTGCAAAATTAAATTGAAGCGCGGCCACTACGTCATTACCATTAAGTCGCGGGGCTGCGCTGACGCGATATATCCTGTATTTGTGGAGCGCTCGAAGAAATTTCAGATAATTTCCAAACTTTTGCCGGAATCAGACGTTCTCCCCGGGTTCGCCTTGGTGCCGGCGGGAGAATCGACGCTTGGCGGCGAAGACGACGGCACCTTTGGAGCGCTTCCCAAACACGCCTTATATATTCCCGATTTCTGCATTCAAAAACTGCCGGTTACCATGAGCGAATACGCGGAGTTTATCAACGACTCCGCCTCCACTATGAGCGAAGAACAACTGCTCGACGCGCTGCCGCAGGTTCTCGGCGCAAACCGTCCGTTTTTCAAAAAATACGACGACGGCAAATGGAACGTCGTTGACGTTGACGACGACGGCGACAGATACAGCCCGCAATGGCCGGTATTCGGAGTTACGTTCAATCATGCCCTCGCGTACGCCCGCTGGCGATCGATTAAAGACGGAGTCGATTACAGACTTCCCCGCGATTTGGAGCGGGAAAAGGCCGGTAGAGGATGCGACGGAAGGCTTTATCCGTGGGGAAACAAGTTTGATCCGGAGTTTTGCCATATGCGTTTCTCGCGGCACAAAACTTCCAAACCGCAGCCGCAGGACGTCGGAGCGAACGAGAACGACAAATCGCCATACGGCGTTTACGACCTTTCTGGCAATATCCGCAATTGGTGCGACTCGTGGTTCGATTCGGACAAAACGGCGCGGGTCATTCGCGGCGGATCGTGGAGTCTTTACGATATGTTCTGTCGTCTTAAGTGCAGAGCCTCGGCCAAACCTAACGCGAGAGACGTCAACACGGGCTTCAGGCTGGCGTATTCGCCGCCCTTAAAAAAAACGATAAGGAACGTTCCGTTATGAATATGTTTATAATGAAACGCGCGACTGCGGCCTTTATGGCGGCGGCGTTGCTGACGCTTTTCGCGGGGTGCAGCAAATCGAGCGAAAAGAGCTTTACGGATGATAAATTTATAGATAAAGAAACGCTTCTCGCCTGTTACGCTCAGTCCAAGGCCGATTTTTTCAAAGGCGTCGCGGCCTACGAAATAAAAGACTACGACAGAGCCGGCAAAATATTCGAAGACGTAGCGGCCGCCTGCCCGTCTTCGCCATTCGGAAGGCACGGCTTGGCGATAGTCTCCTACGCTCGAAAAAAAGAAGCCGACGCATCCAAGCACGAAAAAGCGGCGCTCGAACGCCTCGATTTCATTCGAGCCAACATTCCCGCGATATGGGACGGATACTTGGAGTTTCTAACCGGCGTTTGCAGGACTTTTCTGGGAGAAAACATTAAAGGGCTTGAGAATTACAAAGCCGCGTGCGCGCTTAACGAGCCGCGGGCGTGCACGAATCTGGGCGAGGCTCTCGAAAAGACTGGCTTGAACCCGGACGGAGCCATAGTTTATTACCGTATGGCGTGCGACTTGAATTACGCCCGCGCCTGCACGAACGAAGGAATTATCAAAGAAAAAGTCAAACAGGACGAAGAAGGCGCCATTAACGCCTACTCCAAAGGCTGCGAACTCTCTCACGCAACCGGCTGCATAGCGGCGGCGCAGCTTTACGAAAAAAGAAACGTAAAAGAAAAGGCTCTGGAGTATTACGAAAAAGCGTGCAAATCCGGCCACGAAGCCGCCTGCAGCCTTCTTGCGAGGGTTAAAGAGGAAACGAACTCGGCCAAGGGGAAAAGCTCCAAGTAAGCCCGGCGAGGAACCTTATGCCAAAAGCCGTAACAACCGTTGATATAAACTGCCCGATAGATTACGCGTTCGACGTAATATCGGACTTCGAGCAATACAAAAATTACATACCCGAAATAACGGACGTAAAAATTCTCGAAAAGCGTCAGGGAATTGAAACCGTTCGTTTTGATTTATCTTTTCTCGGAATGAATTTTTATTACGTTATTAATATTTCGCTTGAAAGACCCCGTCGAATAAGCTGGACTTTGTCGGAAAGCCCGCTTTTAACAACTGTAAACGGCTCGTGGGAATTCGTTGCCAAAGACGAACTGGAAATTACAGCAACTTACGAGCAGGAAATCGAAATACAAGGCAGAATGCCCAAAGTCGTGGTTGACACTCTAGTAAACGTTTCGGCGCCGGCCTTGATGAAAAGATTTAAACTGCGCTGCGAAAAAGGGGAAATTTAAATCGGGACGGCTGCGGCAGGGCGCGTTCGTCGCCCGACTGATTTTTACTACATTCATTGGCAAGGGCGGGATATAACGGACTAAACTTTATAGAAACGCTGTAAACGAGCGCCTAAAATGAATTGTATTTCTTGACCGGCGCCTCGTTTTTAAGCTAAAATTTCAAACGAAATTTTCGGTTGCAACAATTATCGCCGTCGGCGGAATAGCGAGAAAAATAGAGGAAAGTATGTTCAGCGCTGAAAGAATGAAAAAATTCATACACGGTCTCTTTTCGCTGCTCGAAAGACCGTCGGAACTTAAGTTTCGGATATTGATATACGTTTTATCGCTCGCCGGGCTGATTGCCGTAAGCGGCTCGCTGGGCTTTCAACAAACTCTGGAAGTCGATTCCATCGGTTATCTCTTCGAGGCGCAATTGATGTCCGAAGGACGTTTAACCCTCCAATTACCCCAGCCGGACGGTCCTTATCAAATCGCTTCGCTTGTAAAAGACAACGGAAAAATGTACGGACGGTATTTTCCGGGGCATCCGGCGCTGATAGCCGCAAGCATTAAAATATTCGGGCACCCCTACCCTCTCATCTGGCTAATATGCGCGTTTACGCCGCTATTGCTTTACTTAATTTCGCGCAGGCTTTTTCCTTCATCCCCGCTGGGGCTGCATCGAGCCATCGTTCTCATAGTTCTGCTCCAATTCGATTATTTCCTAATCGAATCGAATCTTATGAGTCAAGGCGCCACGACGGCGGGTTGTCTCTTCGCAATACTGGCGTTATTCACTTACGAAGAACAAACTAGCGCGCGTAAAAAAATTCTTTATGCGCTGCTGGCCGTAACGGTTCTCATGGCTCTGTTTACTTCGCGTCCCGTCGATTCTCTGATGATGTTCGCCTTTTTCGGCGTTTTGTGGCTTTACCGCCGCATTCGCAGACGCGACAAAACGGCGATTCCCATTCTTTTCATTTCTATCTTTATCGCGGCGTTTTTCATCGGTTTGTTTCTTTCTTTTAACAAAGCGGTTACCGGCTCTTACTTTACCACGCCTTATCAAAAATATCTTCCGGGCGACGAACCGTTCAGGTGGGGCGGATGCGTTAGGTATAACGACTGTTATATGACTTGCCTTACGCCGCCGAAGATACTTTCCAACTTCTTCCTTAACTATCGGCATTCGTTAGGGTTTTCTATACCGCTACGCGCTTTGGACGTAATTTTTTACGTACCGTTTATGCAGGGTTATTTTCTATTAATACTCGATATTGTTCTAATGTTGGCTCTTACGCTATTAATATATTTAGGATGGCGTAGAACCAACGCCTTCGATCAAAATAATATGACAATAATCTTCGGATATTGTTTATTTCATGTTTTCGTTTATTCGAATTTCAACGGGCTGCTTCCTGAATTTTACATCCATCGAGCAAAATTCCTTATGACTCTCGTTCTAATACATTCGGTTTGGAACTTGGAGCTTCCTACAATAAAACTCGACCGGTATAAAGCTCAATATTTAATGATACCGTTCTTATTCTACTCAATGATCGGTTTTGCGGGATTACGATATATAGATTTCCGCGACGGAGTTGTAGGACACGGCGAATTGGATAATGTTATTAAGAAAATATCTGTATTCGACAAAAGCAAAAAACTTGTGTTCGTTGACGCCGATCCGCCCTCCTGCAGACCGGTTGACGTTTTTGACAGAATTTCAAATCCTCCGCTGCTTGTTTTTGAATTCCACTTTGGAATAAAGTATTACCTCAATCCTTCGCTTAAAGGCGATCCTTTGGTATTGAAGTTTACAAATACTGAAGAAGTATGCGAGGTTATACGACAACATCCCGATTACAAGCCGTACGTATGGCATCCGACGCCGCTGAAGGACAACCCTAAGAGATGGGTAGTTCGTCTTGACGAATTGCATCTGCCATGCAAGCATTACTTATTAGACAATAAATAGCAAATTATAATAGCGATTATTACATTGAACAAAGCGTCGTCCGTCTTTAAATATTTTCTTGTAATAATTAGTTTACTATTCTCGGCGGCGTATCTTTACGCGGCGTTTGGCCGGGCGTTATATCCCTTCGAGCTCGAATGGGCGGAAGGGGGTATGATGGATCATTGTTTGCGTCTAATAGAAGGGAAACAAATTTACTCTTCTCCCTCGCTGGAATTCGTTCCGTTCATTTATACGCCTTTTTATTATTTCGTAGGAGCGGCGTTCGTTAAGCTGTTCGGCATATCTCTTTTTGCCTTGAGATTAATTTCAATTATATCGTCAATAGGCTGCGCGCTGCTAATTTATAAATTTGTTAAAAAAGAAACAAGCAATAAAACTTATTCAATAACGTCTGTCGGCTTGTTTTTTGCCTCGTTCAACGCGTCGGGCGCATGGTTCGACATAGCGCGCAACGACTCGCTTTTTCTTTTTCTAATTCTTTTGTCGCTTTACCTTTTGCGTTTTTCAAAAAGCTGGCGCGCCGCCGCCGCTTCCGGCGCAATTATGGCTCTCGCCTATTTTACGAAACAAACCGCGCTCTCTTTCGCTTTTTTCGCGGCGCTTTACTCGATAATTTTCTATGAAAAAGAAAAACTCTTTTTTATTTTGACCGCGGCAGCCTGCTCTCTTTCGCTTATCCTGCTAATGCAAATATGGTCTTCAGGTTATTACCTTTATTATACTTTTAAGCTGCCGGCAAGCCATGAAATTATTCTCAACCGCCTTCCAACCTTTATTATGAACAAACTTCTATTTGCCGCGCCAGCCTCAATTTTAGCGGCTGCGGCATATTTCATCATAACTTTTAAAAAATTAGAGAGGAATTCAAAAAACGCCGAAATAGCAGCCTTCTATCTGCTCGCTTTGGGCGCGGCCTTGTTTTCGGGCGGAGCGCAGTATTTAAAAGCGGGCGGATGGGACAACGCGCTCATTCCCGCATACGCAATTTTAGCGGTGATTTGCGGGATTTCTCTTCGTTCATTCGAGCATATAGACGCATCCGCTCAGGTTGTATCGAACAGGCTCCGCAACGCGGCGCCGCTCGTCTTATTTGCTTTTCTCGCGCTTCAATCCGCCGTTTTAGCGTACAATCCGCTTACGCTCGTTCCTACAAAGGCCGACGAGCGCGAAGGCGATAAAATGATAAAAACCGTTTCGCTGATTTCGGGCGACGTTTATATTCCAAATCACGGTTTTATTCCGGCGTCGGCGGGAAAGCGCCGTTACGCCCACTTCCTAGCGGTAATGGACGTTCTGCGATCCCGCGGGGAAGACCCTGACCGAGACAAACTTCGCGACGAGTTGGTAAATCATTTGTCTTCAAGGCGCTTCGACGCGATAATTCTCGACGAGCCTCTGATGTTTCTCAAGGAAACGCCCTCCTATTACCGCCAAAACGGCCTCATTTTTAAGGACGATAACGTCTTTTGGCCGAAAACAGGGTATAAAACCCGTCCGCAGTATATTCTGACTCCCAAATAGGCGGTCTCGCGGCAAAGTAAAAAATTTGATAAACAAATCGGAAAAATATATAGTTTCAACTATTGGCAGGTTAATTCGCAGAACTTTTAATTTAGGAATTGAGTCATGCCCAAAATAAATATTGCAATCGTTTTGTTTTTATTTGCGGCGTTAGCGCTTGCGGCGGGCGCCGGATGCTCTTCAACCGGTTCGTCCATTAACAATCCAACGGTCTGCTCCACCAGCGCGGACTGCAAGGGCGGGTTCATCTGTTCCAAAAACATGTGCGTCAAACCGTGCACTACTTCCGCGGAATGTCCGGCAGGCTCGACTTGCGGACCGGAGTTTTACTGCGTTTCGGGGCAGGCCGACGACGATGCGGAAAACGCTTCGGAAGAAATCGCCGAGGAAGCTGCGGAAACAACGGAAACGGAGTGGGAACCGCCGATTGAATCTGAAGAAGCCGCGGATATGACCGAGATAATCGAAGGCGTTGAAGACGAGGCGGACGCGGATGAAATGTCCGTCGAAGACGTTGATATTACGGAAGACGCTCCAATTAACGACGAAGAGATAATTGCCGAAGACGACTCCGCGCAGGATGAACAGCAGCCGGAGGAAGAGCCTGAGCAGGACGAGGAACCGGCTCCCGAAGCGGAAGAAGAGGCTGGATGTCGACAGTCGGGCGACTGCGAGCTTGGCAACGTATGCGTTCAGGGCAAGTGCGTCCCGGGATGCGCCACAAACCGCGACTGCCCCGTCGGAACTACGTGCGACTACACAATTCCGCCTTATAATCGCTGCGTTCAATGCTCCGGCGACTCGCAGTGCTCCGCAAATCAGAAATGCGTCGATTACATGTGCGTATTCTGGTGCAAAGGAAACCTCGATTGCGCCAACTCCGCCGACGGAAAGTTCTGCGATGCAAACACTGGAAAATGCGTGAAGTGCCTCGCCGACGCGGACTGCGCGATAGGCCAGATATGCGTTTCGGGCGCGTGCGCGGCCGGATGCCGGACCGACAGAGACTGCCCGACAGGTAAAAAATGCGATGCGGCTTCAGGCGCAAACGGAGCGTGCTTCGACTGCGTCTCCGACGCTCATTGCACGAACGGCAAGGTCTGCGTTAATCATCAGTGCGCAATCGACTGCTCCCGCGTAAGCTGCCCGCAAAACGCGCCATACTGCGACCCGTCCGATGGAAAATGCTACCAGTGCGTCGAAAAAGCGAACTGCGGTTTCGGGAAAGTTTGCAGCGCTCATACATGCGTAGTCGGATGCGAGTCGGACAACGACTGCTACACGGGGCTTCACTGCAAAAAAGTAGGAACCGGCTCGTGCGTGGAATGCCTTGACTCGACGCAATGCCAAAGCGGTTACTACTGCATAAACGACAAATGCAGCGCGAGCGGCTGCACGGCGGACAACCAATGCTCGTCGGGGTACTACTGCCATCCGGCTCTGCATTCGTGCGAGAAACTGCCGGCAGGCTCGTGCAGCGCGGACAGCGAATGCTCGTCGTTCCCGTTTGGAACCGGCAAGTGCGACCCCTACACCCGCAAGTGCGGCAACCAATGCCTAATGGGCGTTTTATGCCTGACCGGCGGCGTCGTATGCGACACGGAACTCGGATTATGCTACGACTGCCTCGACGACGGCGACTGCCAAGGCGTTCCATGCTCGCAGTTCGACCGAACCTGTAAAAAATGCGCGAGAAACGCGGACTGCCTTACCGACGGCTGGGTCTGCGACGCAACTTCTGGCTCGTGCTACGAATGCCTGCAAAACGGCGATTGCCCGTCCGGCAAAATATGCGATACGACGAAAAAAAGCTGCGTGGAATGCAAAATTGACGCGGACTGCAAAAATCCTTCAAAACCGATTTGCGGCAAAAGCCAGACATGCCTGCCCCAATGCTCCGACAAATGCGTAAAAGACTCGAAGAAATGCGACTCGTCCGACGTGGAACAACCGATTAGCTATTTCGTTTGCGGCGACTACAACGACGACCCGTGCCTTGAATGGAGCTCTCTTACCTATTCTTGCGGCGGAGCGCAGACCTGTAAGAACGACCAATGCGTCTGCGATAATAAATGCGCGGCCAACGCTACGAAATGCGTTTCAGACGACCCTTACTACGTTGACAAATGCGTGAAGGATTCGTACGGCTGCTACGACTGGTCCACGACCTATTGCCCGTCCAACATGATTTGCTCGTATTCCTCTCAAAAATGCGTCTGCGAAGTCAGCTGCTCGCAGATGGACAAGCGGTGCATAAGCGGAGATCCAAATCATTTCGAGGTCTGCCAGCCGGATACGAACAGCGGCTGCATGTATTGGGCGTACCGCAGCTGCGCGCAGGGAACGACGTGCAGCGGAACAAACGTATGCCCTTATTAATTAGAAACTGCCGGCGGCGGAACGAAAAGGCGTTGCGCGTACGTTTTATTCTTCTTCCGCCGGCAAATCCATGTAAAACCGGGCGAACTTTTTAAATTCGCTTTCAAACCAAATTCTTCCGCCGTGTTCAGCCGCTATGCCGTGGCTGATGGACAATCCCATGCCGCTTCCTTCGCACCGCGGTTTGGAGGTGAAGAACGGATCGAATATTTTCGGCTTTATCTCGTCGTCCACGCCGACGCCGTTGTCTTCCACCATTATCCTGACATGCGGACGTCCGTTGATAATTATTTTTTCGGCGGAAAGAATAATCTTTTTTTCAAACGCTTGCGACAAATGCTTAAAATTAAGCGAGTCGCGGGAGTTTGCCAGCATATTCATTAAAGCCTGCTGCAAAGCTTGACCGCGCCCTTTAACCGATGGAAGCCCGTTTTGAAGATTTAACTCAAGCTCAATTTTGTCTTTTGTCAACATGCTCGACATCATCGACAAGACTGAGGAAATCATTTTTTCGATGGAAACCGAAGTTTTTTCGGTTGACGATTGTCGAGCAAATGCAAGAAGATTTTTTACAATCACCGAAACGCGCTCGCTCTCGGAAATAATATTCGCCGCCCACCTGTCCGTCGGTTCTTTGCCGGAGTTTTCGTCGCGGATAAGCTGCGCGTAATTCATAATCACGTTTATTGGATTGTTTATCTCGTGCGCCACTCCGCCTGCAAGCGTTCCAACTGCGTTAAGACGCTGAATTTGGCACAGCTTAAGCTCGTATTCGTCGCGCTCCTTTTCCGCCTTTATTTTTTCGGTCGCGTCGTTAATGATGGAGAACAACAAATCGCGGCCTTGGTCGTTTATAGGAGAAGTGCGGACCTCTACGGTGCGAACTTCGCCGTTTGCCAATTTGTGCGGAAATACGAACGAGTTTCTATTTCCAGCGACGGCGGCGCTAAGAACTTCTTGCACTTCTTTAAGAGGAAGCTGATTTATTTGGCTAATTTTCATTTTGCGCAAAGTTTCTCTTGAATAGCCATAAAATTTACTCGCCGCGATATTTGCGTCTTCAATGGCGCCGTCTTCAGGGTTAATGAGCAGCATAATTGCGTTATGCTTCTCAAACATATTTCTGAAGCGCTCTTCGCTCTTCCGCAAATCTTCTTCGGCCTTCTTGCGCGTGGAGATGTCGAAAATAATTCCGCGGACGCCCGCGACTTTTCCATCTTCTATAACGGGCTTGCTGGAGCTTCTCGCCCATTTGATTTCGCCGTTCTTGGCGACAATTCTAAATTCGCTGGGGTAAAGATTTCCGTTCAGAACGTCGTTGAAGCTCGCAGCCAAACCCGGCAAATCTTCTTTATATACAAATTCACTGAAGGACTTTCCTATAATTTCCGAAGGCTCGTAACCCGCGGCGGCCTTTAAAGTCGGACTAATGTAGGTATATACTCCGTTTGCGTCTATCTCGTAAATTACGTCGTTGATGTTTTCTACCATATCTTGAAAGGCTGCCTTGCTTTCAAGCAGCGCAAGTTCGGCTTTTTTTCTGTCGGTTATATCTCTGGTCGTCCCTAAAATTGCGAACGGCCTGCCGCCGTCGTCGTACAGCATCGTAGTCGCAACCTCGGCCCAAAAAAACGAGCCGTCCTTTTTTAGCTGCTGAATTTCGGTAATTTCGCCTTCGTTCTGGTATTTGCCCGCAAACGCGTCTTCTATCGCTTTATAAAATTTTGGCGCCGCCTCGGCGTAAGATTCCGGCGTTAAATATTGTTCCAGTCTAAGGTTCATCGCTTCTTCAACCGTGAACCCCGAAATTTTATAGATTGAAGGAGTTACGAAAGTGAAGGCGTTTTGCTCAATGTTGTAAATCCAAATAATGTCTTTTGCATTTTCGCTTATCAACCGGTATCGCGCTTCGCTTTCACGCAAAGCCCTTTCCGCTTCTTTCAGTTCGGTTATGTCCTGAAAAATTCCTCTTATTTTAACTGTTTCCCCGTCCTCAACAACCGGCTCTCCTTTCATTCTCACCCATTTGCGGACTTCTTTGGCGGAAGTCATTTCCAATTCAAGGTCGTAAGGCTGGCATTTTTCAATCGCGTTTTTAATTGCTTCTGTGATTTTTTCCCTGCTCTCGCCGTCGTAAAAACTTAATCCCATATCGACGGTTGCCGGCTGCGACGGATCTAAATCGTGAATTCTTGCGACTTCGTCCGTCCACGTCCCCTGCCCCGTATAAACGTCGAACTCCCACCCGCCCACCTTCGCCATCTGGCCGGTCAAACGGATAAGTTCGTCCTTGATTTCAAGAGTTTTAGCGGTAACCTTGCGTTCGATTTCAAGATATTCCAACTCCGCGACTCTTTTTCGCAGCGCGGTTATTTCTTTCTGCATTTCCGCAACGTTTTTTTCGTCGATCGGCATATAGCGCTCCGCCTTATAAAAAAACTTTTACCTCAAATTATTATTTCGCTCGGCCGTCCTTACGCGTCGCGATATTTTTTTGTAGCCGCGCCTCGTTTTATTCGTTCTTCGGATCGAATAAATCAGTCGCGTAACCGGTCAGCTCGACGTAGCCGATTCCCTTAACGGCTTCGTCGTTTAAAGTTCCGGCAACGATTACTTCTCCTTCCCAATAGTTCTGAACCATGTTCGGCATTTCCTGATCGTCGGTTTCCACCGCAACCGAAAGCGTCAGCTTGTCGCCGAACCTGCTCGAAGCGGCTCCCGCGGCGTTTTTAGCCGCCGCGTTAATAGTTATGTTCCAATCAAGCGGATAAGTTCCGTCCGTATTGGGGCTTTTCCAGGAACGCAGCGATTGAATGGTATAATCGGTTTGAAGCAGTAAAATCTGGTTCTCGTCCGGCGTAACAAGAGTTCCGCTTTGATAAACCAGTTTGTTGTTCCAATCGCGGAACTGAAAGAGCATTATTTCGTAGTCGTTATCGAGTTGGACGCTCCACCAGTCCCAGCCTTTAAACGTATTTATCGTAAAGTCGCCCCACTGGTGATCCATCCAGGCCTGCCCCTCGACGGCGAACTCCCCTTCGGGGGTCTTCACTTTGCCCGAAGCCGTCAGGCGCGTATAAGAGTAATAGTAACTTTCGTTGCCGCCGCCGCTCATCGAAATGATTCCATTGCCTCCGTGATAGACCGCTTTTTTCTTGGGCGTTACGTTAATTTCCACCAGCCATTCTCCCTGAGCGCCGCCCTTTTCCGCGCCCGCCGGTATTGCGCCGTAAACGTAATCGGCTCCGTCGCCGCCCAGCTTGAAACGGCAGTTGTCCACCTTAATATCCGTCGGATTTGATTCCCAAATCTGCGGATAAACCCTAATGCTGTCGGTGTGGTAATGTTTTTTTTCGTTTTTATCCAACACCGCCACGTGGCACATATAACCCATTTGCTCGTCGCCCAAATCGGCTTGAAAAATAGTAACTTCAAAACCGAACTTGCGGACGCCGTCCGATAAATGCCCCGTGTAATACCACCATTCGACGTCGTTTGAATGCGGCGCGGCGTCGGATGGAAGATTGACCGCGACTTTTTGACATGTAGATTCGTAAACGTCCGTAAGCGCGCAGGTATAACCGTCCGGGCAAGAGGTAGAAAGATGTCCGCAGTTCGCGGCGTCGTCGGCCCCGCTTTTTTTGCCGTAGCAAACTAAAGGATACGCCGAACACGCGCCGTCGGATGCCGGGCTGCAGCCGAACGCCTCTAAAAAATACAGCGCGGCCGTTAAAATGACTGCTCCTACTTTTGTTTTCATATAGAAATTATCGGCTTTTAAAAATAAAATGTCAAATTATTGGCCTTATTGTTTCTCAAAACAATATTAAAGGCTGCGGACATTATTTCGCGCTTCGGGTCGTTCGGAGCGACGCGGCATCAGCGGAATCGGCCTTTCTCCGGGCGGGCAAAGCAGGCTAAGAACAACTTTCGGGCGACAAACGCGGCATTTTATAAAAATTAAAATAGACAAGAATGAGAACAAGCAAGAGCGTTTTCTTTCTTTTGGCGGTATGGGCGGTTTGCAAATGCGTTTGCGTTATGTTATTCAATTACGGTTTTTATTTTTTCTTTTGACATAACGGAGCGTTTTTTATGAGTAAACAACACACGTCGAATGCGGAATTGCTGGCTTGGGTTGACGAAGTCGCGGCTTTGTGCGCGCCCGATAAAATTCGCTGGTGCGACGGCTCGAAGCAAGAGTACGACTCTCTTTGCGAACAAATGACGCAAAGCGGGGCTTTCATACGTCTTAACCCTGAAAAGCGTCCCAACTGCTTCTTGGCGCGCTCGCACGCAAGCGACGTCGCAAGAGTTGAAGAGCGGACGTTCATCTGCTCCGCTAAAAAAGAAGACGCCGGCCCGACGAACAATTGGATGGAGCCCGAAGAAATGAAGAGGACTCTTCGGGAGAGTTTCCGCGGCTGCATGAAAGGGCGGACGATGTACGTCATTCCTTTCTCCATGGGGCCGCTGGGCTCGCCTATTTCGCAAATCGGCGTCGAAATTACCGACTCGCCGTACGTCGTCGTCAATATGGAAATAATGACCCGCGTCGGAAGCAAAACTTTAGAAGTTTTGGGCGGCGGATCTTTTGTGAAATGCCTTCACAGCGTAGGCGCGCCGCTTGAGCCGGGGCAAAAAGACTCGACATGGCCATGCGAGCCGATCATCGCTAAAAAATTCATTTCGCATTTCCCCGAAACGCGCGAAATATGGAGCTACGGCTCCGGTTACGGCGGCAACGCGCTGCTGGGCAAGAAGTGTCTGGCCCTGCGCATCGGCTCTACAATGGCGCGGGACGAAGGATGGCTCGCCGAGCACATGCTAATCCTCGGACTGGAAGCTCCCGACGGCCGCAAAATTTACGTTTCCGCCGCGTTTCCAAGCGCCTGCGGCAAGACCAATCTCGCCATGATACTTCCGCCGGAAGGATTCGAAGGGTGGAAGACTTACACCGTCGGCGACGATATTGCATGGATCAAGCCCGCGCCCGACGGAACGCTGCGCGCCATCAACCCCGAGTCGGGATTTTTCGGCGTCGCGCCCGGAACCTCGTACGACTCCAATCCTGCGGCGATGGAGTCGCTTAAAGAAAACTGCATTTTCACCAACGTAGCTCTTACAGACGACGGAGACGTTTGGTGGGAAGGAATGGGGCCTGCTCCCGCTCACGCGATAGACTGGCAGGGAAACGACTGGACGCCGCAAACCGGCAAACCGGCGGCGCATCCCAATTCGCGTTTCACGGCTCCCGCCGGGCAGTGCCCGACTATCGACCCGTCTTGGGAAGACCCGCAGGGCGTCCCGATTTCCGCTTTCATTTTCGGCGGCAGACTTTCTAAAAATTACCCGCTGGTTTATCAATCGCGCGATTGGGCGCACGGCGTCTTTATGGCGGCGACGATGGGTTCCGAGGCGACCGCGGCGGCTATAGGGCAGGCGGCCATCAGACGCGACCCGTTCGCGATGCTGCCTTTCGTCGGCTACCACATGGGCGACTACTGGAAACATTGGCTTGCATTCGGCTCCAAAGGTTTCAAACTGCCGAAAATATTCCGCGTCAACTGGTTCCGTAAAGACGAAAACGGCAAGTTCCTTTGGCCGGGTTACGGACAAAATATGCGCGTAATGAAATGGATATTCGACCGCGTGAACGGAAACGCCGACGCTGAGGATTCGCAGCTAGGCTATATGCCGCGCTACGAGGATATTTACTGGGGCGGACTGGATTATCCGAAAGAAAAGTTCGAGCGCGCAACCGCGTTGGATAAGAGCGGCCTTGCCGCCGAAGCGGCCGAAATTAAAACGTATTTCGAAAAGTTCGGCGACAGACTTCCCGCCGAATTGGAGATTGAACGCAAAAAGATGGAAGAGGCGGCCAAATAACCGAAGAGCTTGAAGTAAAAAATTAAAGGAGCGGTTGGCCGCTCCTTTTTTTTTGCATTAAATCGTCAGAATTACCTGTCAAACCCCACGTTTCGTTTCTCTTTCGGCGATTTCTTGAGGGCTTCTTTCAGGTGATCGCGGTAATGCTCAAGCACTTGCAGACGTCCGGTGAGCTTGTCGTTGGCGGCAATCAAATGCCACGGCGCCGCGCTGGTGCTTGTGCGGCTGAACATCTCGTCCGCGGCAACTAGGTACGCATTCCATTTTTCGCGGTTGCGCCAGTCTTCTTCGGTTAGTTTATACTGCTTGTAGTCGGTTACTTCGCGCTCTTTGAACCGGCGCAGCTGCTCGTTTTGCGTCAGGTGCAGCCAGTATTTAATCACTATTGTTCCGTTTTCGACGAGTTGGTTCTCGAAGTCGTTAATTTCGGAGAAAGCGCGCTGCCAGTCTTCTTCGCGGCAGAACCCTTCCACGCGCTCTACCAGCACGCGGCC
>CAYNVS010000036.1:0-32485 GCA_964400725.1 uncultured Myxococcales bacterium
CGACAAACTGGCCTTCGTAATGGATCTCAAGAACAACCGCCGCGGCAGAATTTCCGAGTACGCGGCCAAGTTTTCAGGCGCCACCTACACTCCCGTGGACGGCAAACTTGATTACAACCCGTTGTGGAACCATAAGGCCGATTGCGCCTTCCCCAGCGCGACCCAGAACGAAATCAACGGCAAAGACGCCCAGAACCTCATTAATAACGGCGTTTACGTCGTGAGCGAAGGCGCGAACATGCCGACGACCCCCGACGGCGTCAACCTCTTCATCGAGCATCGCATTTTGTACGCTCCGGGCAAAGCGGCAAACGCTGGCGGCGTCGCCACCAGCGGCCTGGAAATGAGCCAGAACAGCATGAGACTGTCTTGGAGCCGCGAAGAAGTCGATCACAGGCTTCACGGCATTATGAAGAGCATTCACAAGTCCTGCGTTGACGCTTCCGAGCGCTTCGGCACTCCGGGCAACTACGTCAACGGCGCAAACATCGCCGGCTTCCTCAAGGTCGCCAACGCCATGATGGATCAGGGACTAATCTAACAGATAATAATTTACGCCCCCTATTAGCTTTGTCGCTCAACAATAGGGCAAGGGACGAGCCGAAAGGTTCGTCCCTTTTTTATTTTTACGCAAACAGCCGAAAATTTTTAACGATTTGTTTGACTGCGGCAAACATTTTAGTATTGTTATTTAAGAAAATTGTTAGGACAACGCTTATAACTAAATAATTCTTTGAAGAAGTTACATAGGAGAAGAAAGAAATGAAACGCGCGCTGTTTTTTGCGGTTTTGGCGCTTTCCGTTGCGGGATTCACGGCTTTTTCCTGCGTCTCGGACAAGCAGTCGGTTAAAAAAGATCAAACTATGGAACAAACAGAAAAAAGCGGGGACTCTCTAATCCCGCGCTCGCTGCTGTTTGGCAACCCCGAACGCCGGACAGTGCGCATGTCGCCGGACGGCAAATACATTTCCTTTATCGCCCCGCTTGAAGGAGCGCTGAACATTTACGTCGCATTGGCAAGCGACGTTGAAAACGCCAAACCGCTTACCAAGGAAAAAGGACGCGGCCTTTACATGCCTTATTTCTGGGCGTACACGAGCAAGCATATCGTTTATATCAAAGACGACAACGGCGACGAGAATTGGGCGGTTCATGCGCTTGACGTGGAAACCGGAGAAGACAAGGCGGTTACGCCTGAAAAGAAAGTGCAGGCGAGGATTGAAAACCTGAGCTATAAACGCCCGAATGAAATACTTGTAAGTCTCAACGACCGCAACCCCAAGTATCACGAGTTGTACGTACTTAATTTAAAAACCGGAGAGCTTAAGCGCGTTCAGGAAAACGACCGCTTCGACGGATTTGTAACAGACGACGATTATAACGTACGCTTCGCCAAAGCCGTATCGTCCGACGGGGGATCCGAGATTTTCGCGCCGGACGGCAAGGGCGGATGGAAAACCTTTATGAAAATTACAAGCGAAGACGCGCTGACGACCTTCCTTTTCGATTTCGATAAATCCGGCAAAAACGCGTACATCATCGACTCCCGCGGCAGGGATAAAGGAGCTCTTTTCAGCCTCAACGTCGAAACGATGAAACAGACGCTCATCGCCGAGAACGAAAAATCGGATATAAATAATCTTTTTCTTCACCCGGTTGAAAAGAACGTTATTGCGACCGTAACGAATTACGAAAGAACGACTTGGCAAATAGTCGACAAGACATGGGAAGAGGACTTTAGCGCTTTAAAGTCGCCGAGCGAAGGCGAACTGCAAATACTGTCCGCGACTTCCGACGTAAATAAGCTGTTGGTCTGCTATCTGCTAGACAACGGCCCTATAAGTTATTTTATTTACGACAGACAAACCAAGAAAACCAATTTTTTGTTTGTGAACGATAAACGAATTAAAGAATTGAAACTTTCTAAAATGTACCCGAAAGTCATAAATTCACGCGACGGCCTTTCGCTTATTAGCTACCTCACCATACCGAGAAGCGCGGACGCGGGCGGAAAAGTCGAGAAACCTCTGCCGATGGTTTTGCTTGTTCACGGAGGACCATGGCATCGCGATGCGTGGGGCTACAACCCCGAACACCAATGGCTTGCAGACCGCGGATATATCGCGCTGAGCGTAAATTACAGAGGCTCGACCGGATTTGGCAAAGGGTTCATAAACGCCGCCAACCTGCAATGGGGCGCAAAAATGCACGACGATTTAATCGACGCGGTGAATTGGGCGGTTAAAGAAGGGTACGCGGACGCTTCGAAAGTCGCGATTATGGGATGGAGCTACGGCGGATACGCGACGCTCGCCGGCTTGACGATGACGCCCGATACGTTTGCGTGCGGAATCGCCGGAGTCGGCCCCGCAAATTTAGTTACATTCATGGAAAACATACCGCCATACTGGGCGCCGCTAATGGAAATTCTGGCGAAACGCATTGGCGACCCGCGGACGGAAGAAGGAAAGAAGTTTCTTTTGTCCCGCTCCCCGCTGACGTACGTCGATAAAATTAAGAAACCTCTGCTTATCGGACACGGCAAGAACGATCCGCGAGTAAAATTGTCGGAAAGCGAACAGATTGTAAACGCGATGGCGGAGAAAAAAATACCCGTCGTCTTCGCGCTTTATCCCGACGAAGGGCACGGCTTTGCAAGACCGCAAAATAGAATGTCCTTCTATTCGATGGCGGAGATTATGCTCGGCCGCTGCCTCGGCGGAAAAAGCGCGCCCATCGGCGACGATTTCGTCGGATCGAGCGCGACCGTTCCCGTCGGCTTGGAAATACTGCCGGACGTAAAGAACGCTTTACAAAAACAATAACGAGGCAATCGCATAAAAAATCAAGGCGCGAAACCAAGACGCCATAATTAATTAGGCGTTAAATCATTTATCTCTCGACCGGCGCTTATATCCCTTATCGGTTGGGAGTTTTAAAAAATAAGCGTATTCCTTACTTTTACGCGCTTTTTAAATTTACATTTTTTATTCTTTCTTGAAACGAGAATTTCTGTATTATATACATAATTCGATTATCGTTTGTACAACAAGAACCAGAACGCGAGGAAAACGTGAAGAAATTCTTGATATTAATCGGCGTTATTGCGCTCTTTACGCAGGCGTGCGTGGAGGATTTGCCTAAAAGCTCGAAAAAAATTCCCGGCTGGCAAGCCGAGCGTCAAAACGATTACATGAAGTTTGCTTGCAGCGCGCCTTTCAACGCGGGAAGCGTCATGGGCGTCTTAATACATCTTGAATGCGCGCATCGAGGACTTATAGAACCGATTCCCGACGGAAGCGTTCCCGAAAACGCATGGGACGCCATTTTTAAAAAATTATACAACCTTGAAGACACAAGCGACTTTAACGTAAATCATCTCATCAATCTGCTTTACGCATTCGAGGGCGACCCCGCGATAGCCGCGGGGTTGTGGACAAAAATCGAGGAAGCTCTGCTTAACTTTAAATACTGGTTCGCCGACCCTACCCCCGACCGCACTAACGACAAAGGAGAAAAAGTCGTAGATATGATGTGGTACTGGTCGGAAAATCACGTCTTGCTGTTTCGCTCTGCGGAATATCTAGCCGGTCAACGTTACCCCGAAAAAGTCTTCGCCGTAAGCGGAATGACCGGACGCGAGCATATGGAGCGAGCCCGCGCCGAGATAATGCAGTGGCTCGACGAGCGGGGCCGGTTCGGCTTTACGGAATGGCACAGCGACGTTTACTACAACTGGGACATGCAGCCGCTTCTTACGCTTATAGAATGGAGCCGCGACGAAGAAATGGTTCTCAAAGCGTCTATGGTTCTCGATTTAATTTGGCTTGATATGGCGTTGAACCTGCATAAGGGTTATTTCGGCGCGACTCACGGCAGAAGCTACATCAAGGACAAGCCCGCGGCGGTCAAAGAGGACACGTTCACCGCGACCAAACTTTTCTTCGACGATACGACGCTTCCATTGGACGACGCGAACGCCGGAGCGGCAATCGCTTTCAGCAGAGCCAAAAATTACGTAATGCCGTACGTTCTCCGCTCGATAGCCCGCGACGATACTCCGATGGAAGACAAGGAAAAGATGAACCTTCCGATAGACGAATCTCCGCCCGCATCATGGGACTCGCCACTACCGCAGCCCCCTTACGGCTTCAATTACTCCGACGACAAATACTTGCCGATGTGGTGGTCGATGAGCGCGTTTGTTTCGTGGCCGTGCATGCCGAAAACTTTCGAGGTCGGCAATAAACACAATTTATGGAGCGGTCAGTTTAAAGACTTCAGCATGATTGCCGACATAGTTGACCTTAACCAGCCGATAGAAGACATAATGGAGAGCGTTTATCCATACTATAAAATGTTCTGGAAAGTCTTCAATCAGGCGCTTTTGAAAGAAGTCCGCACTTATACTTACCGCACTGGAGACTACATGCTTTCCAGCGCGGTGGATTATCGAGCCGGCATGATGAGCGCTCAAGTTCACTCATGGCAGGCGACGTTGGACGAAACCGCGTCCGTATTTACGACGCATCCGTCGTACCTTCCCGTCGCGGACGGCGAGCAGCCGCCCGTCGAATGGAACTGGCAGAAAGAAGACGAGCCCGGCCCCGGCTACTGGACGGGACAGGCTTCTCTTCCCCGCATCGCGCAATATAAAAACGCGGCCATTATTATTTACGCGCCGCAGTTTGCGCCTAAGCCGCTGGGCATTAAGAGCTTCGATTACCGTCAAGAGACGCACGCCTATTTCCCAACCGCCAGTTTCGACGAATACGAGCAGTCCGGCTCTTGGATTTTCGGCCGCAAAGGCGACTCGTACGTCGCGCTTTATTCGCTCAAACCGACTTCGTGGCGATTAAACCAGCCGGAAGTTTATAAAAACGACGGCAAGCCTTTCGATTTGGTCGCCGGGGGAGGAGCCGAGAACGTTTGGATTGTCGAGCTTGGAAGCAGGAGCGAAAACGGAAGTTTTGAAATTTTTAAATCGGCGATAAAAGCCGCGAATGTGCAAACGACGCGCATCCCCGACGCGGAAGGGGACGGATACGACGACGGTTACGACGTCGAGTACGAGTCGCCGTCTCAGGGAAAAATGACTTTCGGCTGGACGGCTCAATTCAAGGTGAAAGACGTCGCAGTTCCGCTGAACTGGGATTCGCGCTTCGACAATAAATACGTGAATGCGGAATTCGCTTCCGGCGTTTACGAAATTACGAACGGCGAGCACAAACTCTCGCTTGATTTCTCAGCCGGAAAAAGGAAGATGACGACCGGACCGGACAAACCGTAAACGCAAAATTTTAGAGATTTTAGAGAGACGATTGCCAATGAAAAAATTTATTTGCTTAGCGGCGTTTGCGCTCGCAACCGCTTTATGCGTTTTGCAATTTTCATGCGGTTCAACTTCGGAGAACAAAACCCCGGCTCCCTACGACTACTGCGGCGGCAAGGCGCCAAACCAGGAATGCTACGCAGACAAACGCGCGCCGAACTCCGAAAACGTCGCGCTTGCACAACAAATCGCCGACAGATTTATCGCCGTCCACAAAATCGAATCGCAAAAATGGGACTGGGTTCCGATGGTAATGATGTTTTCGCTGACCGAGCTTTACCGCGTTACGGGCGAAAAAAAGTATCAAGACTATTACAAGTCTTGGATAGATTATCATATCGAAAAAGGTTACGAAATCGGAACGAGCGATTCTTGCTCGCCGTCTTTGATTGCGGCGACGCTCTACATGCAGACCGGCGAAGTAAAGTATAAAAAAGTTGTTGACGACGCTTTTTATTACCTCGACAACGTCGCCTTGCGCACGGAACAAGGGGGAATAAGCCACCTAGGCGACTTCGATTTGCTCGGCGTTACCCTTTGGCTCGATTCGTTGTTTATGTTCGGCAATTTAATGACTCGCTGGGGCGAGTTTGCGGACGACAAGACTCGGCTTGACGATTACGGAGAGCAATTTAAAATTTTCGCCGACTTGCTGCAATCAGCCGGAGGCTTCTTTGTTCACGCGTACGGATACAAGCCTCAGGTCGATGCCGACATTTATTGGGGGCGCGGCAACGGCTGGATAACCGCCTCAGGATACGACTATCTTCGCGCCAGATTGATTCGCGGGGAAACCGACGACTTTGTAAGAAACGCTCTCGCGAAACAAGTCGCGGCGATTATTTCGACGCAGGACGCGGCGACGGGAATGTGGTGGACGATACTCAACCGTCCAGGCGAGACTTATCTGGAAACAAGCGCGGGCGCTTTGTTCGCATACGGAATGGCCCGCGGATACCGTTACGGATTTCTAGGAGAAGATGTTCTTCCGACTATTAAGAGAGCGGTTGAAGGCTTTAAAAGAAAGATTAAAATGGACGAAGAAGGACGGCCTTACATTACGGGCATATCTATCGGCACCAGCGCCGGAACTTTCGATTATTATAAAAACATAGCCGTAATGGACGATATAGACGATAAATCGGCGGTCAGCTACGGAGTAGGCGCGGTAGTGCTGGCGTTAATCGAAACAAGCGGGCTGAATTACTAAAAGCGAAGGTTCCGTTTATCTCGCAACCTTTTTTCCTTGACATAACGCGCCGCCTTGGTTGTAAACTATATTGTACAGTTTGCGGCGGATATAATTATGACAACGGAAAGAATATTAAAATACAGAGTGCTGGGCGAGCTGGGAAAAGGCGGAATGGCTTCGGTGCTGCTTGGTTTAGACGAGAGCTTGCAGCGCAAGGTTGCGATTAAAGCTCTTCACCCGCATCTTATGCAGGACGCAGAAGCGAAAGAGCGTTTTCGGCGAGAAGCGACTACCATCGCGGCGCTCGATCACCCCAACATCGTAAAAATATTCGATTATTCGCTCGACGAAAAAGGCGATCAATACATTGTGATGGAGTACGTCGATGGGCCGACTCTGTCGCAGTTCCTTTCGACGCGCCATATTCGTTTTCCGGAAATAGCGAGCTGCGTCGGAATTCAAATCGCCAAGGCGCTTAAGCACGCTCATTCGCAGGGCGTAGTCCACCGGGACTTGAAGCCCGAAAACATTATGATTAATAAGGGCGACGGCGCGCTGAAACTAACCGACTTCGGCATCGCGCGGCTGATGTCGGGGCAGCGGAGCCTTACCATTACAAGCGCTGTAATCGGCTCTCCCGCTTATATGTCGCCGGAAGTGATAGAAGGCGGCGAGGCGGACATTCGCTCCGACATTTTCAGCCTCGGAATACTTCTGTATGAAATAGCCGTCGGAAAACTGCCGTTTGAAGGCGCAAATCAACACGCTCTATTAAAAGCGATATTTGAGGGCTCTTACAGGAATCCCGAAGAAACCAATCCTCTTATTTCCAGAGAGTTCCGGGACGTAGTATCCCGCTGTATGAAGCGTAATCCGGATGAAAGGTTTCAAAACGCGGGCGAAGCGCTCGACGCGCTTAAAAAAATTTGTTCGCGTTACAAAATCGAAGACCCCGACAAAACGGCCGAGGAATATTTTAAGGCTCCCGACAAAACGGAAGAGGCTTACTCGCTCGTACTGAAGGCGGCTCTTGAAGCTTACGCCGTTGAAAATCTTGAAAAATCGAACAAACGCGCCGCAATCGCTCATTGCAACAGGTTGTTTATTCTCGATCCGTCGAGCCGAATCGCAAGAGACGTAATGGAGAAAGTCGTTATGTCCCCGACGGTTGACGCGCCCGAAGAAGAAGACGAACCGCCCGAAGAAACTATTTCAAGAACGAACGAAGTTTTGCGGACGACGGCCGCAAAGCGCCGCAATAACAGACCGTTTTATATCGTTGCGGCCGTTCTTTTACTTTTGCTTACCGCCGCGGCGGTCTTATATTCCAATGGAAGAAGCCTTAAAAACGACAGAACGCAAACCCCGCCCGCAGCCGGCGCGGATACAAATAACGAAACGAAAGAGCCGGTTAAGCCCGACGAAAAAGCGAATCCGGGAATTCTCGGCTTGCACGAAAATATAAAACCTGAATTAAATCAAGGCAGCAAACAGCTTCAGAATTTAACCGTCGGCGAGCAAAAGCAGCTTGGGCTCATTCAAAAGCAGCCGGAGCTGAAAATAAAAGTAAAGCAAATAGAGGAGCAGGACGATAAAAAACGCGAGACTAAAAAAGGAATCGTCAGAATAATTACTTCGCCTTGGGCGTCGGTTTACATCGACGACCAATACAAGGGGGACACGCCTATCGTCCGCGAGTTCGAGCTGACGCAGGGAGAGCATTTATTAAGGTTTGAAAACCCGTGCTGCGAAACTTTTACAAAAGTCGTAAACGTCTCGCAAGGCGGCGAGGTGATAGAAATACGTAAAAAACTAAGAATTATCGGCTATTTAATGGTAAAGTCCCAGCCGGGAATGGAAGTTTTCGTTGACGGCGTTTTTTACGCCCGAACGCCGATGCAGAAGCCGGTAGGAATAGGCTGGGATTGGGGAGAAAACCGCAAAACTATTAACGTGGAATTGCGAAAAAGCGGCGTTTCCGTAAAGTCGGCTAAAGTAACGCTTGAAAGCGGCAAAGTTAAAGACGCTGATTTTTTTGACAAGTAAAATAAAAAAAAAGTTTTTTTAACTTGAAAAAAAGACGTTTCAAGGGATAATAGCGGTAAATAGAAATAGTGGAAGAAATCGAAATCTTGCACTAATATTCAAACGGGCTGTAATGGTTAAAAGGGAGAAAAGTATGAAGAAGTTGAGTTTGATTATTGCAATTGCCGCGATATTGGCGGCGGCTCTGGCGACTGCCGCTTTCGCCAAAGACGCCGGAAAGAAAGGCTTGAAGAAACAGCCGCCTCCCGCAAAAAAAGAAGCGGTTGAAAAGAAAACCGACGCTCCTGAGAAAAAAGAAACTCTTCCGAAAATAACTCGTTTGCAGGGATTCCCCAAGGTCGTAGTAATTGCCCACGACCCGACGCCGGAAGAACTAGAATCTCTTTCTAAGGTTAAAAACGTACGACTCTCCATCGAACTGGTCGATAAAGTTTCGGACAAAACAGTGCATAAGGCGATAAATCAATACGAAAATTTTGAAGCGGAACTTCTCGTTCCAGCCAACGCGACCGAAAAAGAGTTTAAAAATTTGGCGGGCGAAAAATTTTTAATGACTTTCGACTTCCGCAAAAACCCCGAAATTAACGCCAACGTCGTCGCGCTGCAATCTGAATACCTGCCTTTTTCAAAAAAATTCGTCAGATTGACCGACGCTCAAATTACCGAAGACAACCTTAAACTCCTTCGCGAATTCAAATCGTACTCCCTTGAACTCTTTTTGGCAAAACCTCTCGCTCCTAAGGCGATCGACGCTCTTAATAAAATAACCAAAAACGTAACAAAACACTTCGTTCTTCCCTTTGATTTCCCGGAAGCGGGCGAAAAAGCGTTGTCGAAGCTCAACAACGTTATTATCACCTACGACGCGTCCAAGTGTCAGGACTTGAGAAAATTTCTCGATAAAATGAGCAAAAACGACGTTAAAGTTCCGAAGGGAATAATGATTAAAGGACCGTTCGACGAACAGACCGCCATGCTGTTGAGCGCTTTCGAAAATTTGGCCGAAATAAGAATCGTGATGGAAGGCGACGTAAAACCCGATTTCGCCGCGATGCTTAACCGAAAAAAATAACGAGAATTATTTTTTCTGAATCAAAAGGCCGGTTCTTTCCGGCCTTTTTGCTATGCAATCGGATTTAAAAAGGCAGGCTCGTGTTTGATATGCTTGATTTAACCGGCGTGGGGTCGCTGCCGTTTAAAGACGCTGCCGGCGCGATGGCGCACATTTATAAGTATTATTTTAACTGCCCATTCTGGAATCAATCGTCGGGAAGCGCTTTCGCATCCGACATGATTTGCCAGTTTCTTCCCGCCGGAAATTTTAAGATAGCTCCGCAAAACGGCAGACTCGACGCGGCCTTTAACGACGCCTCATTCGCCGAGGCCATTGAAAGCGAGCTGGACGAAGGAATAAACGGACGCAGAGTTCCGCTGGGGATAGAGACTCTTCAAAAACAGGCGGACTCTTTAGCGTCATGGGACGAAGAAATCAGATTTTTTAAAATTCAGGCCACAGGCCCAGTTACGATGCTCAACTTGCTTGACGCTAACGGAAAAAAGTTGATACAATTTAAGCGTCTTTCGGAATTGGCGATTGATTTGTTGTTTTTATCCGTAAGAAGACTTGCGCGCGAGGCCGAAAAAATAAACGCGCCGCTTTGGGTTCAAATAGACGAGCCCCGCCTGCCGCGGTGGAATAATAACAAAGAGGCCTACGATACGCTCGGCCTGTTCATGCGTAAATTAAAAGCGCTGCTTCCCAAGGCGCAAATAGGCGTTCACAGCTGCGCAAACGACTCGCCGTCAAACCTTTTAAAATTGCGAGACGCCGATTTTCTAAGCTTTCCGCTAGTCAATCTTCCTTCTAGCCGCGACTCGACGGACGCATTGCTTGAATATCTGACCGATAAAGGGAAGGTTATTTTGGGCGTCGTCGATTTGACTCTTGCAACCGGCGAACCCGATGAGATTGCGTTGAAAACCGCCGCCGAATTGTTAAAGGAATTAAAGTTCGATTTAGGCTCGAACTTTCGCGCTTTGTCGAGAGTTCTTCTTTCGGCGAACTGCGGAATGGCCAGACTGTCGCCCGCACAGGCGGAGCTTGCAGCCGACGAGCTTGTTTCCTTTAAAGACTCGCTTTCTAGAATGGTCGAAGGGTAACCGGATGTATTATTTATAACTTTTTAATGGGATTAAGCTCGCTTGTCCCGTAAAGTTTGGCGTAACCCTTCCAAACGCCGAGGCAATACTTATCCAACAAACAACCGGCGCACTGCGCCCCTTTTATTTTTTCCTTTTTAAGCGTTTCGGTCTGTTCGTCGATTTCCAATCCGGCGGCTTCAAAGGCTTTTAATCGTCTGTATTCGAGCGTATTAAGCGGACTGTCGCCCATAAAGCAGGGCGGAATCGTAAGCGCGCTGTTTAGACGCAAACCAATCTTAGGCGCCTCTTTGAGAGCTTCCGCTAAATGCGGCTTGACTTCGGATAGCGTCGGCACGAGAAAATTTCTGCGTTCTCCCCGTCCAGCGTGCTGATCAAGCAGAAGGTCAACGTCGGAAACAAAAGGCAATTCGCGGCTTACGAACGCGAGATAGCGGGTCAGCAGCCTGTAATTCGCCGTAGTTAGAACGTGAACAAGCCTTACGCTGACTCCGGCGGCGTTAAGATTTTTTATCCCCTCAATAGTCCTCTCATAAGTCCCTTTGGTCGCGGTGAGGAAGTCGGAAATTTTGGCTAAATGGCTGTGCAAGGAAACGAGAGCCATATCCAGCCCCGCTTCCGACAAAAGATACGCTTTTGCCGGTTTGGCAAGCTCGACCGCGTTAGTCTGCAAAGTTATATCGTCGAAGCCGCTCCTGTGCGCCAGCTCGATCAGCTCGCAAAGCTCAGGCCGAAGGGTAGGCTCTCCTCCGCTGATTATCAAACGATGAAAACCTTCGGACGCAGCCCTTTCAATCGTCCTTCTCGCCTCGACGCGGTCGACGTATAACCCTTCGTGCGCCGCTCCGCCTACATTACAGAAAAGACAACGCTGATTGCAGCGCGAATCAAGCCTTAAAACGAGCTCTTTGGCCGCGGCTCCGCTGTAAAGCAAAGCCTCAAGCGCCTCGCCACGAAGAGACTCAAGCTCCCCTTTCTCGGCTTTCGCCGCCGCAAAGCGCAAAAGATAAGGCTTCAGCTTAGAATCGGCGGCGATGCGCGCAGCCGCGTTTGCAAAGGCGGACGAACCTTCTTCCGCTTTGCAATTTTTGGGGTCGAAGCGTTTTATAGCCTGCCGCAGCAAATTGCGATTGTCGGCATCGAGGCCGCTTATTACATGCGAGGTAAAACAACTTGCCGCGAGCTTTTTCGCTTCCGCGTCAAAGGAAAGAAGCCTTTGCGCCGTTTTGATAGCCAACGCCGTTACAAGCGCGCCTATCCGGGCTCCTTGAAGCGGTTTGCCTCCGCTTTTAACCGCGGAGACAAAGTCTTCAACCTGAAGCATGAAAGGATCTCCGCCGCCGGACGCGATTTTACCGCCGTCCGGTCCGCCCCGCTTTCCGCCGCCGTATTCCCGAATCCGCAATTCGTCCGAGCCGTTTGCCAGCAGCCAGTAAATTTCGTCGTCAGCCGTTTGCGCCGACAACATTTTAACCAGCTCCCCTCCCCTTCCCCTGTTGTCCTGCGAAAGCCTCAGAACGATTCCTCCGGGCGTAGTAAGCAGCGCGATAAAACGCTCGCGTCCCGGTTCGGAAACGACCGTATAAGGCTCGATTGCGAATTTATCCGCCGCTTTTAACGGCTCTTCCGAATGGAAGTCTTCTACCTCGTCGATTGCAAATAGAGCCAATGAAATGAGGTGGGTCAGCAAATCGAACAATCTTCCCCCGATTTCGCTTTCAGGCCACAGCGAGGGATGCGGCGCGTTCGGCGGCAGCGACTTCGCGTCCGCCTTTAAAACGTTTATAAAATTCGGTTTCCCGCGTTTCGCGAGCTCTTTTTTCAACGCTTTGACCGCGGGCGTAAATACTTCGGTGTGAGAAACGGCAAAAGTTACTCCCTCGGCGGATTCGGCAAGAGCCGCAAGTTCCGCCGCCTCTTGCGCGGTCGAGCACATCGGCTTTTCTACCAAAAGGCTTAATCCGGCGGATAAAGCCGCGCGCGCTATATTAAAGTGCGTTTCCGTCGGCGAGCAAACGTCCGCGGCATCGGGCAAGAATTCGTCTATCGCTTCCGCCGCGCCAACCCCCCAAACCGTTTCGATTCCCGTTGCCTTTTGAAACTTCTCTGCGGATGTTTGCGTTTTGCAGACGGCTCCGACGATATTTACTCCTTCAATTCGCCGGTAGGCTTCGACTCTTCGGCGAGCCGCGTATCCCGTTCCGAAAAGCATAATCCTCAATTCATTTTTCATTTCTAAACAATAACCCAACAAACCGATTCTTTACAATTCAAAAAAACGCGTCGGGCGGCGCCTTATTTAAAAGCGAAAATATACCGCTAAATTTATTGTCAATCGGCGAAAGCGGCGCTAGTTTGTTTAACGTCGCAATAAACTATAACGGACGCCTAAGCGCGCCTCAGCTGCCTCAAAGGGTAAGGCCGTCAAATGAGCGAAAACGAAAAATTCATTACGCCCGCAGAAGTAGAAGGGATGACGCCGGAAGAAAAAGAAGCCTATTGGTTCCGCAACTACTATAAAGGCGACGACATGAAGCAGCTAACCCTACGCGCCGTCTTAATGGGTTCCGCTCTGGGCTCGTTCATGTCGCTGTCGAATCTCTATATCGGCCTTAAAACCGGCTGGGGGTTAGGCGTCGCGATTACCGCGAGCATTCTTTCCTATACCATATGGACTACGCTGCATAAGGCCGGAATAGTTAAGACGAAAATGACTATTCTTGAAAACAACTGCATGCAGTCAACGGCGTCGGCCAGCGGCTATTCAACCGGCGGAACTCTGGTCAGCGCGATTGCCGCGTACATGATGGTAACAAACCAGACGCTTCCCACGGGCGTGCTTATGGCTTGGGTTTTCTTCCTTGCGGTGTTGGGCGTTACTATGGCGATACCGATGAAGCGGCAGATGATAAACGTCGAACAGTTGAAGTTCCCAAGCGGAATTGCCGCAGCCGAAACGCTCAAAGCTCTTCACGCCGAAAGCGGCTCCGGCGTTAAGGCCGCCAAAGCGTTAGGCGTAGCGGGAGTTTTCGGTTCTGCCGTCGCCGTTTTGCGAGACGGTTTTGAATTGATTCCAAGCTATTTTAACGTTTTCGGTGAAAAAATGGCGGACTTGACTATCCGCATGGAAGTAAGCCCCATGATGATAGCCGCCGGCGCGATAATGGGGCTTAAGGTATGCGTCAGCATACTTATAGGCGCGATACTAAACTACTTCATCCTCGCCCCGTGGATGTACAACATGGGGTATATTACATCCGTAGGCTACGACGGCATCGTAAAGTGGAGTCTTTGGGGCGGCGCGGCCTGCATGGTTACAAGCGCGCTCTTTTCGTTCGCCTTCCAATGGAAAACTGTTTTGCGCGCGGTCGGCGGCATATCCGCCTTATGGGGAAAGAAAAAGGCGATGAATGCAGAGCAGACGGCGATGGCGAAAATCGAGGTTCCGGTTTCGTGGTTCGTTTTCGGCGTCGCGTTTGGGTCGCTCGGCGTGCTTTACATGCTGGACAAGTATTTTCACACTCCCTACTGGATGGGCGCGCTTGCGGTCGTCATGTCGTTCTTTCTCGCGCTAGTAGCCTGCCGGGTTGCCGGAGAGACGGACACCACCCCCGTTGGAGCCATGGGAAAAATCACGCAGCTCTTTTACGGAGCGATTACTCCTAAAAACGCTCCGTCCTCCTCAAACGCGGTCAATCCCGGCGTAGCGACAAACCTTATGACCGCCTGCGTTACCGCCGGAGTAGCGGATTCCGCAAGCGATTTGCTCTACGACCTTAAAAGCGGTTATCTTTTAGGCGCAAACCCAAAAAAGACAATTTCTAGCTCAGTTTTCGGGAATATTCGCCGGAACCGTAGTTTCGGTCCTTTCATTTCAGTTCGTCGTAAACAGCGCAAGCGCGCTCGGATCGGACAGATTTCCCGCCCCCGCGGCTCAAACATGGGCGGGCGTGGCGCGTCTGCTTGAAATGGGCATCGGTTCGCTTGACTCGTCGAAGCGTTGGGCGATTTTAATCGGCGGAATCGTCGGAATTCTGCTGCCGCTTTTAGAGCGCGTTCTCCCGCAGAAAGCGGGCAAGTGGGTTCCAAACGCCATGGGAATAGGTCTGGCGTTCACAATTCCGTTCTGGAACGGTTTGTCGTTCTTTATCGGCGGCCTCATCGGTCATATCATCGAGGTTAAAAAGCCCAAAATAGCCGAAGATTTCACAATTCCAGTCGCCAGCGGCGTGGTTGCGGGCGAGTCGATGACAGGCGTTGCGATAGTGATGTATCAAAACGGGGTTTTCGCTTTAATTAATAACCTGCTTTACCCGATGAGGGTATGGGTAATGCACCTATTCGGAAGATAAAAGCGTGAAAAAAATTGTTTTAATGTTTTTGCCGGCGATTTTCGCCATAGCCGCTTGCGACGCGCAAAAGGAAAACAAAATAAAAGCGGAGAAAGAGTCTGCCTCGCCGTCGTCCGCGCAGTGCGTTACGGGAGACGCCGTAAACGAAACCGTCAAAATGCAGCTGCTCGATTTCGGCGCTAATTTGTCGAAATATCTTTATTTAAAAGATTTCGAGAGCTTCGCGCTCACGGCCGGAACTAATATGGAAGACAAAGCTAAGAAGGAAAATCTTGCGAAAGTTTTTCCTAATATTTGGCCTAAACGGGTTCCTTACGCCAACGCCGGCGTCTTTTTTACGGCGTGGACGCGCAAGTTGGAAGACAATCCGACGAAAGTGCAATGCAAAATAAAAAAGTCTTTCGAGAGCGAAACCGCGTTTATTTATCCGTTTCAATCGTCCGCGGGCAAACCGTACGGCGTCGTGGGCTATTTGTTCGGCGACGAATCCGAAGTTGTTTACGTCGTATTTTCGGCTTACCTTGACGGGAGCCGTTTCAAACTTGAAAGCCTCGCGGTGCAGGACGCCCGCATAGGAGGCAAGGACGCCGAATTTTTCGCCAACTCGGCCAGAACGGCCCTAAGCGCAATGGATTTGGAAGTCGCCGCGATAATGTATAAAACCGCGGCGCGCCTTATTCCTAACAATCAAATCGTAAAATTCTCGTATGCGGATTACATGAACGAGCTATCAAGCAAAACCGCTCCGCTGCCGACGCAGGAGACGCCCGCCAAAATAAACTGCGGCGAAGGCGTTTTCACGCTTATTAATTACGATGCGGCGATAAAGGACAAATCGCTGTATTTCAAAGCTATTCTCGACTCGACAAATATGGACGAGCCTACTATGCGCAAAGGAATGGACTGCGTGAAAACGTACCTGCTCTCCGGTCATAAAAGTCTTTCCGCCATTTTCGACAACATTATAGTCGAGGCTTACAAACCGTCGAAGTGAACAAGCGAACGACGCTTTGATTTTTTCGTCCGCATGAGCGATAATAAAAAATCGCATTATAAATCGCCGGAATAATTTGCGATCCGACCTCATAACCGGACGCGCAGACGGAGAGCGCCATGAGAAATATTTTAAAATCAAATTTGTCCGCCTCGGCGGCCGCAGCGTTTTTATTTTTGCTATTTTGCGCCGGTTGTTCCGATTCTGGATCGGCGTCCAATCAAAACGGCGACTTGGATTTAATCGAGGCGGAAAAAGAATACGCCGAAACGGACGCCTTGGAAGATGGCTGCGAATCGTTTGAAGAAACGGACGCGGAGATTGTCGAGGAAGAGTGCGAGGAAGAGCGCGACGACTTCGTAGAGGAAGCCGCGCTGGAAGAAGAGTCGGTTGAAGAAGAAACCGGCGCGGAAGAGACGGCGTTCAACGAAGAAACGGAAGAAGACGGCGAAGAAGACGAAAAAGGCGAAAGCGAATATCCTGAAGAACCAGCCGAAAACGAAACTGAAACCGTCGAGCCCGAAACCGAACAGTTCGTTCAGCCGCCGCTATACGACGCCGAAATGGTACGCGATCCGGTTACGGCGCAATGCAATTTTACAAATCACAGGACGACGATTAAAAACCTCGTCGCTCTGGACGTTTGGAATTTAACGTATTACTCATGGGAGTCGATTGACGGGGAGTTGAAGCCGATTAAAATTTCGGCTTTTGCGGCGAAACCTTCGCTTCTCTCCGGAACCATGCCCGGCGTCGTACAGGCGCACGGCTTGGGCGGGTACGCCAAAGAGGAAAACGCTACGGGTCCGGCTTCCCTGCTTAACGCGTTCGTAATAGCTTTTACCGGCCCCGGCGGCGGCGACGCAGAAAAGCCCGAAACCGTTTCGGAAGGACGGCCGGCCTTTTTCGGCGGCGGAATGAGAATGTTCGACACCATTCCCGACGTTAGAGGCAGCTGGTTCTGGGGGCACGCAACCGCCGCGCTGCGCGCCGTTACCTGCCTTGAAACGCGAAGCGAAGTCGATAAGACGAAAATCGGAATGACCGGATTTTCGGCCGGAGGGGTGATAACGCTTCTGTCGGCGTCGCTTGACGACCGTATAAAAGTAGGCGTGCCGTTAAGCGGCGTTTTATCGTGGAACGTCGCAGTCGAAGCTCCCAATGCATGGCAGCATATGCTTCTGACCAAGGCCGGTCTTACGACCGAAAGCGAGCGATGGAAGCGGCTTATCGAATATTTAATCGACCCGCGCGCTCATTTGGCGGCGACTAACGCCAAATTGATGATTATTAACGGCTCGTCCGACGAATTCTTTCCTTTAACGGCGCACAACGACACCTACAACGCCGTTGCGAACAAAGACAAAATGACGGCCGTGGCGGCCAACTTTGACCACGGATGCTACAAAGTTACCGGAGTCGAAAACGCGTCCGATATAGAGGAGCGCGCCAAAAAGGCGAGCGAAGGCGGACAGCGCTTTTGGTTCAAGCATTGGTTCGGAACCGACTCGAAGTATTCCTACATGCCGACTCAGCCGCAAATAGCGATTCAGGCGGCCGGAAACGGCTCGCTTATTTTGGCCGCGGTTGACGGCGGAGGCTCCGGCTACGAAGTCAAAAAAGTTTCGGCTTGGTTCTCAAACGACCGGGGACGAATTTTCGCCGGCATCGAGCTTGAAAAAAATAACGGAGTGTGGAATAAACTCGTCGCGGCGTCTTTGGCGCCCGAAACGATTTATTACGTCGAGGTAATTTATAAGACAGCGGCTCCGTTAAGCTCCGACGAATTCATTTTGACTTCGACGCCGTTCGTTCCCGAAGGAACGATTCCAAACATTCGCAGCGACGAAAACTGCTGGACGGAATAACGATTGATGACGATTGACGCCATTAAAGCCCTGCCCGCAGGCATAAGAGCCCGCGTAAAATACGGCGAAACCGCAAGCAGCCGCTCGACGATGCGGATTGGAGGGATTGCCGAATGCCTGATTGAATTATCTTCCCCGGAAGAAATAAAGATTGCGGCGGCGGCGCTTATAAAAGAAAAAATTTTTTTCAGGCTTTTGGGAAGAGGCTCGAACGCCCTGCTGCCGGACGAAGGGCTGGAAGGCGTAACGATTGTATATGCCGACGGCGGAGCCAAACCAGAAATACGCTCGGACGGACTGCGTTTCGGCGGCTCGGCAGATTTAGACGCCGTAGTAAAGGCTTGCGTCGAAGCCGGAACGACGGGGCTTGAAGAGCTCTCCGGAATTCCCGGAACGCTCGGCGGAGCGATTTACGGCAACGCGGGCGCTTTCGGCAGACAAATAGGCGAATTCGTCGTCTCTCTTGAAATCGCCGCAAACGACGGAAGCGTGGAAACGATTAGCCGCGACGAATGCGGTTTCTCGTACCGCGACAGCGCGTTCAAGCGCAACGGCGCAATAATCGTATCCGCGACGCTTAAAGGAGCGGCGTCGGACGCCGCGAAAGGACTGGCGCGCAGGGCTGAAATATTGTCGATGAGACGAGACAAACACCCTGACGTTTTCATTTTGCCTAGCTGCGGCAGTTTTTTTAAAAACTCCGACCGCTTCGACTCCGACGGAAGACGCATTGCCGCCGGATATTTTCTCGACCAGTGCGGAGCGAAAGGCATGCGCGTAAACGACGCCTGCGTTTATCATAAACACGCCAATATTATCGTCAACCTCGGCGCGGCAAAGGCGCGGGACGTAATTGAGCTTGCGAAAACGATGAGAAGCGCTGTAAAAGATAAATTCGGCGTTACGCTCGAACCGGAAGTTCAGATTTGGAACAAATCGCCGCAAGGCGCCAATGAAAGGCCGTTTTAATGTCAGAGCTTAGAAAAGACCCGGTAGCCGACAGATGGGTTATTTACGCGTCGGGTAAAACAAACAAACCGTCGGATTATCCGACCACTAGACGCCCCGACGCGCGAAGACGCGACCCTGACTGTCCTTTCTGCGAAGGAAACGAGACGTTTGCCGGCCCCGAAATTTACTCCCGCCGCCACGATTCGTCTTCATGGAGTCTGCGCTGCGTCCCCAACCAGCGGCCTGCGCTTAAAGTCGAAGGAGAGCTCAACCGCGACGCCGACGGCATTTACGACTGCATGAACGGAATCGGCGCACACGAAATTATAATCGAAACGCCGCGCCACGACCAAAACCTCGCAGACCTTGACGTAGTCCGCTTTTCGGACGCGCTGCTGGCGTTTAAAGCTCGGATACTGGATTTGTCGCGAGACGTCCGCTTCCGCTATATAATGTGTTTTAAAAACCACGGCAAAGCGGCGGGGCAAGTTATTAACCACAGCCACAGCCAACTCATAGCGCTGCCGTTCGTGCCGCTGCGCGTTAGTCAGGAAATCGAGCGCTGCGCCCGTTATTACGAATCGAAAGACCGTTATTTGTTCACCGATATAGTTAAGCAGGAGCTAAAAGACCAACGGCGTCTTGTCTGCGAAAACGAGCGATTCATAGCCGTCTGCCCGTACGCGGCGCGTTTTCCATTCGAAACGTGGATTATTCCCAAAGCACACAATCCAAGCTACGAAAGAGAAAGCGACGAAAACATTCATCAGCTCGCTTCGCTCTTCAGAAATACGCTTTACCGCATCAACAAGGCGCTCGACTATCCGGCGTACAACTTTCTTCTTCATTCGGCGCCCGTAAACCTTCCCGCGGCGGCGGCGGACAAGGCTTCCGCATACGCGTGGCACTTTGAGCTTATCCCCAAATTAAGCCGCATCGCGGGCTTCGAGTGGGGCTCCGGCTGTTACATCAACGACGCGCTTCCCGAAGAATCCGCCGCGTTCCTGCGCGACGTCGTTTCGGAAGAATGACCGGCAAGGGATAGGTTTGCACTTTTGAGCGGCGATAAAATATTTTTCAACGAATTACCGCAAGAGCTTCGACGGCTGCTGCTAAGCGTAAACAAGCCTTCACGCTATCTCGGCGGCGAAAAAGGAGCGGCGTACAAAGACCCGGCTAAAGTTTCGGTTCGTTTCGCTCTGGTCTTTCCCGACGTTTACGAGGTCGGATCGAGCCATCTGGGCTACCAAATTATATACAATATAATCAATTCGCTTGATTTTGCGTGGGCGGAAAGAGCGTTTCTTCCGTGGACCGACATGAAATCCCGAATGGAATCCATGGGAATGCCGCTTTACGCTTTGGAGTCTCATACCCCGCTGCGCGAAATGGACGCAATCGGCTTCACGATTACTCACGAACTCTGCTACACAAGCGTCGTTTCCGCTATAAAGCTGGCCGGCCTTCCCATTTACCGAGAAGAGCGCGCGGGCGCTTTGCCCGTAATTATTGGCGGAGGGCCTTGCGTTTCCAACCCGGAGCCGCTGGCTGACTTCTTCGATTTGTTCGTTCTGGGCGAAGGGGAGCGACCGGCGGTAGAAATAGCCAAAACGATTAGAGAATTCAAACGAACCGGCGGAAGCCGAAAAGACCTTTTAAACGCTCTGGGCGAAATCGAAGGGGTTTATCTGCCCTCGCGCTATCGTTTTACGGGTTCCGTAGCTGACGGAACGCTGGCGGCGGCGGACTTGACGCCGGAAAAACCTCAGGCAAAGAGGGCGGTCGTCTCTTCGTTCGACTCTTCGCCGCATCCGACCAGCCGCATCGTAAACTGGATAGAGCCGGTGCAAAACAGGTTCGCGGTAGAGACGCAGCGCGGATGCGCCCGCGGATGCCGCTTTTGCCACGCGGGAATGGTTTACAGACCGGTTCGTCAGCGCAGACCGCAAACCGTAGCGGAAATAATCCATGCCGCAGCCAATTCTTATACGGCGGACAGCTTCGGGCTTCTTTCGCTTTCGATAAGCGATTACAGGCCGCTTGAGCTTCTGATGAACTCTTTATCGGCCTCGCTGGACAGAACCGAGTCTCAAATTTCTTTGCCTTCGCTGCGCGCCGAAGCGATTAAAGAAGGGCTGCTGGAGTTTATGAGCGAGTCGAAGGCGCAAAGTTTCACTCTCGCTCCCGAAGCGGCGACCGAGAGGCTGCGTCGCGCCATAAACAAAGGGAACACGGAGGACGATCTTCTCGCTTCGGTGAAGCGTCTCTTCGATCTAGGTTTCCGCAAACTAAAACTTTACTTTATGATCGGTCTTCCCACCGAAACGGACGAAGACGTAGCGGCAATAGTAGAACTGGCGGAGAAAATTAAGCGCGCAGCCAAAAATTACAAACCCGCTCCTCGCATTTCTTTCTCGGCGTCCACATTTGTTCCAAAACCGTTTACGCCATTTCAATGGGAACGGATGATCGACGAAGACGAAATCGCCGGAAAGCACAGATTTCTTCGCGACGGTCTGCGCGCTCTCCAAATCGAATTCAAATATCACGAGAAAAGGCTTTCCGCTCTCGAAGGCGTTTTCAGCCGCGGCGACAGACGCTTGTGCGGTCTGGTCGCGAAAGCGGCGCATTACGGCGCATGCCTAGACGCTTGGAACGACGTCTTTAACGCCCAAGCATGGGAAAAAGCGCATGAAGAAACGGGCATAGACCCGCGCCCTTACCGAGAAAACTCCTACGGATACGACGCATTTCTCCCATGGGACGTTCTGGATTACAGGATAGATAAAGCGTTTTTAATAGAAGAAAACCGCAAATCCCGCGCCGGAGAAACGACCGAGGACTGCTCTTACGGCGCTTGCTATGTATGCGGAGCGTGCGGCGCGTCCGAACCCGCGCGCGAGACGTTTGCGTTGAAAGGCGAAAACGCCGCGCCTCACGTTAAAATTATTGACCCGGTCGAAATGACCGAGGCGCGCAGAACGCAAAAACGCCCTATAGACAGGCATAGAACAGTTCAAAAGCTGAGGCTGCGCTTTGAAAAGAAAAGAGAGGCGGCCTATATCGGCCACTTGGAGCTCGTAAATCTAATCCTTCAAGCCGTAAGACAAAGCGGATTCACGCCGGCCTATTCGTCGGGCTTCAACCCTTCGCCGAAAACCAGCTTCTCTCCCGCTCTTCCGCTGGGAGTAGAAAGCGAGGCGGAATACTGCGAGCTTGATTTTTGCGTCGAGTTCGCCCTAGAAGACTTTTTTAAAAGAGCGAACGAGCATCTGCCCGCCGGAATACGTTTTTTAGACGGAATGCTCATAGGCCGCGAATTCAAAGGGCTGGGAGAATCGGTAAGCGCCGCGGTATTCCGATTGGATTTTCCTGAAAACGCCGATATGAAAACGATATTTTCCAACGTCGATCGCTTTGCTTCGAGTTCCGAGATAATGTACTGGCGTTCGCGGGAAGGCAAACCGCTTAAAAAGCTGAATATGAAAGATAAAGTGATTTCATTGGAGCGCGGAGGCGGCGCGGCGGTTAATGCAACTGTTTCTCTGGGCGCCGAAGGCTCTGTAAAGCCGGCGGAGATAATAGAATTTCTTGCGCCCGGCTTGGACGCGCCTTCCGTAAAAGTTCTTAAAACCAAAACAATATTCTCGTTCCCGCCGAAAAAAATATACCGAAAAATAAAAGGCCGGATATTCGATTTCGCCTAAAGAGGCGCCGTCATCGCCGCAGGCTTTGCGCGGCGGAAATTTTTACGCGAAACCTCTTGCCATTGTTTTTATACAATGTTAATAATTAGCAGTTTTGTTATACTTTTTTTTTGCGCGAAAGGAGCGTAAAATGAATCTTAATAAAAATTCATCCTTAATCGTTCTCTGTTTGGGCGCGGCGGCCTTAATTTACGGATGCAGCGGAGGCGATACGTCGGCGCCCTCTGACGAGGACAAAAGCGACAAAGAAGAAGGAGCGGAAGTTTCTCAGTGCGTAAAGTCCTATGAGTGCGGAGAAGACTATGTTTTCTGCGTTGACGGCGCTTGCCAGCAGCCTTCCAGCGCTCCGAAATGCCAGAGAACCTCCGACTGCCCCGACTCAATCGTTCAAACGTGCCGAGACGGACGATGCCTTACTTACGAATGCAAAGACAATTCAAGCTGCGACGCGAATAAAAAAGAAACCTGCCAGAAAAACAAATGCGAACCCGACTGCTTGAAAGACGCGGACTGTAAATTGAAATACGGCGACAACTGGCGCTGCTTCAGCAAAGTTTGCAACGAAACCGGCGGCGATATGGACGAAATGGAATCCGAGGCTGAACAGGAAGAAGAATACGTCGATCCGTGCGCAAATCTTTCAAGCTATCTTACATGCTCCGACTTTAAGAACTCCTGCGCGTACTCCACTCTCAGCTGCTCGGACTTCGCTAACCGCGATTGGATGTATTGCTACAACGAATACAACGACAACAAACAAAACGTCGGAAGAACGGTTTATTTCGGCGGCGGCGACTGGTTCCGCGAGTTTCTGGACAACACATTCGCCTGCGGCAAGGACGACAAGTTCTGTTATTTTGGACGCAACGGCAGACGTCAAGGGGAAATCAACTACCTTGATCAGCAGGGCAACCACTTGCTTTACGGATTTTTCAGCCTTTCGTTCGTGCGTATAGAGTGCGGCGAAACGATTGAATGCTACGACTCTGCGGTAATGTCGGCCTGTCCGGGATTCCCCTACCCGCCTTACTACATTCCGCCGCAAACTCACGCAATAGTTTGCACCGACAAACCGGCTCAATAATATTTTAAAAATATGGAAAGACTAAACGCCATGAAAATAACGAGAGAACTTCTCGCTGCTCTTCCTAAAACCGAACTACACTGCCACCTCGACGGCTCGCTAAGAGTATCCACCGCGTTTGAGCTAGGCCGCGAACTCGGCCTTACCGACGCGGGAAGCGCGGAGGAATTGGTTGAATTTTACAGTCTCGGCGCAAAACACGACAGCCTCGAAGAGTATTTGAAAGCGTTTTCCTTCACCTGCTCGCTGATGCAGGAAGAAAAATACATTCGCAGAATTTGCCGCGAACTAGTCGAAGACGCGAGGGCGGAAAACATTCTTCATTTGGAAGTCCGGTACGCGCCTATGCTTCACACAAACGGCGGATTGGACATGGCGGAAGTTCACCGCATAGTTTGCGACGAGCTTAAAAACGCGGGCGAGGCGAACGACGTCTCGACGACGGTAATCGTGGCGACGTTACGCCACCTCGACGCCCGTCAATCGACGCTCGACGCTTCCGCTGCCGTTCTTATGAAAAAAATGCTGACGACCGCGTACGATTTGGCCGGGCCTGAAAACGGTTTTCCGCCAAGCAATCACGCCGCAGCGATAAACCTCGCAAGAAAGAACGGCCTGCGCGTTACTATTCACGCCGGAGAAGCCGACGGAGCCGCTTCGGTCTGGGACGCTCTGCTTAACGGCGCGGAAAGATTGGGGCACGGCGTAAGACTCGTCGAAGACGCTTGTCTGCTAAAATACGTCGCCGACAGGCAAATCGGCGTTGAAGCGTGTCTTACCAGCAACGTGCAAACCTCGGCGGTCGGCGCGCTTAAAGACCACCCGCTTCCGCTTTTCCTTGAAAAAGGAATCGCAGTTTCCCTTTGCACCGACAACCGTCTTGTCAGCGCTACGACGTTGACCGACGAATACGTAAAAGCCGCGGAGACCTTCGACCTTTCGCCCGACCAAATAGCGACTTTGTCGCTTAACGGCTTCAGGACGGCGTTCGCGCCGCTGCCGCGCAAACGGGAACTTACCCAAAAGGCGGCAAAGCAAATTAAAGAGCTTTTCGCGAAGAACGATCTGCATATATCGGAGAGCGTTTTCGGGTTTTAAATAAATGGCGCACGAGTTGCTCGACCAGCTGGCCGCATGGGGACTCGTATTTGTATCGCTTCTATTCATCATCGATCCGCTGGGCGCCGTGCCTATATTTCTGGCGCTCACCGAAAGCATGGACGATAAAGACAGAAAGAAAGTCGCGCGAAAAGCGAGCTTCGTCAGTTTTTGGGCGCTGGTTGTTTTCGCTCTGGCGGGCGGCGCAATAATGAGCGTCTTCGGGTTTACGATGGACGCCTTCAGAATAGGCGGCGGCATTCTGCTTTTCCGCGTAGCCGTTGACATGATGAGGGCGCAGACGCCCAAAGACAAAGGCTCGCATTCTGATTATCTCGGCGATAAAACCGCCATGGAAGACATGGCGATTGTGCCGTTGGGCGTTCCGCTGTTGAGCGGCCCTGTCGCGATTACCACAGTCATGGTTCATGCCTCCAACGTGAAACACTGGTTTGTCGATTTTCCAATTTTAATCGGCTGCGTGGCCTCCGTGTCCATTATCAGTTATATCACGCTTGCAAACGCCTCAAAATTATTAAAGTATTTAGGCCCGTCCGTTTTAAAGACGACGCTTAGAATAATGGGACTTCTTCTTGTTATTATGGCGGTTCAGTTCGTCCTAAACGGCGGAGCGGGATTTATGAAAACCGTCGCCTCAGACCTTGCCAAAGCCGGAATAATGTTCAAAACAGTTAAATAATTTCTTTTAAAATTAAATCAGTTGCCAACAAATTCATGCGGGGTATAATTCAATTGAAATTATTTTTTAATCGTTTTTTAACAAAGGAGCTTTTCATGTTCTCAAAACGCCATCCAATTAACTTATACACGGTTGCGGCGTTCCTTTTAGCGTTCTCTTTCTCTTTATTGTCCTGCGGATCGAACGACTCAAAACCCGCCGACAAGTGGGACCACCGAGATATGAAAGTTATGAGCTTCAATATTATGTGTTCGTTTTGCGGCAACGATAAGGGAAACGATCCATGGCAGGCAAGGGTAAATTATTTCGCCGACATTTTTAAAAGGCACGCGCCTGATTTAGCGGGCTTACAAGAGCTTACGTTCGCAAAGGAAATCAACGACCAAATTTTACCGCTTATCGACGGCTACAAGGCGATATACGCCCGCGACCTTGAGCCCGAAGAGACGACCTCGTGGACGGATTACCCCGACGCGACAATAGTTTATCTGGCCTCGCGCTTCGAACCGTTGGAAACCGGCTGGTATTGGAACAGCGAAACGCCCGATACCGCTTGGGCGAGCGGATGGAGCGAAAACGGCTCGTTGTGGCGAATAGTCGTATGGACAAGATTCAAACAAATCAGCGACGGACGAGAATTTATTTTCGCGACGACGCATTTCGACAACAATCAGCCAAACCAGCCGCACAGCGCCGTTTTGGCAATAAACCGCTTTAAAGCAATGGCCGAAACGTATCCGGTAATTTTCGTCGGCGATTATAACTCCAAGCCAGGAGTTGAGGCGTACGCGACGCTCGCGACCGGAATTGGCGGAACCGGATTTCATTTTTTAAACGCATACGATTTGGCCGGATCGACTTTTCTGCAAGTTACAAACCTTAACCCCAAACCGGCTTACGACCCGGCGAGCAGAATCGACCACATATGGCTGGCGGGAACCGCGCAATGGGGCGCCGCCGAATGGACTGTGGATATGACCGGTTACGGAGAGCATAATTATTATCCGTCCGATCACTTTCCGATTTTAAGCGTGATTAAATGGTAACTTGCTAAGATTGTTTGATTACTTCAACCTTAATAGGCTCGTCCGAGCGAAGCGTGCGCGTGGGGAACGGTATGTTTATTCCTTCGGCGGAAAAGCGTTTGTAAACGTCTATCTTAAGACGGGAAGAAACGTTGAACACGTTCGTATAGGGCTTTGTGTAAAAGTCTAAAATAATATTTACGCTGAAATCCGCAAACCGGTCGATAAACGCCAAAGGAGCCGGGGCGGCGGTTACGTCCTCGTATTTCGCGGCCTCTTCCTCAAGAATTTTTATAACTTTTTCAACGTCGCAGCCGTACGCTACGCCTATTTCGATGCGTCCGCGCATCATGTCGTTTGGATAGGCGTAATTTATTACGCGCTCATTTACAAGTTGTTTATTAGGAATAATAATAATATTTTTATCGAAATTCAGCAGACGAGTCGAACGGATGCCAATGTCGGCAACGTCGGCGACCGTGCCGTCGGAAAGTCTTATTCTGTCGCCGGGGCGGACGTTGCGATCAATTAAAAGCGCAAAGCCGGCAAACATATTGCCCAAGGTGTCTTGAGCCGCCAAACCAACCGCCAGCGAGCCGACGCCAAGCGCCGTTACAATCGAATAAATATCCTGATTGAAAGTTTTCATAACGGCTATGACCATAACCATAAATATGAAAACCGCGGTAACTTTGCGTAAAAGCGGGTAAAATTCCTTAACGAAAGTGAATTTATCCTGTTTGCCTTCTTTGGCTTTTTCCGCCGCTTTGTCGCCTATGTGGTCAAAGAAAGTTCGGTTGATGGCCAGAGCCGTCCAGAAAAAACACCCGATAATAAACAGCTTGGAAATTTTCAAAGTCGCCGCAACCCATAGCTCCGCGTCGAAACGCGGCGGCAGCGCTTTTATAGTAAGGTATAGCGCTATGGCGAAAGAGGCGTAGGCCAGAGGCCGCGAGCACGCCACCGCCAGTTTGTCGTCCAAATCGGAGTTGGTGAAACTTGTTAGTTTGGGAAGCGCGTAACGCATAAAAATTCTTACGGCGAACGCAAAAACCAATCCTAAAACAAAAACGACCAGCGAATTTCTATATTCGAAATTTGGCGGCAGAAGACCGAACAGGTTATCAACGCCTGAGACGTTTAAAATTAATCCGTTTAATCCAAACATTGCGGAGCTCCAATTTGCTTATTTGTTTTGCTTGAAAGTCATCAGGAACATCAACCCGAATAAAAGCGCGAAAATAAAACAAATGATGCCCATCCATCCCGGACTCTCCGGGGCGCTCCCGATTAAAAGCGCCCCCGCCACCGACGCGCCTGCGATTATGAGAGCAAAACCTATCCGCGTTCCGGCAACCGCCTGAAAACGATTCTCCTCTTCTTTGGGAATATGCAATTCGATTGCAATATTTCCATGTTCGATTTTATCCATCAACCGCTGAAGCTGGCGCGGCATATCCTTTCCCATTTCGGTTAGGTTGCGCAGCGTTTTTACGAGCTCCTCAAGCATCCTTTCAGGTTTGTACCGTTCGGCTATGAGCCTGCCCGCATGCTCTTTCGCCTGCGTGGTAACGTCGAAGTCGGGGTCTAAGCTGCGCCCGATTCCTTCCAGCGCCACCAGCGTTTTCGCTAAAACTATAAGGTCGCGGGGAAGCGTTAGTTTGTGGCGCATCGCCACCTGCGCCATTTCAAGGAAAATCTGCCCGGTGTTAATTTGATTGAGCGGCTTGTTAAGCCAAGGTTTGACCAGTTTTTCCAAATCCTGCGCGAACGCTTTTTCGTTCACGCTTTTGCTCGATGGAGATATTTTTAAGTAAGTTCTTGCGAGAGCGTCGAAGTCTTGACTCATTAACGCTATGAAAAGATTAGCCAGTTCCTCTACAAGCTGTTCGGACAGCTCGCCTACCAATCCGAAATCTATCAACGCGATTTTGCTTTCCGACATTACTATTATATTGCCGCCGTGCAAATCGCCGTGAAAAAGTCCGTGGTCGAAAATCATTCTAAAGAATGAATCCATTCCCATCTGCGCAAGTTTTTTAAAGTCGTAACCTTTTTCGCGAAGAACGTCGAGGTCGGATATTTTTATTCCCTCGACGTAATCCATCACCATGACTTTCTTCGTGGTGTAATCCCAGTAAATCATCGGAACAAAGCCCGAAGGGTCGTCGTCGAAACATTCGCGCATTTTATCGCAGTTTTGCGCTTCGTGCATAAAGTCGAGCTCTTCGCGTATCGCGCGGGAGAACTCGGACACAACGTCCTTCGGGCGGAAAAAAGACAGGTTTTTTACGTATTTCTCCATCAAATCCGCGAGCGAAAACAGTATCGACAAATCAGTTTCGATAAGTTCCGCTATCCCTTCCCTTTGAACCTTCACGACAACGACCGTTCCGTCGTGCAGGCGGGCTTTATGAACCTGCGCAATGCTTGCGCTGCCAAGCGGTTTTTCGTCAATCTCCGCAAACGCTTCTTCGAGATTGATTTTCAGCTCGTCCGCCAATACCTTTTTTACCGACTCAAAGGGAATGGGATTGGCGTCGTCCTGCAATCGTTTGAATTCGTTAAGATATTCTTCGGGTATAAGGTCGGGGCGCGTGCTTAGTATCTGACCGAGCTTGATGAACGTGCCGCCCAGTTCTTCAAACGCCAAGCGCATTCTTTCCGCCTGACTTTTTGACGCCTCAATTTCTTCCGGCGTCGGCTCTTCATTCTTATCTTCCTTGCCCAAATACCTCGCCAGCCCCATTTGTAAAATTATTTTATAAAAACCATGCTTGCGAAATACCTGAAGAATTTGGTTGAGCCGCCCGATATTTTTTAACGTCCTCGATAGAGCCATTTTGCATCCTTATATTTTTAATAAAAATATATTATATCACGACTCCGCCATGCTTTACAAGTTTGCACACGATTTCATTTACAACGGACAGCGGGCAGCTTGTCGCGGAGACGATTCCAACTCTGGCGCCTTCTTTTATCAAACTCATGTCTAGTTCTTTTTCCGTCTCGATAATGACGGCCTTTGTCGCGGGCGTTTGCGACGCTTTAAGAAGAGAATTGGCGTTAGACGATTTTTTGCTTCCCGCAACAAATACCAAATCGCACTGAGAGGCGATTTTAATCGCTTCTTCCAGCCGCGACTTGACAGGAGAGCAAATCGTCTCCCTCGCTTCTATGTCAATTGCGGGGATGCGTTTCATAAGCTCCTGCGTAAAAGCGTAAAGCTCGCGGGTCGGCTTAGAGCTTTGTCCGACTATGAATATTTTGCGGGCGCCGGCAAGTTGGTTAAGAAGTTCGTCGTCAACTTCGTCAGCGATTATCACGCATGAACGGTCGTCTTGAGCCGCCAGCGCTTCCGGGTGAGTTTTCGAGCCGAAAAAAACAACCGTTTCGCCGAATTCGACCGCTTTATCCACCGCCGCGAAGGTTCGCCGTATTCTGCGGCAGACCGCGTCGATGATTTTGCAGTTTTTGCCCTTAAGTATTTTTACCTGCGCCGTAGTCGCTCCGTGAGCGCGCAAAACGACCGTCGAGTTCTCCGGAGCGTCCGCCGCGTCGTCTATTATAACAAGACCGGCCGCGCTCAAACGGGAAATAATTTCGTCGTTATGCGCGGGCAGGCCGAGAGAATAAACGGGCTCTCCGCGGGAGTTTGCAAGAGTCTTTTCGATGGCGCGAACGGCGAACTCCACGCTGCCGCAAAACCCCGTCAGGGCCGCGACTTTAATTGTGAATTTCATTCGCCTTTTTTCAGCAGCGGAAATCCCATTTCCTCGCGCAGCTTGAGGTAACCGGCGGCGCAGCCGACGGCCAGTTTCCGGACGCGCCCGATGTATCCCTGACGCTCGGTTACGGAAATCGCGCCGCGGGCGTCGAGCATGTTGAAGTGATGGCTGCATTTCAGACAGAAATCGTACGCGGGAAGAACGAGTTCCGCCGCCAGCAGTTTATTGCATTCCGCCTCGAACATGTTGAAGAGCTTGAAGTGCATGTCGGCGTCCGAGAGCTCGAAATTGTATTTGCTCCACTGAATTTCGTCGCGCTTGTGAACTTCCCCGTAAGTTACTCCAGCCGACCATTCGAGATCGTAAACAGAATTTTTATTTTGCAGATACGTAGCGATGCGCTCGATTCCGTAAGTAATCTCGACGGTGATGGGATTAAGGTTCTGCCCGCCTACCTGCTGAAAGTAAGTGAACTGCGTAATTTCCTGCCCATCCAGCCAGACTTCCCAGCCAAGTCCCCAAGCTCCCAGAGTCGGCCCTTCCCAGTTGTCTTCGACAAAACGGATGTCGTGCTCGTTCGGGTCTATTCCGAACGTCTTTAGGCTTTCAAGGTAAAGTTCTTGTATGTTCTTAGGGCTTGGCTTCATAACCGCTTGAAATTGATAATATTTCTGAAGACGGTTGGGATTTTCGCCGTAACGGCCGTCGGTAGGGCGTCGCGAAGGCTCGATGTAAGCGGCGTTCCAAGGCTCCGGCCCAAGCGCTCTAAGGAAGGTGTGCGGATTGAAAGTTCCGGCGCCTTTTTCAATGTCGTAGGGCCAGACGGCAAGACAACCCTGTTTTCCCCAAAATTCGTAGAGACCCAACGCCAATTCTTGAAAAGTTTTGCTCATCAATTGCATCCTTTCGTTATATCAACGGCTTGAAGAGCCGCTTAAATTCATTTCGTTCTATCTTGGAGCCTGCGTAGAAGCCGTTATCTCGTCTATAATCGCGTCGGGCGAAAGGCCGTCCATTTCCGCCTCCGGCCTTAGAATGAGTCTGTGTCTCAAGCACGGATTGGCAATCGCCTTCACGTCGTCGGGAATTATGAAATCCCGCGAATCTATCGCCGCCATCGCTTTAGCGGCGTTCATCATCAGCACTGCCGCTCGCGGCGACGCGCCGAGAGCTATCGAAGGTTCGCGTCTTGTGCGGCGGGCTATTTGCAGAATATAATTCATCACTCCCGGTTCGACTTTAACTTCTCTTACGACTCGTTTAAGCTCGTCAAGCGCGTCCGCTTTAAGCGGCTCTCCGAAATCCCGCTCGGTAAGTTTTTTAGGGTCGAATCCGGCCTCATGGCTTTTCAGCATTTCCAGCTCCGCCGATTCTTCGGGATAACCCATTATTATCTTCATCATAAACCGGTCGGTCTGCGCCTCCGGCAAAGGGTATGTTCCTTCGTATTCAACCGGATTTTGCGTGGCGATTACGAAAAAAGAGCCGGAAAGTTTGTATTCTTCGCCCTCCACCGTAATTTTTCCCTCTTCCATCGCTTCAAGCAAAGCGGCCTGCGTTTTGGGAGGAGTTCGGTTTATCTCGTCGGCCAGCAGCACGTCCGTAAAGACCGGTCCCGGTTCGAAGCGGAAGACGCCGTCTTTCGGCATAAATATTTTGGTTCCGATTATATCCGAAGGAAGAAGGTCGGCGGTGAACTGAATTCGTTTGAACGAAAGCCCAGACGCAGAAGAAAGAACCCTGGCCATGAGCGTCTTGGCTACGCCCGGAGCTCCTTCGATTAATACGTGGCCTCCGGAGATAAAGCCGCAGACAAGCTGCTTCGCCGCCTCGTTCTGCCCTTTAACGACGCCGTTAAGCGCGGAAAATATTTCTGAAATCGTTTTATACGCGTTCTCTTTGCTCATAAATGCCTCGGCCTTTTGTTGTTTAGCCAGAACACGCGCAAAATGCTACGGTAAAAGGGCGAAAAATTCAAGAAAAACGACGGCGCGTAAACGCGCAATTTGGCGTATCCGCCGGTTCTTCTTTCTCTTCAATATACGCCTGCGCGTCAGCGTCCGCAATAACGGCGTCGTCCTCGCCGTCGTTGTTTTCCGCGGCCTCAAATTCCGCCTCTTCGCCGTCGCCCTTATGATTAATAATTAGATTCGACTCGGAACAATTAGCCGCTAAAACGGAAAAAACAAAAGAGAAAACAAAAAATATTTTAACGCCCTTTGCTTTCATTTTGCGGACGCCTTTCGT
>CAYNVS010000037.1:0-31489 GCA_964400725.1 uncultured Myxococcales bacterium
GCCTATGTCGCCGAAATTAAAGCCGAATCGCAGATTGAAGTCGGCAGATTGACGTGGCCGATAGCTGCCGGAACGCCTCAAACGGGAGAGTTCAAAGCCGAATCGACGACAATTTCAGACCAATACGGCGCCGCCTCCGCCTCAAACGGAATAATAGTCTGCGGAGTCGAAAATAAACTTGGCGACCTGCCGCCGGCGGTTGACATGGCCGCCTTCCCCGCGTCGGTTAAAGAGGCGGAGCAGTTCGTCGAAGCGGTTATTCGCGACGAAAAAATAGAAACCTGCGCCGGAGTTTTAACTCTTAACGGCGTAGATTCCTCAGTTGACGTAACGAGCGGGACGCTGCGCGCGCCGATTACGCTCAAGCCCGGCATGAACCAAATTACCCTTACGGTTACCGACGAAAACGGCAACTCAGGCCGCGATTCGGCGGCGGTAAAATTGGAAGTCGCAAACAACGCGCCGTCGATTGCCGCGACGTCTCCGGGCGCGACGACTTCTCTTGCAAGCGCTGTAATAGAAGGAACCGTATCGGACGACCAGCCGCTTGACGGCTTAACTATGCGCGCAAAGGTAGGAAACGGCTCGTGGGTAAACGCTGCGGTTGACGCTCAGGCCGGAACGTGGAAAACCGACTCGCCTCTGCCTTTTGAACTGAACCAGAACAACGTCGTGCGAATCGAGGCGGCGGACGCTCTGGGCGCGGTCGGAACGCTTGTTTACAACGTGAGGCGAATTCCGCCCGTTGCGGCTCCAATCGTTTCAATAACGACTCCCGCGGAAAACGCCGATTTTACGACAAATCCGGCGGCGCTAGCCGGAACGGTCGCCGAAGGCGGCAACCCCGCGCAGATTACGGTAACGCTTACGCTTAACGGCGAGGCGCAAGCCGTTTCGTGGGACCCCTTCAACCGCGCCTTCTCCGCAAGCCTCGTTCTCGCCGACGGAGCTAATGAAATCGTCGTTAAAGCGACCGACATAACGGGCGGATTCGGCGAAGCGGTCCGTCATGTAACCTTTACGGCGCCCGATTCGGCTCCTACGATTAAAATTACCTCTCCGGCGGACGGCGCAAACATGGCGGCGACCGAGGTCGTCGTCAAAGGAACTATCGCCGACGACCGGAAACTATCCACGCTGCAATAGTTTAAAGTGAACGGAGTTGACGCGGTAATCGACTCGCCGCAATCTTCCGCGTCTTCTTGGTCGGCGACCGTTCCGCTTACGGCGGGACAAAATACGCTGACCCCGGTTGCGAAAGACGCGCGCGGCAACGAAGCGCAGGCTTCGGTTAAAGTGAACAACGTCGAGCCTCCGGTAGTGGTTTTAAGCCAAGTCGCAATCGGCGGCCCCGGCTTTAACGTCGATCAAGTAGGTTCTCTCGGCGACATAGCTCCCGACAACGCGCTTATCGGCCTCGGCAGCGTAGCCAACCCGATGATTGCGGATAAAATGAAGGACAACGCGAGCCCGCTTATTTTAATGTTCCAGTTTGTCGGACTTGCGCAGCTGCCCGGCCCCGGCGATCCGGCGGTTACGGTTACAATCAACGGTTATATCGGCGAAGATACGGACGGAGACGCAAGCAATAACTTCAGCGGAACCGCGAACTTTAAAATCAGCCCCGACAGCTACGACGCCGTTACCGGCCTGCCTAAAATCCGCTTTGAAAACGCAAAAGTTTACAACGATTACGGCCATGTCCGCATACGCACCTACCCCGGTCAGCCCTCGTTCTTCCAGCTTGCCGTTTCAAGCGGAGAAACGCCGCTGGTCATACGCGTTCAACCCGCCTTCATCGACATAGAGCTAATCGCGACGGCGAACGGAATAGGAATTGTTCAAAACAGCCTTCTCGGCGGCGTCGTTCCAGCCTCCGACTTGGCGGTCAACCTCGACGTAAGCGGACAGCAGATTAACCCGCTTGCGATGATAATCCGCGACGACCCGAACGATCCGGCGCCCGACGTTGACCTAAACAAAGACGGCAAACTCTCAACCAAACCTGCGGACGCCAACGCAGACAATCCCGACGGCGTCAGCGTAGGCATTCAGGTCGGCGGAACGTCGTGCCATATTGTAAGATAAAGATTTAACTGCGTTAATAAGCTAAAAAGGACGACTGCAGAGGTCGTCCTTTTTTTATCAAACTTGACAATAAATGTATAACCATTAATTTTATAAACAATAAAATACGCCGTTGTTTGGCGCGTTTTAACTTATAACCGGAGGTAAAAATGAGAATTTTCAAGACCTTTTTCCTGATGGCGGCTCTGACGTTCGTTCTTATGCTCATCGGCGGAATGGTCGGAGGACAGATGGGCGCGATAATCGCTCTATCAATCGCTTTTATTATGAATTTCTTCAGCTATTGGTTCAGCGACAAGATAGTTTTGATGATGTACAAGGCGGAGGAAACGACTCCTCAGCAGCGGCCCGAGCTTCACGCGATAGTCGAAGACCTCGTAAACAAGGCGGCTCTGCCGAAACCGCGCGTTTACGTCATACAATCGGCCACGCCCAACGCGTTCGCAACCGGACGCAATCCGTCGCACGCGGCGGTGGCGGTTACCACGGGCATTATGAACATCTTAAATAAAGAGGAATTAAAAGGCGTAATCGCGCACGAACTTTCGCATATACGCCACTACGACATACTCATCGGCAGCATCGCCGGCACAATTGTGGGCGCGATAAGCTGGATAGCCTCAATGGCTCAATGGGCGGCGATATTCGGAGGAATGGGCGGGCGCGGCGACGACGACGAAGGCGAAGGATCGGGCGGAATTATCGGTCTTATCGCAATGGCGATAATTGCTCCGCTAATCGCGACTCTGCTTCAGCTTGCAATATCGCGTCAACGCGAATACGCCGCCGACGCCGGCGCGGCTAAACTAACCGGCAACCCGATGGGACTAGCCAACGCTCTTAACAAGCTCGAAAAGGGAAACGAAGCCATACCGCTGCAGGACGCAGGCCCTGCGACGGCGCATATGTTCATAGTAAATCCGCTTACGGCAAGCTCTTTCGCGTCTTGGTTCTCAACGCATCCATCGACGGAGCAGCGCATCGAACGCCTTATGGCGATGGCGCGCGACGGCGTAAGAGACTAATTTATGGCAAAAGCGTTAGGGTTGATTTCCGGCGGCCTCGACAGCGCCATTGCGGTCAGGCTTATGCTAGACCAAGGGATTGAAGTTACCGCGCTTCACTTTAACACGTGGTTCTCGGACGCTAAAATAGCGCACGAAACGCTTGGCATGGTTCCGCCTACCGTCGCGTTATGCCATGAGCTCAACGTGCCTCTTATCTGCGCGCCGCAGCAAAACGACTATTTAGAAATGATTAAAAGGCCGCCGCACTCGTACGGCCAAAACCTCAACCCCTGCCTTGACTGCCATAATTATTTTTTAATAAAAGCGCGCGAATTAATGCTTGAACAAGGTTTCGATTTCGTTTTCACCGGCGAGGTGCTTGGGCAGAGGCCGATGAGCCAGACTTCGCATCATTTAAAGTTCCTGCAGACCCACAGCGGCCTTAACGACCGCCTGCTGCGTCCGTTAAGCGCGCGGCTGATGGAAGAAACCTATCCGGAAAAATCCGGAATGCTGGATAGAAACAAACTTCTCGCGATACATGGAAGGTCGAGAACCCAGCAAATCGCTTTTGTAAAAGAACGCGGGCTGCGTTATTTCAGCGCGCCGGGCGGCGGCTGCGATTTAACAGACCGCAACTTTTCGGTTCGGTTCGTCGATTTGCTCGACGCCGCTCACCCCGCATTGCCGACATACGAGCAGACCAGACTTTTAAAGTTCGGCAGGCACTTCCGCATGGCCGACGGAGCGAAATACGTCGTAACTCGCTCCGAGGCGGAGAACGAATCGGTCTTCTGCTTGGCAAAGGCTGCGGGCAATATAATCGTCAAGCCGGACGGCTTCCCCGGCCCGTCGGTCGTCGTCGACTCGACCGGCGCCGACGGTTTTCGCTTCGGCGCCGACGCTGTGCAAATAGCCGCGTCTTTAATGATGATTTACGGCAAACCGAATAAACCGCTTATCGCCGCGCCGCAGGTAAAAGCCGAAGAGCCGGATGGAACCGTCCGCGGCTATCCTTTGCCCGCGCAGCCGCTTTTCACGATTGAAAGCGCCGCAGCGTATCGAATCGACAGGGAAAATGTGAAAGTTCGTAAAACCGGCTGGCAAAACTTTTAACTTAAAATTAAACGACCGAACGCGCTTCAACCGTTTGCAAACCGCGGCTAAGCGAATTAGACCCGCAAAAAAAATAATAATTCATTGAAGTTAATTGTTTTTATTCGTTTAACTCGTTTCTTAAACCGACCGGAACAAAAAAGAAATTAACAATCATTACTGATTTGATAATAATTAACTTTATTCAAAAAATTTTCTTCATTTTTCAAAGCTATAATAAAATTCGTATTAGTTATTTTATAATAATATGGATTATATATTGGCCGCAAATAATTAACTAATTAGTTACTTTTGAAACGGTTAAATTTTTCGCAAAAAATTTTTTTAAAGCAAAATTTTATAGTAATTACATATCATTCCGCAGAGATTGCGCAACATTCCAAATCAAGGTTATTTGAAAAACTTCCGAACAGACTTTTATAAAAAATAATTTAATATTAAATATACCTTCGGTCAAATCGCATTACTTAAATATTCGCAAATTTCAAAATTTAATTAAAATAGCGCAATAAATTGTTATAATTGCTTTTTCTCATTTTGATACATTTATCAACCTAAGACATACAACAATATATTATAATTTCTCACTTTGAGATGAGAAAAAATTGCGCCGCGAAAGTATTGCGCGCATTATTTTCGTTGAAATGCCCTAAAGACCGCTCAATCATTCTCTTCAAAGCGGTTACGAACTCGGGCAATTATATTTTAACTTATTGAATATATTTATCATTTCGCAACAATTCAAATTTTCTTATTCAAAATATTAAAATGGCGCTTGTTTTGCTTATCTTGCGATTGCGTTATTGGATTTTTGCTTCTTAGTCATAGCACGAAAATTTTTCAGCAGTATTTAACGGTTGCGGCAGTTTATTTCGCGGTCGTTTGGATGTTGTCCGCGATATGGTTTGAACAGGATTAACTCATAGCGTCAGAACGGCTAAAGTGAACTCGAAAATAATGAAAACGCCCGCGAATATACCTTTAAATTCCGGCATAATTTTTGCCGAGTTGCGCATGATTACCGGCTCAATCATATTTAACTTTGTCTTAATTACGGCAATTCGTCGTTTTTATGAATCAATTCAACCGGCCTTTTTTGGGCTACACCACTCACACTAAACAGGAGGATAAAATGGCGCTAGGAAGAACATCGGCTCAAGTTCTAAACAGTTTTCTCGAAGTTCCCGGCATTCAGGCGATAGCGATTATCGGCCGCGACGGCTTCCTTTTGGACGTCGCGGGCAACGCCGGACGCATCAACCAAGACGCGCTGGGCGCGTCGGTCGCGTTGGTTTATAACGGCGTCGAAGATATGGGACGCGAACTTAACGTTCTGCCTTCCCAAATCGCCACAATCGAATACGCCGGCGCGATGATTATTTTAATGCCGGTCGCCGACGCCGTCGCCGCGGTCGTCTGCCCCGATTCCAAAACTCTCGGCGTCATCCGCCACAAGATTAAGGGTCTGCTTCCCGAACTGGCTCAATTCTATTAAACCGCGAGCGTTCAATTTTCTTGAAACAACCTTAACTAATCAAGGAGCAAACTATGGCGCTTAAAGTAGATTTCACTTTCGACAAAAACACATACCGCCATTACATGAACGGTCATATGTCCGTTCTGCACTGCCATCACTACATGAGCCTGACTTCCAAGCTGGCGATGGATTACAACGATTTAGGCGGCCAGCGCATTTTGATGGACGCCACCGAAGATTCCATGCGTCCTCTTTTCGACGATTACATCGCAAAGAACGCGGTAACGGACGCGGCGGCGCGCTTGAACGTCGGAGCGGAATATTATCCGGTTATGGGAATGGGACTTATGCAGGTCAACGGCGACGCCAACGGCGGAACGGTCGTTCTTACGCGCTCTCACGTCGATGCGGGATGGATAAAAAAATGGGGCAAGCAAGATAAGCCCGTAAACTACTTCACATGCGGCTATATCGCGGCCATGTTCGCGGCGGCTTTCAACAAGCCCGCGCGCAGCTACGAAGTCGTCGAAACGGCAAGCATCGTCAAGGGAGACGAGCAGAGCCGCTTCACGGTCGTCTTGAAGTAACATTTTAAACGAAAGGAATACGAACATGACGGTACAGCGCGACGTAGTAGTAAAACAGCTTGCCGAACTGAACATTACGGGCAACGAAGACGGTCTGATTCCGGGCTACAACGTTCTCGTTAATCAGCTTCCGGCTAACTTCTGGAATTCATTCGCCAATCGCATGATGGCCGCCGCCCCCGAAAGCCGCAAGGACGAAGTCGAGAAGGCTCTCGTAAACTGCGCTTACGAATGCGGATACCACACCGGCTGGGGAATCATCAACTCCGACGAATTCAAGTCCGTCGTTATGCCGATGGTTACCGAAGGCGCGAAAGACGTTCTTCGCGGAGCCTACGCGGTATTTACGGCTTGGGGCTGGGCTAAATCCGGCATCGTCCAAATTAAAGAAGGCGAGCGCATGGTCATACGCGCGGTCGATTACTACGAATCCGACGGCGAAAAGAGCCCGTTCAAGCGCGCCTACATGATACGCGGAGTATCCAAAGCGTTCATGGAACTGGCGTTCTCCAAGCCCTACCCGGACGGCATGGGAGCCTTCGAATGCGAACAGACGCTCGGCATCGAGTGCGGAGATCAGTACGGCGAATTCGTAATTACCAAGAAATAACAACCTTATAACCCGATGATTTATTTGAACAACGCCGCAAGCAGCTATCCTAAACCGCGTTCGGTTACGGACGCGGTTCTCGCGGCGTTGTCTTCTCCTCCCGCCAACCCTTACCGCGAAAACTGCGAGCGAGATCCGTCGGTTCAAGCGCGCCGCAACGTCGCAAAACTGCTCGGCGTAAGCGATCCGGAAAGAGTCGTCTTTACGAGCGGGGCGACGGAAAGTCTGCATTTGTGCATTGAAGGGCTGGCTAAAGAAAATTCTCGGATTATTACGACCGAACGCGAGCACACATCGACTTTACGGCCGATATGGAAGCTCGAAAAAGAGAAGAACTGCCAAGTATGCGTTCTTCCCGCCGGCAAAACCGGTCTCATTGATGCGGCTTCGCTGGTTGACGCCATAAACGATTCGACATCTCTGGTCTGCGTCAACCACGTCAGCAACGTGAACGGCTCCGCGCAAGATTTATATCCTCTCTACGATGCGGCAACAAGCCGCGGGGCCGTCTTTTTAGTCGATTTGGCGCAGTCCGCCGGATGCGTACAAATTAACGCGGACGAAATGCCGGACGCGGTTTTCGTCTTTACGGGGCACAAGGCTCTGCTTGGGCCTTGCGGAACCGGCGGCTTCGCGCTCGGTAAAAACGTCGAGATGAAAGTCGTCAAGCCGGGCGGCAGCGGAGTGCACAGCGCTCTTCGCGAGATGCCCGATATAATGCCTCTTAAATACGAGGCAGGAACGCCGAACTCGTCCGGCATTGCGGGGCTTGGAGCCTCGACCGGATACCTGCTCGACGCGGGATTCGACGCGGCGCGGGGCAAATTGCGCGAATTGACCGCCGCGCTTCTCGAAGGATTGCGCAAAATAAACAAAGTCCGTCTGTTCGCCGCCGATGAAGAGAGCAATCCCTGCGGCATTGCGAGCTTTACCATCGACGGTTGGAGCGCGCGCGACGCGGGCTATCTGCTCGATCAATCTTTTGATATAAGAGTCAGAACCGGCCTGCATTGCGCCCCTTTAATGGCTAAGGCGTTAGGGCTCGACGACGAAGGCTCGATTCGAGCGAGCGTTTCGATATTTACGACGACCGACGAAATCGGCCAATTTTGCGACGCAGTAGAACAAATTTCGCGGAGCTCAACATGAAACTGCTGAACGTAAAAACGCTTGAGGAATGCCTCGATCAGGTGGCCATTAAAGAGTACGAATTCGACTCTCCGGCCACAAAACAATTCATTGACTATCTTGGCCGAGACGGCAAGCTCGAATACTTCAAATTCGCCCGTCCGTTTTACCGCATTACCAAAAGCGGAGTATATATTTTAAAAGGAATAGAAGAAGCGAGGACGCTTCAGGTCGTATATATTAGGTATCAACCGGAACATCAAGAGGAGTTGCTGCGTCTAATCGAGGGTTACTCGGAAGCGGTTGAACACTCCAAAATTACCGACGGAACTTGCGCCCGATAAAACGAGGTACGCCCATGATAGCCGGTCTGAATCACAACTTGAGACATAAAGGCAAACTTTACCACGTCCAAACGGAATCGCGCAGCACTAAAGACGGAGTATTTATAGAATCGCAGGTATTCGTGGACGGCGCGGTGGTTTTTCAGAATAGAATGGCCTGCGACGCCGACGAAGAGGAACAGGGAAGAATTTTAGAGCAGCTTCATAAAAAAAGCATTTACAACATTTTTATGGGAATAAAAGAAGAGTCCGTCAAACCAAGGATGCAGACTCAGACGCAGTTAAATCCTTCCGCCGCCGAAGAGAAAAAAGCGGCGGAAAGACCCGAACCCAAGCCCTCGGCTCCAACGCCTCCGCCGATAATTCAAAAAATACAACCGCCGCCGATAAAGAAAAGCATCCCGCCCGACATTAAGCTCGTCGAAAGCAAAGAGGAACCGCAGACAAGACCGGAAAATCTTGCCGCCAAACTGCCGCCCAAACCGCAGCAGCCCCGAATAGTCGAAAACAGGGTTGCCATGGCGCAGGAAATACTGGCGGAACTGTCCGCTTCGCGAAGCCTGAGCGGACTGGGAGTTTTTTCGGGAGACGGAAAAATAGTTTCAATGGTTTCAACGTCCAAAGGCGATTTGGCCGAAATAAGCCAATCATATTTACAAGTCTTTGCCTCGCTGGAAAAAATCAACGAAACCAACAAGATGGGCGAATCGAGCTCAATACATATCGCGTCGGAAAACGGCTCGATAGTCGTGCTGTCGTTCAAACCTTTTTTAAAAGACTTGAGCGCGCACTTGCAGGGAGCGCTCGCCTATGTTATGTTGCGCCTCGAACCGAACGCCAACTATGAAGAAACGCTGCAAAAAGCGCGCGCTTTTATGAAATTGATTTCTGACGAATTAAAATTTTACAGCCGCGAGTCGGCCTCAAGGTCGAGCGTAATAAGAAAGCTGGCCTAACAAGCAATTAAGCCCAAGGATAATACGGAAATGCACCTTACATACGACAACACCAAAGAAATTTTGGACAATCTTATAACCAATTCGGGCGCGATGACCACGCTGCTCATTTCCAAGGAAGGATATAACGTAGTAAACTACGGCGATACTTCCTATCTTAACGCGACGGCTCTGGCGGCTCTTATCGCGGGCATGTTCTCAGCCACCCGCGAAGTGGCTATGATTGTAGGGGAAAAACAATTTTCAATATTATTGCAGCAGGGAGAAAACCGACACATACACATAAGCCTCATAAAAGACTCTATGATGATGGTAATCATTTTCGAGAATTATCAACGCATCGGCAAAGTGCGGCACGAGGCGCAAAAGGCGGCGGAGAAACTGATAGCTCTGATGAGCGCGTCGGAAGCAAAGGCCGAAGCGGACGTTCCGAAATACAAATCTGAGTTGGAAACGCCGGAGTTTAAAGAATACGCTCTGCATCTTATCGACCTTATTTTTAATAACAACCAAAAGGCTTAAGCTCTATGCCCTATATAAACTACTCCGCCAAAGAGCTCTGTTTCAAAATTGTGTATTTTGGTCCGGGCATGAGCGGAAAGACTACGAACCTATTGAGAATTCATAAAAATCTCAACGCAAAGGCCAAAAGCGATATTATCACGCTCGACACCGCGGAAGAGCGCACGCTTTTCTTCGATTTCTTGCCTCTGGACGTCGGAGCGGTAGGAGGGTTTTCTCTTCGCTTCAACCTTTACACCGTGCCGGGGCAGATACAATACGAAGCCAGCAGACGGCTCATACTTGACGGCGCGGACGGCGTCGTTTACGTCGCCGATTCTCAGCCTCATCTTCTTGAGGAAGACGTAAACTGCTATAAAGGAATGATTAACAACATCCGCTCGTACGGAATAGACCCGGCGACCTTCCCTAAAGTGCTGCAATACAACAAGCGGGACTGCGAAAACCCGATTAAAATCGGAACGCTGGAAAAGATTTTAAACATAGAGCCTTCAACGCCGGTTTTTAGCGCGGTCGCCACGACCGGCGAAGGGGTAATGGAAACAATACATGCGGTTTGCAGATTGGTTATTCATAACTTTAAGATAGAACCTTAAAAAACTTACATGGTGAAACAATGCCGCTAACAGGTTCATTGAACGAAATCGGAATTATTGATCTCATTCAATTTCCGCATCAGGGGCGCAAAACCGGAAGACTCTCGGTAACCAACGGAAACGGAGTGAACGCAAATCTTTTTTACAAAGAAGGAAAGTTAATTCACGCCGTAAACGGAAATACGACCGGCATAGAAGCGGTCGTGGCTATAGTTGACGTTGAACAGGGAGACTTCGTTTTTGAAGGAGGAATAGACTCCTCCGAGTCAACCATAGACATGGATTTGCATCATACGATTTTGAGCGCTTTGAAAGTCAGGGACGAACGCAAAGCGGAACAAGAGCGGAGGCGCGCCGAAATGGAGCGTCAAAAAGAAGAGAACGCGGCGAAAAGCTCAAATCAGGAGCTAATCGAATTTCTCGTTCAAAACGTCGATAGAACCCCTTGGATTAACTACTTGGCCATACTTGGCGAAGACGCGGCCGTAGTAGCCGACGCGTCCAGCGCGAGAAAAAAGGAAACCGGAGCTAATTACGAACCGCTTCAGGCCGCGATTATCAATTTTTTGCGCGCCTATCCCAACGGCAAAATAGGCAAAATGGTAATCGATCAAGGCGACGGAATTATTATGACGTCGATTATTTCGCACGGCCATTTATTACTAATGGTATGCGGGCCGGAAGCGATTATGGGCGCGGTCGTTGCCTCAATGTCTAAAATGACGGCGATTTTGCAGAAATTATTGGAAAAATAAAAAGAAGGTAAATATTTTTATTCGCAAAAAAAGACCGAGGCGCGCGCTTTGGTCTTTTTTTTTATGCCCTTTAAAGCTATTTTCATTCTTTTGTGAAAATTCAAGGCAGATATTTTTGCATTGCGTTTTTTTTAATGTTATCTTTTTTATGTTTATTTAGGCCGTTAGCATTATAAACAACATGCTTTTGTATATGTAATAACCTCGGAGGATAAACATGAAACGACAAATGCTGTTTATGCTGGCCGTATCGCTGCTTATCGGAGCCGCGATAGCGGGTTGCAGCGCGGACGACAAGAAACCGAATACGGAAATGTCGAAAATTAAACTCGACGGCCCGTATTTCAAAGACGAACGCGGCCGTTATATATTTTTTAACGGCGTGAACGTCGCGGGAGACACCAAAGTCCCAATGACCAAAGAACCCGATCCGATTAGCTACAAAGGCCGCCCCTTCCCGTTGGAAGATACGGTCGAAAACGGCGTTACGGTAAAAGGCGCCGACCATTGGTTCGCGCTGCTGAAGGCCAACGGAATAAACAGCATAAGGCTGCTTACCAACTGGGAAGCCGTAGAACATGAAGGACGCGGCAAATTCGACGAGGATTACCTTGATTATTTCGGTAAAATAGTTGAAAAAGCCAATAAACACGGCATTTACGTTCTCGTGAATTTTCACGAAAATATGTTCAGCCGGTACTTTCATTCCAACTTCACCGAGCAGCCCGACAAAGAAGTCTTCGGCGAGCCCGGAGGCTTAACCTACATGCTCGGCTCGATAGTTCCCAAGACCGACAAAGACGCGGGAGTTACAGTTTACGACGGCGACACCGCCGGCGACGGAGCTCCCCGCTGGGCTATCGAAGCGTGCGCGATGGAAAAAGATATTGACGCGCCGTCGTGGGGCATGTTCAAGACGCTTGGCGGCATTAATCTCGACACAATCACTTCAATAGTTTCGGACATCGGAAAAATTACCGGCTCCGGCTCCGGCGGACTCGGCGACTCGCAAAAACTTATTGATTATCTTAAAGATTTTGTAACGACGGCTGGAATGAAAGAAGGGAAAATTCCCTTCGAGGTCTATCAGACCAACGACATGATGCCGTGGACGTTCTGGGGCATGAACGTCGCTCTTTCGGTTGACGTAGAGAAGTGCTACGCGGCGCTTTTTGCCGGACATAAAGCGTTCCCCAAGTTCCCCATCGACAAGTTCGACTCGACCGGAAAACTTAAAAACATCAAAGAATATTTGCAGGGAACCGCGGAAGAAATCGAGCGCGACGCATCCGGCAATATTACTAAAGCGGGCGGTCTTGCGGGCGCTTGGGCTAAAGTCGTCAACAAGGTTAAAACCTATCCGAACGTAATCGGCTACGACATGCTGAACGAACCTCCCGGCATCTTTATCGTTCTGTCCGTCATGTCGGTTTACCTAAACGGCGGGCTCGACATTACCGGCGTTCAGACGACGCTCGAAGGAATGCTCGGCAAGGAAAAAGGCGACGCCATTTACCGCATACTTACGCTTCTCAACCTTATTCCGGTCGTGCCCGAAAAAGTGGCGCCGGTTATTAACGACGACGTTAAGACCGTCGTAAAACACGCCTTGGCGACGCTTTCCGCCAAGGCCGACTATCCGACGCCTTCCGCGCAGGAAATTGCCGACGCCAAAGCCGCGGCCAAAACGGAGTTCGAGCAAATCTTCGCCTCTTCCAAGCTGCCGCTGGTTAAATCAACCTCCGACGCGGACATCAAACCGGAATACACTAAAAACGCGATAATCGCCGCCAAAGAAAAGTTTTACGCCGACGCGCAGGCAATAATCGAAGCGGCGATCGACGAGCTGGTCGCGGCGAAACCGGCGGTCGGCTCCGCCGACTCCGCGGTCGATAGCGTTTGGGCTTCGACTTACAACGAAAAGACGAAGTTCCTCGCGATAAACAACTATCTCGCGTTGACTAAAATCAAGTGGGGGTTGGAGTACTTCGACGCTCTGGGCAGCATCGACCTCAACAGCAATTTCTCGCGCGGCTATCTGCTCGACGCCTACCGCAACATCGGCAAAGCGATTTTAAAAGAAGACCCGAATGCTATACTTTGGCTCGAAGAAGGCGGCACGCCTTCCGCCCTATTGGGCAGCGTTACGGGCGGCAACATGAGCTCCGAGATTTACATGCCGAAAGAATTCTCCGAGAACAACGTTCCGGTCGTCTGGTCTCCGCATTGGTACCCGGATATATACCCCTACCCCGGATTCGTTCAGCCGCCGCGCCAATTCGTATGGCAGGAATGGACGATGAAAGATTTCTCGCCCAACCTTGCCAGCAAGGTAGCCTACGGCCGCAACACAATGGGCAACGTTCCCATCGTATTCGGCGAGTTCGGAACTTACTTCAATTTTAATTGGAACCTTAACGACCAAGCCTCAATCGACGCCGACATAAAGGCGAACAACTACCGCATTTCCGCGGAAATACTCGACAACTACTACGAATCGTACGAAAAGATGTTTCAGAGCAGAATGGTTTGGTGCTTCTCGGCGCGCAACAGCTATACAAAGGGCGACTTGTGGGATCACGAAGACTTTTCCATCGTCGGACCGGACGGCAAACCCAGAGCCGACAAAGCGTGGGTGCGCCCGTACGCCATGAAGATGAGCGGCAAACCAAAGGCGACGCACTTTTACTCCGACTTCCACGACTACACGCCCGACGAGCATAAGGGCGACGTAATTCCGTGGCACGAGTTTTACCTTGAAATAGAAAGCAAGGAAACCGACGCGCCGACCGAAATCTTCGTGCCTCGCTTGCAGTATCCCGACGGCTTCTACGTCTGGTTGTCAGACGGCCGTCTATACTTCGATTCGAACGAGCAGATACTCTTCTATTACCCGACAAACGACGAACCCGGCGCGACTCACACGGTAACGATACGTCCGCCGCTGGCCGGTCAGGACGAAGGAGCGTGGTCGTATTATTTCGACGCGGACGGCAAAATGCTCGTCGGCGAGCGCAAATAAGAGGCGCGCAAATGCAGTCGTCTGGATTAAACCATTGTCGAACGGAGAGAACAATGACAGTCATAAATATAAAAACCATCATTTTGGCCGCCGCTGCGTGCCTGCTGTGCGCGGGAACGGTTTACGCGGAAGACGAGCCTAAAGACCTCAACACGAAGCCCGCCGACAACGTTTTAAAAGGCGGTCAAAGCCAAACGTCGCAGAGCAAAGACGATAAGACGGAGCCAAATCCGAACAACCTTACGCCGAAAATCGACATGCAGCCGGCGAACCTTAAAACGTTCGACTTCGGCGTCGAACTGCTGACGCTGTTTTTGTACCGCAACGACTCCGACTTCGACAGAAGCGACTACGCCTACGCGGACAAAAAGCAATCGGTCGGCTTCTTCGCTACGTTCGCCAAGCCGAAACTTGAAATTAGCCTAGGCAAATCGTTAAAGTTTCATTTCGACGCCGAACTGGGACTCGATATGTGGAGCCGCAACAACCCCGATTACGCCGTCGGCGAAAATCAAAGCGCGCTTTCCTTCAAGCAGCGCGAAATATGGGGCAGCGTAAAAGCGTTCGACTCGACCGTTTTCAAACTAGGCTATCAGCGCGTTCAAGACGTCAGCGGACTGTTCGTCAACCACTGGGCCGGAGCCGTGGACGCGAGCGTCAACAGCGGCAATTTCGGCGCGCGTCTGGCTTTCGCGCAACTGCCGGATCAAACGGGCGAAGGAATAACGGTCGATTCCAATTCTCTTTCCAACGACGTTTTCGTCTTGGCTCTCGACGGCAAATACTCGCTCGCTAAAATACTCGACGGAACGCTGGACGCGAAGTTAGGCTTTTACTACATGTACGACGGCGGAATCGTAAATATGCCGCGCCATATCTATTCCATTCAGGCGGCTTTAGCGCTTGCCGCCGATTATTACGAAGTCAACGCGGCTTTCGCCTTCCAAGGCGGCAAATGGGAAAACCGCTCGGCGGACGGCTCCGACGCAAAAATTAGCGCGTGGGGCGCCGCTCTCAACGGCAAAGCCAAGCTCGGCATCGTGGCGCTCGATTTCGGATTGACGGCTCTTTCGGGCGACGACGACAACGACGTGAACGACTCGCTGGGCTTCTTCTGGAGCGGCAAGCGCATGGGCGCCACCGTTATGTTAAGCGAAAACGAACTTCGCGATCTGGGCGACAACATCGACGAGAGAGTTTCCGCAAAAGAGAAAGGCGGATCGCTTTGGGAAACGCGCGCCGGATTGCTCGGCGTCGATTTGGGCGTTGCGTTCTTTCCGCTCGATTGGCTGAAAGCGGGCGTTTACGCCGGAACGCTGATGGTTTTGAAAAGCGAAAACGCCGCCGGCGAAAGCGTAGTGGGCACGGAAGCCGGAATCAACCTAGGCGCAAACTTTTTCGATAAAGCCCTTTCGCTGGACCTTACGGCGGGTCTGGTCGTCCCCGGCGGAGCGGGCGCGGCATATGTAAACAAACTTCAAAGCGGCGAAGCGCGCTCGGCCACGGATAAAATTTATTTCATCCAGACGGGAGTAACGCTCGTCTTCTAGCAATTAACGGCATTAAAAAAAGAAGCGGAAGAGTAAATTCTTCCGCTTTTTCTTTGGCTACTTTAGAATGTTTTTAAGCCGAAGCCGGTTCGCGGCGCGGCTCTTCGCTCATCGCTCGCCGGTTGTCGCGCTTTTTTTTATCCAAAAAACGCCGCGTTAAAATATTTAATTTGATTTGCGTTTTTAATCTATTGTAACTTATCGCATAATTTACTTTGTTGAATAAAACGAGATTTAACTTTCGGTTGTTTGCCCCGTTCTTATAACCCTTAGAAAACAAGGCTGCCGATGGACTACGTTGAACCTCTATTCAGACCGCCTTCCGAGGCCGATTCGCTGCTGCTGCAGATTACGGTCGGATGCAGTCATAACAAATGCTCGTACTGCGCGATGTATCTTATGAAAAAATTTTCCATAAAACCGCTTGATACGGTTTTCGCCGACATAGACGAGGCGGCCGGTTACGGCGGTTATTTCGAGCGCGTTTTTTTAATGGACGGCGACGCCCTCGTCCTCAAGACGGATCATCTTTTGAAAATACTCGCCCGCATCAAAGAAAAACTGCCGCGCGTAAAACGCGTGGGAGCCTACGGCGACGCAAGAAGCGTTAAAAATAAATCGGTCGAGGAACTGCGGGAACTCAAAGACGCCGGACTCGGCATCGTTTATCACGGTTTTGAAAGCGGCAACGACGAGGTTTTGAAAAGAATATGCAAAGGCTCCGACGCCGCGGAGGCCGTTCGCGCCGGCCAAATGATAAAAGAAGCAGGAATAACTTATTCGACCATCGTTTTGCTGGGCGCGGGAGGCGAAGAACTTTCCGAAGAGCACGCCAAAGACACGGCCAAACTGCTGAACGCGGTCAACCCCGAATACGTCGGCGCTTTGATGCTTACAATCGTCCCTGGAACGCCTCTTTTCGAGGATGTTCGCGCCGGAAAGTTCAAGCTGCCCGATAAATTCGGCCTTTTACAAGAGCTGAAAACTCTGGTTGAAAACCTCGAAGTTAAAAATTGCCGTTTCCACGCGAATCACGCGTCGAACTACCTGCCGATAAAAGCCGAACTGCCGCAGGACAAGGAAAGAATCGTCGGCTATCTCGACCGCGTAATCAAGACGAGGGACGAAAAACTGCTTAAACCTGAATGGATGAGAGGATTGTAAACCAAATGACCGATAAAGTCGTAAACATCGTCGTATTCGGCGCGGCGGGCCGGATGGGTAAACTTATAATGGATTGCGCCTCGTCTGACGCGCGTTTTAAAGTCGTCGGCGCGGTAGAAGACGCAAAACACCCGAAAATCGGAAAAAAAATACCCTGCGGCGAGGGCGAAATAGAGTCGTCGGCTAAACTTCCTAAAGACGCGCCGGAAAACGCGGTCGGCGTCTGCTTTACAAACAAGCACGGCTTGAATGAGAGCGTAAAACAGGCGGTCGCCGCAAAAATGCCGCTTGTAATCGGCTCCACCGGCCTCAGCGAAGAGCATGAAACCTTTATTTATATGGCCTCGAACGAAATACCTATTTTATACGCAGCCAACTTTTCCGTCGGCGTGAACGTTCTGCTTCACCTCGTAAAACGCGCCTCGGAAATGTTAAAAGGCTTTGAAATTGAAATCGTCGAAACCCACCACGATAAAAAGATAGACGCGCCCAGCGGAACCGCCGTCGCCCTCGGCAAAGAGGCGGCCAAGGCGAGAGGCTTTGAACTGGATGAAATAGCCGTTTACGACCGCAAGAACCTTTCCAAAGCGCGAACCGCCGACGAAATAGGCTTTTCCGCTTTAAGGGGCGGCGACGTGGTAGGCGAGCACGACGTAATTTTCTTCGGTCAAAACGAGCGCGTTATATTGGGGCACAGGGCGCACGACAGAGCCATGTTCGCGCGCGGCGCGCTGGATGCGGCCTATTGGCTCGCGGACAAACGACCGGGGCTTTACTCGATGAAGAACGTCCTCGGACTCGAAGAATAAATTTCAACGTTCCAAAGCTATTCGCATTTTTAATCGCGGCGCGAAGAAAAATCTTAGCCGAATTCCGCGGACGGGCGTATAATGTAAAATTAAACGCCGTCAAATTTTCGGGCGGCTTTACAATTTACGAAGCAGGAGGAAAGCATGAGTTCCACCGCGGCGGCGACGCAAAGCAAAATAAAGCAGCCCAAAGGCTTGAGCCCAAGAATTCAATGGCTTAGAGACTACTACTTCAAAGGAGTAGAGCGCGCATGGAACAACCAATATACCGCGTGGACGACGGGCGTTCCGTGGGACTTGCAGTTCAACGAGCTGACCTACTACATCGTTCCCGAAACCTATCCTCTTCTGCAAACGCTGCGCGGCTCGTTTTGTCAGTCCGCAAGGTATATACCTCTGCGCGAAGATTTTTGGAGCCTTCCGCTTGTAGAGCGGCGCGCTTGGTTCGTAAAAGAAACCATGGTAAATTACGTCCCGCAGGAAATACTGCCGGGAGATTTAATCGCGGGCGGGCGTTTCAACGTACAATGCTCGATGTGTTTCAATAAAAAGGAGCGCGAGGAATGGGACAGGCTTATTCTGGGCAAAGGAGGCGCGCGCGAAAAAATGAAGCGCTTTCACGACCGCGGCTACGGCAACGCCGGAGCGACGAGCGGACATCTTATTCCGGGACACGAGCGCGCTCTTAAAATCGGCTGGAAAGGAATAAACGCCGACCTGCTGGAAAAGTACGACGCGCTTAAGGAATCGGAGAAAAAAGGCGCGAAAGGCGCGCAGCTTCGCGCGATGATTACCGCCTCGACGATGGCGCGGGACTTGGCGAAAAAATATTCCGAACTGGCTTTATCGCTCGCGGAAAAAGAGACGAACCGCGAAAGAAAAGCGGAGCTTGAGGAAATGGCGGGAAACCTCTCGCGCGTTCCGTGGGAGCCGCCGCAAAACTTCTGGGAAGCGGTTCAGGCTTTGTGGATTAATCACATGCTTGTGATGAGCGACGAAAATTACCCCGGACCGGGAACGTCGTTCGGAAGAATAGATCAATACCTTCTGCCGTACTGGCTCGCGTCCAAGGCGCAAGGTATGAGCGAAGAATTCGCGAAAGAGATATTGAAGTGTTTCTGGATTCACTGCAACACGGCTTACGACGCGCAGATAAGAGCGGGGAACCAAGGGATAACCGCCGGATTCGGGCAGCTTATAACGCTGTCGGGTTTGGGCGCGGACGGCGCGGATATGACGAACGAACTTACCTACATCTTTCTTGAAGTCATAGACGAAATGTCGCCGATACTTGAGCCTAAGCCGAACGTACGCATCCACCGCAAATCGCCCGAAAAGCTGCTGGACAAACTCGTCGATATGATAGCCGAAAGTCAAGGCGCGCCCTTTTTGCTCAACTTCGACGAGCGCTCCATGGCCGGAATGATGCGTCAAGCTCGGACGACCGGCATCGAGCATTTAATAAATGAAAAGAACGTCCACGAATACGCGCCTGTCGGCTGTTTGGAAAACACGATGGTCGGCAACGACAGATCGGGAACGGTTGACGTCAACCTTAACTTGCTTAAAGCGGTTGAGCTCGCGCTTACGGGCGGCAAAGACCTGCTTGAATTTGAAGACCCAATCACCGGCGCAAGAGAACCGATTACGCAGGACGGCCCCGCAACCGGCGACGCGCGCGGCTTCAAAACCTTCGACGAATTTTGGCGCGCCTACGAGGAGCAGACTAAGTATATCGTCGCCAGAAGCGCGGAAACGTACGAGGCGAGCGAAGCGATAAGAGCTAAGTATTTCCATACGCCGTATTTAAGCTGTTTGGTGCGCGGCTGCGCCGAGCAAGGGCTCGATATAACCGAAGGCGGAGCCGAAATAAGTTTCGTTACGCTGGAAGCGGTAACGTTCGCCACCACGGTAGATTCGCTGCTTGCCATAAAACGCCTTGTATTCGAGGAAAAAGCCTGCTCCATGGAGGAGCTTATCGAGGCGCTGAAAAACAACTGGAAAGGACGCGAGGCGCTGCAGGCGCGGGCTAAGTACAAGGCGCCTAAATACGGCCGCGACGACGACGAAGCGGACGAGCTTGCGCGCAAAGTCATGGACTTGTGGTGCGGCGAAACGTGGAAGCATTGCACGAAATCGACGAACAGAATGTTCCGCCCCGGAATGCTGAGCTGGAACTACTGGGCGGGCGACGGCTATATAATGGCCGCAAGCCCAGACGGCAGGCCGCGCGGACAGTTTCTATCCAACGCGATATGCCCCTCCAACGGCGCCGACACGAAAGGCCCTACCGCGAACGCAAACTCCGTCGGAAAGGTTCTGGGAGGCAGAGACGCGGAAAACGAAGGCGATATGTTCGGGTATTATTGCAGCCTCCCCAACGGCGCGAGTCATACGATTACATTCAACCCGTCAATATTAAAAGACCCGGAGCGCCGCGCCAAGTTCAAGGCTTTTTTACGAGGTTACGCGGAAAACGGCGGCACCGCGCTTCAAATAAACATGCTCGACCCCGACACTCTGCGGGACGCGCAGAAGCGCCCGGCCGACTACCGTCATCTTTTGGTGCGCGTAACCGGCTATAACGCCTATTTCACGACCATCGGCAAAGAGCTTCAAGACGAAGTCATCGCCAGAGTCAGCCACAACAAGTTGTAGGATGCGCGCAATGGCAAAAATTTCCGCAGACGACGTCCGCGGCGTCGTCCTCGAAATACAACGCATGAGCACCGAAGACGGCCCCGGTCTTCGCACGACGGTTTTTCTAAAAGGCTGCCCGCTGAGGTGCGCGTGGTGCCACAACCCCGAAAGCATTAAGCCGGACGCGGAAGTCCAATGGATAGGCTCGCGCTGCATTGGCTGCGGAACGTGCATAACGGTTTGCAGGCAAGGCGCGCTCGGCAAAAGCTCCCGCGGAATCGACATAAACCGCAAGCTGTGCGTCGGCTGCGGCGACTGCGCAAAGGAATGCCCATCGACGGCGATGGAAACGCTTGGGACGCTTTGGAGCGTTAAAGAGCTCGTTCGCGAGCTTCTAAAGGATAGAGCGTACTTTGAAAACTCAGGCGGCGGAGTAACGCTGTCTGGGGGCGAGGCGACCATGCAGCCGCGCTTTGCGCTTGAAGTTATGCGCGCGCTGAAGGCGGAAGGCGTCCAAACCGCGCTCGATACATGCGGCCTTTGCAAACAAGAAACGCTCGAAGAGCTGCTGACGGCGGCGGACGTCGCGCTGTTCGACATTAAGCTTATGGACGAAGCGAAACACAAGCGTTACACCGGCGCGGGAAACGACCTTATTCTTTCCAATTTGCGGTTCGTCGCAAAGCGGATGAAAACCGAAATGTTCCCCAAACGCCTGTGGATACGCACTCCGATAATCCCAGACGCCACCGACGACGCGGAAAATATTTCAGCCATCGGCCGTTTTATAGCCGAAGAGCTTTGCGACGCGGTCGAAAGATGGGAATTGTGCGCGTTCAACAATCTGTGCAAAGACAAATACAAACGGCTGTCGCTGGAATGGGAGTTCGACGACGCCGAGCTTATTTCAAAAGATAAAATGGAAGAGCTGCTAAACGCGGCGGCTAAAAGCGGAGTTAAAAAATCGCTCGTTGTCGCGACCGGCTCGACGCGGCTTGAGAACCGCGAAAAGGCCGCGTCGTCGGACGCAAAACCGAAGAATCGTCCGGCCTCCTGCTGAAAAATATTTACGGAGAATCAAATGCGGATATACAATTCGTTCGACTCGGAAGACGTAGCGGCCACTGAGCCGACGGCGAAAATCGGACTGCTTGCGACCGTCAACCCGCAGGGGCTTCCTCACATTACGCTCATTACTTCCATTCAGGCGCTCGACGCCAAGACGCTCGTCTGGGGGCAGTTCACCGAAGGGTTAAGCAAACGCCACGTTCGCGAAAACGATAAAACCGGCTTCCTAATTATGACGCTCGATAAAGTCATGCGGCGCGGAACGGCTCGCTTTACGAAATTCGCCAAAGAAGGGGCGGAGTACGAAATGTACAATTCCAAGCCGATGTTCCGCTACAACACTTACTTCGGCATAAACACCGTTTACTACATGGATTTGCTTGAAACCTACGGCCGCGAACCTCTTCCGCTGCCAAAAATAGCGGTCGCGACCGCTATTACTAAACTCGGCAAAGGCGGAGCCGACGATCGCGGAAGCGAGCTGGCGATGTACGCCTATACGCGCAACCTGTTCGGCGCGCTCGACAGCCTTAAGTTCCTCTCATGGATTCGCGAAGACGGATTTCCGGTCATTACGCCGCTTATTCAATGTCAGGCGGCCAACAACGGCAGGCTGGTTTTCTCTCCCCTCGCCTACCGGGACGAGCTTGAAACAGTTCCGCAAGGCGCGACCGTCGCGGTATTCTGCATGACGACCAAAATGGAAAACGTTCTCGTGCGGGGAATTTTCAAGGGGTTCGTCAGACGGAGGCTTATCCGGCAGGGCGTAATAGACGTGAATTGGGTTTACAATTCAATGCCGACAAACCACGGACAAATTTATCCGCCGATTCCGCTAAAACCGATAACCGACTTTTAGCCGCAGCGGCTTTTTTGACGCGCTTGCCGCGGCAAAGTTCATCGACGGAGATTTAAGCATGACGCAAAGCGCGGACGGCAGGCCTTCTCTGACGCTTACGGTGGTGGGAATAGGGACGTTTCTTACCGCTCTTGCCGGTTCGAGCGTCTCGCTCGCGCTTCCGTTCATCGCGAAGGAAACGAACTCGTCGATGAACGAAACAAGCTGGGTCATGTCTTCGTTCATGCTCTCGACTACGGTATTTTTGCTCGCAGCCGGACGCGCCAGCGACATATTCGGTCATAGAATAATTTACCTTGCGGGCTTCGGGATTTTCGGCGCCGCTTCTCTGGGCTGCGGTTTTGCGCCCGATTACTTCTGGCTTATCGTCATGCGCTCGGCTCAAGGCGTAGGAGGAGCGATGATAATGTCTTCCGGCCCGGCGATGCTAACGGGCGCGTTCCCCGATTCTCAGCGCGGAAAAGCGTTGGGAATACTCTCGACTTCGACTTATTTAGGCCTTTCATTCGGCCCGCCGCTGGGCGGATTGTTCATTCAAACGCTCGGCTGGCGCTGGATATTTTACATAAACGCTCCGATTACCGCCTTAGTCCTCGCGCTCGGCCTGCTATTCTCCGCGAAACAAACCGTCAAACCCGACGCCCGGTTCGATTATCAAGGGTTCGTTTTTCTTACGCTGGGGCTTCCGCCGCTTCTTATAGCTCTGGGGCAGACGCGCGTCTGGGGCGTCGCAAGCGCGCAAACGGCCGCTTGGGCGGGCGCGGGAGCCGTCGGGCTCGCCCTGTTCGTACGCTCTCAAATAAAATCCGATTCGCCTCTTTTAGACGCAGGGCTCTTCCGCTCTCCGGTCTTCTCGTCCGCGGTATTGAGCGCGTTGTGCAATTACGCGGCGCTGTTTATACAAGGCGTTTTGGCGCCTTTTTATCTTGTGGACGAAGCGGGACTGGGCGCGGCTCAGGCCGGACTCGTACTGACCGCGCAGCCGGCTATGATGGCCTTATGCGCTTCGCCTTCGGGTTATCTCTCCGATAAAATCGGCGCGCGATGGCTCGCAGCGGGAGGAATGACTGTTTTAGCGGCCGGACTGGCCTTTCTCTCCTTTATAAACTCCCCGGCGGACTGGACGACCGCGGCCCTTTCGCTTGCGATTATCGGCGTTGGAACGGGCGTTTTTATTTCGCCCAACTCAAGCGCGCTCATGGGCTCCGCTCCTAAAGAACGGCAGGGAACCGCGGGAAGTCTCATGGCCGTTTCGCGCAACCTCGGAATGCTTTTAGGCGTTTCGGCGGCTACCGCAATATTCAAGTCGCAAGGTTCATCCGGCTCCAAATGGACGCCGACTGAATACTCCTCGTTTAAAACGGCTATGATTGCCGCGGCCTGTCTGGCGCTAATCGGCGCGGCGGCGGCGGCTCTGCCCAAAACCGGCGCGCGGAAGCCGTAGCGGCTCATATAAATCTTCTCCCGCATACGACAAATACGCAATAAAGTTAAAACGTTGCCGATTGGCAAGTTTTGAATGCGTTTTTCATTATTAATAATTTAAATACATAGCAATTTGCAGCTAAGTTTCTCAATATGATACAACCATCTAGCCAAACTAAATATAATCAGTAATATCATTCAATTTCAGATTTTACAATAACGGCAGCCGATCTGCAAATAGCTCGAAGAAAATATTTTGCGTCGTTTATAAATTTTCCTTATAATTTTTGATTTTAGAACAACATCAATACTTTCTGGAGATTACAAAATTAAATATGACAATATACGTATAAATACTACTTGACATTTTTTTTTAATCTGTATTAATGCAACGCCATGAACGGCAATTTTGAGGTTCAAATATGATTAAATGCCCAAAGTGTAATACTTCCAACGTCGATTTCTCTCTTCGCTGCACTCGCTGCGACGAGAAACTTTGGGGCGTCTGCTGGTCGTGCAGCTCCATGATACCGCTTCGCTCCAACTACTGCGGCTCGTGCGGGGCAGATCAAAACGTCAAAGATTTAAAAAGATTCAGGTCGGCCGCTCCGGCGGACGCCGCGGGAATTACGCCGCGTTCGTGGCTTAAGGGAAGAACCGAACTTCTTATGGAAATTCCGCCGCTGCTTGCGGAAGTAAAAGAAGGACGCGGCAAAGCGGTAATTTTTACCGGACCTAGAGGCTGCGGCAAAACGTCGATAATTTCGCACATTTCAGGCTTCGGCTATCAAAACAATCTCAATGTTTTTAACGTTCAATGCTCGCAGCTTACGGCGCAGATTGCGCTTTATCCTTTTCTTGACGTAATCAGACAAATCGCAGGCTTTTTGGACTACGACGACGCCGAAATCAGAGGAACGAAAATCGGACAGTTGTCCCGATTGGGTCTTTCTGCGGGCGAAATTACGGTAATAGCAAGCTATTTCGGAATTCGGCCTGCGCCCGAATACCCGAATTGCTACCCTCCCGAAGGAGACGAAAACGCCTTCTTTTATTCTTTCATCAGAATAATCAGCTCAATTTCTATGCAGCAGCCGGTTATGATTGTAATCGACGACGCTCATTACATCGACGCGCAATCCCGCGCTCTCCTCGATTCCCTTGCCGGCATTGCGAATAGAATGCGTTTAATGCTAGTAGTCGGCGCCAGAACGCTGCCGGTAAAAAAATCGCCAGAAGACGACCACATATCCGTAATAAAAGTCGATACGCTCGACGAACTCGACCTAACCGCCGCGCTTGAAGAACGGCTTAAACTAAAAACCATTCAAGCCGATTTGGCGAAGGAAATTTACCTCGCCAGCGCGGGCAATCCTGAGTTTGCCCTGCAATATACTAATTACCTCATAGAGAACCGCATAGCTCTCAAAGAAAGAGGGCTTTTGTGGCCGAACCCCGACAAAGCCGCCGATTTCAGACCCGCGTCGTTCGAGGCCGTTTTAAAGCTTAGAATAGACCGCCTGACAAACGACCAAAAAACGCTGCTTCTTGCCGTCGCAATTCTATCGGACGACTGCGGTTACGAAACGCTTAAAAGCCTTTTCCCGGAGCGAAATCACGCGTTGACTTCCGATCTCGACGCGCTGACGTCGATGGAACTTATAATAAAAAAGGAATCCCACAACGGAAGGGTTTATAAAATAAAAGAAAGCGGCGTCGCGCAGTATCTTGAGTCAACGACTCCCGAATTGTTTAGACGGGAATTTCAACCGGCGATAGCCAAACTCATGCACGAAAAGGGCGGATTCCCTTCGTGGAGAAGAGATTTCACGGCGGCCTGCCATTACGCTTGGACGCCTCAAACGGCCGCGGGCTCCCGCGCCCACCTTGAGCGTTTGGCCCGAGTAATGGCAGAAACAAAGCAGTACGCGTTATCCGCCCGTCTTTACCAAGCGGTTTCCCGCGTCGTTCACGCGCTCGTTAAAAATCCGGCTCTGGACGACGAAGAACGCGGAATTTTTGAGCAAAAATTAGCGCACATTTTACAAGATTTGGGGCTTGTCTTCAAAAAAGGCGGAGACGCCCAGCAGGCTCAAAAGGCTTTCGAGCTGTCTTATCAAGTAGCCAAAAAAATCAATTTTAAATTGCTAGCGGTCGATTGTTTGGCTGAAATTACAGACTGCATGAGGCTGCGCGGAAACGTTCTCGAAGCGCGCAAAGCGGCTGCGGTTACGATTGAGGCGGCAAAAGAAGCCGAAGACGACGTCGTTTTGTCCAGGGCGCAGTACATTTTAGGGCAGTTGTTCGAGTCGCAAAACCTTGAAGACAAGGCTTACGACGCGTATATGGAGTCGCTTGAAACCGCGAGAAGAGTGAAATCCCGCATCGGAGCGGAGGATTCTTACGGGCAAAAGGCTCTTATAGCGCTCGCTTCAATAGCTCTTAAAAACGGTCCGAGCGCGGTGAAACAGGTTTCGTATTTACTAATTGAAGCGGTGGATAGAACTTTTTACTGCCGCGATATTTATTCGCTTCAAATTTTATTAGACAGATTTGGCCGGTATTTTTTAGCCAAAAAAGACGTAAATTCGGCGGTTCAATATACCGACATAGCTTTGAAAGTGGCGAGGGCGAGGCTCGATTACCGCGAAATGGCGAGACTTTCCTACTCTATCGGTTATTACTACACGCTTTTGGGCGATAAAGAAAAAGCCGAGATATACCTCGTTGAAAGTCTCTCGATAGCGATGCAGTGCAACTGGCCTAAGGACGTCGAACTGTCCAACAGAGCGTTGGACGGCCTGCGAAAAAAAGTCTTCCCAGATGTTCGCCTTCCCGCGGCTTCCATAGCGATTTACGCCACGAACGTCGCCTGCGCGTTCATTCTGCTCAATTCATGGATGGACGAATTAAGCGCTCTAGTAAAGAATTGAAGCGAAATTTCTATTGATTTCCCGCGTTAAATAGGGCAAATTGGCGGAATGTCTAAAAGCAAACGCGCGGCTGCGTTCTTCGATTTCGACAATACTCTCCTTAACGCCGATTCCGCTGAAATCGGCATTAAATACCTTTACAAGCGCAAAATGCTTTCGCTTGCGTTCGCGCTTAAAATATGGGGCGCAAGCAAGTTTTACAAACTCGATTTATTATCGCCCGAACGAATGGCGCTTATGTGCATGAAGTTTTACGAAGGACGCGACATAGCTCTTTTCGAGAGCGAGTCGGAAGCGTATTACCACGAAACGCTTAAGCCGAAGCTAAACCAAAGAATGTTAAAAGCGGTAGAGGAACGCCGCGACGCCGGCGACGTATTGGTTATACTGTCTGCCTCGGTGCGTTACATGCTTGAACCCGCGCGCAAGCACTTAGGTTTCGACCGCCTTTTATGCACGGACTTAGAAAAAGGAAACGACGGCTTGTTGACCGGAAGACCCGCCGACGTCGTTTTACTGGGAAAGCACAAAGCCGCTTACGCCCGCAGATTCGCCGAAATTGAAGGGATAGACCTGTCGAAGTCGCACGCCTACAGCGATCGCCACTCCGACATTCCGATGCTCGAAATGGTAGGCAACCCCGCCGCTGTAAACCCGACTAAGCGGCTGCTTAAATACGCAAAAAAGCGCGGCTGGCCGATTATTAAATAACTTGACGCAAGACTGTTTATTTACGGCAGTTTCTTCCGCTTGCGGATCCACCACTCAAGCGTAAACAGCGCGCCGGCGATAAGAATAATATAGGCGTTGTCCCATAACGGCCTGTCCTCGCGGTTGGCTATCTGGCGGGCTTTTGCCTCGACAAATGGCATCGAGCTAAGTTTTACTTTATTAGACATGCCGTACGCTTTTCCGCCGGTTTCTCCCGCGAGTCTGTTCATCAGCGGCTTGTCAACTTCCACCTTGCTCATCTCCTTGCCGCCTTCGTCGATTAACATCAACGCGTGAGATTCCTCCGGCCTGCCGCCGGACATTTCGGCGGCGGCCTTTACCGTAAGCGCGCCTTCCTTTGACGGCGCGTCGAACGAAACCGAAGCAAGCCCCTCGCCGTCGGCTACGACCGTTTTGGTTGTAGGCGTTCCATCGTCAGTAATCCACGAAACGTTTATCTGCTTTCCCGCCGCGGGCAAAAAGTTTTCGTCCAGCGCGCGAATTGACAACGTTATGGTTTCGCCCGGCTTGTAAACGTCTTTGGCCGCCGTAATTTGCAGAAGCTCCATGTCGGGGTCTTTAATCAGCCAGCGTATCGCGTTCGACCAAAATTGATTGTAATACGCCGAGCCTTCGCCGCGTTTGGCCATCTCGAAGTTCCACAGCCACAGCGAGTCCGCCGAAACCGCCATCGAGCGTCCCTCTCCGACTCGTCTTATCGCGACGACGACCGCCGGTTTGTTGTAATACGAAAGCGTCGGATGAACCGCCAGCGCGACCGCGTCGTCGTACGGCAAAAGAGGATAATTCAAGCCGAGCAGTTTCGGCAGCTGAGAATAGGCCGAAACGTTTTTTTCCTTGTCGCGCTCAAGCGCGGTAATCGGGTGTTTCTCTCCTTCGGCGGTCAGTTTGACCAAGAAAGGCTCCTCGTCGAACCCTTTGCCTTCCGCGATTATTTTTACGGGCAGAATTTCCTCGATTTCGGTATGCGCGTAACCGCCGGGGCCGAACGAATTGTCGCCGCCTATCATTGCGAAAGCTCCGCCGTTCTTAACAAAGTCGGCGATGTTCTTAAGGTAATAGGCCATCTGGTAGCCGCGGTAGGTAAAGTTTTGAAAAATCACGAGATCGAACGTATGAAGCTGCGAGTTGAAGAGCTCGTCCGTAGGGAACGGTATAAGGCTCAGCTCGTCGTCCTGCACCCAGAACATATCCTCGTTCGTGCGCAATATAAAGAAAGATATGAGATCGACGTTGGGATTTTTTTTAAGATACTGACGCAGAAAACGCTCGTCCCAGTCCGGGCGGCCGCTGACTTGCAGCACGCGGACTTTGTCGCGAATTACTTTCAACATGAAGACGCGTTTGTTGTTGGAAACAATCTTTTCTCCCTGCAATATGGGAACGCCGACCTCGTATAGGGCGCGGCCGACTTCAGTCGGCTTGAACGCCAGAGTAACCGTTTGCTTCCCCCCGCTTTTAACGTTGATTTCCGTTGAAATCAAAGGTCGGTCGTTCTTTTTTAGAACGACCGGCACGTTTTGAGTCGGAAAACCGGTCAACCGCAGCTCTACTTCAATGGTTATAGTGTTGTGAACAAAAGCAAAATCGTCGTAGCGCAACGAAGAAATGGCAAGATCGGGGAATTCGCTTTCGGCGTCCGGATAAACCGCGAATATAGGCGTGTTGCAGCCGGTAGGCGCGACGCATTCGTTCGCTTTTTTCTTTTCGACGTCCGGGAACCCCATGTTGTCGGCGCCGTCGGAAAGCAATATAATTCCCGATAATTCTTCGTCCGAAAAGCGAGAGGCGAGCTCGGAGAGCGAAACGTAGATTCCGGTCTGCGGCCCTTTGGGTTCGGCCTCGTTTAGAATTTCGTCCAAGCTAGACCGCTTTAACCCGTTTGAAAAAAACATGAAATCGACGAAATATTTCTGCGAAAGTTCCGCAAACTGCTCCTTGCGTTCCCTCACCCATTCCTTGGCGAGCGCAAAACGGGAGTTGGAGTCGCCGCTGTTGACGCTCATCGACCGCGAATCGTCCACGAGAACTTCAATGTGCGTCTTGCGCCATACAACTTTGCGCAGCTCAATCGCCGGTTGCAGCAGAACGAATAAAATAACCGCGAGGCCGAAAAGCCTCAGCGCAAACAGCGCCGCTTTTAGGCGAAACGCCTTGACGCGCTCCAAATTCAGCCAAGCCCAAACTATTACGACTACGACGGCCGCGGCAAGCGCGTAAAGCCAAAAGCCCGAAGGCGCGTTTCGCAAAACGAGTTCGTAGTCGTTGTAATCCCCTTTGCCGGCTAGTGCCGATAAAATGCTCATAGCGCCGCCCCGTTACCGTCTGCGCTTTAAAATGAAGGGAATGTGAACCTGATCCGACTTATAATTTACGCAAAGAGCGTACATTATAATATTCACGCCGTAACGCATCGACATTTCGCGCTGCGTTTCGCCGCCGGGAGTTACGTCGAATTTGTAGTTGCCGAAGGCGTCGGTTAAAAAGGCTCCCGTAATATCGTTTTGACTGTAAATAACCGGCGAGCGGTCGTCGGCGTCTAATCCTTCTAAGTAAGGCTTGTTTATTAGCCGCCCCGCCTGTTCTTTCAATAAAAAGAAAGATTTGTAAACCGTGTGTTCCGGTTCGAGCTTCTTCAGCGGTTTGCCGGGAAACGCCGCCGCAAGCTCGCGGCGTATAGATTTGTCGAATCCGTCCCCTTTGCTGGAATCGCTGTCGATGAAAAGAAAGCCTCCGGCGTTCAGGTATCTAGCCAGACGCAGCCGCCATTCCTCTTTCCATTCGGGAAAGGCGTTTTCGCCGTACATGAAAAGAAAGGGGGAGTCGAAGATTTCGTCGCTTTCTATGGAGATTTTGCGATGGACGAGCTTGGCCTCGACGCTTGTGCGGCGCATAAGCTCGAATGAAAGTTTTTTAAGGGAGTCGGCGCGCTCGTCCGATTGCGAGCCGGGAAATTCGAGAATGATAAACTCCGCCTTGCCGGACGCGCCGAAGCCTGAAGCGTCGGGCGCGAAGGCAAGCGCCGCGGCGAGCGCGAACAACGCGGCGCCCGCCGAATTTATCAATAACGCTTTTTTGAAAACGGTCATATTTAAAGCCTTTCAAAGCCGAGTTTAATAACATAAATCCTTAATTCCTACAATATTAAATTCTAAATTGACTTATGCCTCCGGTTTGACATAATTTTACAATAACGATGTTTCAACGGTAGGCGTAAAAGCGATTTAACGGAGGGTACCGCTCATGTCGAAAAGATTTTTTATTATTTTGGCCGCCGCCGCGGCGCTAATTGCGCTTGCGTCGTGCAAGGTCGGCAAAGAAGACGTTGACAAATGGGGCGCAAGCGACTCCGAAGGCGGCCGCTTAATGAAGTTGACGCTTGACGCCAACGCCGAGCTCTCTCTAAGAGGCTACGCGCTTGCGACTACCATAAAATCAAAAAAAATCGCGACGCTCGACGAAATCATTAAAACGATAGACGGCAAGGAACTTGTCGCGCTGATGACCGAAGCGGCTCCGGAATTAAAAAAAGCTCTGTTTGAAGGCGACCTGCGCGATCAGGCCGCAATTAAAGACTCGCTTTACGTAATGCTTGAAAGAAAAAACGACCAAAGTTTGAAAAACGTTCTGAAGGATATGATTATCGGCTGGTACGAAATCGACTTTCCTAAAAAAATGAACGCGGGAAGATACGCTTGGAACACAGTAGTCGCGATTTTCGGAAAGGACGGCGGCAAGTTTATCGGCAAGCTGTTCGGCGCCATAATGACGCAGTCTCAAACGCCTAAATACCTGAAAGACGTAGTCAAGTTAATAAAGATTGTGGACGACAAGGAAGTTTACGCCAAAGCGGACGACGCCTTTTCAAAACGGCTTGAAAAAGAATACCCTAACATCAGCAAGGACAGCGCGGAGCTGGCGTACGACATTAAAGGACCCGCGACGATTTCGGTTTTGGTAAAATACGTTACGGACGAAAAAATCGACGCGCAGATAAGGCTCGTTATACTTCAGGCTTTAGCCGAGGTAAAAGAGCCCAACGCGACGCTGCGGGCGGCCGCAATGAAATTCTTCATGGACGAAAAAGAATTCCGCGAGCTG
>CAYNVS010000038.1:0-31250 GCA_964400725.1 uncultured Myxococcales bacterium
ATATTTAAACGCAAAATGCGCGAGCGTTCCGACTTTTTGAAAAAATTCTACGGCAAAACGGAGCAATTCGAACCTCCGGTCGATTTTGAAAAAAAGGTGGGAGCGATTGAGAGCATAAAGAGCTCGATTAAGTTGGAACAGGAAGACGCCGAAAGTTCCAAAGCCGAAAAAACGTACTTTTTGCACGAACAGCGCAAAGTAAAAACTCTCGGCGGAAACAAGGACGACGCGGAAGAAGACAAAGCGAAGGACGCTGACGTCAAGCAGGACGAATCGATAGAATCGCCCGACGCCAACCCGGTGGAAATTATGAAGGATGAAGACGAGGTAGAGCCCAAAAAGGTTAAAAAGGAAGAAAAAACGGACGTTAATGACGAAGACGCGGACGGAATTAAAATAAAACCCGGCGACGAAGGAATTTATAATAAAAAGACCGAAATTCCGGACGAAAAAGAATACGATCCGGGGCAGAAAGCAAAGGAAAAAGTTAAGGACGGCGAGAATAAACAGTACGAGGAGCCTTCCGTAAAAGAAGATAAGGTCAAGCCCGACGGCGACGAGGAAACAGGCGAAGAAGAATCGCAGGACGCTAAGGGTAAAGAAGAGAAAAAAGACAAAAAGGATAAAAAAGAGAAATCGCCGAAAACGGAGGAAATGAAAAAATCCGTAAAAGAAGGCTCCGAAGACGATAAAAAGGAAAAAAGCAAGGAATAATACCTAACGAAAAGACTAAAAGGCGAACAAACTAAAATGCCTCAGTTTTCCGAAATATTGATCAGAAAATTCGACGTCTCTCCGGAGAAAATAGAGACGGCCGTTAAAACTATTCTCGATAAAGGGAACGGCTCGCTTGCGGAAATACTTCTCGCGCAGCGCGTAGTTAACGAAGAGACTCTGGCGCAGGCTTTGGCCATGGCGTATCATTTGCCTTATTTAAAGGAAATTCCGCAAAATATCCCCGCGGAAATAATTAAACAGCTGCCCATTAGCTACGCGCAGACCAACATGGCGCTGCCGTACAAAATTGAAAACGGAGTCGTGAGCGTAGCCATCGGCGACCCGTTCCGCGCCGGGGCGCTGGAAGATTTACGCGTTATTTACGGATGCAGAGTCGAGGCTTCGGTCGTAAACAGAACCAAGTTGTCGGAAGCGATAAATCTCTCTTACGCCGCGGCAAAGGACGTCGGGGAGCAGCTAGGCGGCGAAGCGCTGGATAAATTCGAGGACGACAGCAGCGAATTCACCGATATAGCGGACCTTGTAATGGACGATCCGTCCGACGAGCCTATTATCAAGTTCGTAAACAACCTTCTCTTTCGCGCCGTAAAAGAGCACGCAAGCGACGTTCATATCGAGCCGATGGAGCGCGACGTGGTAGTGCGCAACCGCATCGACGGCGTTCTTTACGAAGTTACCAGAGTTCCCAAAGCCGCGCAGGCGAGAGTTACCAGCCGCGTTAAAATCATGGGCAACCTTAACATCGCCGAAAAGCGTCTTCCGCAGGACGGCCGAATCCGCATAAAAATAGCGGGACGCGACATCGACATCCGTCTTTCGACTCTTCCCACGTCTCACGGCGAGCGCATAGTCATGCGTCTGCTCGACAGATCGTCGGTTCTGCTCGAACTTACCGATATGGGTTTCTCGCAGAGGAATTTCCAGCTGTTCAGTCATTTAATCAACCAGCCGCACGGAATTATTCTCGTTACCGGCCCGACTGGAAGCGGAAAAACTACGACGCTTTACGGCGCGCTCAGCAAAATGAACACCGAGGACGTGAACATCATTACAATTGAAGACCCGGTCGAGTACCAGCTGCCGGGCATCGGGCAGATTCACGTCAACTCGAAGATTAATCTAACTTTCGCCAGCGGTCTGCGCTCCATATTGCGCCAAGACCCCGACATTATAATGGTCGGCGAAATACGCGACTTTGAAACCGCCGAAATCGCGGTTCAGGCATCGCTTACAGGCCACTTGGTTCTTTCCACGGTGCACACCAACGACGCGCCGAGCTCAATCACGCGTCTCGTCGATATGGGGGTCGAGCCGTTTCTCGTCGGCTCGTCCATCATCGGCATTCTCGCGCAGAGGCTTGTGCGCAAGCTCTGCCGGCATTGCAGAGTTCCCTTCAAACCCAGTCCGGAAGTCTTCCGAGAGATGGGCGTCAACCCTGTGCGCATCATCGGGAGCGAGCCGGACGTTATTTATAAGGCGTCCGACGTCGGTTGCCAGCATTGCAACGGAAGAGGATATTCCGGCCGCTCGGCGATATTCGAGCTTTTAATTGTTGACGACGATATTCGTCAAGCGATTTTGCGCAACGAAAACTCGACCGTTTTGAAAAAAAAGGCGATGGACAACGGAATGCTCTCGCTGCGCGAAGACGGAGCCCGCAAGGTGTTCGTCGGCGAAACGTCGATTGAGGAAGTATTGAGAGTAACGCAGGACGAGGCGGTGGTTGAATGGTAACGACCGCCCGGCCAAAAGAGAAGAGGCGATAAATGCCGGTTTTTTCTTATACTGGTCTCGACTCGAAAGGGAAAGAAGTCAAGGGAATCGTTGACGCCGAGCAGATTAGAGCGGCTAAGGCGAAAATCAAAGAGCAGGGAATTTATCTTGTCGACATCGTCGAAACGCAGCAGCGCGAGAGAAAAAAAGGGAATCTTTCCTTTTCCTTAGAAGCGTTTAAGGGCGGAATAAAGGACGCCGACATTGTCATAACGACAAGGCTTCTGTCAAACCTTCTCAAAGCTCACATCCCAATAGTCGAGGCTCTGACGGCAATCATCGATCAGGTTGAGAAACCGGCCTTTAAAATGGTTCTTTCGCAAATACGCGACAGGGTAAACGAAGGCTCAAGCCTTTCCGAGGCTCTTTCGCAGCATCCGAAGCTGTTTTCCAACATTTACGCGAACATGGTGGCGGCGGGGGAGCAGTCCGGCGCGTTGGACATAGTAATGGAGCGGCTTGCGGATTTTATGGAAGGCCAGTTTCGCCTTAAGAAAAAAGTTCAAGGCGCAATGGTTTACCCTATCATCATGTTCGTCTTCGCGATAGGCGTTGTAGGCGTTTTGTTCACGTTCGTAATTCCAAAAATAGTAAAATTATTCGACGACATAAAAGCGACGCTTCCGCTGCCGACCAAGATTTTAATATGGATTTCCAGCGTCGTATCCAATTATTGGTGGCTGCTGCTGATTTTATTAATAATAGCCGTCGTTTTATTCCGCCGCTGGAAACGCTCCGAGGAAGGAGCCTACAAGTGGGACAGATGGATGCTCAACGCGCCGATATTCGGAGACATAGTGCTGATGCTTGCGATAAGCCGTTTTTCCAAAACGCTTTCGACTCTTCTCAGCTCCGGCGTGCCGCTATTGACGAGCATGGACATCGTTAAAAACATTTTAAACAACCGCGTTCTGCTTAAAGTTCTTGAAGCCGCTAGAGAAAACGTCAGGGAAGGCGAGTCGCTTGCGCAGCCGCTAAAAAGAAGCGCCGAGTTTCCGCCGATAGTTACGCACATGATAGCCATCGGCGAGCGTACGGGCGGTCTTGAGGAAATGTTGACCCACGTGGCCGACAGTTACGACGCGCAGATCGACGCAAAAGTAAGCGCGCTTACTTCAATCATCGAACCTTTAATGATTATTTTCATGGGCGCGATAGTCGGTTTTATAGTTCTCTCGATTATGCTGCCCATCCTCACGTTGAACCAACAAATCAGAATGTAATATCTGAAAGGAGTTTATCGCTATGAATTACCTGAAAAACAAGTTGAACCGTTTGGCGATGCGGGCGTTTGGAATCCGCCGCGAAAGAGACTACGCGCGAGGCATGACGCTGATTGAAATCATGGTCGTCATTATTATTTTGGCGATGCTGGCGACGCTGGTTACAGTCGCGGTAGTTCCGCAATTGGAGCAGGCGAAGGTGGATACCGCCAGACTTCAGATACGCAACTTTATGTCGGCGCTCGAAATGTACCGAATTAAAGTCAACAAGTACCCTACTACGAGCGAAGGGCTCGAAAGCTTGGTAAACCCGCCGAATAATCTAAAGCCTTTCCTGAACGAAATCCCCAAAGATCCTTGGAGCAAGGATTACGTTTACGTTTCGCCGGGCAGCCACGGCAAACTCGGCTTCGATATTTCATCCGCAGGCCCCGACGGAATAGAAGGAAACGAGGACGACGTCAACAGCTGGGCGCTCGAAGGCGACAAGAAGTAGAGGCTGGCGCGGATTGAGCGAACGAGAAATAAAGTGTTCGAGCTGATAAAAAAAGCGAATTCGCGCGGGGGAGGCCGCGCTGCGGGCTTTACGCTCATCGAACTGGTTGTTGCCGTGGGCGTAGCGGTCGCTTTGATAGGCGTTACCATTCCCGCGATTTCTTCGCTTACGAGCATGAAGCGCAAAAGCGCCGCGCAGGAGCTTGTATCAACGGTTCGTTATCTCTTTGCGAAGGCGCAGCTTGAGCACAAATACATACGGCTCGTTATAAATATCGACGACGCTTCCTACAAGGCGGAAGAGGCGGACAATCCCGTAGCTCTCACCGACAAGAAGCTGGAAGTGCGCGACGGCAGAATAGTCGATAACTCGGAAGAAGAAGAAAAATTGGCGGAAGAGGAATCGAAAAGTTTATTTACCGACTTTGAAACGCTGGTCTCTTCCGACACGATGAAATGGCAGGGGTGGTATAATTTCAAGAATAAGCTTTCCCGTAAAATCGCGCAGTTCTCGGACGCAAGCGACGAGGTAATTAAGCCGACCAAACTGACGGACGGAATAATTTTCAGCGGGGCGATTACCTCAAGCCTGGAGAAAAAAGCCGAGAGCGGCGAGGTTTCCATCTTCTTCTTTCCGAACGGATTCGTTCAACCGTCCGTGATTTACATTTCTACCCAAGTTGAAAACGAAACCGATCAGGCGGAAAGCTACTCTATTAAAATTCATCCGCTTACCGGACGAGCGGAAATTATAGAAGGCGACATTGAGCCGCCCGACTTCGAGCGCGAGGCGCGGCATGAAGAGTGAGCTTATCGAGTTCGCTAAAAAAGTATTCGGAGAGCCGGACGGCGGAGCGCGCTGGACTATCGCCGAGGCGGCGGAAACGGACTCTCAATATGAAGGCGACGACGATAAGGAAGCCCGCAGAGGGTTTACGCTGATCGAAGTGATGGTGGCGATAAGCATTTTAGCCATATCCATGACGGCGATAGTAGGAATTAACGTAGGCAGCGCAAGAGCCACGCCTGAAATTAAATTTTACGTTATAGCCACTCAACTAGCGCGGCTTAAAATGATTGAATTTGAAGCCGAGATGAAGAAGAAAGGGTATTCGCAGTTTGAAGAAGCCGACTATGACGGCGACTTCTCGGATATAGATTTCGACAATTGGAAATGGAAAGCGCACGTAAGCAAAGTTGAGCTGAAACTGCCCTCCAACATGGGAACGGGCGAAAATGAAAAGGACAAGCAAATGGCCGGGTTCATGGGTTACGCGACCATCATAACGGATATAATTAAGGCGAGTATGAGGGAGGTAAAAATAACCGTATATCTCGACGATCCGGATTCGGATTACAAAGAAGAGATGTCGGTATCGACTCATTTAATCGACCCGGCAAGCGCGGGCGGGCAGACGGGAACGTCGTCAACTTCAACTCCTACTTCTACGCAGACGCCGCAGACGAACCCGACAGGAACCACGCCTTATACGTCGCCGTTCACCGGTCCAAGTACGAGCCCGTTTAAGAAACAATGAACTTGATATGAAAGATACGATTCGCGCCGGTAAAATAAGGGGCGCCAGCGGCGGCTTTACGCTGCTTGAAGTTCTAATAGCGGTTTCAATTCTGGGCATGATTATGACCATACTTTACATGTCTTTCAGAACCACGCTCTCGGCGCCGGACGAGCTTGGAGCTATTCAAGAGCGTTACGTTTCGCTGGGCAGGGCGATGAACCGCATGGCTCGCGAGATTGAAATGACTTTTATTTCGTTGAATTACAACAACAAATACGAAACTTCCCCAAAGACGCTTTTTAAATTAAAAGAAGGACGTCTTGATTTTTCGGCGTTCGCGCACCTTAAAATAACGAAAAACGCCAAAGAGTCCGATCAATGCGCCATAAGCTACTTTTTGAAGGAAGACCCTTCCGACAGGAACAAGCAAAACCTTATGCGCCGCGAAACCAACAGACTGGACAAAGAGCCCGAAAAGGGAGGCGTTTCCTACGCGATGCTCGAAGACGTTCTCGATTTTAAAATCGAGGCGTGGAACGGAGACGACTGGGTTCTCGAATGGGACGTCTCAAAGGTGGAATACCTAAACAAGCTGCCGGAAAGGCTGCGAATATCGGTTACTATTTTCGACGATTTCGGCGAAAAAAAAACTTACGTTACGGAAACTAAAATTTGGCTGAAAGACCCCATAAGGTTCTAATCGTGAAAAAGAAAGCGACGAATAAAATTGCCGCGGCGCTTTATCGGGCGTTTGCGAAAGATCCCAAGAAAAACAAGGGCGTCGCGCTTATCGTAGCGCTGCTGGCTGTTGCCATACTTACCGTGGTAACGATGGAATTCAACTTTAAAACCAGAGTGAATCTGCGCATGGCGGCCAACATGAGAGACGAACTTCGCGGCGAAATGCTTGCGCAGTCGTCCGTAAACTTTATGAAAATGCTCCTAAATCTTCAACGCACGGTCGATCAGCTTGTCAACAAGCGCTTTAACATGAGCATTCAGCTTTGGCAGTGGGTTCCGCTCGATTCGGATTTGCTGCGCGCGTTTTCGGGCGGCGTAATGGCCGAGCAAAACGTGGTGGGCGGAATTTTGGACTCATATTCTTCCGTCTTCGATTCTCAAACGGATTCAAATAAAAATAAAAACGCCGAGGACGAGCACGGCTTTCTTCCGCCGGGAAGCGTTTCTAAGAAAATTACGCCGGGCATGAAAGACAGAGCGGAAAATTTGGCCGACGAAAAGAAGGAAGAAATTGCGAAAGATACCGGCTTCGGCGATTTTGACGGCCATTTTATGGTAAATATAGCCGACGAGGACAGCAAAATAAACGTGAACGTCGCGGGAACCGAAGAAATAAAGGCTTTAGCTCTTCAACTTACTGCTATGTTTCAACCGAAAGAGCTTGATTTTCTTTTTGAGCGCAAAGACGAGAACGGAAATTATATTTCAAGAGACGAGCTTGTGAGCGCGATTATCGACTGGGTCGATCAGGACAACGTTCGTTACGGAATGCAGGGCGGCGACGAAAATCAACTTTACGACAGATTGTCCGATCCGTACGCGGCAAAGAACCACTTTCTAGATTCCGTCGAGGAAATGCGTCTCATATGGGGCGTTGACGACAGATTTTGGGAAATTTTCGGAGACTCGTTTACGATTTACCGCTCCGCCGGAGGGCGCAGCATAAATATCAACACAGCCGACGCCATAGTGCTGGAAGGACTTCTGCGCCAATGCACGAACACCACTCCGACATGGAATCAAATTCATATGACGCTTGACCAGATTTTAAAATACCGCGATCAGGAGTCGATGGGAATGGGATTTAACAGCGGCAGCGACTTCGAGCAGCTCGCCAGCACATATACGCAGTTTGAATTCCTCAAGGGATGCCTAAGCAAAAACGCTAAAACGGAATCGAACATATTCAGAATTAAAGCCACCGGCGAAGTAGGGCAGGTGTCCATTACTTACGAGGCGGTCGTAGATAAAAACGGCGTACTTTATTATTTCAGAATACTTTAACATACGGTTAAGGCTCAAAAATGGCTTCAAAAATTATCGGTCTGGACATAGGGCATTACGGAGTTAAGGCCGCCGTTATGTCCACAAGCCTTCGCGGCTTCGAGCTTTCGGGCTTCGTCTCGGCTAAATACGCCGACGCTTCGAAAGATCCTGAAGCTGCGGACGTTGCGGAGGCTATAGACAAGGCTCTCGCCGGAATAGTCGGCCAGAAGCAGTTCGTGGTGAACATCTTCGACGAGCGCGTCAGCTACAAACAGTTAAGCCTTCCGTTCTCCGAGATACACATGTTGGAACGAGCCATTCCAAACGCCCTCGACGAAATCGTTCCCTTCGATTTATCTCAAAAGCATTGGGATTTCGAGCGGACGAAAGCGGCGGAGACGGGCGAATCTCAAGTTTTGTCGGCAATCGTAGAGCCGAAGGAGCTTGAAGGGCTTTTGGAAACGCTAAAAGCCCGCGGAATAGACCCAAAAGCGGTTACGACCGGTCCGCTATCGCTGATTAACCTATACAGACAAATACTTGAACCGAAGCCTTCGCTTGAACTCGTTATAGACGTCGGACACAAACTTACGAATTTTGTAGCCCTAAAACAAGGAGAAGTCGTTGAAATACGAACTGCGGCGTGGGGCGCAAGAGACGTTACTCAGAACATCGCGAAATACTTTGACATTGATTTCGAACGCTCCGAACAGGTTAAGCATGAATTGTCTTTCTTAAGCGTGGGCACTTTCGTGCCGCAAAACGAAGAGGAGACGCACGTATGCAAAGCGACGGAAGAAGGCGTCGCGCCGTTGATGCGCGAAATAATGTTTACGCTCGAACTTGTTTCGAACAAGATCGGCGAAGACGTTCAGTCGGTATGGATTACCGGAGGCGGAGCGAAATTGAAAAATCTCGATTTGTATATCTGGGACAAAACCGGAATCAAATGCGAACAGCTTAAACTTTTATCGCCCGACTTCAACAAACTGACGACAGACGCGGACGAATCTCTTATGGCCGTTCCTTTGGGCTTGGCGACCTACGGAATAGGCTTTAAAGGAAAACTTATAAATCTGCGAAAAGACGTTTTCGCGTATTCCGCCGAGAAACAATACTTCAGGCGTCAGGCTACGCTGGGGATAATCGGGCTGTTCGTTCTAATCATGTTCGCCGCGGCAAACGTTGCGACAAGTTTCTGGGCTTTGTCTCACGAAGAGAAAAAGCTGGAAGAACAGCTTGAAAAGGCGACAAAACGCGTTTTGGGCAAACCGATAGGCAACGTCAAACGCGCTCTGGCCATGATTAACGAGGCCATTGGCGGAAAGACCGGCGACGAAGAGCTTCCAATACCGGAGCTTCCCGTTACGTTCATTTTAGCGGAAATCGGCAACAGGCTTAAGATCGCGAGCGTTGACTCTATGCTTACGGAAGTGAACATCAAAATGCTGCGCAAAAACATAAACGCGCAGATGAAAGGAACGACCGATTCTATTCCGTCGGTTGGAAAAATAGAAGAAGCTCTCGCAAGTTTTCCGTGCTTTAAAAAAATTACTCCCGGCGCCACGCGAACCGCCGTCGGCTCAACGCGAATCGAGTTCTCTTTCGAGTTCGACGTCAACTGCGACGGCGTGAAACTGCAAGCCGCGTTGGACGAGCAGAGCGAGGCAAAGAATAAAGAAAAACAACAGAACGCGAGCGGAACTCCCGGATTTAACCCGCCGGGGAATAATCCGCCGGCAGGAACGATGCAGCCTCCGTCCGGACTTAACCAACCGCCCCAAGGCGGAGCTTTTCAGCCTACTTCAAACGTTTCGCCTTTCAAGGGAACAGGAAGTCTTCCAAACTCTCAGGTAAATCTGCCGCCTACGACTTCGCCGCTTTCAAACGTGCCGCCGGCGACCAACGGCATTACCACTACGCTTCAACCGAAATTGGACGTTAAAAACAATTTTGCGCCCGCAAACAATCCGTCAAACATCAACCAGACGCCGCCAAATCAAAACCCAACGCTTACGCCTATGGCTCCCAAAATGGAGATTCAAGCTCCGGGAAGCGGCGCGTTGAATTTCGGCCCCTCGTCCGATCCGAACGAAGGCAAGATAAAAGACGACGACGCAATGTAGCGGCCAAAGCAAGGAATATGATTGAAATGAAAGCGATAAAGACTCAGGTATCCAAACTGTGGGACGCGTTCGAGAGGCTCAATCCGCGGGAAAGGCTTTTTGTCGGCGTCGGAATAATCGCCATGGCGTTTTTTGTCGTATCGCTTGCGGCGATAGGCGTCAAGAGCGCGCTAAATAAAAAGAAGGCGCAGATAGAGGCTTTGCGCGGGGGCGTAATTGAGATTTCAGCGCTGGAAGACGCTTATAAAGCGGCTTTACAGAGAAAAGAAGCCTTTTTAAAGCAGCTGGAAGCGAACAAAGGCAAGCTGCGCGGACGAATCGGCACCATCGCATCCGACCGCAACATTAACATCGACTCGGTGGTTGACGTTCAGGGAACGCTGGGCGCGAAGAGCGCTTTTCAGGAGGAAATCATAAAGGTTTCCATTCGTAAAATCGGTTTTCCCCAGCTCTTTGATTTCTTTCAAAACATCGAGCAGGTTTCCGACTTTCTTTACCTTAAAAACGCCCAGATAACGCGGCGCTACGACAACATCGATCTCGTGGACGTATCCTTCAACGTCGCGACTATAAAACCCAAGGAGAATTAAGCGTCATGCAAATCAGCAAGCGTCTTAAAACGGCGCTAAAAATACTGGGGTACTCGGCGTTTTCTACCTTTTTCTTCATATTGTTTTTCATTTATACCTTTCCAATCGACGTCATAATAAACAATTTGTTAAGAAACGCGCAGAATACGTCGGGTTACATTATAAATCCCGAAAAAACTTACATGTCCATTTTTCCGCCGGGAGTAACTTTCGAGAATATCAAAATCGCGAAAATTCAAATCGGCGACGCGGCTCCCAGCAAGCCGGTTGCGCTGGACAAATTGACTCTTTGGGGCGCGTTATGGACGCTTTCAGGCGAAAGTCCTTCGTTTCGTTTCAGCGCGTCAGGCTTCGGAGGCTCTTTTAGCGGCAAGGCTTCTTTCGACAAACCCAAAGCCTCGCTGAACATAGACTTTTCGGCTTCCGAATTGAATATGACGCCTCTGTCCAACGCCTTCGGCTTAAGCGATAAAGTTCCGGTTTCCGGTCAATTTTCGGGCGACGTAGAGCTTTTATGGAGCATGAACAATCCTTCAAACACTAACGGCGAAATCAAGTTAGAGTTCCAAAATTTGGCTGTCGGTCCGACAGAAAATCCGGTTACGATTCCCAAAATAACCCTCGGAGACGTTAAGGCCGAACTGAGCGTAGTACAAGGAAGAATGCTGGTGCGCCGCTGGGACACAAAATCGAAGGAAATAAACTCGGAAATCGTAGGCAGTCTTAATATCGCCAAGAATTTTGCGGAATGGCGTTACAACTTGATGTACCGCTTTAAAATAGACGGCCCTCTCAAAGAAGAAACCGCGGTTAAAGCTCTGCTTCAACTTGCCAATCAGGCCAAGGCGAAAGACGACTTTTTCTATTATCGAATCACCGGCACTTACGCCTCTCCGAACTATACTCCATGCTCTACCTGCCAGCGTCAATGGGACATAGAAAAGCAGGCGAACCAGAAAAAGCCGGAAGACAAGAAAAAAGAAGAGAAGAAGGAAGAGCTTAAGAAACCCGAACCGCCCAAAAAGAAGTAACTCAGGAAGGAGATTATAAATATGCGCAAGTTTAACAAATTTTTTTACGCGGCGCTCGCCGCGGGCGTCTTGCTGGCGACGGCGATTTTAGGCGGATGTTCGCCTAAGATGATTTCGGGAACCAAAATAGAAGACAGCCCGGATACCCGCGAGGTGTTGAAAGTCGTCGAACGATACCGAAAGGCGATGGAAACAAAAGACGTCAAGACGATAATAGAGCTTACAAGCAAGGATTATTTTGAGAAAAACGGCAATAATAACAGCCGCGACAATTACGACTACGAGGGACTCGTTAAGTTTCTCATGTCGGACGACTTTACAAAAGTAAGCAAAATAAAGCTGGTGGTGCTATATAAAGACGTAAAATTCAACGACAAGAAAGACCGCGCCGAAGTTATTATTCATTACATTCTTAACTTCCGCAAACCGCCGGAAACGATGAAGCAGACGGTAAAGAAAGAAGGAGAGAATGCGGTGGTCGAAGACAACTTCGACGAAGAGCGCTGGTATTCCAAATCGGACGACAACCTGCTGGTGCTGGTCAAACCCGAAAAATCTTCGGGTTGGCTGATAGAGCGCGGATTGTAGGGAGAAAATAAATGTCCGGCCTTATAACCGACGTCGAAGGGGTTCTCGTAGGCAATTTCACCGACGAAGAAGGAATGACCGGCTGCACCGTCGTTTATCTTACGGAGCCTCGTCCCGCCGGTCTTTGCAAAGCGGGCATGGCTACCAGCTCTCGTCAGACCGATAGTCTTGACGACCCGGCGCATATTGTAGGGCAAATCGACGCGGTTTTAATAACCGGCGGAAGCGCGTACGGCCTCGACGCGGCGGGCGGAGTAATGAAATTTTTAGAGGAGCGCGACAGAGGTCTGCCGACGCTTTACGCCAAAGTGCCGTGCGTCCCGACGGCGGCGATATTCGACTTGGGACTCGGCTCTAGCGACGCGCGCCCCGACGGAAAGAGCGGCTACTCGGCCTGCTTGAAAGCGGGCAAACGATTCGACCGCGGAAACGCGGGAGCCGGATGCGGCGCAAGCGTAGGCAAACTTTATTCAATAACCAACGCCTGCAAAGGCGGTATGGGAACGGCTTCGTTATCTTGCGGAGCGCTTACGGTCGGAGCGCTTTCGGTCGTAAATTGTTTCGGCGACGTAGTCGATCCAAAAACCGGAGCCATATTGGCAGGCGCCCGCGTCTCTTCCGATTCTTTCGAGTTTGCAAATACGCTTGAAACGCTCAAATGCGGAAAGGCGAGAGATTCCTTTTTTTCCCAAAAAGACGGAGGCAACACCACTATTTGCGTTGTGGCTACAAACGCCTCTTTGGACAAACTTAACCTAAACAGACTCGCCAAAACGCTTCAAGCCGCTCTGCCAAAAACGATAAGACCGGTTTTTACGCCGCTGGACGGCGACTCAATATTCGCACTCTCTACCGAGAAAGTCGATGCGCCTTTAAATCAAGTGATCGCAATGGCCGAGGAATGCGTTATATTATCTATTTTGGACGCAATACTTTCGGCAAAATCCGCGGGCGGAATACCGAGCGCGCAGGAAATTGCGGCGTCAAAGTAAGTTTGAATTTTATTTATTTTTAAAGTAGTCGTTCGCGGCCGCTTCAAGAAATTCTTTTGAATATTGAAGCGGCGCTTTTTTTTGAATCGAGCGCAAAATGCGCCACGCGTCTTCCGCGGAAACGCCCATTTCGTCTATTAAGGCGTCGGCGTAGTAAGGGTGAAGCCCAAGGGTTCCGCACATTGCCGACTTTAAGCCGTATCCCCATGCTGTTTTGCCGCGAAGTTTCGCGAATTCCAATTCAATCAGCTTAAAATACGGCGCGGGGTCTCGTCGGCTTTTTTTATTAAGAGAATAAAAAGCGAGCAGAGCTTCAATCTGCGCGTTGCCGGCTCCTCTTCCCATTCCTAAAATCGAGCCGTCCAAAAAGGCCGCGCCGGCCTCGACGGCGGCCATGGCGTTTGCAAAAGCCATTTGACGGCTGTTGTGCGAGTGAAAGCCGACGCTTTCATACCCCAAGTCGATTGCGGTTTTAACCAATTTGTACGTTTCGGCGGGATTTAACGAACCGAAGCTGTCGGCAAAATAAAGAGCCTTTAAAAGTTTTTTACCGCTCCATTCGCCGAGCGTTTTAAAATGTTTTTTTTCAAGTTTGTGCGCCGTTACCAAATTGATTGTAACCTCGTATCCGGACGCGCTTATTTTTTCGGCGTACGTAAAAGCCGCTCGAATTTCGCGCGGATATGCGGCGACGCGCACAAGGTCGATGGGGGAGCGCGAGGTCTTTTTATTAGGAAATTGAGACGGCTCGCACTTTGCGACGTCCATCATAACCGCGATTTTACAGTTTTTTTCTTTTTCGACGATACGGCGAAGAAACGAATCTGAACAGTAGGCGAATTTGCCTAATCCTTTCATTGAATCGGGGTAGCGGTAGCCTATTTCCGCGTAATCGACTCCAGAGTCGGAGGCGGCTCCTATTATACGCTCGACCGAAGATTTTTTAAACTTCCAGTCGTTTATATACCCTCCGTCCCTGACGGTGCAGTCTATCAGTTTCGCTTCAATCAAACGAAATTCCGCTTTTTACGCGCCGCGAAAAGCGCCGCCATAAGCGCGGCGAAAGCTCCGGCGGCTTCCGAGGCGCATCCGTCGCCTTTGTTTCCGGGCTTTTGTCCCGTTCCGTCAAATTCGTTGTCGGATTTGGAGTCCGCGTCGCCGTCCACCGCCGCGACGCAAATGCCGTTTTCGCAAGAGCTTGGAGCGCAGTCCACTTTCGGCATCCACTCGTTTCCAAAGTTTCCCGTGCATTCCGAGATTACGGTGCCAAGACACATTACCGCGCCTTTTTTGCAGGACGATTCCCATCTGTCGCTCGTTTCTGCCGGCAAATCGTCGTCGCCGTCTGCGGCTGCAGTTTTGCAGTGATCGACTTCGCAAATGGTTCCTTCGGCGTAACAATCCCTGATAAGCGTCCACATATCGACATCGGTGTTGCATTCGACTAAAAGATTTCCGTCGCATTTGCGCATGGTGTAAGGGCATGTAGGCTGCGCCTCCTGATCCGTCGGAAGCTCTAAGTCGCCTTTATCGATCAAGTCGTAGTCGAAATCGCCGTCAACGGGAGGCGCCGGACATTGCGACGTGCCGGTTCCCCGTCCGTCAACCGTCATGTCAAAGGAGCCTCTGTTATCGGTCGCGTAGGCGTAAAATTCCTCCCAGCGGTTGGCGTAGTTTACGAGTTTTTGAATTTGAAACGGAGTAGGGGGGAAGCCTCTGGTGTAAACGACCAGCGTAATGCCTTTCCAGTGGCAGATGTCTTTTTCAGGGATTCTCGGCCCCAGCTGGGCGATTATGTCGTCTATGGTGAAGTCCATTCGAGTTCCTTTTACGTTTACCGTGTTGCCGGGTAAAATCGGCATAATGCCCGTGGCTCCGGCCGGATCGCCGATGTCGATAAGAAACATGGGCGAGACTTCGTCTTTGGTTCTAAGTCCCATTAGATACTGGTCGATTTCGCTGAACTTGGGGTCTTCATACCACATTTTAAAATTTCCGCCGCCCAAATCTTCTATAAAACTCCCGTACATGAGAGAGCGAGAATTGAAATAATAAGACCAGTGTTGATTGAAGTCGCCTTCGGGGTGGCCGTCGCAGTCGCCGGTGGAAGGGCCTTGATCGCCTCCGGAAGTTTCGTTTCCTCTGGCTAGGCAGTGCTTAACGCCGTCTTTTTTGAAAAGAATGGAAATGCCGAACTGGTGGCCGAACTCATGCGCGACGAGCTGAATGCCGGAAAGAGCGAAAAAGGGAATGCCCGTGTATCGAGCGTCGGGGTTGTTCGGCATTGTGTCTATGTTTCCCATTTTAACCGCTTGGCGCAGTCTTCCTTTGGACGCGCAAAAAGCGTTTGTCTGCGCGGGCCACGTGTCGCGCCCGATGCCTTTTGCAGGAACCTGCACAGGCCAGCCCTGTTGAGTATTGCTAATAAAATCAAGAGGATAGGCAGAATAGACGAATATCGCGTCGTAGTCGTCCGGGTAACCCATCTGATAAAATTTGCACGCTATTTTAGATAAATAAATATTAGGCGCTCCGGCGCTTCCGTTGATGCAGTCAGGGTTGCCGGGGTTAAACGGGTTTGGGTCGCCTTTTTCGCACGTCGGGTCGTCGGGGTTAAGCGACTCGATGAGAATGATGTCGTCGGCGGTAACGACGGCTAAGGCGTGATGGATGGGGATAAGGGATAATAAAAACGCGAAAAATAGCGTCTTTTTCATGCGGATGGCTCGCTTTCTTTAAATATATAAATGAGAACAAACAACAATATCGATATTAAAGTAAATATTAATTTAAAAAGCAAATCAATTCAACAAATATTTAATTTTAGTCCGCCGAGATTTTTTACATATGGAAATGTTAATAATTTTCGGTTGCATATCTGCGGGAAAAGTTGGAACCGGCTGCTGCGGCGCGCCCGATTACTCGCTTTGCGACGACGGCGCCGACGATGGGTTGGATTATTGTCTTGACGGAAAATGCAAATAAGCTCAGGCAAAAGCCAAGGCGCGGCGATTCCCCAAAATAAAAAACCTCCCGGTTAAGGGAGGTTTTCTTTTTGGCGTTAAGCGCCGATTAGAAGTTGGCTTCGACGGCCATTCTGTCGGCGGCGGCGAGAGCCTGCATCTTCGCTTTGGTTTCGGGCAATACCATCGAGTAGAAATACTTGAGGTTGTCCATTTTGCCGGCGAGGTAGCGGGACTCGTCGTTCTCGGCCAGATACTTTTTAACCGCGGCCGCGTCGTTCTTGTCGATTCCGGCGGCGGCGTATCTCTCGTTGAGTTTTTTGTGTGCGATTTTGGCCTGCTGGAGAATCTGGTAGGCCATTACCACGTCGCCGAAGCCGTGCAGATAAGGCACAACCCAGCTTACGACGCCTTCGACGTTGCCGGTTGCGGCCTGCATACCCATCTGCATGGTCAGCGCGGCCAGCTCTCCGCACATTTCGTCGAGCTTGAGAGCGTAGGGCTTAAGCGTCTCGCAGTCGCGTACGGTGTTGACGAACGCGCCGATTTCTTCCAAATACGCCGCAAACAGCGCGCCTTTCTTTAGGCGGAGCTTGCGTCCGAAGAGGTCGAGAGCCTGAATGCCGTTGGTGCCTTCATATATAGTGGCGATGCGGGTGTCGCGGACGAGCTGTTCCATCGGATATTCCTTGGTGTAGCCGACGCCGCCCATGACCTGCATGCCCATGCTGCAAACTTCCAAACCTTTGTCGGAGCCGTAGGCTTTGCAAATCGGGGTGAGCAGTTCGAGGATGTCTTGGTTGCGCTCGCGCTCTGCCGGGTCGGGCGAGGAGACGGCGTAGTCGGCGTTTTTGGCCGAGCTGTAAAGCAACGCGCGCAAGCCTTCCGCATAGCAGCGCATATGCAGCAACATTCGGCGCACGTCGGGGTGCTCGATAATGTTTACTCTGGGCGCGTTCGGGTCTTTCATGGAAGTAACCGGCTGTCCCTGAAGTCGCTCTTTCGCGTAGTCGCGGGCGTAGAGATACGCCGCCGCGGCGTGGGTCATGCCTTGAACGCCGACTTCGATGCGGGCTTCGTTCATCATCTCGAACATGATGGCCATTCCGCTGTGCGGCTGCCCGATAAGCCAGCCTTTGCATTTGCCGTTCTCGCCGAACGACAGCTGCGCGGTCGCGCTTCCGCAAATGCCGTGCTTGTGTTCGATGCGAACGCAGGAAACGTCGTTCCACTCGCCCAGCGAGCCGTCTGGTTTGACTTCAAACTTCGGCACGAGGAAGAGAGAAATTCCCTTGGTTCCGGCTGGAGCGTTCGGCAGACGAGCAAGAACTAGGTGAATTATATTTTTGGACATATCGTGGTCTCCGGCCGTGATGAACAGCTTGGAGCCTTCGATGAGATACTGGTCGGTTCCTTCAATCGGTTTAGCGGTAGTCTTGACCATGCCCAAATCGCTTCCGGCCTGCGGCTCGGTGAGAACCATAGTGCCGGACCATTCGCCGCTGTACAGTTTGGGCATGAAGAGGTTTTTAGTCGCCTCGTCGCACCAATGACCTATAACGTGCGAAGCGCCGACCGTGAGCATGTGATAGAGAGCGAAAGAGCAATTTGCGCCCGTGAAAATTTCGCTGGCGGCCATCGTAACGAGCTTGGGAAGTCCCTGTCCGCCGTATTCCGGCTCTCCGGCCATGCCTATCCAGCCGCCTTTGGCGTACTGGTCGTAGAGACCTTTGAAGGCTTTGGGAACCATTACTTTGCCGTCCTCGTATTTGCAGCCTTCTTCGTCGCCGGGGCGGTTGGCTGGAGCCAGCGCGCCTTTTGCGAAATCCGCGGCCTGTTCGAGAATCATTTTGAAATCTTCTTCGCCGAAATCCTTGAACTTCTCAAATTTGCAAATGTCCTGGACTTTAAGCTGCTCGAAGAGAACAAAGAAAATATCCCTCAAGTTTACATCATACTCTGTTGCGCTCATCTTATTTTTCCTCCTGTTAAAACGAGTTTACGCCGAAAAAACCATTTAGAAATTACCACAAGCGCGAAATTCGCGCAAGTGAATAATCATTCATTTTCTCATAATCTCTTCAGATTATTATTGCAAATTAACTAACGATTTACTTACTTGACGTCGGCTGCATTACAAATCGTATTTCCGCGCCGTTTTTTATGTCGTCGAAGTAAATAACGGGCTCGGCCAATTTTTTGCCGTTGACGTAAGTCTCCGCGGGCATTGTGGTTTTATCGGAGGCTCCCGCCGCGACGACGCGAATTTTCTTTCCGTTTTCCAGCGTCGCTGTCAGTTCGTCGAACATAGGGCATGCGACGTAATAAATATTTTCTCCCGCAACCGGATAAAATCCGAGCGCTGAAAAGACGAAGAAAGCCGACATCGTGCCGCCGTCGTCGTTGCCGTTCATACCGTCCGGCGCGTTCCAGAAGTTCATCCGCAAATGTTCGCGAAGGTATTTGCAGGCCAAGTCCTGCCTTCCGGCAGCCGAGAACATGAACGGGTAGTGTATGTTCGGCTCGTTGCCGCCCCATACGAAGTTTCGCGGATTTCCTCTTATTTTCTTATCGTTTTTAAATAGCTCGTCTTCGATTATAGACTTCTCGTAAAGGTCGGTCAACGCTTTTACGAACTCGTCCTTGCCGCCAAATAGTTCTATAAGCGAAGCGGCGTCGAAGTAAGGATAGAAAAGATACTGCCAAGCGTTTCCTTCCACGTACGCTTTAGAAAAGGCTCCTCCGAATGGCTCTATGTTTTCTGGGCTCCAATCGCCCTCAAAAACAAAATTGCCGTCGGATTTTTTAGGAAGAAAAAATTTCTTTTTCGCGCTCCACAGATTTTTATAGTTGTCGCGGTTTTTGCAAAGCGTTTCTTTTTCCGTCTTGCCGAGGGCCTTTGCCATGTTGCAAAGGGCGTTGTCGGCGTAGGCGTACTCCTGCGTTTTTGAAACGGAGCCTGCAGTTTTATCGTCGGGGACGTAGCCTAAATCGTTGTAGTAGTCGAATAATTCTCGTCCAATGTATCCGCTGTATTTAGCGGTCGGACGAATTGCCGTATTTAGCGCGTAAGAAAAAGCCTTTTCGTGCGGAAAGTCTATTCCTTTAAGGTAACTGTCGGCAATGACTATTTCCGCCGGAGTTCCAACCATGCAGTTGGTCTCGCCGTTGGCGAGCGACCACTTGGGGAAGTAATTATATCCGCCGCTTTCAGCCTGCGCGATAAGCGAATAAACGAACTCGGACTGAATTGACGGGAAAAAAAGCGTCATAAAGGGGTGGAACGAGCGGTAAGTGTCCCAAAGCGAAAAGTCGCTGTAATACAATCCCCAATCGGCCTTGCGCGGTTTGTCGTCGAACCCCATGAATTCGCCGGAAACGTCCGTCTGCATTGTAGGCATTTGAAATATGCGATAAATAGCCGTGTAGAACATAGTCAGGTCGTCTTCCGAGCCGCCATTGACTTCGAAGTTGGAAAGGATTTTTCCCCATTTCTTTTCGGTTTTCGCTTTTACCGAATCAAACGACGCGCCGACCGTTTCCGCCGCGAAGTTTTGTTTTGCGTTTTCAACGGAAACGTACGAAACGGAAACCTGCGCCTCGACCGCGCGCGCTTGAGAAAAACAAATAAGCGCGGCGCAAACCATAGAGCCCGAACAATGCCCGCTTCCGGCTTCCAGCGAATAGCCTTTATCCCACGTCGCGTTGTAATCGGACGCGGCGTTGAATTTGCCGTAGAAATAAACCGTAAATCCTCCGTATCCGCCCGAAAGACCCGCGAGTTGATCGATGAATCCGTAGAATTCTCCAGTCGCCGGGTCGTAGGTTAGGTCGGAATTTTTTACGAGACCGGTAGGAAGGGAATGTCCGGCGTCTATCACGACGCAATTATTAGGGTTTGGCGAGACGGGAAAGGCGTAACGGTGGTATGCGACGCGCTCTGTCGCGGTCAGCTCGACGTTGATTTCGTTCTTCAGAGTAACCGCGTAATATCCCGGCGAGGCTTTTTCGGTTTGTTTTTTATATTCCGACTTGTAAGCTCCGTCGAAAAGGTCGGCTTCCTCGCGCGAAAGAGTCGGCGTAATAAGCAAGGAGCCGTAATCCGGCACTCCGGTTCCAGAGAAATGAAGCTGCGAAAACCCAGCGATGTATTTATCGTCGTAAAAATAACCCGCGCAATGCGTTTGAGATGTAGTCTCTGTCTCGCCTTTTGTGTCCGGCGAGACTTTAATCATGCCGAACGGCGCGCTTGCGCCCGGTATTTCGCTGCCGACCGCCCAGTCTCCGTATCCGCCGGTAGCCAGCAGCGGGTTGACGTATTTAAGAAGCGACTTTCCCGGATAATCGCCGGACTTTTCGCTTTGAGAGTTACCGCAGCCGCAGACAAAAGCGGAAGCGATTAAAAAGAAGAAAAAAGTCGAAAAGCGTTTCATATTGGCGTCCTCGCGGTTTATTTAAATCGTTTCGCCGCCGCGCGGGAATGCGCGGCTAGTCCTTCGATTTCGCCGAAGAGTTCCGCGTCCATTGCGAGCCGTTTCGCGTCCGGCGAGTCGTCGAGAGTTAAGAAGGTTCTGGCGCGAAGAAAATTGAAAACCGACAAACCGGCCGCAAATCTAGCGGAGCCGCCGGTAGGGAGCGTGTGATTGGGGCCGGCGCAGTAGTCTCCGAATACTTCGGCGCTTTTTTCGCCGATGAACAGAGCTCCGTAGTTTGAAAACGCCGCCGCTTTTTCTTTGGCTTTGAAAATCGACAACTGCAAATGCTCCGGCGCGATTTTGTCGCACAGCTTTACCGCCTCGTCAAACGAATCGACGCGCACGGCAAATCCGCTTCTTACCGCCGCTTCGGCGTTGGCGTAAGTAGGCAGAGCGGCGAGTTGAATTTCTAATTCGGCGTTTATTTCGCCGATGATTTTATCGTCAAGCGATACAAGTATTGGCAGAGCCTCCGGGTCGTGTTCGGCTTGAGCAAGCAAATCCGCGGCGACGATCGACGGATTCGCCGTTTCGTCCGCCAATACCACAACTTCCGACGGCCCGGCGAGCATGTCGATTGAAACATGACCGGCGACCGCCAGCTTTGCGGCCGTTACCCATTTCGAGCCCGGACCTGCGACCGAGGCGCATGGCGGAACGCGTCCGGCTCCGTACGCCAGAGCCGCTATCGCGTGAGCTCCTCCAGCGGCGAGAAAACCGTCGGCTTGAGCGAGGTAAGCGGCGGCAAGCGTAACGTCGGCGGGTTTAGGCGACGCGACCCATACGGTTTTAACTCCGGCCGCTTTGGCGGTAACCGCCGTCATTAAGGCGGACGAAGGAAGAGGAAAACGTCCTCCCGGCGCGTAGCATCCGGCCGATTCCAGCGGAATTACGGTATGACCGGCCCGTCCTCCTTCGATTGCGACGTCGAGATTTAATAAACAATTTTTTTGCGCGGCGGCGAAACGCGCCACCCTCTCGGTCGAGCGCGTAAGCAGTTCTTTAACTCTTTCGTCCAACCGGCAAAACGCTTCGCGCATATCGTCGGGCGAGTAATACAATTTGCCGTTTTCCTTAATTTCGCCAAATTTCACCGCGTATTGAATAACGGCTTCTTCTCCTCGTTCTTTTACGTCCGCGACGATTTTGGCCGCCGCGGCGAAAGTAGCTTCCTCGAACGGTTCTCGCCTGATGGAGCCTACGTCGGAGGCCGAAACGATTTTAAGACGGGTCATTTTTCTTTTCTCTCGCGCCAGCAGGTTTTGCGTCGCCCTTTCTTCGAGTTATTTTCAGCTCGCGCGAGTCGAGTTCCGCTTCGACCTGCGCGAGAGACGAGCCGCTTTTAATAATTTTCACAAGAGCGAAGTAAATAAGGTCTGCGGCTTCAGAGGCGGCTTCCTTCGCGTCGGACGCCTCGAGCAGCTCCCGCGCCTCTTCCTCTATTTTGGCGTCGAGAAGACCCGGCTCGTCGAATAAACGTTTTGTGTACGAACCGTTGGGCGCGTCGCGCAGACGTTCCCTCAGCCTGCGTTCCAGCCTGTAAAGCCCGGAGTCTTCTCCGAAGCACGTTTTCGTTCCTGCGTGGCAAAACGCCCCGCTTTGTCGAACCGTAAACAAAAGGGCGTCGCGGTCGCAGTCGGCTTTAATTGAAAGCAGTCTTTGCGCGTTTCCGCTGGTGTCGCCTTTTCTCCAAAGTCCGCGTTTACGCGAATGATAAACGCCCGCCAATTCTTCTATCGAGGCCGCCACGCTTTCTTTGCTTGAATAAACCAGCCCCAGCGCCGCGCCGGATTCGTCGGCGACTATCGTCGGGTATAAACCGTCCGGCCTGTCGGACTTAAGCGGCGCGCAGAAAGCCTCCGCGAGAGACATTCTTCCGGAGTAAATAGCCATGCCGACCTGCGCGTCAGCCCCCATACCGTCAAGCTCGGCTATTTCTTCGGGAGTCGTAACGCCGCCTGCAATCGTAACCTTTGCTTCTCCCGCCGCCTGTACAATTTCCTTCGCGAGGTCCATTCGGGTTCCGCCGAGACGACCTTCTTTTTCGACGAAAGTTACCAGAAACCCGCCGACCAAATCGCGAAGCTCGGCTATTCTGTCGAGAATTTTGCGGCCGGTTCCCGACCTCCATCCTTCTACGACGATTTCGCCTTCGTACGCGTCAAGAGCCGCAATAAGCCTTTCTTTGGGCAGTCTCATCAACAGCTGAGGCTCGGCTTTTGTTCCGATTATTATCTTGGCCGCTCCTGCGTCCAGCCATTCGAGCGCTTTCTCGTAGGTTCGCACGCCTCCGCCGACGCGGCATTTGTATTCTTTGACAACCGGCTTGATTATATTCTCGTTCGAGCCCTTCGACAGCGCGGCGTCAAGGTCGATAACCGCGATTTCTCCTATTACGCCGAACCGTCGCGCCAGTTTAAGCGGATCTCCCGCCTCAAGCGCCAGCGATTTTCCGCCTACCAGCTGAACCGTTCTGCCTCCCATTACGTCTATCGACGGTATAATCATAGTCTTACCGTAATTTCGTTCTCTGCCAGATATTTTTTTATCTCGCCGATTGTTATTTCCGCGTAGTGAAAAATAGAAGCCGCAAGAGCCGCGTCCGCGCCGGCTTTAAACGCTTGAAGCATGTGTCCGGCTCCGTTTGCGCCGCCGGATGCTATTATCGGGACGCGGACCGCTTCCGAAATAATTTTTAAGAGAAGTAAGTCGTAGCCTTCGCGTCCGCCGTCGTTGTCGAAGCTGGTAAGCAAAATTTCCCCCGCTCCCAGAGACTCGGCCTTCGCAGCCCATTTAAGCGCGTCGATGCCCGTTCTATTCGTTCCCGAATGCGTAACGACTTCGTAACCGCAAAGAGTTTTATCGCTGCGGGCGGCGTCCAACGCTAGAACCGCGCATTGGCTTCCGAAACGGTCGGCGATTTCTTTTATAATTTCCGGCCTATCCACCGCTGCCGTATTGATTGAAACCTTGTCGGCTCCCGCGTCCAGCAAAGCCTTTGCGTCTTCTGTTGCGCGCACGCCTCCGCCCGCCGTCATTGGTATAGAGATGCGTTCGCGCACTTTTCTAACGACTTCAACCTGAGCCTTTCGCTCCTCGGTAGTGGCCGAAACGTCGAGAAAGACAAGCTCGTCCGCTCCTTCCTCTTCGTATCGGGCGGCGAGTTCCGCCGGGTCTCCCGCGTCTTTAAGACCGGCGAATTTTACTCCTTTTACAACGCGGCCGCCTTTTACGTCGAGGCATGGAATTATTCTTACGGCAAGCATTTACGGCCCCTTTCTTTCGCTCGATTCAATCCAATCGGCCAGAAGCCTTATACCGAACGAACCGGACAACTCCGGGTGAAACTGACAGAAAAGCAGATTTCCTTTTTCGATTGCGGCCACAAAATTTTCGCCGTATTCGCAAAGCGCGCAGTCAAATCCTTCCGGCGGCTCCGCAATGCGGTAGGAGTTGGCGAAATATGTCCATCCCGGCTTAAGCAAAACGCAATTGGACGAGGGGATGATTTTATTCCATCCGAGCTGCGGAACGCGAAGCGCGCCTTTAAAACGCCTTACCGTCTGCGGAATGACGCCAAGACCGGCTGCGCCTTCGGATTCTTCGCTCGCCTCGCATAGAATCTGCATTCCAAGGCAGATGCCAAGCGTGGGCAAACCGGCCAGAATTCTTTGTTTTAGAGGAATAAGCGCGCCGCTCGAAACGATTTTATCCATCGCGGATTTAAAGCTGCCGACTCCCGGAACGACTACGCGCCTTGCGTTAATCAATAAATCGGGGTCGTCCGAAAGCTCAGGCGCAGCGCCCGCTCTTCGCAGCCCCGCCAAAACCGACGCGGCGTTCGCCGCTCCGGTCGCGAATACAATTACCTTCCGCTCGCTCATGCGGTTAATCCTTAACGCTGACGTTCAGTTTGCGGCCGTCGAGCGCGGAAGCCTCCCGCAGGGAGAGCGCGAGCGCTTTGAAGGCAGCTTCCGCCTTGTGGTGATCGTTGTCGCCGCGCAAGACGTCTATGTGAAGCGTCGTCTGAGAGGCGTTGGCGAAGGAGACGAAGAAATGTTTTACGTTTTCGGTCGCGAGCGCGCCGATTTTTTCTCCTTTGAAGTCGCAAATAAATGTTGCGTGCGGTCTGCCGGAAACGTCGATAACGCTTCTTGCGAGAGTTTCGTCGAGCGGAGCGTACGCGTAACCGAAACGCTTAATCCCTTTTTTATCGCCCAAAGCCGCCGCAAACGCGGAGCCTAAGGCGATGGCGCAATCTTCCGCGCTGTGGTGGTCGTCAATTATCAGGTCTCCCTCGCACGACAACTCTAAGTCGAACCTTGCATGAAAAGCCAGCAGCGAAATCATGTGATTTAAAAAGCCTATTCCCGACGTTATTTTCGACGCGCCCGAACCGTCGAGGCAAAGTTTAACGAAGACGTTCGTCTCCTTGGTAACGCGCTTGATTTCAGCCGTTCTTTCGCTCATGGCAAAACCTCCTCTAATTCGCGCAGCGATTTTAAAATTCTGGCGGCTCCAGCGTCGTACAACGCGGACAACGCTTTCTCGTCCCCCATTTCCGCCGGGGGCGCGACCCCTATCGGAACCGCTCCGGCCATTTTGGCCGCAATAATGTCGTCGGGAGTGTCTCCGATCATCCACGCCCGCTCAACGCCCATATCTTTCATCGCCTTCAAAACGGGTTCGGGGCTTGGCTTGGACGCGGTCTCTTTCATGCAGACGAGAGCGTCGAAGCAGTCTTCCATTCCGAAATTGCTCAGAAAACGGTTCGCATCGAGTCTTGGACGTCCGGTAACTATGGCAGTTTTATAACGCGAATGTATCGACCTTAGAAACTCTTTATCTATTAGAGCCGTCTCGTTGCGCCATAGACCGGCGGAATCTTCGGTTCCGTGGTAAAACAGCTCGAAGCGCTCGGTTATCTCGTCAAGCGGAGCCTCGACTCCTCTTGCCGACATCATTCTTTTCGTAAGAATCCAGTCGTTGTTAGCGTCTCCTTCGTACTTCGCGGCGATAATATCTTCGAAAGAAAAATTCACTCCGTACGTTTTAGCCGTCTCAATTATTGCCAGACGATACGATCGCGAGGCGTCGGCGATTACGCCGTCCATGTCGAAAATTACCGCCTGCGGCGAAAGAGCCGTTCGTATTCCCTTTTCAAGCGCGCTGAAAATCTTTTCGTCGCCGGGGCAGGTAACGCGCGCGGCGTCTCGCAAAGCGGGCGACTTGGGAAATATGCGGACGGCGAAGCCTAGTCCGGCAAGAGCGTCCCAAAACCATTGGGAGTCGCTCATGCGCGCCATGACGAAGTTCCCTTGCGACCTTAAAGGTTTCGCGCCAAGTTCTGCGAACAAATTATAAAGCAGATTTCTTTCGAGCTTTACGCGCTCAATAAAGACTGCGGTTCTCTCCGCCGATTGATTTAATTTTGCCGTTGCGATTTGGATTGACGGGGCGCTTATTGCGTAAGGACCGCTCGCCAGCCTCATCGCATTAATAATTTTAGCAGGCCCCATAGCGTAGCCGACTCGAAGTCCGGCCAAACCAAAAGCCTTTGACAAAGTGCGCAGGACTACGCAGTTGGGAAGAGAGAGCGCGTCCGCCGTCAAATCTTCATCGCAAAACTCGGCGTAAGCGGCGTCAACTATGATGACCGCGTTAGGCGCGGCTGCTGAGAGCCGCTTTAGCTGGTCTTTTTTGGCGATTGCGCCGGTGGGATTGTTTGGGCTGACGACGCATACCGCCGCGGTATTTTCGTTTATTTTGTTTAAAACTTCTTCCAGCGGGAATTCTTCGTCCACCCATGGAACGTCAACTATTTTCGCGCCCGCAAGTTTTGCGAAGTGAGCGAAAATTTCAAAAGTGGGGGAGGGGACTACGAATTCTCGTCCATCCTCGAATATAACTTCGCAAAGCCGCGCAATAGCGTCGTCCGCGCCGGCAGTAGCGACGACCTCGGCTCTATCGACTCCCCAGATATTAGCGATTTTTTCTTCTAAAAACGAAGAGTCCGGATAACGTCTGACGCATTCGGCGTCAAGGTTTCTAAGCGCATTTATAACCAACTCGTCCGGCGGAGGGCCTTCGTTGCCGTCGAGCCTTACGGCCGGTTTCGCTCGTCTTTTGGGAATCGAATAACCGGCAATATCTTTAAATTTTTTCGACAACTCAAAGTCGAATTTTTCCGCGTTTCTCAATTTAGGCTCCTTACGCCACAATTTGATTTATTTGAGCCACTACTATGTCGGTGGCTCCGGCTTTTTTCAACTCCGGTATCAGCGCGGTAAGAGTTTTCTTAGGCACGGCGGCTTTAACAGCGTAGCCCGCCGCGTTATGAAGAGCGGAAATGGTCGGTTGACGCATGCAAGGCAGGGCCGATACGACCGCTTCTAGGAACTGCGGAGCTACGTTCGCCTCAAGCATTACGCGAGTTCTCGCGTCCATTACCGACTTGACGAGCATTGCAAGGCGGTCGATTTCCGCCTTTTTAACCGGGTCGCTTGCGGCAGCCCTGCTGGCGTACATGCGCGTAGTGGAAAACATAAGCTCGTCTATAATAACCAGATTGTTGGAGCGCAAAGTGGCGCCGGTGGCGGTATTGTCAACTATTACGTCCGCGTCTTCAGGCGGAAAAACCTCGGTGGCTCCGAACGATTTGACAAACGTCGCGTCCAACCCTTTAGAGAGAATCCATTTGCGCGTTATTCTTTCGTATTCCGAAGCGACGACAAGTTTTTTCTTTTTTAATTCTCCGTTCTCCAACAACGAGGCCGGAGCGGCGGCGACCAGAGTTACAGGATCGAGAGCCGCGTCTAAGATTGCTACGAGGTCGGCGTTAAGCTCTGAAACCCAGTCCGCGCCTGCAAAGCCGACGTCCCGGCTTCCGGCGTTAAGCATTTCGATGATGTTTTGCGGTTTGAGTATTTTAACCTCGTAACCGTCCAACGCTATCGACGGCCTGTAATCGCGATCTCCCGCGGATATTTTAATTCCGGCCTCGTCGAGCAGCTTGAAAACTTCGCTTTGCATTCTTCCTTTGGGCAGCGCGAGCCGTATTTTACTTTTGGAAACGGACATATATACCTCTCTTACAAACGCGGGTTAAAAAAGCGCCTTTGTTTTTCAATGTATTGCTTTGCTTTTTACGCAATTAGCAGCCTAGTTTCAAGGAAATAATAAACCATTCGGCATCGCTCTTCAATTTTTATTATCGGAAATCCGAAATGCGCGTTGACCCGTTCCCGCTTTTGCCTAAGTTCTGAAGAGCGAGCGCGCCCGAAGGGCTGGTGATTAATAAGGATGAGAACGAAATTAATTATAAAAAAACCTTTGCGTTTCTTCGCGGCTTCGGCGATTTTTACGCAAATTAGCAATAAGTCGTCGTAAATATTCAAAGGTTGCGAAAATACTTTGCTTTTAAGGTAATTTTAATTTATAATTTAAAAAATTGTTAAAGTTTTTTAGCAAAGGAAGCAAGCCGTGAATTTACATCTACAATCTATTGTCAAACGCAGCGCGCAAAGTTTAACTTTGACCTATATGGCTCTCCTTTGCGTCTTTGCCGCGGGATGCGCCGCAAGCGGCTCGACGGTCAATAACGGCTCCGACGACGACCTTATAGAAATTCAGGAACAAATAGAAACGTTGGAAGAGGCCTCGGCGGAAGACGAACCGGAATTCGCCGACGAAATAACGCTCGAAGAAGAGGCCGCAGCGGAGGAAGAAGCCGCGTCCGAAGAGGAGCCGGCTTTCGAGGAAGAAGAGGCCGAGGTAGAGGACGAGCCTGAAGACGAAATTTTGACGGAAGACGAAATCGCCGACGAAACGGCCGTCGAAGAAGACGCCGAACCCGAGTTCGACCCTGAATTGGACGAAGAACCCGTCAACGCCTGTCCCGCGGACGCCAATCCTCTTTCCTTATGGAAACTGACATCCGAGGAATTTCATTTTTCAAGCGCGGGCGAAGTTTATCGCGGAAAAATCGAAACGCGCTGCCAAACCGACGGCTTCCTCATCGCGGGACGCAAAGATATGAAGGTAAACGTCATTTTAAGGCCGTGGACTCCAATCGTCCAGTTGAACGGTCATTTGGTAGTGGCGGACGCGGCTACCGCAAGCAAGAGGCGGGCGGGAACTACCTACTTCGACGGCGTCGCCGACGCGAAGGACAATACGGTATCATTTACTTTTACGCTTCCTTATACCGGCGAGTTCCTGATTACGGTCAGCGGAAAAAATTACGCCTCGATAGGCAATTACGAGCTCGCGGCAAAATGCGAAGCCAACTGCGGCAAAAAATTCACCCGATTCCCAATCGCCTTGCTGCACGGCATGGGCGGTTTCGACAAAGCCTTGGGGCTTCTCGATTACTTCAACGGAGTTCCTAACGATTTGCGCGATCAAGGATACGACGTTTACGTTACGCAGGTCGCAATGTTCAACGATTCCGATTACAGAGCCGACGAGCTTGAAAAACAACTAATGCAAATTCTTACCAGCACCGGCGCTAGAAAAATAAACCTTATAGCGCACAGCCAAGGCGGAATAGATTCCAGAATTTTTATATCGAGAATGAAGCACGGCGGGGACGTTTCGGTTTTATGCACCGTAGCGACTCCTCATCGAGGAACGATCGTCGGAGATATAATATTGGGCAACGTTCAGGGCATCAGCCGAGAGGCTATTGCCGGACTGATAGACGCCATAGCCGGCTTGATGGGAGCGTCCGAGAGCGACGTGGTGAACGCAATCGGCGCCGTTTCCGTCGAAAAGATGGAAACCGTATTCAATCCGTCCCATCCCGACGACCCGAGGGTTCAATATTGGTCTTACACGGGCGTTTCATGCAGGCTGTTCGACGGCGACTGCCGCGACGCCCATGGACGCGAATGGGTTAATCCGGCTCTATCTTTGACTTACGGCTTCATAAAAGACGCGGATCCGGGCATTGGGGCCGGAGACAACGACGGAATGGTTCCGGTGAACAGCGCTCAATGGGGCGAATTTATGAAACTCGTAAACGCCGATCACGCCGACGAGATAGGCCAGCTTAAAACCGGAGATTTCGATCATAAAGGAATGTACAGAGAAATCGCTCAAAAAATGTTCGACAGGAATTTCTAAACCGCGGACGTTTAATCCCACAAAGAGCGGTAAGCCGAAACGATTTTCGGCTTCAAATAAAGGCTTAGCGCAAATAGCGCTATCGTAAAGACGTACATCGGAATAATCAGCCAAAACCTGCGCTCCGCCGGGTTGAACCTCGGAGATAAATCCCACCATATATACATTAAAGGAACGTGAACGCAGAACGCCAGAAGCGAATGCCTTCCGATTTGAACAAGCGGCCAAGACGCTTTAAATTTAGTAATAGCGGGCGCGAAACGATAGAAAAAGTAATAAAAAAACATCAATTCAGGCAGAAGCAAGATAAGCCTGCCGAAGTTTAACGGCCATTTTTTGGGAGCTAAAAAAGAGGGAACGTCGAAGTGAAAAGCGAGACCTATCCACGGCAAAGCGAAGACTAAAGCCCAAATAATAAAGAAAAAAATAATTAAACGAAGAGATTTTGCGGGCGCCGCAATCGTCCTCCCTTCGCGCCGCGCAACTCCAAGCAGCGCTCCCAAAACGAAAAACGCCTGCCAGCTTGCGGCGGGAAACGCCGCCGCATGTTTTACAGAAATACCCCACGGCCAAATTTGGTTTATCGCAAAAAGGTTGGCCGAAATCAAAAGAAGAAAGGGCGTTTGCCTTTTAAGATACAGCCATATTCCCAACGGCGCAAATAGAAAAAAGACGACGAACATCGGCAGTATGTCGGTAAGATATGTTTGGTTTTGCAGCGTCAGCGCGTTAAAAATGAAAGATATGAAACTTTCCGGAAGAGCCTTTCCGCGAAAAAGATGAACGTACAGCGCGATAATTACGCCTAGAGCCGCGTTTAAAAAAAGAAATTCAAGCGCCCGTTTGAATAGGTCTAACGAAGTCGATAAGTAATCGCGCTCGAATTTGCGTAAATAATGATAGCCGATCATAAAGCCGCTTAAGAAGACGAACCCCTCTGCGACGCAGTCGAAGCTCCAAATTGCGGCGAATTGAACTGGAGTTAATGTGGGCGCGCAGTGAACGACGACCATTAAAAGCATGCAAAAGCCCCGGAACATATCGACGTCGCCGATTCGCCCTCCGGCGGCGGAAACGGGCGAAACAAACGCTCCCAAATTATTCAAGCGTCGCCCCTTCGATTGCTTTTAAAGCCCCATTTTCCCCGGATTCATAATTCCTTTCGGGTCGATGGTTTCTTTTATGTTCCTATAGGTTGAAAGCAGGCTGCCGTGCTCTGAAATCATAAACGAAGATTTGTTCAAACCGACTCCGTGGTGATGCGACAGAGCTCCGCCCGCTTCGTTCACGGCGCGCAGAGCTATAGTCCACGTCTCGTCGTATTTCTTTATCAACTCCTTATAATCGCCGGACGACGCGGAGCTGAACGTAAAGTAAACGGCGCAGCCCTCCGGATAGGCGTGCGAGAAGTGCGCCATGACGAAAGCCTGCGAATATAGCGCCTTGCGCACGGCGTCGTAAACGCCCTGCACGTTTTCCCACGGGGCGCAGACTTCCATCGTATCGACGAACGCGCCGCTGCGAAACACTTCCATTTGCTTAAACGAAATGGAGTAGCGGTGTTTCAGCCAATATTGCGCCGGCTCCGAGCCTAAAAGCTGTC
>CAYNVS010000039.1:0-30405 GCA_964400725.1 uncultured Myxococcales bacterium
GTGGTTCCGGCTTCCCGCTTCGATGTCTGAATTTGCCGCGAGGTGATACACGCGGTCGAACGACGTATCGGCGAAGACCTTATCCAGCGCGGGCGCGTCGAGTAAATCGACCTTTAGGAACTTAAAATCGGGATTGTTTTGCAAATGCGCGATATTCTCGATTTTGCCCAAATAAAGGTTGTCGAGGCACCAGACTTTATAACCTTTCTCAATGAGCGAATCGCATAAATGGCTGCCGATAAATCCGGCTCCGCCGGTAACTAATACGTTCATTTTATTCCCTTTTACGGCTCGGTTATAGTTTGGACGCCGGAGTATTGAGGCCGAAACGGTACTTCATAAAACAGCGTAAATACGCCTTGCCGCTGCGCCACCTGTTAAGCGTTACCTCCCCTACTCTAAGCGTATAACTTATTGGAATTTCTTTATATTTATGCCCGGCCATTACGCTGCGAATAATCAGTTCCGACGGGAAACTGTAATTTGTCTCCCAAGGAATTTGATGCACCAGCTCGCGCTTTAAGCCGAACATTCCGGTCGTAACGTCGTGCGTATTAATGCCGTAAAGCATGCGCACAATAAACGCGAACGAGGCGTTTGCCATCCAATTGGCAAAAGGCATAGCTTTTGTAACTTCCTTGTAGCCCAGCCGGTTTCCGGAGATTATGTCGTACCCTTCGTTGGTCAACAAGTTAATAAAATCTGGTATTCTATCCATAGGATAGGTGTTGTCGCAGTCGGAAGTGATTATGTAATCGCCGGACGCCGAAAGAATGGCGGTGCGTAATGCAATTCCGTGCCCCTGCGGCGGCTGCGAGATGACTCTGCAGCCTAAGTCCGCCGCTATTTTCGGCGTGTCGTCCTTGCTCGAATCTACTACTACGATTTCGGTCTCGTATTGAGACGTATTTTTGCGAATCGAATCGACCATAAGCGGAATCGCTTTTTCCTCGTTGAATGTCGGCATTACTACCGAAAGTTTGAGCTGCGAATTCATATGCGCCTCTCTGCTAATTTGTTTCTGCCTGCAGCCGCGTTTAACGGCGGTTATTAAACTCGCTATAACAAATTTTATTATAGCCAACGCTGCGGTTTATGTCAAAGTAAGCCGCAATTATTCCGAAAAGATTATTTCCTTAATAACTTAACTGTAGATTTGTCGGGCAATCAAGCCGTTTGCTATCGTTTTGTTTGCTTTTTTTTACATTCGGCAATAATTGTTTTAACGATATTCTCAGCCGACTCTTTGCTCTCCTTGTAAATGGCCGCATATTTTTTCCAATTTTTAACAACTTCCGCCTCGCGTTTCGGGTCTTCTATTTGGGCGTCATTTTTATGTTTTAACTTGCCGATTTCTTTACTTATTTTCATCCTTTCGGCAATCAGAGCGGCCAGTTGCGCGTCGATAACGTCTATTTGCTCGCGCAGTTCTTCCAGCGAGTAATTAGCTCTTTTTACGGCCTGCTGCGTAAGATAAGCGTCGGCGAGAACAAGCGCCATCATCGCCTCGGCAACGGGCGCCAATCTAGGAGCGATGCAGACGTCGTGGCGGCCTTTGACGCTTATTTCAACTTCGTTTCCAGCAGAATCTATCGTTTTTTGCGTTTTTTTTATCGAGCTCGTCGGCTTTACCGCGACGCGGCATACAATATCTTCTCCGTTTGAAATTCCTCCAAGAATTCCGCCGGAATGGTTTGTTAAAAAGCCATTAGAGCCGACGGCGTCGTTGTGTTCGCTTCCGCGCATTTTCGCCGCCGCGAAACCCGCGCCGAATTCCACCCCTTTTACGCCGCCAATCGACGTCATAGCCTCGGCGATTTTAGCGTCCAATTTGCCGAAAACCGGGTCGCCCAGTCCGGCGGGCGCGCCGCAGGCCGTAACTTCAACGACTCCGCCGACCGAATCGCCCTCTGCGGAAGCCTTTTCTATGGCCGTTTGCATCTCTTTTTCAGACCGCGTTCCCGCAATTTCAATAACGCGGGCGTTGATTGTAATTCCGACGCTTTTAAGCAGCTCCTTTGCGACGGCGCCGGCCGCAACTCTCGCAGCGGTTTCGCGACCGCTTAACCGGCCGCCTCCGCGCCAATCGCGGATTCCGTATTTTGCCAGCCATGTGAAATCGCCGTGTCCCGGCCTAAAAACATTTTTCAACTCCTCGTAATCGCTCGACTGCGCGTTTTCGTTCCAAATTATAACGCAAATCGGCGCGCCGGTGGTTTTTCCTTCAAACGCGCCCGATAAAATTATCGGTTTGTCGTTCTCCCGTCGAGATGATTGCCCTTGTGCGAGCCCCGGACGCCGCTTTGCCAGCTCTTTCGCAATTATTTCTTCGGAAATATCAAGCCCCGGCGCGACTCCGTCGATTACCGCTCCAACCGCCGGTCCGTGCGACTCTCCGAATGTTACGATTTTAAATCTTTTCCCAAGCTCGTTGGATGGCATCGCACGCCTCTTCTGGGGTTAAAGCGTCTGTTGAGACGGTTAATTTGGCGGTTTCTTCGTAAAAAAGGCGCCGTTTCTCCATGATAAATTCTATTTCTCTCATCGGAGGCAGGCCGGTCAGCGCGGGACGCGGCGCATTTTGCAATCTGCCGAAAAGAATTTCAGGTTTTGCCGTCAGCCAAACGCAAAAGCCGGTTTTCAAAGCTGCGCGGGTTTCTTCGCGTTCGACGCATCCGCCTCCGGTCGCTATTATTATATCGCTTAATTTATGCGCGTCTGCTATCGCTGCGGCTTCCGCGTCGCGGAACTCTTTTAGCTTGTTATTGCGAAAATACTCGTTTATTTCAATGCCGGCAGCGCGTTCGACTTCTAAATCCGAGTCAAGAAATTTCCAATTTAGCCTCTCGGCCAACAGTCTTCCAACTGTTGTTTTGCCGCTTCCTCTTAGACCGACGAGCGATATTATTGATTTCATTGAAATTTATTTAACTCGCTCCAAAATTTTGGAAAACTTTTAGAAACGCATTTTTTTTCTTTAATTTGTAAATTATTTACAAATAATGATATTACGCCAAACAACATGGCCAAACGATGATCTCCTTCGGGATTAAGCTCCGTATTGCCAAATAATCTAGAAGAATGTATGGTCAAACCATCTTCTTGTTCGTCAATTTTTGCGCCGATCTTTTTTAATTCCCGCGCAATGACGGCGATTCTATCCGATTCCTTCAATCTTGCGTGTTTTATATTATAAATTGTTACGTCTTTTTTATGCAGCAAAGCCGCGGCAGCCAGCGGCGGAAGGAGGTCTGGCGTCTCGTTCAAGTCGATTGACGTCTCCGAATTAAGTTTGATATTATTAAAGTATTTGTTGAATACTAAATCTCTTTGAGTTGAGGTTGTCAAGGCGTCTTCAATTTTTATTTCGGCGCCCATAGCGTCTGCAGCAACGTAAAAATAGGGGGCAAGAGACAAATCGGGTTCTACTTTTAGCTCCGCGCCGTTGAACGACGTTTGGGGCACGGTAATTATTTCGCCGTTTATTTGCGCGTCAACTCCGAAAAGACGCAATATATCAATTGTTAAACTAATGTATCCTTTCGATACAATTGTGTTTTTCGTTCTAATCGTCAATCCGCCATTAATTTTTGCGCCAACCAGCGCAAGAGCCGAAACAAACTGGCTCGACTCGCCTGCGTCAATTTCGATATAATTATTTATTTTGCCGTTATTCATTAATACGTAAGGCATTTTGCCTGTATTTTCAAGATATTCGCGCTCAACGCCTGCGGTTGCCAGCGCATTAATTAAAGGTTGTATAGGTCTTTCGCGCATCCGCGCGTCGCCGTCAATTGTAATTACGCCTTCGACAATGAGCGCGAGAGCGGAAATAAAACGCGCGCAGACTCCGCAGTTTTCACAATATATTATTTTTTTCGGCGCCTTTAAGGCGTTTGGCTTCACGCAAATAGCGTTATCTTTAAATTCAAAAATAATATTAAATTGAGAAAGCGCGGAAATCATGGTTTTGCAATCATCGCAGTCGGAGGCGTTGATTAATTTCGAAGGCGTTGCGGCAAGAGCGGCTAAAAAAAGAGCTCTTTGCGTAATTGACTTGCTTCCCGGCAATTTAATATTAATAACTTTTTTCAAAGCCAAACTTTCTTTATCGCGTTTTCAACAGTTTCCTCGGCTAATTCAACGTCGGTGAAAAGCGACATTTGCAGCGCGCCCTGAGTTTTCCAAAAAGTCAACCCGTCAACAAACAGTTTATTTGTTGATTTAGCATATTTTATTAGCGGAGTATCGTCGCGTCGGTATAGTCCGACATCTATAATTATATCTGCTTTATTAAGCGCGTCGCCTAGTTTTAAAACGATTTCGTTTTGCGCTTCTACCGGAGCGGTATTAATAATAACATTGCAATTTAAATCGGAGGCAGATTGGTAGGCAACCGCCTTGACGCCGCTTTTTAACAACTCTTTATTTGCTTTTTTAACGTTTCTTGAAAGAATGCTTATATTGCAATTATATCTTTTAAGCGCATGCAGCGCGGACCAGCATGTAGCTCCTGACCCAATAATTAATGCAGAAGTTGAAGTATTAAAGTTTAACTTATTAAATAGACTGCTAAAAGCTAGAGAGTCGGTATTGCAGCCAAACCTTATATTAGAATTTTTAATACAGATTGTATTAGCAACTCCGCTATCTTTTGCAACTACCGCTAAACTATTACATAATTTAACAATATCACGCTTGTATGGCATAGTAACGGATGCAAGTTCGATTCCGAAGCGCTCAAATGCCTTAAACAAGTCGTTTAAATCGTTTGTGGGCAATGGAATATACTGATATGGCAGCCACATGTTCTTAAACAAATAATTATATACTACCAAGCCGGGGCTTTCAAGCGTATTTTCGCCGCCTATCAATGCAACCGGTTTAAGCTTAAAATGTTCGTAAAATCGGTAATCATCCAGCTCTTGCAAAGTAAGCTGCCCCTTAACGGTTATTTTACTTTTATCCGTAACGGCATAAATCCAGTCAGAGTTGAACGACGACGGCCTGATGCGCGATATAATGCCGGAATAACCCATGCAAAGCAGGCAGTTTTCAGGTCTATTTAGCTTTAATGAGCCGACAAATAACACATCAGACAACGAGTTAGTTCCAATCGCGGCTTTTGCGGCAAAAACATCCATTTTATTGATTTTTCCAACCGCCTTCAAAGCTTCGCTTTTTTTCAATTTTTCCGAGTGATACGATGCGATGATTTTTGTCTTGCCTAAAAAGGCGGGTCGCAGCTGCGCGACCAAATCATGTTCAATGTCTATATATGCAACTCCGGCCTCGGCCGCCTTGTTATAATAATCCGCGAGAGTCTTTTTCGAGCCGTCGAATTTTCCTCCGCGAGAGGCGGTGCGGCATGAGAAAACAAGGTTCTCCCTGCGGCTGGCAGCCATTTCCCAGAAGGCTTCGTTCAATTCGCTTTCGCCTAAAAAATCGGCTCGAATTTCTTGCATGTCGGCGTCAAGCGCAAGACGTTTTGCGAGCTCTTCCTTGGTCGTTTCGTTGCCGGTAAGGCAGACTTTAACTTTTTTTTCCGTCATTTCGGTTCGTCTTTTCCTTTCGCGCCTTGATATTAGCAAGCGCGCGCGAATTTCTCAAAGAAAAAATTGCGCCCGCCGTTAAATAATATATAGTTTTAACAAAGCGTTCGACGTTTGCTAATAAGGAGAGTCAATATGAACGAAAAAAACATCGAAAGAATGTACGAGGCGGCGAAGGAACGATACGCAGAACTCGGCATAGACGCGGATGCGGCGGCGGCCAAACTGGCGGACGTTTCGATTTCGATTCACTGCTGGCAGGCGGACGACGTGGCCGGTTTGGAAGGCGCGGCGGAGCTTTCCGGCGGCATAGCGGTAACCGGCGCGCACGGCGGAAAGCCGCGCGGCATCGAAGAGCTGCGCGAGGACTTAGAAAAAGCCATGAGCCTCATTCCGGAGAGGCATAGAATAAACCTGCACGCTATTTACGGCGATTTTTCTTCCGGCAAGGCGGACAGAAACGAGATTGAGCCGAAACATTTCGACTCATGGATAGACTGGGCGGACGACATAGGAGTCGGACTAGATTTTAACGCGACCTGCTTCTCTCACCCGCGCGCCGCAGAAGGATACACGCTGGCGAGCCTCGACGAGGGAACCCGCAGTTTTTGGATAGAGCACGTAGCGCGCTGCCGCGAAATCGCCGAGCATATAGGAGCAAGGCTGAAGTCGCCCTGCCTGCACAACCTCTGGATACCCGACGGCTGCAAGGACATAACGCTTGACCGATATAAGCGGCGGGAATTGCTTAAAGATTCGCTTGACAAGATTTATGCGCATAGGCGGGGAGCCTCCTATTTGCGGGACAGCGTGGAAAGCAAATTGTTCGGCATCGGCTCGGAGAGCTTCGTAGTAGGTTCGCACGAGTTTTACATGGGCTACGCCCTTAAAAACAATCTTACTCTCTGCCTAGATATGGGGCATTTTCACCCGACCGAATCGGTCGCCGACAAAGTCTCGTCTACCCTTCTCTACTTCGACGAACTGGCTCTTCACGTAAGCCGCCCGGTGCGGTGGGACAGCGACCACGTTGCGATTTACAACGACGACCTTACGGCGCTTTTCGCTGAAATCGTCAGGGCGGGCGCGCTTGAAAAAACGCGTATAGCGCTGGATTATTTCGACGGTTCGATTAACCGCGTCGGCGCGTACGCCATCGGCGCAAGAGCGGCGCTCGCGGCCATTCTAGCGGCTCTGCTTGAGCCGACGGAGGAGATTCGGCGCTTGGAAGAAGAAGGAAACGGGTTTGCGAAACTTGCGATGCTTGAAGAGTTGAAGCGCGCTCCATTTGGCGCCGTATGGGATTATTACTGCCTGACGCGCGGCGCGCCTGTTGCGGAAGATTACATTGCGGCGGTGAACGATTACGAAAAGAACGTTTTAGCGAAACGGATTTGAGTTGCCGCGGCTATTATTTCTTAGAAAATTTTTAAGACCTGCTATAAACGAGAACCGCTATAAATGAAAAAATCTCCGCGTTTTTTATCAAAACCGGAGATTGATCTGCTGTAACGCCCTGATTTTATTTTTTCAAAAGAGACGTTTATTTGTTCCTGAAGTCGTCCCTCACAAAGAGCGAATACAACGGCAGTCCGGCGGATTCAAGCTCTTCTTTGCCGCCTTCGTTTCTATCCACAATCGTAATCGCCGCGATAGGGTTAAACCCTTCTTCCTTGCAGCGGTTATAGGCTTTAAGCGCGCTTCCGGCTGTGGTTACCACGTCTTCGAGTATGACGACGTTCGAGCCTTTGGGAATATTCGGCGCGCCGACGACCATTCCGCCCGCGCCGTGCTGTTTTTCTTCTTTGCGGACGATGAAGGCGTAAAGCTCGCGTTTGTGGTTTGTCCACGCTTCAATCGCGACGGAGGCGGCGAGCGGATCGGCGCCGAGCGTCATTCCTCCGGCTGCGGCGACTGACAAGCCGCTTTCCTTTTCAATCTCTGTCAGCGTCTCGTAAAACAACGAGCCTATGAGCGTAATCCCTTCGGGATGAAGCGCGGTGTTGCGGCAGTCGAGATAGTAATCGCTCTTGCGTCCGCTGGCCAGCGTAAAATCGCCTTCTTTATACGAAAGTTTTTTTAAAAGTTCGAGAAGACGCCGCCATTTAGGGTTGTCTTTGTTCGCGTAAGCGCGTCCTTGCATTGAGTTTCTCCTTTTTATTTAGAACGGTAATTGACTACAGAAAATCTTTTACTCCGGCTATCACGCCTTCAAGCAGCGCAAAGAGTTTAGGCTCCGCGATTTGGGCGGCTTCCTTCACTTCCTCGTGCGAAAGAGGCGTAGGCGATATGCCCGCGGCCAGATTGCTTATGCTGCTGACCGCCATGGTTTCAATCCCTTGATGAGAGGAAACGAGCGACTCCGGAACGGTGCTCATCCCTACCGCGTCCACGCCCAGAATTGAGAGCATTCTAACTTCGGCGGGCGTTTCGTAATTGGGGCCGAGCATCGCCGCGTAAACGCCTTCGTGGATGCGTATCTTTCTTTCAACGGCGATTTTTTTAGCCAGTTTGTTAAGCCGCGTCGAATAAGCCGAGCTCATATCGGGAAAGCGCGGTCCAAATTCCTCCTCGTTGCGTCCGCATAGCGGGTTGCGCGCCGAAAAGTTAATATGGTCTTTCAGCAGCATGAAATCGCCGACTTCGTAGTTGCGGTTAATTCCGCCCGCGGCGTTTGTAAGTATTAATATTTTAACTCCGAGCGGTTTCAAAACGCGTATGGGAAACGTAACCTCGTCGGCGCCGTAACCTTCGTACATGTGCGTTCTTCCGCAAAAAACGTAAATCGGCGTTTCTTTTACGAAACCTATTTTGAGCTCTCCGGCGTGTCCCGCCACCGAGCTTCCTTTAAAATAAGGAATATCAAGGTAAGAAATAGCAACGCAGTCCGAAACGCGCGTCGCAAAAGAGCCTTGGCTGCTGCCTAGCACGAGCGCAAGCTCCGGCCTTATTTTCGTTTTCGCCTTAATAGTTTCCGCCGCCTCGTTGGCTTTTTCAAGAAGCGTTTTCTCAGACATGTAAAGCTCCTTTAATGACAAAGTCTGCGCGAAATTATTTCTCTCGCCAGTTTCTCGGCGTAATCAATCGAAAGCATTATTCCGTCTAGGTCGAGGTTTTCCGGCGTATCCGAGGGCTGGTGGTAATGAAGCGGCGCGCCTAAAACCGGATCGACGCACGCAAGACAAAGTCCCTGCCACCCGCGGGCCAGCAGCGCGGCCATGTCGGAGCCTCCGACCGGCGGCTGGAATTCGGTTACGCCGTTGAAGCGTTTTTCCGAGCGCGAAACGCTTTTAGCCGCGTCAATCAGCCATTCGGGAACCGGCGTCTCCGCCACTTCGCCTTCCGGATTTAAAATTCTAAGTTCGCCGTTAGTTAAACCGTCTAAAGCGATGAAGACGGTTTTTTTCTTGTCCCATACTCCGTCCTTGCCTACCGCCATGGCGTCGCCGCCGCCGAGGCTGGCTTCTTCGCATCCCGTAACAGTAAAGACGTACTCCACGTTTTTAGGCTTATCGGACATCAATCGGCGAGCCAGAACCGGCATTGCCGCCACGCCCGATAAATCGTCGTTTGCGCCCGGAACTATCTCGTTTTGCAAAACCATTTGAAGGTTTAAAATTGTGGTTATCGCCGCCGGAACGTTAAGCGTCCATTCAAGAGGGCGCAGAGGCAGCGTAAGCGGGCCGAACATCATGCGCAGAACGTCGATAACGGCCAATGCGGCCTGCGTTTGCACCGCCAAAGCCATAGACCGCTTTAAAAAAGAAAGCTGCGGCGGCAAATCGCCGCTGAACATTTTTACCGTCTTAGGATTAAAAATCAAACCCGTAAAAGCGGCGTCGGCGTGGGCGAGAAAGACTATGCGTAAATCGGGCTCGCCGGTTTCCGCCGGATAATACGCCAGAACGTTCTGCGACTGTTTCCAAGTAAATATCCTGCGCAAAATGTACGCTTTTCGCGTCGATTCCGCCCAGTACGACCCCGCGCATAGAGAATGCAGCGCGAAGCCCAGATGCGGCGCGTAAGGCGACACGGCCGTTCCCAGCCATCCCAAACCGAAATGCAAAGCCATGTTGGCGTAAAGGTTATCGTTGTATTTAAAAGGCATAACTTCGCATTTAAGGCCGATATTCTCGAACTCCTCCTTCATCATCATTTGAGCTTTATACTCGTCCTCGCTGGTAGGCTGTCTGCGCGGGCAGGCGTCCACTATTGACTTAACGAGGTCTCCGACGTACGCCTTTTCGTTTATTTCCGGTTTCTGCTGAATTTTCTTAGCCATGCTGTAAATCCTTTGTGCAAATGTCGTTTACGCGTCAATAGCCGTTAGAATTAGGCGTAATATTTTCACTTTTTTGTTTCGTTTTCAACATAAAAAAGCAAAAAATAAACCCCCAAACCTTGCGGAGAGGAGGTTTATGCGATTCAATTTGAGATAAGTTTAGAGCGAATAGCCCTTCTCGAACGCCTTCATATTTATATCGACGACCTTCGGCTTGAGATGTTTGCTAAGAACAGAAATCCACAGATCCTTCTCGAACGGCATTCTTTTGGCGAGCATCGCTAATAGTATGGTATTGACCACCTTGGTATTGCCAATCTCTTTGGCGATTGACAGCGCGTCCACGAAAACGGCCGATTTAAAAGCGCCTTCGGCCACTTCGCGGGCGTTGGCGGGATATTCCGCGATGCCGGTGCCCGTGAAAAGACTGTGAATTTTCTGGCTGCTGACCAGCATCGTTCCGTCTTTGCGCATCATTCCCAGCCAGCGAAGCGGTTCGACCAGCTCGAACGATACCATGTAGTCGGTCTCGCCCGCCGGAATAAGCGGAGAATAAACCTTTTTACCAAAACGAACATGGCTGTCAACGTTGCCGCCGCGCTGCGCCATGCCGTGAACTTCGCTCTTTTTAACGTCGAGACCGTATTCCAACGCGACCGCGCTGGTTACGTCGCTTGCGAGCAGAACGCCTTGACCGCCTACGCCGCAAAACAATACGTTTGTAACTTTATTATCCATGTCGATAAACTCCTTATCGCAATTAACCGTTGAAGCGTTGTTGTAAAACCGGCTTTAAGGAACCTGACGCGGCTTTTCAGGCGCGACGTAAGGCTCGTCGGCGCGATGCAGGAAATTCCACGCGCATACCTGAGCGCAGACTCCGCAGCCGACGCAAAGCGTGGCGTCTATGCGGCTTTTCTTTCCTTCGTAGCTTATTGCAGGGCAGCCCAGCGACACGCAGGAACCGCAAGATTTGCACATTTCCGGCTCGCCGACGTACGGCTTATCGGAATAACGGGCAAAAATTACGCACTTGCTCTTGGCTATAATTACGCTCGGCCCGTCGATTTCCCAATGTTTCTTCAATGTGTCGCGTAAATTCTTCAGCTCGTACGCTTCAACCACCGAAATATGTTCTTCCGGCACGCCGCACGATTTTATAAGATTGAACAAATCGACCTTGGGCGCGGCCTGTCCCTGAAGAGTCTGCCCCGTTCCGGGGTTGACCTGATGGCCGGTCATGGCGGTAATGCTGTTGTCGAGAATAATTGTGGTAAAGCGGGCGTTATTATAAACGGCGTCGATGAGACCGGTAATGCCGGAGTGCATGAAAGTCGAGTCGCCTATGATGCACGAGACTTTTTTCTCGTCGCGTCCGGCCATTTTATGCGCTTTGGCCAAGCCTATTGAGGCCGAGACCGAAGCGCCCATGCAGATGCAGGAATCCATGGTGGAAAGCGGCGGAATCGCGGCCAGCGTGTAGCAGCCAATATCGCCGAAGACTGTCGCTTTTTCGCGGCGAAGCGCGTGGAATACGCCGCGGTGTCCGCAGCCCGGACAAAGCGCGGGCGGACGGGGCGGAGCCTTGACTTCCGCTTCAACTACGTCCGGTTTTACGCCCAGCAGCTTTTCGCGGAGAATATCCGGATTAAGTTCGTAAAGTATTGGCACCACGCCTTTGCCGACGTCGACAGCGACGCCTGCGGCTTTGAGGTTTTCCTCAATGTACGGATCGCCTTCTTCGACGACAATGAGCTTTTTAACCTTGTCTCGCAGCTCTTTCGCTGGGGATGCGTCGAACGGCCACTCGCAGCGGTATTTGAGAACCGAAGCGTTAGGGAAGACTTCTTTGACGTATTGGTAAGCGACGCCGTTTGTAACTACGCCGACTTCCGTATCGCTCCATTCTATTTTATTCAAGTCGCTCGTCTTGAGAAAATCGAGGATTTTTTGCGTTCTTTCCTCCACAAAAACGTGGCGGATTCGCGCGTTGCTCGGAAGCATTACTTGCTTGACGAAGTCCTTTTGATAGGGTTTATCCGGAACTTCCGTTCTTCCGGTCGTCTCGACGATGCCCATTGCGTGAGCGATGCGCGTGGTAATGCGAAGAAGAACCGGCGTGTCGAAGCGCTCGGAGAGCTCGAAGCCCAGTTTGGTCAGATCGTAGGCTTCCTGACTGTCGGACGGCTCCAGCAGTAGAATCTTGGCGGCGCGGCCGTAGTGGCGGTTGTCCTGCTCGTTCTGCGAGCTGTGCATGCCGGGGTCGTCCGCCGAAACGATGACGAGGCCGCCGCGTACGCCGATATAGCTCATTGTGAAGAAGGGGTCCGCCGCTACGTTGAGACCAACGTGCTTCATGGCGGCCAGCGCGCGAACTCCGCCCAAGGCGGCGCCGCATGCCGTTTCCACCGCGACTTTCTCGTTGATGGACCATTGCGCGACTATATCTTTGTATTCGCCGAGGTTTTCAAGAATTTCCGTCGAAGGGGTGCCCGGGTATGCGGCGGCCACCTTCAAACCGGCGTCGTACGCGCCTTTCGCAATCGCTTCATCGCCTGTTAGCAGCATTCTCATGTCGTATTACTCCTTAAAAATTTAACGCTGTAAAATAATTTTACACCTCGAAAAATTACGAGCCTAGTCGAAGGATATTATAAAGATTTATCAAAGTAAACATCCTTTTTGTTAGAAATTTTCATAGCAGTTATTAAACATTCGATTAGCAAATCGAATACAAAAATATGCGCAAAAAAAACGCGCTCAAAAGAGCGCGTATAAATGCAGGATATTGAAAATTTAAACCGGACGCAGCCGTTAAAAATCGACCATCGCCATATTCATTAAAAATTCCTGACGCAAATCGTCGAGAGCTTTATCCCATGCGGCTTTTTTATTAAATCCGCCGCCCTTAACCACTTCCGTTGAATATGTATTCACAACTCTGCCGTCGGCGAGATCGATTACCTGCATGTAGCCGCGCAGATAGTAAAAAAACGCGCCTTCGGGCGTGGCGTCCATGGGCTTGTCCTGCTCGATTTTAAAGACGACCGCCTTAAAGGCTTTCATTGAAGTGAAAACTTCGGAGAGAAAACTCCAGTCGGCCTTGCCCGACTCTCCGCCGAGCAGTTTCGTCGTTTGGTCTTTGTTCAACAATTCGCTCACAAGCGCGACGCCTTTGCCTTGTTTGTTCAGGCGGCCCGACAAATCCGATTTCTCGTTTTCAAGCCACGCGTTCGACTGGCAGTCGGCGCAGACGCCGCCGACAACCACGAGTTTCTTCATTTTAGCGAGCATAGAGGCGTAATCGGCGCGCTTAATCGCTATCATTTTGTAAAAATTAAGGAATTTCGCGTCCGCGCTTGTTTTGCACGGAAAGTCCGGGCGTTCGTCTCCGGCAAAGTCGAGGTTCATCGGCGGAAGCTCAAAGCCGTCCTTCCCAGCGAGCGCGTAAAGTTTCTTTTTGGCGTCTTCAATCGCTTTTTCCTTGCCGGCTACGAGACTTTTCGCCTCAAGTCCGGCGCCAACGATAAAGACGTAATCTGGGTGGTTGGTCGGCGGAGTCGGCCACCAGCCGGGGGCGTTTTCTTTGCGGCACTCCGGCAAATTAAGCGCGCTTGCGGTCTCTTCGACTTTATTGTCGCTCTGGTTTTGAGGCGGGACGTTGACCTCTTTCTTTTCTTCTTTTACAATCGGCGGCTGTTTGAAACTTTGGCGGTTATTCGAGTCCTTGGACGTCCCCTGCGTCGTCTCGCAGGATGAGATAGGAGCCAAAACAAGCAGACATGCAATCGCGAAAAAAAGTTTATTCAGATTGGTCATCTTCCGCATTCCTTTGATTTATTTGAAAGTAAACGGATATTGCACCTGCACGTTGCCGCCCGATTTCGGGAAGCGCCAGCGGGATATGCGTTCCATAATACAGTCTGCTAGGAAACTTCTGCGCACGTCTCCGCCGGAAATGAAACGAACGTTGCGCACGGTTCCTCTAAAAGAAACAGTCCAGCCGACCATGTACTCGCCGGTAAAATTTTCTTTATAAACTTCGCGGGAGTATTGCAGGCATTGGCTTATCTGCTTCATGTTTGAAGATACGATTTCCGAAATTTTCGCCTGCGTCAAAGGTTGGAGGTTTTCCCCTTTGCCGTCGCCTAACGCCTTGCCGTCGGTCGCCAGCTCGTCGTCGGCTTCAAAGTTGAATTCCATCGCCGCAAGCTGATTTTTGCCTCCGCCAACGTTCTTTTTGGAGAAAAACGCCGAGGCGCTGGCCATTTTTTCTTCAAGTCGTCTGCGGCGCTCCTCGTTAATCGCTCTTTCTTCTTCTATCTGCTTCTTTGCCTCTTCGAGGGTCATGTCGATCATCTTCTCGTTTTCCATTCGGATGTTCTCTTCGCGAACTTTAATCATTTGATCGTAGTTGGCGGTCAAGTCGGCGTATCCGAACTTTTTAACGACGAAATGATGTCCGATAACGGGCAGATTGACGAACGCCGGAACCTCGATAATTCTGAAATACGCAAACGTAAGCACGATGGAGAAAATCACTATAAGGGCTATCGGCGGCAAAAGGAACGGCAGAATGCTTATCTTTTTGACCTCCGGCGGCTTATACTCTTCGACCATTCTCGTGGCGGCCTTCTTCGACATCGGCATTCCCGACGATATTCTTTTGCGCGGCGCCGTAGGCTTTCTGGGCGCGACGTTGTCGATTTTGGCGAGCGATTCAAGGTCGAGTTTGGGTTTGCTGGCCGACGCTATAGGTTCCGGTTCCGGTATGTCGATAAAGGCTTTCATTTCAGAAAGAGTCTTCGCCGGCTCTACGAATTCCGTCTTTGCGCCGCCCAACGGAGCTTTTGCCGGAGCGATTATAGAACCGTCGTCGGCTACTTTTTGCAGCAGTTCGGTTCTTCTTTTTTGAGATTCGAGCTCGGCGAGAACCGGGGCAAAATCGTCTATTTCCGGAAGTTTTTTCCAGCTTGGAAATCCGTTCTTCCATCCGAGCATTCTCGGCGCGTTTTTATTCTCGGCAACCAGCGTCTTCGCTTCATCAAATGTGAACGGCCCCAGCCGCTCGCCGTCGAGGGCGAGAAACCACTCTTTTTGCGCTTCCGCCGTCTTTTCTTCGACCGCGGTCAACCCAGCCGCCGTTTTAACGTTTGTTTTTTTTATTTCGCCTTCCGCGGCGGCCAACGACGGATTTGTCGCCGGCTTGGGCTCAAGCCCCGGCGGGTAAATTACCTGTTTGTTTCCGCACTTTTTGCAGGTGAATCTTGAAGGTTTTCCGTCGAGTTTGGTTTCGTCGATTTTGTATAACGCTCCGCATTTCGTGCAGGTTACTTTCATGCTCTACTCCGGATGCAAATAATTACCGTTCCAACCAAAAACTGCAATAGAGTATTACAAAAGAATAGAACAGTCAAGGAAACAAGCCCGCAATTTAGCAACTATTTAATATCATTTATTATTAGCGCGTTTATTGAGCGGGCAACGGCGCGGGTTTAGGTTGAATATTAAATATTTTCGACGAAAAAAGGTTTATTTTACTCTTTTATTCCGAGAAAACCTGGGCCTCGAATATATATAATGTATAACCGCCTTTGTTCCGCCATGCGGTTCGAGACAAGCCGGCCTTTTGGCAGACCGCCTCTAAAAATTGCTCGCGGTTCATGCCGTATTCGGTTGCGACCTGCGGCAGCAGCAACCCGCTGAAGGGTCCGCTTTGAATCATTAAACCGTGCCTGCCGACTTCAATTTTCTCTAAATCGTCGCAGGGTTCAAAGGGAGTAAGCGCCGATACTTCAAATTTAAGAGAAGCAAGCTCCGACTCTTTGACCGGCGAAAATCTGGGGTCTTCTGTAGCGGCGCTTACCGCGGCTTTGCGCACGCATTCAAGCAGCGGATAAACCGGGTGAACGTAACCTATGCAGCCGCGCAATTCGTCGTTTTTGGTTTTAATTGTTACGAAAGCCATTCCTTTGGTTTCTAATATCTCGTAACAATTGGTAAATTCACGCGGACGCCTGTCGGATAAATACTGCGATACCGTTTTGCGCGCCGCTTCAAGAAGGAACAATCCTTCTTCCTCCGTGAGAAGCCTGCGGGTTTCCATTGGAAAGGCTCCTTTATATTTTTTTATATTGAACCGCTAAATTTATCCCTGTTGTCCGCCGTTTTCCTCGGAAACTTTAATTTTATCCGAGGAGCGCGACGTTACGAATCGTCTTATGCTCTTTTGGTCTTCCTCAAAGATGTCGGTAATTTTGACGGCGACGGTAAAACGACCGGCCGCTTTTTGCGCGCAGCCTTTGACTTTTCCGATTGCATGGATGGCGTCCGAGTTTCTGCGTTCCGACGTATCGTCCTTTGCGATTTCGGGAATACTGAAGTGCATATTGAGTTTTGCGCCTTGTTTATAACACGCCGGCGCGTCGATATAAAGCTCGTGTTCCGTAATCGCTTCGATTCTGCCGGTGTACCGGTCGTTTTGATCAAGAGGCGTCTTTAATTCGTAAAAGCTGACGCAGCCGTTGGTGCATACGCCGAAACATTTTAGGGAAAACCTGTCTTTTTCCTCCCCCCGCTCAATCTCGTTTGGTTGTGCGGCGTCGTTGTTGTTCAGCGCCGATTCTCTTGCCTCCGCTTTCACGGGCGTCTCCTTTTTACTCAAATTCATAATGCAGCCTAATCATCAAACGCCGGGCAGGCAAAAATGCAACCCGCTACATTAAGAAAAATATTTGAAATCATAAGATTTGTCAATCGCAGATTAAAGCCGCATAAGCATGTTTTCTCGTTTAGAGAGCGGCGGCAAATTTGAAGAATAAATATAAAAAATAACTATTTATATTATTATGATGTTTTTATTAACAAAAAAGATAAGCCTCTTCTTTATGTATTAAAATATAACATTTCAATTTGACTAGTATTTTTAAAGAGTTAAAAAAAAACGAAAGCGCGGTATAAATAAAATTTATAAATTAAAGCGCGCCGAAACGTAAAAAAGTAGTTGCGATTAGTTTTAAAAATGTTATAAATGTGAAGAACGATTGGAACGGCTTTTTTGTTTTTCTTTTTTCTTAACGGAGGAACGACTTGAACAGGTTGGGCCAAATCATTAAAATGATTTTGAAGCTCAAGCTCCCCGAATATTTCGAGGTTTGGGTTTTGCCGCATAAAGCCGGAACCACTCATAAGTTCATTCTTACCGCTCACCACATCCGTACGGTCGTTCTCGCCGCGATAATGACGGGCTTGCTGTTGTTATTCGGCAGCGGCTCCATTTGGTTTTATAATAATACGCGCCCTTCAAAGAGCGAGTTGGACAAGCTGACCGAAGAAAACGCCGATCTGAAAAAGAATCTCGCGAAAATCGGCCAGAAGGTCGCGCTGCTTGAGCACACGCTTTCGTCGGTTGAAAACCTTGAAATACAACTGCGCCGTTTGACGCAGATTAACGACCCAAGCCGTCAACTCTCGATAGGTCCGGTAAGCGAGGAAGAATTCGCGGCGGCAATAGGCGGAAAAAACGGAACCGGACGTTTCAACGAAGCGCTGCTTTTAAAACTCGAAGAGACGTTTGGAATCGCAAATCCCGAAGACCTTCTTAAAAAACTGGACGAGCTTCTTCCCGCCGCTGAAACCAACGAGCTCAAACTCGCCGAGTTGTCCGCCTTCATACGCGAGCAAAAATTCGTTCTTTCTCATGCGCCTTCTATCTGGCCGGCCAGAGGCTACGTAACGAGCGGTTTCGGCGTGCGCATCAATCCGTTCACTCACGCGCAGCAATTCCATGAAGGACTTGACATATCAAACTCCATCGGGACGCCGGTCTTTGCTCCCGCAGACGGCGTTGTCGCGTACGCCGGTTTCCGCGACGATTACGGCAAAACGCTTATCATCGACCACGGCTACGGCGTGCAAACCGTTTACAGCCACCTTGCCGATTACTTAATCTCGCAGGGGGAGCAAGTAAAGCGCGGACAGAGAATCGGAGCTATCGGCAATTCTGGACGTTCGACCGGCCCGCATTTGCATTACGAAATCCGCATTCACGGCATAGCCCGCAACCCGCTGCATTACATTATCGAGTAAATAACCTCTTATTTTATCCGCGCGGGGAGTTTTATCGCCCGTTAAAATTAACGATGCGGCATAAATTGAAATGTCGGCTTGCGCATGCCGGAGTTTGTATGTTAAATTTAACGGCGCTGAAAAAGTTCCGAGAACTCGCTTTAAATAAGGAACGGAATACAAAATGAAAAGCGGAGAGCAAAAGAAAAATAGTAATAAATCAACCGGCGTCCAACCTCTCTCATACGAAAAAGCCTCGTTTAAGATAAATCTGGACGGCCTAAATTTCAACTCAACGGACGACCTGGAACCGACGCAGGAAGCTTTCGGACAGAGCCGCGCTTTAGACGCGCTTAAAATCGGCATGGGCATAGGCGGCGACGGTTATCATATCTTCGCCACAGGTTTGACCGGAACGAAAAAGCTGGCGTTTATGAGCGATCTTGTCGCCAAAATGAGCGACCACGGCGTCAAGCGCCCCGACGACATAGTCTTCGTTCACAATTTTAAAAAGAGCGACGAACCTGCGGCCATTCATATGGAAGCCGGCGACGGCAAAAAATTAAAATCCGACATGCGCAGGCTTGTCGAAACCCTTTCGCTGGAACTTCCCGACGCTTTCAGGCAGGAGAAATTCGAGCAGGAAAAGCAAAATCTTTCTCAGAGCTTTGAGAAAAGAGCGAGAGAAATGGCCGAATCCCTTGAAAAGGAGTCGGGCGAAAGAGGGCTTGCGCTGCAGCGAACGCCAGAAGGCGAGCTTTTTTTCGCGCCCAAACTAAACGGCGAGCCGGTAAAGTCGCAGGAGGAATACGAAAAAATACCCGAAGAAGACCGCAAAGCCATTGAAGAAAACCAGCGCGAAATGACGCTTAAATTGAAGAATTTCGCGATGAAAAATCAAGAGTTGTTTCGAGAACTTTCAAAAAAAATTAAAGAAATCGAAAAGCAGTTTGCAAAAGATTTTATTTCCCCCATTATTTTTGAAATTTCTTCAAAATACAAACGCAGAGAGACGCGGGAATATCTGGCCGACGTGGAACGGCACATACTTGACAACCTCGACCAGTTCAAACGTCAGGACGCCGAGGCTTCTTCGCCTTTTATGCCGCCCTTTATGCGTCAGCCGCCCGACGAGTCGAAGTTTAACGAGTATGAAGTCAATCTGCTGGTTGACAACTCCGAGCGCGAAGGCGCGCCGATAGTGGTGGAAAGTCTGCCCAATTTTAAAAATCTGTTCGGCTCGATTGACCGCATCGTTGACAGATACGGCAAAATTGTTACCAATTTTACGCGGATTAAACCCGGAGCCTTTTTAAAAGCAAACGGCGGGGTTCTCATCATAAACATCGACGAAGCCGTTTACGAACCTCTTGTATGGCGAACGATGCTGCGCACGCTTAAAAGCTCTCTCATCTCAATAGATACCTACGATCCATGGGCGATGTTTACTCCTTCCGGCATAAAGCCGGAACCTATTGAAATAAACGTTAAAGTCGTTTTGGTCGGCTCGCCGCATTTGTATTACATGCTTTATCAAATGGAGCCCGATTTTAAAGACGTTTTTAAAATTCGCTGCGATTTCGCCTACGACACGGAATATACGAAAGAAAACGCTCTGACATTCGCGCGCAATCTTGCAGCTTTCGCCCGTTCGAACGAATTGCCGCCCTTCGGCAAAAGCGCCGTCGCCAAGCTGCTTGAAGCCTCGGCCCGCGAAACCGGAGACAGAGAAAGAATGCTGGCGCAGTTTCCGGCGTTGTCGGACGCAGCGCAGGAAGCCGCCTATTTCGCCAAACAGGACGGCTCGAAGACGATTGAAGCGCGGCACGTCGCCCTAGCGCTCGAAGGAAGAGATTACAGAAACTCCCGCATAGAGGAACGCATGCGCCAAATGATACTGGAAGATTCGGTTAAAATAGAAACTTCCGGCGCGAAAGTCGGGCAAATCAACGGGCTCGCGGTTCTGCAAATCGCCGGACGAGCGTTCGGCAAACCTTCGAGAATTACAGCTTCCGTAAGCAAAGGCAGCCGCGGAATAGTAAACATCGAGCGCGAAAGCAAGCTGTCCGGCTCTATTCACGATAAAGGCGTGCTTATCTTATCGGGTTATTTATATGAAAAATACGGCCGAGACGCGACGTTGCAGCTTTCGGCGTCCATCGCCTTTGAGCAAAGCTACTCCGGCGTTGACGGGGACTCCGCTTCGTCCGCCGAGTTGTACGCCCTGCTTTCAGCGGTTTCCGGTCTGCCTTTACGTCAGGATTTGGCCGTAACGGGTTCCGTGAACCAAAAAGGAGAGATTCAAGCGATTGGCGGCGTAAACGAAAAGATTGAAGGCTTTTACGAGATATGCAAAGCGCGCCGCTTTACCGGCTCTCAAGGGGTAATAATCCCCGCTTCCAACGTAAGAAATCTTATTTTAAAGGACGAAGTTCTTAAATCTATAAAAAAAGGCGAATGGAACGTTTTCGCCGTTTCAACGGTTGACGAAGGAATGGAAATACTTACCGGCATGAAAGCCGGAGACGTTTCTCAAAACGATACTATTCATGCCATTGTAATGAAGGAACTTAAAAAGCTGTCGGAAAAGCCTAAGGACGATAAGGAAAAAGATAAAAAATCTGACCCTAAAAAAGAGGCGTCTAAAAAAACAAGCGAAAATAAGAGAAAAGGGACGGAAAAAACGCCCAAAACGAACGCCAAAGCGGCAAAACAGCCTCCGATTAACAAATCGGAAGGAACCGGCGGAAAAAAGAAAAGTAAGTAAACTACCAGCCTCTTGAGCATCTTTGCGGAGGGTTTATAAATACAAACATTATCTTCTAATTTCCTTGCCAAGAGGCGTATAGTTTGCTATACAATTATATTGATTAAATAAGGAGGTCAACATGAGATTAAAACGACCCATCTTATTTTCGGCCGTCGTTTTATGTTTGCTGCAACTACACTCTTTGCGGTACGCAGATTCCGCGGACGTAGTTTGCGGCGTTACTTACTTGGGGTTGTCCGCTTATTCCAGTCCGACGATGGAGCCTTCTGGTTTTTTTAAGCGGTATTTCCCGTACAAGCAAGCCTACGACTCTCAAGAAAAGAAAGAAAGCCTCGGCTTCGTAATGCTTGAGCCGCTCGACCCCAAAATTCCGACTCCCAAACAAAAAGACCCGGAGCTTCGCATCCGCAATTTGGCGTTCGACAGCTCTTACGTATTGGTAAGTCCCGGTCAGACGCTTATGATTATTAACGACAGCATACATCATCTTACGTTCAATGTTTTCTTCGGAGACGAGCCGCGCCAAATAAAAATCGAAAAAGGCGGCAGGGGCAGCATCGACATCATCGGGCTAAAAGAAGGAACGATAGAATGCGACGAGTTCCCTCACATTAAGGCGTACATCCTCAGAGCCGGTTCCGGCTTCGTCGCGCCCGTTGTTTCCCGCAAAGGAAACAGAGTTAAAATAATTTTCAACGGCGTTCCCAACGGCTCGTACAAACTGCGTTTATGGTACGGACGCTGGTGGGAGATTAATAAAATCGACGTTTCCACCAATCCGTACACTCTCAGAATGGACGTTGATTTAATGGGCAAATCCGACTCTCTTGAGTACGTCGCCAACCCGCCCGAAGACGACATTAAATCGTTCGGCAAGGAAAAAGAAGACGTTCCGGCGGAGCAGCCGAAAGACATTAAACAAGAAAAACAGAACGTTGAGCCGATGCTGGCGCCCATCGACCTCAAAGGCGGAGGAGAATATAAAATTCCGTCGGAGGAACCGAAGGAAAAGAAAAAGCTCGAAATCAGAATGAAATCGACCAAGGAAGAGAAGAAAGAAGAAAAGAAACCGGAGAAGAAGGTCGAGAAGAAGCCGGATAAAAAAGAAGAAAAGAAACCTTCCGGCGGAGGATTGTTCAAAATCAAGAAGATTGAGGAGTAATTAAAATGCTCAAAGTCAGAATACCAATACTCATTACCGTTTGCGCTGCCCTCCTTCTTTTAGGCGCGGTGTTTCAATCCTACAGACTCATGAGAGAAGCCCCGAACGAAAACAACATGGTTTCAAAGAGAACGGCGGAATTCGTCAAAGGCGCCGGTCCCGTCTTCTTGACCGGACAGTTCGCGCAGTATTTCGACGCGGCGACGCGAGCCGTTTTAAGCGACGCCAACCGCGGAGACCTCGCCGATTTCATTATCCTCGACCAGAGCAAGAATAAGCAGAGCGAGGATAAGATTATGCGCAATATCAAACTCGAATTTCCCGCCGCGGAAAACGTAACAATAGTAAACTCCAAAGGCGTCGTTCTTATGCGCTCCCATTCGCGCACTCAAAACGACAATATAAGCGGAATGCCCATCGTTAAAAAAGCGCTTAGCGGCGTCTCCTCGGACGACACGATGGAAATAGACGGAGTTCCGTATTACATGGTCGGCGCGCCGGTTCCCGACGACAAAAACGTAATTATCGGCGCGGTTCTTTTCGGCGTTCCGTTCAATCAAATGACCTTACAGCGGTGGTCGGAACAATTCGGCGCGCACTGGATATTCTGGTACAAAGATAAAATCGAATTTCCTACATCTTCTTTAACGCCGCTAAAACCCGGCATCGAAAAAAGCAAAGAGGTCAAAGCCGCGTTTAAAAACAAACTTCCCAAGGCGGAAGTAGTAGTTATCGACAACACCAAAGTAGGCGCGGCGTTCGGCCTGCCGGGGCAGTTAGCGGGTAAAGGCGGTTTCATTATAATGCCCAAATTCGTGATGGAAATCGAAATGGTCGATATATTCTCCATCGCGTTTCCCGTCATAATCGCGGCGCTGCTTTCGATTCTGCTGGCTATTATCGGCTCCTATCTTCTTATAGCGCCGTGCGAACGCGACATGAAACTGCTTTGCGTAAAATCGCTCGACGCCGCGAAAAATCAAGACGCCAGCTTGTTGCAGCCGCAAACCTTCGGACATGAAGTTCAAACTATCGCCGCCGCGATACGCGACGCTCTCGACATGGCTCTTTCCGCCGTGCCCAACGCCAAACGCAAGCCTGTTATGCAGCAGAGCGGAATCAGCTTGAAACCGGACGAATTCGCCAAAGGAAACGGAGCCGCCGCCGTTCAAAACGGTTTGGAGCCGTCTCAAAAATTATCAACCGGCGAAGCGAGCGCGACAGCCGCATCGCAGCTGACTCAACTTGTCGAATCGGTTCTCTCCGGAGACGCTTCTCAACAATCTCCCACCGGAACGGAAACTAGAGACGACAAGCGGCTTTCCACCGAGGAGCTTATGCTTAAACTCGCCGGAAAGGTAGCTCCGTCGGAGCCTTCGGTCAAAGCGCCAGTCGATAACCGCATTTCTCCGGCTCTATTAAGCGACGACGAAGTCATGCAGGCGCAGCCGCCCGCAAGCGGTCGCGACGACGAGCAAGAGCTTCTGCGCTTGATGCAGGAAATGGGAAAGAAACCGACCGCGGACGACGATGGGCTTCGCCGCTCCAAACTTAAAATAGAGCCGGTCAAGGAACCGCAGATGAAGCCGATGGACGTAAAGGTAACATTGCACGGCGGCCCCGGCGGATTGGCGGCGGTGAAACCGGAACAGTCTCTCGACGACAAACGCCGCGAGCATTACGAGAGAACGTTCGAGGCGTACGTTCAACTGCGCAGACAGCTCGGAGAGCCGACCGAAGGTCTGTCAAAGGAAAAATTCTTCGCCAACTTGGAAAACAACCGCCAGCGCATGATTGAAAAGTTAGGCTGTAAGGAAGTGAGATTTGCGGTCGTGGAAAAAGAAGGAAAGGCGTCGATTAAAGGTTCGCCTATTAAGTAAATAAGCAATATGCAAACTATTAAACCGCTCCGAACATCCGCCGCGCGCGTTTTTATTAAAAAAGGCTCGTTTATGTTTGGTTTGGCCTTCGGAGCGGCCTTCCTTTTTTACGCGCAGCCTGCTCATGCCGTAACGCCCATCGAGGCGCTGGTTACGGGCGACAGTATGAATCGAATCGACGTTGCGGTTCTATGCGAAGGATACGTTCAGAGCGAAATCTCCAAATGCGGAGACGACATTAATTCATTTCTCGCGGGGATGCTGGAAATAGAGCCGTACAAGACGTATAAAAATCATTACAATTTTTGGGAGGTTCCGCTCGTTTCCAACCAATCGGGCGCAGGGCGGGGAACGGCCAAAGACACCGCTTTGGGCGCTTATTACAACTGCAACGGCCTTCAGCGGCTTATTTGCGTAAACGACTACAAAGCCCGTATCGAGGCGGCCAACGCTCTTCCGGGATACGATTTCATAATGGTTATTGTAAACGATGCGGAGTACGGCGGAAGCGGCGGAGCCGTGGCCGTTTTCTCGGTTCACAGTTCGGCGCCGCAGCTTGCCGCTCACGAGTTCGGCCACACGCATGCAAATTTAGGCGACGAATACAGCGATCCGTATCCCGGCGTTCCATTAAGCTGCTACGACCCAAACGTTACGTGTCAAACGACCCGCGATAATATCGTCTGGAAGATATGGATTAACGAGACCACTCCCCTGCCCACTCCGGCCACGAGCCAGTATTACAACGTAATCGGGGCGTTTGAAGGCGCAAACTACCATGCGACTGGCGCCTATAGGCCTAAATATACCTGTTTGATGCGAGCCCTTGGCAAACCATACTGCGAAGTCTGCCGCGAGGCCGTCGCTTTGGCGGATTACAACATTGTTAATTTAATAGACGATTATTCGCCTATTAATCAAAACATTGAGATAAATAATTTTTCCCCGGTTAATTTTTCCGTAAGCCCCATAAACATCGGAACCGGAAAAACAAAAATTACATGGACTATCGACGGCGCCGCGCTTGCCGCATCTTCGTCGCAATTGGAGCTGGACGCCTATTACTTCGGGAAAAACGGCGATTTCGTAGTCGGCGTTCTCGTTGAAGACGCCGCCGGTTACGTTAAAAACGATCCTAGTTCTTTGTCCAAGCAGTTTATTTATTGGAACGTAAAGGTATCCGCGGACTTTAGCGAGGTTGAAAGCGAGCCCGAACTGAACGAAACGACGGACGGCGACGAGACGCAGGAAGACGAAATCGAAACAGATTTGGCTCTCGAAGACGAGCTCCCCGACTACGCCGAGAATGAAACTGATTTAGAGGAACTGACAGGGGAAGAAGACGCGCAGAGCGAGGCTTTATTTGATTCCGCCGACAACAGAAAGAACAAATCCGACGGATGCGCAGGCGGCGCGGAAGCCGGCTTTATTTCGCTCGCAATTTTAGCGCAAGCCGCTCTTATCGTCCGCAGAAAAAAGTTCTCCAACCGGTAACAGCCCGTCATCGGCCTGTTGCCGAATGAAGTTAAAGGTTCGACGGCCATGAAAAATAAACTTATTTTTATCGGGGTATTTGCCGCGGCGGCGGTTTTTGCGTGCTCTTTGGGAACCGTGAACCTAAACAACGGCTCCTCGGTCTTTGCAAAAGAAGAAAAAAAGACCGACAAGAACAAGAAAGACGAAACCGGCAAAGGAAAAAACGTCAAGAAAGAGTCCGCAGAATCTTTAATTCCCGAAAAATCGCCGCTTGACGGAGTTCACGGCGACGCGGACGTCGGCGACCTGATTTTAAAGCTGGCCGATTACTGCGGCTACAATGTTATTCTGCAATCCGCCGATAAAGGCGCCGGTAAAAAAGTCGGCTTTTACAATTACGCAAAGCTGACGAAAGAAGAAACCTGCGCCATATTTGCCGAAATGGTTCAGTTGAACGAAAAAACCTTTTACACCGCAAGCGCGTTCATAAAGTTCACCGGACGCAAGGAAGCGGTCGGCAACCCGATACCGTTCGCCGACAAACTCTCAAAAATTCCCCTTTCGGCAAAAGTCGATTTCGCGATTTTATTCTTTAAACCAAATTATTTAACCATGTATCCCGACCACTTCGCTTCGTTAGGTCGTTTTTTCGTCAGCAAGGACGGCGGATCGTCGCAATTTATCGCCCCTAACACCACCATGATAGTGGACGACCGCGAAAACATAATGCGCGTTTTGGAAATTTTCGAGCTTCTCGACCGGCCGCAATCGCCGTATCATTTTTATTCCATCGAGTTCAAATACATGTGGGTTGACGACTTTGCAAAAATCGTCGAGCAGGTGTTCGACAAACCGACGACGGAGCCGTGGCAGCCCGGCAAAGGCGCCGGATACGGGCCTAAATATCAAGTCGCCGCAAGCATTGCCGATCAGCGCACCGGAAAAATGTTCATCGTTTCCAACGAGTTTGCTTACAACAAAATAATGGAGCTCAAAGACATCCTCGACGTTTCATCCGCAAAGGAAGGAATGGTAAGGGTGTACCACCTTCAGCATCAGGACGCGAAGAAAATAGCGGAAACTCTTACCGGCGCGCTGCAAGGAACGCAGGCGGACGGCGGAAAAGGAAAGAAAGCGGCTATTTTGCAAAAAGAAGTAAAAATAACAGCCGACGATAAATTAAACGCTCTTATGCTTTACGGACAATCGAAAGACGTAAACAAAGTCATAGACATAATCAAACGGCTCGACGTTCCGCGGCGTCAAGTTTTTCTCGAAACGAACATCGTCGAACTTACCGATTCTTCTCAGGGGACGACCGGAGTCGCGCTTTGGTACACCCGCAACGACGACGGCACGTTGTCGTTCGTAAGCTCGCAATATGCGGGCGCCCAAATTCTAAACATCGACACATCTTCTCTGCTGGGCATGGCCGTAGGGGTGAAGGGCGAAGAAGTATCCGGCTCCGAGGCGTTCGTTTCGGGGTTGAGACTGCCGTCCTTTGCGTCGCTGCTTCGGCTGCTGCAAACCACTTCAAAGGTTGACGTAGTAAGCAGCCCGTTTCTTTTGGCGCATGACGGAGAGGAAGCTAAGATGGTGCTCGGAACCAACGTTCCGTTCCAATCCGGCGGCTCGACCGATTCGCTAGGTTATTCAACGGTCAACATTCAACGCCAAGACGTAGCGCTTACAATTAAGATAACTCCTCACATAAGCTCAGCCGACAAAGTAAAACTTCAAATCGAGCTGGACATACAAGACATTCTCGGCATTTCAGACACGATGGGGCCGACGACAAGCAAAAGAGCGGTTAAAACCACGGTAATAACAAGCGACGGAGCGACCATCGCTTTGGGCGGACTTTCCAAAGAAATAACGACTAAAGACATGGCGCGAATACCGTTTTTGTCCGATATTCCCGTTCTAGGGTCTTTTTTCTCGACCAAAACGGTTAGAAAAAATAAAATTCATTTGTTAGTCTTCATAAAGCCGTACATTATTGAAAGCGAAGACGATCTGCGCCGTTTATACAAGAATAAAATGAAGGAACATCAAGAGTTTGCGGAGCTTTATTCATCGACTCCGGCGCATAAAATTGAGAAAGAGGCGGACTTTGATAAAAAAGTAGGGCCTCTCGAATTGATACGCCAGACAATTTACGGAGACGCTTCGCCTTAGCGGCGAAAAGAGTTTTTAACTCCTTTTTTACTTGAAAAAATAAGGGTTTTGATGTAGTTGTCTTTCCATATCAGGAAATTTTAACGGCCTATTGAAAGCTGTTTTTACCGAATGGCAAATTTGCGAAACAACACAGACGAAAATGCGCGCAACATTTTGGCCGCAACGGTAATATACGAAGATAAAAACTTTGAATCTCAAATGATTTGGCTCACTTACAGAAGAGCCTTAATCGCGCTTCCGACGCAGTTCCCCATCGGCACGGAGCTGAGCGTAAAAGCCGAGCTTCTTCCGCAAACTACCTTCGAGGTTACCGGTCTGGTTCATCAGGCGGCGCCCTCCCCGATGAGCGACAACGAATTCAACACCGAAATTTGGTTTACGAAAATTTCGCCGTATTCTCTTGCGCAGCTGCAAACCTACCTTGACGAACTTTTAGAACGCTCTCAACCTGAAGAGCCGGTTAAGATTCAGGTCAATCTTAACAACTACAACAAGCCGGGGCGCCGTAATTTAGGCTACGCCCTTTCGGCGAGTTCCGTCTTCGTCGCCAACGAAATCCCCTATCCCGTCGGCACCCGAATTGATTTGCGACTTTTTATCGGCCCCAACGAAATTGTCGTAAACGGAATCGTTGCGTCTAGAATGCCGCTGACCAAAGCGATTCACATCGACGCCAGCCCCGGAATCAATATAAAATTCATTTCCTTTGAAGGCGACGGAAAGCTGGCGTTTTACAAGTTTTTAAAGGAACGCGATTTGGCCGTCTCTCCCCTTGAAGACATTTACGAAGATTAATCCTCAAATCGTTTGCCTGTTTACGGCAAATTCCTAAATTTAGCAAAGTATGGACTTTAAACGCGCGTATCCGCGTCGTTTCAGGTTAAAAACCGCGTAATTTGCCGCCAGAAAATCTTGACACGAAAGCTTTGTTGTGTAATAAAGGGTCGTAATAATTATTACGAATTAATATTACGTATTATTAATTCTTGCGAAAGGGTATTCAACGTGGAGGCAACTCAACAAAAAATACTTGTTACAGGCGGCTCGGGCTTTTTAGGAATTAATCTTATCAGGCATTTGCTTCGCAGCGGGCGCAGCGTAGTAAACATCGACTTTGCGCCGTTTCTTTATCCAGAAAAGAATTCAATCGTATCATACCTTTACGATATACGAGACAAGCCCCGCGTTGACGAAGCTATGAAGGGAGTCGATGCGGTTGTGCACTGCGCCGCGGCGTTGCCGCTTTATAAACCAGTCGATATATTCACCACCGACGTTGACGGAACGCGCAACGTTTTGCAATCGGCCTTGGAGAACGGCGTCGAACGAGTCGTCCACATCTCGACTACAGCGGTTTACGGAATTCCCGACCATCATCCGCTGCTTGAAGACGATAAAAAGCAGGGAGTTGGGCCTTACGGCAAAGCCAAAGTCATGGCGGAAGAGGTAGCGCAGCAATACCGCGACAAAGGAATGACGGTTCCCATTCTCCGGCCTAAATCTTTTATCGGTCCCGAACGTCTCGGCGTGTTCGCAATGTTTTACGAATGGGCGTCCGAGGGGCACAATTTTCCGCTGACCGGCTCGGGCAATAATCGATACCAACTGCTGGATGTAGAAGACCTGTGCGACGCGATAAATCTTTGCCTTACCCTGCCTAAGCAAATCGTCAACGACAATTTCAACGTCGGAGCAGAGCGTTTTACTACGCTGCGCAACGACTACCAAGCGGTTATGGACAGAGCCGGGTTCGGCAAGCGGATTATTTGCTTTCCCGCTTGGCCGGTCATTTGGACGCTGCGCTTTTTGGAGCTTTTGCATTTGAGTCCTTTATACAAATGGATTTATGAAACGGCTCATAAAGACAGTTTCGTAGGAATCGACAAAGCTAAGAACATTCTCGGCTGGCAGCCGAAGTATTCCAACAAAGACGCGCTTCTTCGCAACTACGAATGGTATTTGGCAAACAAATCGACTTTTTCAAATCAAGGCGGCGTTTCTCACCGCGTACCGTGGAAGCAGGGAGCTCTCAAACTTTTAAAAAGCGTTTTCTGATTTTTCTTTATCGAAAGAAAGGAATTCATCATGCAGATTACAATAAACGGAAAACAAGTAGAAGCGGCAAGAAACGAAAAAATCGCCGGCGCGATTAAAAACGCGGGCGCCTCGCTTCAAAAACCCGACCTTGGAAGGGCGAAGGATTGGATTCACAACGAAAACTGCCCTCTGATGGGGCTGGCGGAAGTTGACGGCGTTCTTACTCCGGCTCCGGCTTTAAAATGGCGGCAAGCGCGCGAGGGAATGACTATTCGTACGGAATCCGAAGAAATTTCGAAAACGTTAAAAGAGCGCGCAGATTTGCTTAAGGAAAAGCATGAATGCCATTTCGTCCGCATTTGGCAAAAAATGACGGCGATGGAGTCTGAAAACGTCGGAAGAATTTCTTTCGAGGAGTGGGAAAACTTCTCATTTCCCACCCGCGGCGCGGCTCCTTCCATTATTCACGACCCGAATAAATGCGTAAGATGCAGAGCTTGCGAAGAAATTTGCCGCGACGTTCAAGGGATTGGCGCGCTATCGTTCGACGAAAAAATCGGGATTATCGTTGACGAAGCCAAGTGCGTTAGATGCGGCCAGTGCATACATCATTGCCCGATGGGTTTCACCGGCAAGCGCGAGGCGTTTATAAAAATGCTCGGATGTAAAGACTGTCCGTTCTCGTATCCTCTGGGAGCCATGCGGGAGGTTGACGATACGATTAAAGCGCTGGACGCGCTTGAAGACGAGAGCCGTTATTGCGTAGCGCAGTTCGCTCCAGCGATTAGAGCGAGCATCGGAGAAGAATTCGGACTTGAAGCGGGCGAGCTAAGCGCCGGCAAACTTTATGCGGCTTTGCGAAAAATCGGTTTTAAAAAGGCGTGGGATACGAATTTTGCGGCTGATTTAACGATTATGGAAGAGGGAACGGAGTTCATAAACCGCGTTTCAAACGGCGGAGTTCTGCCGATGTTTACCTCGTGCTCTCCCGGATGGAT
>CAYNVS010000040.1:0-27290 GCA_964400725.1 uncultured Myxococcales bacterium
CGTAGTTGCGCGTAAGCTCCGCTTCGTCTCCCTGCGCTATAATAAACGGATGCCCTTTATGGGGCGATTTGGAAATAACGGCGTCGATATATTTGTCGCCGGGTTTATTCTGATTTTTCAGCTCGTCTTTGAGCGCGTCCGTTTCGGCGTCAGACACCGCGGCGCTCCATTCCGACTGGTCTATCCGTCCGTCGTTGTTGAAATCGTATTTACGCATCAGCGTCTCTTTGTCGGATTTAAGCAGCCGCAGTTTTTCAAGAACTTTAGTTTTAAGGTTCAGTTTGTCGGGGCGTCTGGGGCTTGCAAAGCCCAAAACGTAAATAGGCGCGCCCTCGACTATAAGCTCTTCCTCGTAACGCTCGTCGGCGGCGATGAAAAAATTAAATAACGCCGTAGAAGAATGCGAATTATAAACCTGCTTGCGCTGGCCGCTCATCAAGCATCCCAGAGGAGCTACGATGACCGCGCCGGTTTCGTCGCGCACCGCGAAAGGCGTATGATTGCTGTTTTGGCGGCTGACGAGCTTCCAATGCTCTTTGTTGCCGCTGCGGTCTTTGCGGTAACGCGAAAGCTGCCACCAGACGCACGGAGCCATGGTAAGCGGAGACATAACTTCGTAAACGCGCTCGCCTATCCCTTTTACTTCCGCCATTCCCATTGCCAGCGAGCGTATCTTGGACGTCGGCGTGTTTTCAATCCAGCGTTTTATGCGTAAAAAGTAGAACGAACCGTAAACGCAGCCCGACGACAGTCCGAGAAAAAGCAGCCCTCTGTCGATAAACCAATAGAAAGCGGCGACGCCGAAGTCGCCTGCGGCGTTAGCGCCGGGGCCGCTCCCTTTCGCTTTGTCAAAAATGAAAAACGCGAGCATTGGGAAAAACGTGAAAAGAACGACCATAAACGCCTGAACCGCTCCGGAGAGACTTATCGGCGCGCTTTTTGAGTTAAGCGGCGGCGGCGGAGGCGGAAGCGTCCTTCTTACCGCGGATAACGGAATTTTCTTTCGTTCATCCTCCTCTTCGCCTTCGGCGGCAAGCGCGGTAATGGCGGCGGCGGCGAACATGGTTCCGGCAGTACGCAAAGCGGAGGCTCCGCCCGACGGCGCGGCGTCATAGGACGATTCAGCGGTTTTTTTCGCTTTAACGGCTTGGTATATCTGCAAAATATACCAAGCGTATTGTTTAAAGCAGTCTTCGTTTTTATCGAGCTGTCTTTGGTCGGTTCCGTAAGACGGCGCGCAGTCGGGAAGAGCCGCAAATCCGAAGTTGTAGTCAAGCTCGCAATAACCCGCGGCGAGCTTTACCGCCTCGACAAGCCTTCGCAAATTTTGAGCGGCGCTGTAGCTGCGCTCTCCTTCAAGCCCGGCGCAGTTGAATTTTCCGGCGTAGGTTTTAACCGCGGCGGCGGGCGCCGACGATTGCGGCGACGAGAAGACGTAAAACTCTACAACCGGAACGCCCGCGTAAATTTCCTCAAGAATTTCCCGCTCGGCGGCTTCCGCGGTCGCTCGGCTGAAGCGCCTTTCCAGCGTTCTTTTAACCGCGGATAAACTTAAATCGGCGGCTATTATTAATACGGAACAAGTTCTGTCTATTTTTACCGAGCCGCCGGCGTATTCGAGCAGCAAGCCTTTTTCTTCGGTTTGGGCGGCGGATAAACGCGCGGCGTTAATAGGGCTCTTTGATAAATCGACGCAGTATGATTGGATTTTTTCTTTAAAAAAAAATTCCGATAATTTTACTATTTCCGCTTTTTCCCCGGCGCGGACCATAGAGACTCCGAACCCTTTGAGCTTTTGCCGCATGGAGTAGGCGTCGTAGCCGACCGCGGCGGAAAGTCTGTCGAGAGCGTCCGCGTCGGGCTCGGCAAGGCTTTGCGCAATGAACAAACCGTATCGCCTGGAGTCCGTCATCGGCTATTTCGTCATCGCTTTGTTGTATTTTTCAGCTTCTTCCTTGAGTTGAGCCTGAAAATTTTCCCGCCAAACGGTCAAATCTTTTTTTGCGGTTTCGTAATCTGTTCCGAGATTTATGATTTTCACGCGCGCCTTGCTTACTTCGTACTCCGCGTCCTTTAAGGGATCGTCTTTATAAACCGAATTCGGGTCTTGTCCGTAATGCATTATCGTTGTGTTCTGCCCTTCTTTTACCGACGGTTTTATATCTTTGCGCTTGATGTCTTCGTATTTTTGAAGAGTGGAAACAAGGCCGTTGATTTCGCTGGAAAGCCTTTGCAGCAAACCTTCGAGGCGCGCTTTGATTCCGGCGACTTCGCCGTCGGGCGCGGGCAGACCGCGGACGTTGACGACCGACGCGCATTTATTTATTTCGCCCATGAGAGATTGAGCCGTCGCCGAGTCCGGCGCGTTTTTCGCGGCGTTGTAATTCGCGGCGAAACAGTTGAACAGCGGCATTACCATCTCGTTGAGATAGGCGTTTGCCTTGTCGGCCTTTTCTTTTATCGCCGCCGGGGAGCCGTTTGCGAAAGCGGCGGAGGCGGTTAAAGCGAAGAAGACAACGGCTAAAGCTAATGTTTTATTTTTTTTCATTTTTTCCTCCGTTAAAAGGAATTTTACTCAAAAATGAGGGCGATTACAAGAACCGGCAAAAAAAAAGCGTCGAAGCGAAAGCCCGACGCCGTAAAGTAGAAATTTATTTTAAAATTATTTTTTTTCCGCTGGAGGAGGCGGCGGGGGAGTAGGCGTTCCGCCGTCCGCCGCGTTCATCGGAATCGCGTCAACCTGTTTGCCGCCCAGATTCAACTTTATTGGCTGGCCGCCGTCAAGCGGAACATTAATCGGTTGTTGATCTTGTTTGGCGTCGGTCGAGGGAAGGGCGTCGCTTGTCGGCGCGGGAACGTCAACCTTTTGAGTCTGCGTCTGCTCCGCCTTTATTTTATCGGCTATCGCGCTGCGCGAATGCGACATGTAAGCCAATACCATGGACGAAACCATGAAGAAAACAGCGGCCCAAACGGTTACTTTGGCGAGGAACGTAACTCCGCCGCTGGCGCCGAAAATAGTCTGGCTGGTGGGGCCGCCGAAACCGAGAGCGCCGCCGCCGCTCTTGCCGGGCTGTAAAAGAATGACTATTACGAGCAAAACCGCCGAAGCGGCGAAAATAATTGTAAAAAGAAAACCGAAGGATTCTGCCATTTGGATTTCTCCTTTTCAAAAAAGACAGAAGAATTCTTATACCTAATATTTTGTATTTGTCAATGAAATCTAAATAATAAACAAAACCCGAAATCCCAAAGCCCGACTGCAGGCCGGCGCGTCCGCCGCTTGAGCGAACTAATACAACCTCGGCGCTTACGAGCCGGACTATTCACTTCTCATTCTGCATTTTGCAAGGAAAAGAACGAAATTAAATAAAAAAAACTATGCGTTTCTCCGCGGTCTCCGCGGTTTTTTATACAAATCGGGTACGAGCCGGGAGCCGTTTTGCCGTTTTGCGGGAACGAATCGTTTTCTTGACCGCGCGGCGTCAAAGCTGTAAAATATAAACTTAACGCTCGAGGCGAAACGGATATTTAATTGACTTTTCCTAATAGAATTTTTGCCTTTAACGCGGGGCTTTTAGCGACGTTCTTCGTTTTTTCCTACTCGGTTTACGAAGAGCTGCCTGACGTAATACCGATGCACTTCAACGCAAGCGGCGCGGCGGATCGTTTTGCGCCCAAGTCGGTTTTGACGTGGATGCTTCTGCCGATAGTAACTTTGCTTCTGACCGCTTTAATAACCGTCATAAACGCGGCGATAGCCAAAAGACCTAACAGTATAAATATTCCAAACAAAGAGCTTTATCGAACGCTGCCGCCGGAAGCGCAGAAGCCGATTATGGATATATTGGTCGGCTTTATGCGCCTTATAAATTCGTTTCTCATAATGCTTATGTTTTCGCTGCAAATTTTAATTTACCGCGGCGTAAGCGACGGAAGCAACGCGCTCCCTTCGTGGTTTATTTTCGTCGCCTTCGCTTTCGGTCTTCTCGTGCTCGGCTCTTCGATTGTAATGACGATTATGCTGCAAAAGGCGGTCGAGCGCGCCTCTATGCGGCATTTTGCGGACGGCATTATCGGCCGCGACAAATGCAAAAAAAAAGACGGACGCAACGCTTTTTAAAGATTTTTCCTGCAAAATTTAGAAGGGATTGCCGCCAAATAGCTCGGATATTAAACGCCGAAGTTGAATTAAGCCGAATTAAACAACCGAAATTTTCGCTAAATCCGGTCGAAGACGAAGGCGCCCGCGATTAATAAGACAAAGCCGGCGAAACGTCGCCGGGTTCAGCGCGGAGGCTTATTTGACTTTTGTAATATAATTAGTTATATGTTTTTGTGTAATGCATCGCTTTCGCGCCCGGTTAATTAATAATAGAGCGCAATTCTTTAACCGGCGGACGAGGCGAATAGTAAGCGCGCGGAAAATTCAACGAAAAAAAGCTGCGGCGAGGCCGCAAAGAGAGCGCAGAGATGGCAGGCTTGCAGGAAAAACATAAAAAACTGATTAACTCCTCGCTGATATGTCTTGGAGCCGCGCTGCTGTCCGTCTTTGTAATCGGCGGCAAAGGCGAAAAAGCGGGCGAGCAGGTTTATTACTGGTCGCGGGTAGGGACTTTGGTTCTAATCGGAGTCGTTTTCGTGGCGCGCGCGTACGCCTACGGCGCGAAACTTTTCGCCGAAAAATCTGAATACGAAAAATTCGGCTCCGATTATTTCGAGCTTGGGACGCTCGCGGTATTTGTAATCGCGGGGGCGTGCGCGCTCAGCGGGTTTTCGTATTCGCCGGTTTATCCGCTCCTTTACTTTGTCGTCGCGGCCGTAGCTATATTCAGCCCCGGATGGGCTTCAATAGCCGTATGCGCGGTCGCCGTCGCGGCCACGGGCGGACTTTTTTTCATGGTTAAAAACTACGACAACGCCGCCGTCGTCGCTGCGGTTCAGGCCGCTCTGCTTCCGGCCTTCGCGCTGTTTTACAGGCTGTATCTGCGCGCCGAAGCGCAGTTTGCAAGCATCCGGCGCAAAATAGAGGCGGAAAAGATTTATCTTACGGCGAAAAAAGAAGCGGTGTGGTTCCGCCGAACCGGCGTCAGCAAAGACATGAGCGTGTCGAGCATTCTTTCGAGCCACTTTGAGATTCATTACGTTCTGCAAAACATGTTGAAGCTGGTAAAGAAGCTGCTCGCCGCAAAAAGCGTCGTCGTTCTATGGAACGACGAGACGGGCGAAAGGCTGCAAATACTTGAAAAAGTCAGCGATTCCAAGCTGCCTTTTCATGCCGACGTTCCGTCCGATAAAGGACTCATTCTGGGCGTCGTTAAAAACGGGGCGGCGGTTAATTTAACCGGTTTGGACTGGGAAAGACGTCCGGCGCCTTACTACCAAGGAAAAGAAGACTCGAACGCCTTCGCGGCGGTTCCTATAAAAAATTCGGGCAAAATATTCGGCGCGATTTGCGTTGACAGAAAGGAAGACGTCTTCAGCGCCTCCGAGATAGAAATTCTCGAATACGCCGCCGAGGAAGTCGTCCGTTCATTGATGAACGAAAGTCTGTATCAGACGATAATCAAAAGCCGAAACGAACAGCTGCGGCTCTCGAAGGCGAGCGCGGCTCTCTCGCAGACGCTCTCTCTCGACAGCGTCTTCGACACCGCGATGGACGAACTCGAAAAAATTTGCGAGCACGATTTGACGGTTATCGCGCTTGTCGATCAGGACGGCTCCTCTATAAAGGACGTCCGCGCGAAGGGCGTTCTGATGAAGGCGATATTTCCCGACGGAGCGGGCGTTTCCGGCGAAAAATCGGTGCTCAAATGGGTCATCGACAAAAAGGAGCAGCTCATCCGCCCCGACCTTTCCAGCATGGAAATAAGGCCTTTTATTTTTTGCGAAAAGGAAAACATACGCGAAATCCGAGCGATTTACATTTCGCCGCTCTTCGCGGGCCAGCGCTTTTTGGGCGCCATGGTGCTCGGCTCCAAAACTCCGATGAAGTTCAACGACGAAGATTTAATAGGAACCGTGCAGGTCGTCTCTAACCAAATTTCCGTCTGCCTTGAAAACGCCATGATTTACGAGGCGATGCAGCGCATGGCGATTACCGACGCGCTTACGGGGCTTTACAACCGCCGCTTCTTCATGGAGCGTTTCGGCGAAATGCTGATGCGCTCCGAGCGCAACCGCTCAAAGCTGGCGGTGGTAATGTGCGACATTGATTTCTTTAAAAAAATCAACGACACTTACGGCCATCCGGTCGGCGACGAAGTTCTTAAAAAAGTCGCCAAAACGCTTTCGAGCAGCATTAGGCGCATCGACCTGCTTGCGAGGTACGGAGGCGAAGAGTTTATCTTCGTTCTCGAAGGGCTTTCGCACAACGACGGCAAACGCAAAGTCGAAGAAATAATGGAAAAAATCCGCGCGCTTGAGTTCGTTACCGAAATCGGCAAGTTCTCTATGACGATGAGTTTCGGTCTGGCCGTCTTCCCGAACGACGCCAACGACGCCGACGCGCTGCTGCATCTGGCCGACGAAGCCCTTTACCACTCGAAGCGCAACGGCAGAAACCGAGTTACTCTAAGCTCCGAGCAAAAGGGATAGCTGGCGTTTCTTAAGTTTTTAAAAACGAAACGCGCCGGCGCCTCTTAGCCGCAGCGACCGGGCTTGCCCCGCAATTTAAAAGCCAAAAAAGCCGCAGATAAATGTCCGAAACTCCAGACAAATTTAAAAGCGAATACGATTTGAAGGAGATGTCCGTAGGGAGGCTCATCGTAAAAGTCGCTATTCCCGCCGCCTTGATTTACATGCTCAATACCGTCTTCGGCCTCATCGACGCTTACTTCGTCGGCAGGCTCGGCGCGGAAGACATGGCCGCTTTATCCAGCGGCAGCGTGATAATGTGGATTTTATACAGTCTGGGATCGCTGGGCGCGGTCGGAGCGCAGACGCTCGTCTCGCAGGGAATCGGCGCGGGAAGGCGTCAATTCGCAAAGCGGGCTGTTCTTTCGGCTCTTCTTACTCACGCGGTCATGGGCGCGGCGGTTCTTATGCCGTTGTATTTCGCGCAGCCCGCTATATTTAAGGCGATGGGGCTTGCGCCGGGCGCGGCGCATAAGGCGGAGCTTTTTCTCTCGCCCATAATTTTCGGAATGTTCTTCCATTATCTCGGCATGGTTCTTAACTCGGCTTTTTACGGCGCGGGGGACGCGAAGACTCCGGCCGTAGTCATTTCGCTTTCTCTTCTTTTAAACGCGCTGCTCGATCCGTTCCTCATTTTAGGTTTTGCGGGCGCCCCGAAGATGGGACTGCTGGGCGCGGGAACAGCCACGGCTGCGGCGAAGCTGTTCGGCGCGGCGCTTATTTTTTGGTTTGCGCATAAGAAAGGGCTTTTTGACCTTACGCTTATTTCGCCGATTAAAGAAACGCTGAAGCTGGCCAAAAGCGTCGCTGCGGTTGGCAGCCCGATAGCGGCAAACGGCGTGATTTTCTCCGGCGTTTACATCGGTCTTATAAAAATTCTTTCGTCTTTCGGCTCCACGCCGATTGCGACGCTTGGAATTGCGCATCGAATTGAAGCGCTTGCGTGGTTTACCTGCGTCGGCTTTTCGGTCGCCTGCGCCGCGCTGGCCGGGCAGCTTGTAGGAGCGGGACGCAACCGCGACGCCGCGGTTAAAGTATGGCGCATGGCCGAGCATCTCGTATTGATACTCGGCGTTATAAGCCTGGCGCTGATGTTTTTCGGCGAGCGCGTAACCGCGTTTTTTATAGACGACCGGGAAGTCGTAAAGGAAGGCGGACGGTATCTTTTCGCAATCGGCGTCTTCGAAATATTTCTAGGGCTCGAAGTAGTTTACGAGGCGTGCCTCGGCGTCGTCGGCTCCAGCCGCTCGGCGTTTCTAATCGCCGCGCCGCTGACTTTTCTGCGCATACCGCTGGGTTGGTTTTTCGGCGTCAAACTCGGTTGCGGCGCCGGCGGCGTATGGTGGGTAATTTCCTTTACGACTCTGCTGAAAGGAATACTGTTGGCGTTCGCCTACAGCTTCGGTTCGTGGAGAAAGAAAAAGTCGCTGGTCGAGCGGCTCGACCCCGGCGCGAAGACGGGCGCGTAAACCGCGCTTGTGAAATCGGATTAAAATTCAAACGTAAATACCGCTTTACAACCTCTATAATAAATGATAGAAGACAATTTGTTTTAATGGAAGGTTAAATGAATAAGTATTTTTATAATACGAATTTTTTAAAATACCAAATCGCTTTTCTTCTTGCGTTGACGGCGGTTTTCTTCGCCGCGGGGAACGGTTACGGAGCCGACAAAACGCCCGCCGACGGCGGAGCCTCCAATAACAAGAGTCTCAAGGAAGATAAAAAAGGCGGCAAGAAGGCGAAAGAGCCGAAGGAAGACGAGAAAAAAAATAAAAAGGACGATAAAAATAAAAAGGACGACAAAAAGTCCGTTGAGAAGAAAGACGAAAAAACGAACGCGGAAGACGCCGATGAGCCGCCTTTAGACAAAGACGCCGAAACCGGCGAGGACGACGCGATGGTTGACGAGTTTTTAAAAGACGCCGAGGAAGGAACAAAAGATAAGGAAATAGACGTAACGATTGAAAAGGACGCTCAGTTCGAGGAGGAAGCTCCGAAGACGCCGAAGGAGTACACCTACACTCTCGATAAAATTATTCAGATGGCGCTTGAAAACAGCCATCAAATAAAGGCGGCGAAGTTCGGCGTAGACGTGGCGGAGGAGCAGAAGAATATGGCCATAGGCGGCTATCTGCCGAAATTCACCGTTTCGGCCTACATCGCGCCAAGCCCTTCCTATGAAAAACCTAAAAGCGGAATGACCGTGGACGAATTCTGGGCGTACAATCCTAGCCAGTTCAACATCGACAGCGTAACGATGGGAACCGAAATAAAGGGCGTTCTGCCTGTTTATACTTTCGGCAAGCTGGAAAGCGCGCTTGATTTGGCCGGATTGGGCGTTGAAATGGCGCGTCTCGAAGAGATAAAAACTCGTTCCGACGTAATTTATCAGGCGTCCAAAGCGTATTACACGGTTCAGTTCATCGACGACATGCTCGACGTGTTGAAGGAAGGGCTCAGCGTGGCGAAGGACTCCCGCGTAAAACTGCTGGAAATGCTTAAAGACAAGTCGCAGACAAGCTCCAAAATAGATCTGTACAAGCTAGACCTTATCATCGCGGAGCTTGAGATGCGCATTCAGGGAGCCGAAAAATGGAACAGAATGATAAACGCGGCGGTCAGGGTTCTTTTGGGACTCAAACCCGACTCGCCTTTTTATTTAGCCGCCACGAAGCTAAAAAAGACTTCTTTTAATGTAGAATCGTACGAGACGTATCTTCAGTACGCGGGCGTTATGCGTCCGGACTTCAGGATGCTGGAACTTGGAGAGATGCTGTACGAAAAGAAATCTTCTTTGTCGCTTTCAAAAATGCTTCCCAACCTCTTTATTGCCGGCTGGTTCAACGTATCTTATACGCCGAAAGCCTACGATCCGAGCAATCCGTATTTAAGCGACTCTTTCAACAATCTCGGCGCGGGCGTTCTGCTTGGCCTAAAATGGGAGTTCGACCCCATGATTAATATAATGGAATGGCAAAAGACCAAAAGCGAGAAGCTCAAATTCCAAGAGACTAAAAGTTACGCTCAGCTGGGAATTCAGCTCGACATACGGGAAGCGTACGAAGGGGTCAAGCAGAAGGAAAAGGAAGTAGCCACCAACTACGCCGGATTAAAGGCGGGCAAGAGCTGGCTGGTAAGCGAAAGCATGAATTACAGCGTCGGCCTTGCGCAGGCGAGCGACTTGGTCGAGGCCATCGGCGGTTTCGCCAAAACCCAGCTGTATTACTACCAGTCGGTTTACGATTACAACGTGGCCGTGCTAAATCTCGAACACGCCATCGGCAAGGACTTGACCAAAGCGACGGGCGGCAATTGATTTCGCGCCCGAATTGCGTTATTATTAAATCTGCGTCTTTGGAAAGGAGCGTAAACATGCGTTTGTATTTTATCGCCGCAGCCGCGATGGCGGTCTTTTTCGCCGCTTCGTTGTCTTCCTTCGCAGCTATGGCTCAAAACCAAGAGCCTTTAAAGCTCGTAAAAAAAACCGAGCAGAAGATTAAAGTAATTCTTGAGAAGCCGACCGAAAAGGGAACCAAAAAACACGAAGCCAAAAAACAGGCTTTGCGCAAAGTCATCAACCAGATGTTCGACTTCGAGGAACTGGCGAAAAAATCGCTGGGCTCGCACTACGACGGAATGTCGGCTTCCGATAAAAAGGAATTTGTAACTCTCCTGCAAAAACTTATCGAAAAAAATTATCTTATGAAGATAAGCGACCGGACGGAGTACAAACTCATTTACACCGACTACTCGGTCGATAACGAAACCGCGACGGTGGTGGTTAAAGTGAAAAGCGGCACATACGAGCTTTCCTTTTCCTTCTCGCTGTACAAAACACGCGGAAGCTGGTACGTCTTCGATATGATTATCGACGACGTATCGCTTATAGAGAACTACTCCGGCGAATTCAATTCAATTATAGTCAAAGACGGAGTGGAAGCTCTTTTGGCCAAAATGCGCAAAAAGCTGAAGGAATAACTTATAAGCGGCATGGCCGACCGGCTGGAGTCCCGCTTTGAAATAATTAAAAAGCTGCACAGCGGCGGCATGGGAGAAGTGTTTCTCGCCCGCGACCGCGTCAGGTTCGCCGGCGAGCTTTTAGTATTAAAGATTATACATCCATTTCTGCGGGAAATAGACGAATTCATGGCGATGTTCAGGCAGGAGGCCGAAATCGCCGCGACGTTGAATCATCCGAACATAGTGAACGCGCTCGAATACGGAACCGACGAGGAAGAGCCGTTCATACTCATGCGTTATTACGATTCGCTGCCGCTTAACCGCTTTATATCCTTGACTTTTTCTCAGCGGTTTGCGTCCGGCTTAAATTCGCCGCGCGATTTGCGTCTCGGTCTGGCCGCCGTTATTCTCTGCGACGTCTGCGACGCGCTTTCCTACATTCACGCCAGAACCGGAAGCGACGGAAAGAGCCTTAACATTGTTCACCGAGACGTAACCCCTCAAAATATTTTAATTTGCCGCGACGGCGCGGCGAGGCTTTGCGATTTCGGAATCGCCAAATGGGCGGCCTCCGACATGAAAACGCGCCCCGGCGTTTACAAAGGCAAATTCGCTTATATGGCAAAAGAACAGCTGACCGGCGAGGCGGTCGATTACCGCGCCGACCTGTTCGCTCTGGGAGCGGCGGCGTACGAAATGGTTACCGGACAGGCGGCGATGCCGACGCGCAAAATGGAAGATTTATTTTCCTCGCGGGAAGGCGCGTACAGACTGATTCGAGAAAATCTTCAAACTTTTCCGCCCGATTTAAACGATATTATTTTGCGTCTCATGGAGCGGGAACGCGAAAATCGTCCTGAAAGCGCGGAAGAGGCCAAGAAAGTTTTTAAAAAACTCATTGAAGACGAACCGGAAATCAGACGCCGCCTGGTCGGTCTGATTGAAGCGCCGGAGCGGTAATTGCGTCCGCGAAAATATTTACGCGATTATGCAAAAACGTCAACATTGCGCAAAATTTTCACGCAAATTTTGCGTCTCAAATCGAGAACGATGCAAAGCGGGGATTGAATTTTCAATAGTATCAAGCGGTTATGTTATTCAAATCGTTGGCGCTTGTTTTGCTTATAATATAATTGAGTTTGTCCTGTTCCCCCTTTTGTCAATCGGGTTACCCCTACTCGATTGATAGCAGTACCGCCCCGGTTACCCCTACCGGGGCGTTCTTGTTTTCGCGGTTCTCTCTTTTCTTGACAAACTGTCTAAGCAATCGGAAAATAACGCAAGCATGACCCTTTTCAAAAAATCAGGAGCCGTTTGTTATGTCAAATAATGACAATATTCTCTACTATGGAGACAATCTCGATATTTTAAAGCGATATATTAAAGACGAATCAGTTGATTTAGTTTATTTAGACCCGCCGTTTCAAAGCGGAAAAACTTACAACATACTTTTTCAGGAACGGGACGGAAATCGTTCGGCGGCGCAGATAAAAGCGTTCGAGGATACTTGGAGGTGGGATCAGGAGGCCGCAAAAGCGTATCAGGAGGCGATAGAGCAAGGGGGCAAAACCGCTCAAGCGATGCAGGCGTTCCGTATGCTGCTGGGCGAATCCGACATGCTCGCCTACATTTCGATGATGGCTCCGCGCCTTTTGGAACTGCGCCGGGTAATGAAACCTACCGCCAGCATATATCTCCACTGCGACCCCACCGCAAGCCACTATCTTAAATCGCTGATGGACGCGGTCTTCGGCTCTGAAAATTTCCTCAATGAAATCATTTGGAAACGAACGTCCAGCCATAACCGCGCCAAACGCTGGGGGCCGATTCACGACGTGATACTTTTCTACGGCAAAACGTCTAATTTTACTTGGAATAGAATATTGCAGGATTTTAACGAAGATTACGTAGAAACTTTTTATAAGTTTAAAGACGAAAAAGGCGTTTTCCGTTTAAGCGATTTAACAGGCCCGGGCTCTCGAACGGGCGACTCGGGCAAAGCGTGGAGAGAAATAGAGCTTGCTAAAAAGCAGCGTCATTGGGAACCGCCTCCGGATAGGGCGCTCCCCGACTGGTTTGAATTTCCCGACGGTTACGAAAGCAAAACCATACAGGAAAGATTGGATATTCTTGACGCTCAGGGGTTGATTTACTGGCCGAATAAAAAAGACGGAATGCCCAGCTTTAAAAGATACATGAAGCCGACGAGCGGAGCGCCTATTCAAGATATTATAGACGATATTCCTCCGATTCCGACGCATTCAATAGAACGGCTCGGATACCCGACCCAAAAGCCGGTCGAATTGCTGGAGCGCATTCTTGCAGCCAGCAGCGATGAAGGAGACGTAATACTAGACCCGTTCTGCGGGTGCGGAACTACAATCGCCGCGGCGCAGAAATTAAACCGCAAATGGATAGGAATAGACATTACGCATTTGGCCGTAACGCTAATAAAAGAGCGCCTGAGAGATTCGTTCAACGGACAGGCCAAATACAAGGTATTGGGCGAACCCGTTTCTCTTCCCGACGCGCAAAGCCTTGCAAAATCAGACCCGTATCAGTTTCAATGGTGGGCTCTCGGCCTCGTCCATGCGCGGCCTGCGGAGCAAAAGAAAGGAAGCGATAAAGGAATCGACGGACGTCTTTACTTCCACGACGAGACGACTTTATGCAAATCCAAACAGGTAATTATTTCGGTAAAATCGGGGGCGGTAAACGTCGCGCAAATAAGGGACTTGCGAGGCGTCGTCGAAAGAGAGAAGGCCGAAATAGGCGTTCTGATTACGCTTCAGGAACCGACCAAGCCGATGTTGTCGGAAGTCGCCGGCGATTTCTACCATTCGCCCGGTTGGAACCAGAGCTATCCCAAATTTCAAATTCTTACAATTGAAGATTTGCTTAACGGCAAGTCGATACAAATGCCTCCTCAACGGCAGGTAAACGTTACTTTTAAAAAAGCGCGGAACGTAAAACGCAGACCGCCGAAAAAACTAAGATTATTTTAGGATAAAGCCATGAAAGACGAGCGCGGTTCGACCTTTAAATATAAGTGGACGACGTGGGGCGATCTCAACGCGTTCTTCGGATTGATGCTCGACAACGTTCTTAACCTCGTTGTGCTGGCGGGGCTGCTTGCGGGCGTATTCGGGTTTCCAAAAGATTTCGTTCTGACGCGAATGATTCCCGGCACGGCGCTGGGCGTAATGATAGGAGACGTCCTCTACGCGGTAATGGCCTTCAGGCTCGCCAAACGGCTCGGCAGGCAGGACGTAACGGCAATGCCTCTGGGGCTCGACACTCCAAGCACTATCGGCATAGCGCTGGCGGTAATCGGTCCGGTTTACGCGCAGACCAAAAACCCCGAAACCGCTTGGCACGTCGGCATGGCGACTACATTTTTAATGGGCGTCGCAAAAACCGTATTCGCATTCTTTGGCGAATACGTGCGGCGAAACATACCGCAGGCGGGCTTGCTCGGCGCAATCGGGGGCGTCGGCATAGCTCTGTTGTGCTTCTTTCCCATCGCAACGATTTTTTCGACTCCGGTCGTCGGCATGGCCGCCCTCGGATTGGTTATTTATTCGTTGGTCGCGCGGCTTAAACTGCCGGGAGGCGTTCCGGGCGCGTTCGGAGCCGTTGCCGCGGGCGCGGCGCTTTACTACGGTCTGGGCGCGGGCGGGCTGCTGGGCGCTTCATATGTAAAACCGGCGCTTGAATTTACTCCGGGCGTGCCGCTTCCCACTCTGTCGATGTTTCAGAACTTCAGGATGGCTCTCGATTTCCTGCCGATAGCGATTCCATTCGGTCTTCTTACTATTATCGGAGGCATCAACGTTACCGAAAGCGCGCGCGTAGCGGGCGATTCGTACAACACGCGCAACATTCTTTTGGTCGAAGCGTTCTCCACGCTCGTCGCGTCGTTCTTCGGCGGCGTAGTGCAATCGACGCCGTACATCGGTCATCCGGCGTATAAGGCTATGGGCGGACGCGCTGGATACGCGCTATTTACGGGCGTTTTTATCGGAGTCGGCGCCGCGCTGGGACTAATTCCGTTTATTGTCTCGGCCATGCCGCAGGCGGCGGTAATGCCGATATTAATCTTCATCGGCCTTGAAATCGTGGGACAAGCGCACCACGCAACGCCCAGAAGACACTCCGCGGCGGTTATACTCGCTTTCATACCGTCAATAGCCGAGTTGGTTCGCATTAATCTTTCCAAGTTCGGCGTCTTCCCCGACAAGTTGGCCGCGGGCGAGGCGCTCGACTCTTACATGGCGACGATGGCGCTGGGGCGCGGCTTTATTTTAACCGGAATGCTCTGGGGCGCGGCGGCGGCTTGGCTCATCGACCGCAGGTTCAAGGCGGCGGCCCTTATCCTTTTCATTCTCGCGGCGTTCTCGCTTTTCGGCGTAATTCATTCGGTCTCGATGGACGGCGGGCTTTACTGGCCTTTAGCTATAAAATCGACTATGCACTTTCATATAGCCGCGGGGTACGCGATGCTCGGCGCTATGTGCCTATTCGCGGGAACGGGCGCGAAAAAATCGGAATTCAAGGAAGAATAAGAAAGGTATTTTAAAGGATGGGTTGACCTCGGCCAAGCCGTCGTTAAATTTTTACTGCGGAATATTTTCCGCTAAAAAATTACATTTTAACTTACAGGAGTCTTCTAAATGTCGGCAAATTTAAAACTTAAGGAAGGAGATAAAGCTCCGCTTTTTATCGGAATGACCGCGCAGGGCGAAAAAATAGACCTGGCGGAGCTGAAAGGTAAAAAAGTCGTTCTTTATTTTTACCCGAAGGACGACACCCCCGGCTGCACGAAAGAGGCATGTTCTTTCCGCGATATGTTCGCCGACATTAAAGCGGAGGGCGCGATTGTTATAGGCGTAAGCAAGGACGGAGCGAAGAGCCACGAAAAGTTTGCGGCGAAATACAAGCTCAACTTCCCGCTTCTAATAGACGAGGAAGGAAAAATCATCGAGGCTTACGGAGTTTTCAAAGAAAAATCGATGTTCGGCAAAACGTTTTTAGGAATAGTCCGCTCCACATTCCTCATCGACGGCGACGGCGTAATACGCAAGATATGGCGCGCGGTAAAAGTTGACAAACACGTCGAAGAGGTTTTACAAGAGATTAAGAAGCTGTAATTATTATCGGAATTTTTTTTGCGCAAAGGAGCGGCGATGTCGGAAAAAAAGAAAGCGATAATAGCGGGCGCCACAAGCGGCATGGGGTACGAGCTTGCGAAAATACTCGCCGCAGAGGGTTACGCGGTCGGAGTTACGGGGCGGCGCGAAGAAATTCTCAATAAAATGAAGACCGAGCTTGGCGGAGAAATTTACGTCAAAACTATGGACGTCAGACGGACGCGGGAAGCTATGAAGGCCATGTCCGAACTCATCGAGGAGATGGGCGGATCCGATTTGATAGTCTTAAGCTCCGGCGTGGCGTACGTGAACCCGAAACTCGCATGGGAGAAGGACGAGGAAATAATCGACACGAACGTAAAAGGGTTCGCTGCGCTGGCAAACGTCGCCTACAATTATTTCAACGACAAAAAAGGCGGACATCTCGTCGCGATTTCCTCGATTGCGGGCATTCGGGGCGGCGGCACGAATTCGGCGTACGCGGCCAGCAAGGCTTTTATGATTAACTACCTCGAAGGTCTGCGCTTAAACGCCGCGGCGCGCCGCAACAACGTTGTAGTTACGGATATACGCCCCGGCTACGTCGATACGCCGCTGCTCAAAGGGATGAAAGGACTCTTCTGGGTCGTTCCGGCTCAAAAGGCCGCCGAGCAAATTTACGGCGCGATTAAAAGCAAGAAGAAATACGTTTACGTAAGCAAACGATGGGCGCTTGTCGCTTGCGTTCTGCGCCGGATGCCGCAGGGCGGCCTCAGACTGATGGGAATGTAATGACGAAGACGGCCGCGGAAGAGTTCGATATAGAGAAGGCGCTCGAAATAATTTCAAATTTTGTAGGCGACGAACTGCCGCCGGCCGAGCTTTACGCGCTCGATCCGTTCCGCGTATTGGTAAGCTGCGTAATAAGCCTGCGCACGAAGGATAAAACGACAGAAAAAGCGTCGAAGCGCGTATTCGATAAAATTAATAGCGTTGGCGACTTGGCTCAAATAGACGAGAACGAGCTTGCGAGGCTTATATATCCGGCCGGTTTTTACAACGCAAAGGCGAAAAATCTTAAACTTTTAGCGAAGAAACTGCTTGAGGAAAACGGCGGCCAAGTTTACGACGACATCGACAAACTGCTTGCGCTGCCCGGCGTCGGGCGCAAGACCGCGAACCTTGTCGTTACGGTCGGCTTCGGCAAGGACGGAATATGCGTCGATACTCACGTTCACCGCATCGTAAACCGATTCGGTTACGTAAAAACAAAAACGCCGGACGACACCGAGGCCGCGCTTCGGCAAAAACTTCCCAAACATTGGCGCATTCCGATTAATCGAATTCTCGTGCTTTACGGCCAAAAGGTCTGCAGGCCGGTCGGGCCAAAATGCGGCGAATGCGCTTTGGCGTCGTTTTGTCCCAAGGTCGGCGTCGTTTTGAAGGAAGATAAAATAAAATCCGCGGGAAAGCGCGGGCAATAAAACGAGTTAGAAGAACCGCGTTGCGTTAAAAAAGCTTTCAACATTCTTGACAAGCTGATGAAGAAGTCTTATTTTGCTCTTACGGAGGCGCAAAATGTTATCTCAAACCGCAATTTACGCGCTGCGAGCGATGGGTTACATAGCGAAGGCCGGGAACGACAAACCCGCGCTTGCGAAAACAATTTCCGCAGAAATGGGGATTCCGCTCAATTTTCTTTCAAAAATCGCCAACAGGCTGACGCAGGCGGGGTTGTTAAAATCCGCGCGCGGAGTCAAAGGCGGTTTTACGCTGGCGCGTCCCGCCGAGACGATTACGCTTGGCGAAGTCGCGGGGCTGTTTATGAACATGGACGACCACAAGAAGTGCTTCCTCGGAATGAGCGAGTGCGACGGCTCCTGCCGCCTGCACGCCGAATGGGAGCCTTATTTTTCGAAATTCAACGAATTATTGACGAATAAAACAATCGACCAGCTATTTTAACCGACATTGAAAGGAGCTCGACATGAAGATTACGCCGCTGACCAAAGTAAACGATTTGATTGAAAATTATCCGTTTATGCTGGATTACTTAATCGCGTACAACCAAAAGTTTTCTTTGCTGCGAAGCAAAGCGATGCGTATGACGCTGGGCCGCGTTGCGACGCTTAAAAAAGTCGCGGCCATGGGCGATATTTCGCTCGAAAAGCTGCTTGCCGACGTTGCGGCGAAGATAGAGCTTGAAACCGGCGTAAAAGTAGAAACCGAAATCGGGCGGATGATGACCGACGCCGAAAAGGCTGAAATCCTAAAAGAAATAATAAAGGAGCTTCACGCGGGCGCGCCGCTGGAACGCGTAAAGGCCCGCTTCGACAAGGCGATAGAAGGGCTGGAACACTCGGACATCGCCGCGATGGAAGAACAATTAATAAAGGAGGGAGTCGAGGTCGGCCAGATACAGCATTTATGCGATTTGCACGTCGGCGTTTTTAAAGATTCGCTCGACGTTATGCCCGAAGTCGAGGCGCAGCCCGGCCACCCCGTTCATACATACATGGAAAGCAACAAAATAATAGTACGGCTTATAAACGAATTCGGCGCTCTTTTATCCGCGCTTGATGCGGATAAATCGCCGAATAATTTTGCGAAGTTAAAGCCCCAACTTACGCGCTCTCTCGACGCCTTCGAGCCGCTCGACCGCCATTACAAACGAAAGGAGTACCAGCTCTTTCCTTACCTCGAACGGCATGGCGTTACCGCGCCGCCGAAAGTGATGTGGGGAGTGCACGACGAAATCCGCGCCTTTTACAAAAGCGCGAAGCTCGCTCTGGAAGAAGAAAAAACGGAGGAATTTCTGCGCATTGCCGCAGCCTTCTCTCGTTCGGCGACCGAGATGGTTTACAAGGAAGACCGCATTCTCTTCCCTATATCCATGCAGACGCTTACCCAAGACGACTGGATTGCGGCTAAACGCGGAGAGCTGGAAATCGGTTACGATTTCGTTCCTCCGGCGGCGGACGGAAGCGGCGAGACCATGGCGGAAATAAGCTCCGCCGCGGCCTTTGCTGAAGGCGCGATAAAGCTTGATACCGGCGAGCTGACCGCTGAACAGCTCAACGCTATGCTGCTTGCTATGCCGGTCGATATTACTTTTGTGGACGAAAACGACGAGGTGCGGTACTTTTCAGCCGGACCGGAGCGCGTTTTTCCGCGAAGCGCGGGCATTATAGGCCGCAAGGTGCAGAACTGCCACCCGCCCAAAAGTTTGCATGTCGTAAACCGGATACTAGAAGAGTTTCGCGCTGGAAAGAAAAATTCCGCGGACTTTTACATTCATTTGGGCGATAAATTCGTTTATATCCGTTACTTCGCCGTGCGCGGCGCGGAAGGCAAATACATGGGAACTCTTGAGGTGACGCAGGACATCGCGCCTATTCAGGCGATTGAAGGCGACAAGCGGCTGCTTGACTGAGAATAAACTAACTTTGTCCCGCGCTTTATAATTAAAAAGAAAAGGATTTTATTATGAACGAAAAAAAAGAAAAAAGCGGTCTGGCGCCCGCGGTCAAAGCGGCTGTTGGCGACCTCGTTGCGTACGTCCCCGATTCTGTAATCAGCCGGACGCTCGTTAAAAACGACGCGGGAAACGTTACTCTTTTCGCCTTTGCTAAAGGGCAGGGGCTTAGCAAACACTCCGCGCCGTTCGACGCGCTGGTTCACGTCGTCGAGGGCGCCGTTACGATAACGCTGGGCGAAGAAGATTATTCGCTGCGCGGCGGCGATATGATACTGATGCCCGCCGACGTTCCGCACGCTTTGCGCGCCGACGAAAATTTTAAAATGCTTCTCGTTATGCTGAAGGGACGAGGTTGACCCGTCCCCGCTTTTGGCCTCCTATAGAATGCGGCTGCATGTTCCTCGTCCATCGAGACGCTTCGTTCCTTAGGAACGCGGTTATGTCCCGCGGCCTTGAGAAGATTTGCTTTTGCAAATCGTCTTGAAGGGCGCGACAGGCATAAAGACAAAACTTTTAAGAACCGCCGCAAACGGGCGCCTGATTAGCTCCTTGCCAAATCAAGCGTTTCTTGCTATTTTCTTTTATTATGGATAGCGAAGAGAAAAAAGCCGAGAAGAAAGAAATAAGCCGAGCCAAGAAAGCCGCGGGCAAGGCTTGGGGCGCTTTTGCGTTTGCGTTCCGGTGGACGCGCCGGTTGATTCTTATATTAATACTCCTCGTTCTCGTCGCTCTCGTCTTCCCTTACAGGCTCGCCGCCCCCAAAGCTCTAAAAATCGCGGAGGAAAAAACCGGCGTAATCATACGGGCGGACGTAAAAAAAATCAGCCTTCTATCGGGAATAGAAATTAAAAATATCGAGGTAAAAGCGCCCAAGGGGTACGACAAGCCTGTTGCGAAAATTAAAAGTTTGAAGCTCGAATACTCGTTTCTCGATTTATTTTTTAAAAAATTATCAATCGAAGAACTGACCGTAGAAGATCCTTATTTTAACTACGAAGACCGCGGCGACGAAGGAACGAACGTTAAGGCGCTGCTTGCCAAAATTTCGGGCGGCGAAAAAAAAGAGGAAAAAAAAGAAGAGAAAAAAAACGAAAAGAAAAGCGATTTCGCATTTGCGGTTGAAATTAAAAAATTGTCCATAAAAAATTTTTGCGCCGACGCCGACCTTAAAGGAGAAAAAGCGGGCGTTTCGGGAGTTAATTTGAGCGTATCCGGCGATGCGCGAATGCCGGGAAACAAGGGAACGCTTCAGGTTTTGCTTACCGCCGCGCCGCTGGAAAAATCCGCCAATTTAACGTACGCCGGAGCCGATTTGGACGCCGCGCTTTCCGTCGCGCTGACGGCTTTGGCGGAAGTGAAGGATTTCAATTACGCCAAGCTGTCCGTTTCGTTGCCGGTAAGCGTTTTAAAGGCGCGGCAGAAAGAGATTTCAGCGCCGAAAACAGACTTGGAACTGAGGCTGGAAGGCCGCGTTGACTACGCCAAGCAAACCGCGGCCGCCGATAATTTACAGCTTTTCCTTTCGGGATACGAAATGGCGAAGCTTAAAGGAAACGCCGATAATTTCCTCGGCGACGAGCTCGGCGGAAGCGTTGAGATTTCAAAATTCGCGCTGGAACTCGAAAAGTTGCAGCCGTTCCTAGACGCGCTTTCGCTGCCGTACAAGGCGTCGGGAAAAATCGTTTTAACGGGCGCGCTTTCCGGGAAAAAAAGCGACGTTTTAAATAAAATAGCTCCGCTTGGAACCCTCAACCTTGTCGCGCAGGACGTCAAAGTCCGCGCCGGAGACCTTTTCGCCGTCGATGATTTTTCGGGGAATCTTGCCGTCGCATCGACCGCCGGACAGCCTTTTAACAACGCTAAAATCTCGGCGGATTTCGACGTTAAAGGGTTGAGCGAGTTAAAAGGCGGCTTCGGAGCGCGGCAGATTAAAATAAGCGCGAAAGTCGATTCGGACGCTTCGCTTAAACCGAAAGCCGGAGTTGAAATCTCGGCAGAAGCGTTTGGGCTCAAAAACAAGGAAGCGGAAATTAAAAACGCCAAAGCGAATGCGGCCGCTTCCGTCGATATGACCGCTGGAACCGCAAAGCTCGATAAATTTACAATCGTCGCGCCGGGTTTGATAAACGCCGAGCTAAACGCCGAGGCCGCTTCGCTGGGGAAGACGGGGCTGGCCAAACTTAAAATTAAAACCGGCAAATTCGCCGATATAATCGCGTGGCTGCCGCAAAACCGCAGGGAACAAATTCCGCGCGGGCTTACGCTCGACGGCGCCGCCGAAACGACGCTTGGCGTTAAATGGAATTTAAGCTGGATGACTTTCTTCGCCTACGTTCCGGAAAAGTCGCGCAAAACCGTCGTCGATTATTGCCCGGACGCAAAGCTCGCGCTGGACGCGCTGCTATTGACGAACGCGCCTTTAAAAAAGCCCGATCCGATGAGCCTTCCCGTTCAATTCGACGCTTCGCTTGATATAAGCGGCCTGTCGGTCGCCATGACCGACGGAGAAAATAAATCGCAGATTAAAAACGGTTCGCTGTCGTTGTCTGCGACGGGCGCGCCTAAAAAAATAAAGGCGGCCATCGACGCGAAAATAGAACAGATTTCGCAGGGTCGTCTAATTGTTCAACGCGCGGCGGCCTATGGCGGCTGCGAGATTTCGCCGGACGAGATTAAGCCGGACGTTTCGCTGCAGGCCGCGTTTATAAACGAAACCGAAAAAGAGATAACCATTGAGGGGCTCGCGCTTTCCCTTTCGGCGGCTCTGCCCGCTAAAAATTTCTCCCCGACTCTTAAGGCGGCTTCGGCGAAAGCCGAGTTGTCGGCGGTTAAAATAGAAAACAATTTTAAACAACGCGCCGCGATAAACGGTTTTACCGCATCCTTTAACGGAACCCTCGCCGAGGGAGGAAGCGTTAAAGCCTCTTTTTTGCTCGGCGCGCAAAACGCCGACGCAATCGATCAAAAAATCGAGTTGGAAAATTTATCCGTCGGCCTGAATTTTGCCGCGCTTCTCGACGCGTCTTACCTGCCTAAAGGCGCGGCAAAGACGACGCTGACGGTTGAGGCCGGCTCGATTAACGCGAAAGAAAAGCTCCCTTTCTCGCTCGAAAAAAACAAGTTTGAAATTTCGCTCGAAACTCCCGACGCTTTTAAGGAAACCACGATAAACTACGCCGCGCTTTCAATCCCGACGCTCGGCGTTAAAGCGCTAGTCAACGCCAAGGCTTATCCGCTTGTTAATTCGCTGTCGCCGTTTGAAACGGCCGACGCTCCCGGCGTCGATGCCGCGGCGAAAATTTCGGTAAAAAAGGAAAACGCTTTTTCGATGCCGGGCGGAGTCAATATATCGGGCGAAATCGGCGCGGAGTTTTCTTTCGCTTTGCGCGGAGACAAAGCCGACCTAAACGGCGCGATAACGTCCAACGCGTTTTCGTTGTCGATGACGCAGAATTTTACGAACGAAACAAGCGGTCGAAAAGAAAAAATAGAGAGAGTCGTTTCAATCGAGCGGCTCGATATGAACCTGCCGATAAGCCAGACGCTTTACGTCCGGCCTAAGGCGTCGCTCGCGCCCGCCTCTAACGACAAATCCGGCTTCGACATGAGCATAAGCGCCCTTTACGACGCCTTCCGCGAATACTCGCGCCAGAAGAACGATTTCGAGCTTACAAATCTTCAGATAACTGAAAAAAGCGAAGGAAAACTGACGCGTTCGTTGAAATTTGAAAAAATCGCGCTCGATTTAAAGTACGGCGACAACGCGCTTTCGATAAACCGGATGCACATAAAGGCGCTGGAAGGCGATTTTGTCGGCAAACTGTTCGTCAAACTGCCGGAAGACAAGCCGAACATGCCCGAAATTAAGTTCGCTATGCAGGTTTCCGGCGCGAACCTCGCTTACCTTAACGCCGATTACGACCCTAAAAAAATTACGCCGGAAACGGAGGTCGCCGCGATAGCGGGCATTACGCTGGACATGAAGAAGCGGGCTTTCGAGGGGCGTATGGACATTACGACTATCAGCCTTAAACAGCTCGACGAGCTTTTGGGCTTTTTAGACCCTAACGACAAAGACCCGAAGATACAAAAGAACAGGCAGACGCTAAAAACGGCGGCGATCGTCAAGCCTAAGGTCGAGCTGGTTTCGATGTGGATTGCAAAGGAAAACCTTAACATGGACATCTTCATATCGTCGGTGCCGCTTATAGAGACGTTTCTGCAAAACGTGCTTGACAACTTGAAGCTGCGCCGTTACAGCATATCGCCGATACTGAACAAATATCTGCCGCAGGACGCGGCGGCGGAAAAAACGGAGTGAAACTAAATGACCGCAATCGTTGCGCAATTTAAAAAAGCGGCAAAGCCCGCGGCTTTTGCGGCGGCGCTGGGCGCGCTTCTTTTAACGACCGCCTGCTTCTCCTTCAAGTTCGTAACCGTTGACGAGCAGACCGCGCTTGAGGCGCAAATTCTAGGCTCGTTCTCGGAAGTGGAAAAGGAGCTGATACTTATCGCGTCGGTGCGCGCAGGCAAGGACGACGCCAAGGCGAAGATTTCCGCCGAGGAAAAAGAGGCTTTGCGCGCCGCGATGAACAGGCGGTTCAACGCCGACGATATAGAGGAATTGAAGGACGAGCAATGTCTTTCGGAAAAGCTCGACGGCATGATTGAGGCGGTTGCCTGCGACGCGGCGAAAAAAGACGATAAGGTCTCAAAATTGTTGGCTAAACTCGTTGACGAGGAAAACGCAGACCGCATGACCATCATCAAGCGCGTCGTTAAAAAAAGCCCGGAGCTGACCGACGCGGATCTGCCGAAAGTCGCCGCGGTTTTTGCCAAAATAAACTTCGACCGCGCCAAACCCCACCATTTGATTACCGATAAAACCGGCGCTCGCGTAATGAAGAAGGATTACAAAAACTAATCCGCCGCCGCCTTGACAATCCGCGTCGTTTAATTATCTTTGTGAGTGAACTTTTTACCGCAGGAGTCTTCCATGAGCGAAAAACTTTTACCCGTAACCGACATCACTTTCCAGAAGGAAGTGCTCGAATCAAACGTATTGACGGTAGTCGATTTTTGGGCTCCGTGGTGCGTGCCGTGCAGAATGCTCACTCCGGTTTTGGAAGAGCTGGCCGAAGAATATAAAGGGCGCGTGAAGTTCACAAGCGTCAACACCGACGATTCGCCGCTAACGAGCATGCAGCTGGGCATCCGCTCGATTCCGACCGTCATAGTCTTTAAAGACGGCCAGATGATAGACACCCGCGTCGGCGCTCAGCCTAAAAAAGTCTTCGCGCAGATTCTCGATAAAAATCTGGGGTAAGGCTAGCCGACCTTCTTGACGAAAACGACTTTATCGTCCCCTTCGTTGTAGAAGTCTTTAATAACCGCCTCGATTATATAATCGGTTTTAAGGTAAAACTGTCTGGTCGGCTCGTAAAAAGGCCGATTCGACGTTTCTACGTAAACGCGCTTGCCGCCCATACGCGCGATGATTTTTTCGCTCTGCGCGAGTATGACCTTGCCAAGCCCTTTGCCGCGGTAACGCTCGTCCACGGCAATCCAAAATAAATCGAAACTCGTTTTGGTGCAGGCAATCGGCCCGAAACAGGCGTACCCCGCAACTTCGCCGCCGATGGACGCGAAAAGGAAGAAATATCCGCTTTTCTCTCCTTTGGCGAGCCGCTCTTCGACCAGTTCGACGGCGATGTCTATCTCTTCCGGGTAAAAAAAGCCGCTGGATTGCGTAATCCTGCGCACCGCCTCGACGTCGGAAGCCGTTACCGTTTCCCTCAATTCAATGTCGTCCGCGCTCATGCAGTTTCGTCTTTCGTTTTAAAAAAACGCTTTAATTTCAAAGGGAATTCGCGCTATTCCACAACTGTGGAATTCTTGTGGAAAACTTTGCGGAATTCCATTCTTTAGAGTCTGATATTATTGACGTTTTCCGTCTTTTCCACAAATGCGCTGAAAGTCCAATAGTTCAATGATTTCATTATGTTGCATCATTGCGGCGCGCGCGCCGTTTCCGCCGGAACTTAACGTTTTCGCTTAACTATTAAAAATTGCACAAAACCGCTATTAGCGGCGCAAATACAAGACGTATTTTCTATCGTTTTGCGCGCCGGAATTCGTCAAACAATTTAGCCGTTTTCATTGCGGCCTGCCGCTTGAATTCAACCGCGAGCGGCGGAACGTCCTCCATCCGCATAAATTTCCAGTCCCGCAATTCGCCGTCGGCCTTTTTAAGGTTCGGACGCGCGCCGCGTAAAAAGCGCAGAATGAAAATAGTCTGCTCCTGCCCCGCGAATTTTGCCAAATGCGGCTTAATTTGCGCGATTTCGGGCGGAAAATCGTATTTGACCGTTTGCGGCAGCTTCGCGACAATCTCGAATTCGTCCGCGTTCAAACCGAGCTCTTCTCGCATCTCGCGTAAAACCGCCTCTTCTTCGGTTTCGCCCGCATCGACGCCTCCTTGCGGAAACTGCCACGAGCCGGGCAGGTCGGCGCGCTCAGCCGCCATTACGTTAAACTCGTCGTCTATAAAAATCCCCGCGACGTTCCTTCGGTAAGGTTTGGATGACATTTTCCTAAAAAGAAGTCCCTCGACGCGCTTCGGCCGTTTCGCTATTTGTCGAAACGCGCCGAGGAACCGACATTCATCTGCTTGCAAGCGAGTCGGCGTAAGCCTGATCTTTTCCTTCAATCGCCGCCTTGAGCGTTACGCCCAAGTGCGCTGGAGAAGGCGCGACCAACACTCCCGCTTCTTTAAACGCCGCGATTTTTTCCGCCGCCGTTCCTTTGCCGCCGCTTATAATGGCGCCCGCGTGCCCCATGCGACGCCCCGGAGGAGCCGTAACGCCCGCCACGTAAGCCGCTACTTTCTTCGTCATTTTGGTTTTAATAAACTCGGCCGCGCGCTCCTCGTCGTCGCCGCCGATTTCGCCGATGAGCAGAACCGCGTCGGTGCCCGGGTCGGCCTCGTAAAGTTTGAGCGCGTCCACAAAGTCGGTTCCCTTAACCGGGTCGCCGCCCACGCCTATGCAGGCGCTTTGCCCAAGACCGAGTCTCGTCAACTGATCGACCGCCTCGTAGGTGAGGGTGCCGGAGCGGCTGACGACGCCGATGGTTCCCTTGGCGTGTATATGACCGGGCATGATGCCTATGCGGCACTCGCCCGGCGCGATGATTCCGGGGCAGTTGGGGCCGATGAGCCGCGCTTCGGGATAAGAGCGCAGAAATTCTTTCGCGCGCATCATGTCTATCGTCGGAATCCCTTCGGTGATGCAGACTATAAGTTTGACGCCCGCTTCCGCCGCTTCCATTATCGCCTCTGCCGCGAATTTTGGGGGGACGAAAATGACCGAAGCGTCGCCGCCGGCCTCTACGACCGCCTGACGAACGCAGTCGAAAATCGGAACGCCGTCAAAGTCGGTTCCGCCCTTGCCCGGCGTTACGCCCGCTACGACCTTTGTGCCGTAAGCTATTGAAAGTCTTGTGTGAAATTGACCGGTCTTGCCGGTTATTCCTTGAATTATAAGCCTTGTGTCGGCGTTGCATAAGATGCTCATGGTATATCCTCCGGCCTCTTTGCGAGGCGAAAAGTTCTCAGTTGACCGCCGCGGCCGCCTTGCTCGCCGCGTCCGCTATCGTTTCGGCTCTCTCCATCGGTATTCCGCTCTCCGCAAGTATCCGCTTTCCTTCATCGACGTTGGTGCCCGCCAACCGCACGATTAGCGGTATTTTGAGCTCCATCTGCGAAAGCGCGCCGACGATGCCTTTTGCGATTACGTCGCAGCGCATAATGCCGCCGAAAATATTGACGAGCACCGCTTTAACGTCCTTGTCGTTGAGAAGAATTTTAAACGCCGCGGCCACAACCTCTTCGGTCGCGCCGCCGCCTACGTCGAGGAAGTTGGCCGGAGTCGCGCCGTAAAGTCTAATCGTGTCCATCGTCGCCATCGCGAGCCCCGCGCCGTTGACTAGACAGCCGATATTGCCGTCGAGCTTGATATAATTGAGGCCGTACTTGGCGGCTTCCAGCTCGTTCGGATCGGTTTCGGACGCATCCTGCCATTGAG
>CAYNVS010000041.1:0-25539 GCA_964400725.1 uncultured Myxococcales bacterium
TTGAAAAAGATTATTTTATATGAGACGCATTGTCAAACTTTTCTGAATTATTGTTGTGGATATGGGCGGTCAGCTTCCTCAGGATTTATTCGGAGGAAAGTATTACATAGACGACGACTGCAGACCGGCTAGCACCTCGAACCTGCGCCCGATGGAAGAGAAAAAATGACCCAAAACGCGATTGAAATAAGAGATTTGGTCAAGACGTACAGCTCAGACCTTCTCAAGCGGACGGTCAGAGCTCTGCTAGGCATCAGCTTCGACGTGAAGGACGGCGAGATATTCGGCTTCGTCGGCCACAACGGGGCGGGCAAAACCACGACGATTAAAGTCGTCTGCGGACTTCAGTATCCAACGAGCGGCGGAGCGAAAATTTACGGCGTGGATTTTCGCGATCCGAAAGCCCGCCTGCCTATGGGGTATCTGCCGGAACAGCCGTATTTTTACGAATACCTTACTCCGCTTGAGGCGCTCGCCTTTTACGGCGGACTTTCAAACATGCCAAAAAAACTAATCGAGAAGCGCTCGGAGGAAGTTCTGGCTTCAGTTAAATTAGAGTTTGCGGCGGACAGACGGATAAGAACTTTTTCAAAGGGAATGCAGCAGCGCTTCGGCATGGCGCAGGCGCTCCTCCACGACCCTAAACTTCTTGTTCTCGACGAACCGATGAGCGGGCTAGATCCGATTGGCCGCAAGATGATGAGAGACATAATTCTCGAACAAAAAAAGAAGGGCAAGACGGTCTTTTTCAGTTCTCACGTTCTATCCGACGTGGAAGAGATTTCCGACAAGGTCGGTATAATCATTCAAGGCAAAATGCGCGCGGTCGGAGAAATACACGAACTTTTAGGAAAACCGGAGCGTTTCGAGTTCGGTCTTAAGCGAGTGGAGACCGAGAAGAAGGCGGAATTGGAAAAATTCGGCGAAGTTTACGATAAGGGCGAATTTGTTTATCTTACGGTAACCGGCGAAAAGAAGCGGGACGACGCAAACGCATTTATTAAAAACGCGGGAATTGAGCTGGAAAGCTATAACGCGAAGCGCAAATCGCTCGAAGACCTCTTCGTTGAGGCGATGAATACGGATTAACTATAACGCAACGCTTGACGCAAAAAGGCGCCGCATATGACGAGACGAATTTTTCTCATCGCTTTGAACACTTTTAGGGAAGCCGCCCGAAATAAAATTTTCTACACACTCATATTCTTTGCGATACTTCTTTCGGCGTTCTCAATATCTTTGTCAACAATGATAATCGGTTCCTACCATCGCATTTTAATGGATATGGGTTTGTCGATTATCGAGATTTTTGGAACTCTGATAGCAATATTCGTAGGCATTACGCTGGTTTACAAAGAAATTGACAAAAAGACGATTTACAGCATTCTTGCGCGTCCTATTAATCGCTTTGAGTTCGTAATCGGAAAATTTCTCGGACTGTGGGCGACGCTCTTAGTCGAAGTCTTAATTATGACCGCGGTATCGACCGCTATAATCGTTTCATTCGCCGACTGGAACGAGGCGTTATGGCTGTTGCGCGGCGTTTCAATGATTATGACGCTTTTGACGATGATAACCGCGGTTGCGGTAATGTTCTCTTCTATTAGCACGCCTATTCTTTCGGGGATGTTCACGCTGGGTTTTTATCTTATCGGCAATTCGAGCGCGTACCTGCCTTATCTTATTACGAAGAAAACGCCCGAATGGGTCGTTAAATTCATTTATTGGCTCGGCTACGTTTTACCGAATTTCGACGTTTTAAACTATAAGGGGGCGGTAATTCATCACGTTTCGCTCGGAGCTCAATCGTACTTTTATTCATTTATATACGGACTCACCTACACTGCGATTCTTTTAACTATAGGCATCGCCGGCTTTAAAAACAGAGATTTGAAATAAACGACCTGAAATCAAATTGAGACAAATTAACTAGTCAGCAATTGCCAAAACTCCGACGCTGTTTAATCTTTAGTAAAGGGGTAATATTTAAAAAAGAAAGGAGCGGAGCGATGGCGTTCGTCAGCGGAGGAAAGATTGTAGCGAAGGAACTCGCAAAGCAGGGCGTAACGCATGTTTTTACGCTTTGCGGCGGCCATGTTCAGGATATTTACGACGGCTGTATAGACGAAAAGATTAAAGTAATCGACGTACGGCACGAGCAAAGCGCCGCGCACGCCGCCGACGGCTGGGCTAGAGTAACCGGTCAACCCGGAGTCGCCATAGTAACGGCCGGACCGGGAGTTACCGGAACCGTTACCGCGATAGCGAACGCCCTGAAAGCGCAGTCGCCTATGGTAGTCATCGGCGGGCAGGGAGCGCGCAATATGGGAGCCTTTGGCGGCCAAGACATGGGCTCGCTGCAAGAGTTGAACGCGTTGGAAATAATGCGCCCGATAACCAAATGGGCGGTTTCCGTCCCCGAAACCAAGCGGCTGGCCGAGTACGTGCAAAGCGCGTTCCGCGTCGCAAAGAGCGGCGTTCCGGGGCCCGTATTCCTCGAAATGCCGATTGACGTTCTTTTCGGTCTGGCGGAAGAATCGGAAATAACCGGCCACGAAGGAAGCTACACCGACGCCTCAATAGCGGGCGACCTTCGGCACGTCGAGCGCGCGGCGCGGATTATAAAAGAAAGCCGCTATCCGGTTATGATTGTCGGAAGCCAATATCGGTTTTCGCCTTGGCGTATGGCTCTGCTAAATCTGCTGGGAATTATTCCCATTCCTACCTTTCTAAACGGCATGGCGCGCGGCAGTCTTCCGAAGGGGCATCCGCAGCGGTTTAAATTCAGCCGCGCCGAGGCGTTGAAAGACGCCGACTGCGTTATTGTCTTTGGAACTCCGATGGATTTCAGGCTCGGCTACGGGACAAAAATAAACGCCAACGCCAAAGTGATACAGATAGATTTGGACGGCTCGGTAATAGGGCGAAACCGCAAGATAGACGTCGGCATTGTGGGAGATTCGGGCGTGGTCATGGCGCAGCTGGCGATGGCGTTGAAGGGAACCGTAGAAAAAAACTACTCGTGGACGATGGAGCTTCGCGGGGTTGAAAACGAAAAAATTGAAAAAGTACTCGAAGAGATACGCAAAGAGTCCGATCCGCCGAACCCGCTGCGCGTATGCGCCGAAATCAATAAATTTGTAGATTCCAAAACGATAGTAGTCGGCGACGGCGGCGATTTTGTGGCGACTGCCTCGTATATTTTAAACGTGGAAGGGCCGGGCAATTGGCTGGATCCGGGGCCGCTTGGAACGCTGGGCGTAGGTCCCGGCTATGCAATGGCGGCCAAGCTCGCAAAACCCGACCATAAAGTCATCCTCTTAATGGGAGACGGCTCTTTCGGGTTTAACGGCATGGAATTTGAGAGCATGGTAAGGCAGGGAATAAACGTTGTGGGTATTATAGGCAACGACGCCTGTTACAGCCAGATTTACCGCAATCAGGCCAACATGTACGGCCCCGAGCGCTGCGTGGCGACAAAGCTGGACTATACGCGCTACGACAAGATGGTAGAGGCGTTCGGCGGCTATGGAGAGTACGTCGAGACCTCGTCGGAGATAAAACCGGCTTTAATAAGGGCGTTTCTATCGGAGAAACCGGCGTTGATTAATATTAAAATCGGCGCATCGGACTTTCGCAATAACTCGATAAGCGTTTAAATTTGGAGCAAAAATTAATAAAGGCGGTCTTTCGACCGCCTTTTTTGTTAGAGTCGTTGAAATTTTATTAGGGAGCCTGGCAATATTCTGCGGGAACGCACCATGGATCCGAATAAAAGAAGCCCAAATCGACGCAGCAACCGCCGGAGAGCTCGGTCTGGCAGATTGAGTCGTCGCCTACCGTGCAGCGCATAGTGCACAATGAGTTCTGAGCCTCGACGCTGCCAATGCAGGTAACTTCAATATTGTCGGCTCTTGGTTTGCATGCGGGCAGGTTGATGTTGATGCCGGAGAATGCGCACGGCTCGCCGGCTTGGGCGGTCGCGCCGTCTTCGCCGCAGGCGCTCGCTATGGCGCAGGCGTTGTCGATGCAGCAGCCGCTTACGAATTCAGGGCAGTCGTCCGCGGTTTCGCACTGCTTGGAGCAGTAGTTCATGTCGAAGTAGTCCGCTTCGTAAACCGCGCAGACGCCGTTGGTTTCGGACGTTTTACATTCTATATCGGCGCCGCACTCTTCGCCCGCGCCTTTGCTGTCGGCCAGAGAGGTAATTTTAAGAGTGAATTTGCCGGTAATGTCTTCATCGGTATAAGTGTCAACGACGACAAAATAAACTCCGTCTTTCTCGAAGAGAAGAGAAATAGACTCCGTTTCGCCGTCCATTCCGTCGTCTATTCCGCCGACGCATACGCCGGATGGATAGTCGTTCGAGAAGCATCTTTCTAGAACGGATAAACCTAAATCGAGCTGTCCTTCTTCGTCCGGTATCGCCTCGAATTTTAGGTATTCGCCCGCCTTTACCTCAATGGTAAACACCGTTTCGCGTCCCTCGAAATCGTAATCGAGGCAGGGGCCGACCGAATAACGCGACTCAGGCATGGTTGCGGTGTCAACGGTTCCCTCAAAAGGCAGCGCCGTTATCGTTTGGTCGGCCTCGCATATAACGGGCACAAACTCCGTAATCTCGATGTCGTATTCTCCTCCGGTTTCTCCGCCGTCGATTATTATGAAATATTCGCCGGTAGTTTCGGGCATGAACCGCAGCGTTTCATCCTCGTTAGTTGAAGCGTTGTCGCCCAGCGCTTCGCATGCGTTGCTTTCCGGGTCGTTTTCATAACAGGCTTTGAGCACTATAATCGCAGGGTTAAAGCCTGAGCCGTCATCGGGTGTAACGACTATATCGTAAATTTTGTCGGCTTCAAAGACGACGGAATAAATCCGTTCTCTGCCCGGAAGATACGAATAAGCGCATAGATAAGAGTCGAACAGTTTTGGGGCGTCCGTTGTATCGCCGGAATCGTTGTAGGGAATGCTCGTTACGTTATAATCCGCCGAACAGGCGCGTTGTACGAAGTTTTCAACCTTAAGCGAGTATTGCCCCGCCGTTTTGTCCAGAGAGCCGACGATTAAGAAGTAGGTTCCGTCTTCTGGAACGGTATAAACGAAAGAAGTTTTGGCGAATTCGCAGGTTCCGGGGTTGTTTACGACGCATCCATCCGCTTTTAAAAGCATCGCGAAGAGGTTGGCGCCTTCCGCCGGAGTAAGAATGGCTTCAATCTTTTGGTCTTTCGTTAAATTAAACGAATAAACGTCCTGCGGGCCTACGGAATAACCGTCGTTGCAAGGCAGCTTCAATACGTTTTGAGCCGTTGAAGTGTCGCCGTTGACGATGAAGGGGAGAGTCTGGTCGTTAGTTTGGCACGCGATCGGAACGTAGTCTTGCACTAATATAGCGAAGTCCGCCGATGGAATGGGAGCTTTAACCGGCGTCGTTATGGTGGTATCGACTACGATAATGTAATCGCCGTCTTCCGCCGGAGTGAATACGTAAGACTCGTCCGCTCCCGCTCCGAAAGCGTTTACGCCTCCAATGCAAGCGGAGTTGGCCCCAGCCGTTTCGCATGCGGCCGCTAATACATTAATAGAATAATCTAGCGGGCTGTCCGGGTCGGCAACGTCAACGTCGATTTGAATCGGCGCGTCCTTTTTGAGGGCGATTTTGAAGGCGTTATTTTGCCCTGAGTAAGTTTTGCCGTTGCAGGAAGTCATAATGTTCTGCCCGCCGGCTCCTAGAGAGTAGTTTCCGTTAAACGGAAGCTGTTCGATTTCCGCGTCGGGAACGCAGGGAGTCTTCACGGTTTTAAATAAATTGAGCGAGTATTTGCCGAATGCGTAAGCCGCGTATTCGCCTTCGGGCGAGTAGCCGCTGTCAACTATTAAGAAATACACGCCGTCGGCTTCGGGCTCGAATTCAAACTTTTCGGCGTCGCCTTCGCTTCCGTCGTCGGTTCCGCCTTTGCAATAGCCGCGGGTGGAGCAGGCGTCGAGTATGTAAACTGCAGGGTCGTAATCCGGCGTCGAGGCGTCGACCATAACTTCGACCGACAATATCTCGTTTGATTTTAGCTCGACCGCGTAAACGTGGTCGGGCGCTAGCATCTGCCATTTGGCGCTTCCGCAAATAGCCGCATGATCCACCATGTAAAGCATCGCTTTATTAGTTCCGCCGGTTGTGTCGTTGGCGGCGGAAAAGGCTCCGTCGGCGTCGAATTCAACGGTGAAATCGGCGGAGCAGGCTTGTTCTTTAATCCAGCAAATTTCGACTGCGCCGCTGGACGTCTGAGCCGTAATAAGCTCGTACCCCTCTATGCAGCCGCAGACATATCCTTCTGCCGCCGCTGAGTCTAACGCGCAAGCGGTGCGGTATTTGTCGGTTCCGCCGTCGCACGGATTCGGATGACAGGCGTCGCCTACGCCTTTGGCGATAGAAATGGAGTAATCGCCTTTGCAATAGTCCATCGTGTTGGCGTTTTCGGTGGAAGCGCATGAATATGACGAATCGACTATGACGTATATCGTTTCGTCGGCTGCGGCAACATAGCTTAATTCCTCGGCTTCTCCTTCGGCTCCAGCGTCCGCGCCTTTGGCGCATTTGGCTCTGCCGTCGCAGGCTTTGACGACGTAAACGCTGGGATCAAACTTAGGCGATCCGGCCGAAACGGTTACTTTGACGGCAATGTATTCGCCGGCTTTAAGCTCAACCTTGTAAGCCTTGTCCGAGCCAAGCATAAGATAAGGAACGTCGGAACACGCGGCGTCGGCATCCGCCGGGTCTATAATTACCGCGTTCTTTTTCTCTTTGGTGGAAGAAACGTCTTCGTATTTTCCCGACCCGTCAAATGCTGCGACTGTTACGTTTTCTTCGTTGCAGGCTCCGGCCAAGGGCTCGCAGAGATCGACCGTTCCGCTTGCGCTCTGAAAAGAAACTATGTCGTATCCGGCTTCGCAAACGCACTTCCAATCGACGTCCTTTTTCACTGCAGATACGCATTCGATTAAATACGGGTCGTCAACTCCGTCGCAAGGGTTGGGCGTGCAGGAAGCCGGTTTTTCCTTTTCTTCCTCGGCCTGCTCGTTGTTGTCAACATTATCCGCGTCTTCAACGTTTTCAACGTTATCGTCTTCCGTCGTTTCTTCCGTCGTCTCTTCAACGTTTTCTTCCGCTGTTTCTTCAACGATTTCTTCAGTAATTTCAACGGCTTCCTCAACTGCATCGGTCTCTTCGACGGCGCTTTCGTCCTCCATTCCATCGCCGTCGGCAGTTTCTATCGTCTCCTCGTCTCCATTGTCTGTCTTTTTGTCGGAGTCGCTGGAGCATCCCGCCGCGAATGCAATCGCTGCGAGGAAAGAGAAAACTAAAAACAAGTTCTTAATTTCTTTCATGTTTAACTCTCCTTTAGTTAAATGGGCGTAAATTTCCACAATTTATCATCTTGAAAAAGATTATTTTATATGAGACGCATTGTCAAACTTTTCTGAATTATTGTTAAGGTTGGAAATGTCGTCAATAAAAAATATATTTGTTAATAGATGAAAAATTAAGGCTATGCAAATTTCGTAGTTTGACCGATTAGTAAAAATTATGAGCCCCTTGACTAAAAAAGTTAGGATACCCATATTTTGTATGGAGGTTGTGATTGAGCGCAATGAAATTGAAATCATTGTTTTTAGGGGCGGTTTTAGCGGCGCTTGCCGCTTCGTCGCTTTACATGATGACGCTCGCTTACAGCGGCTCAAAAAGTTTAGTAAATTTAAAGGATTCCGGCATGAAAGCTCCCGAATTTCCAAAATCAACCAGATGGCTGAACTCCGAAGAAGGAGTAACGATGGCTAAATTAAAAGGAAAGGTCGTCGTTTTGGACTTCTGGACTTACTGTTGCATAAATTGTCTTCACGCTCTACCGGCGCTAAAGAAAATCGAGGAACATTATGAAAATAAGCCCATTGCGGTATTAGGGATACACTCCGGCAAGTTTGACCAAGAGAAGAACGACGATAAAGTAAAAGCGGCGATTGATAAATATCAAGTCAAGCATCCGGTTGCAATGGACGACGATTACCGCATTTGGGACGAATGGGCGGTTCGCGCTTGGCCGACTATTGCGTTGATTGACGCCGAAGGAAAAATTGCGGTCGTCTCAAGCGGCGAACCTGATTTTGAATCTTTGGTTTCGGCAATTGATAAATTATTGGCGGATGGCGAGAAAAAAGGAATTTTAAATTACGAGCCCGCCTTCAAAATTAAACAGGCCGCTAAAAAAAGCTCGGAGCTTTCATTTCCGATGAAAATCTTGGCGTCGGAAGATTATCTATTCGTATCCGACGCGGGAGCCAACCGCGTTCTTAAAATCGGGTACGACGGTAAAATCGTTTCGGTTTACGGCGGCGGCGCGCCGGGATTTAAAGACGGTAAAATCGGCGAGGCGCTTTTCAACGAGCCTCAAGGTTTAGCCTTATACGGCGGATTTCTTTTTGTCGCGGACAGAGGCAACCATGCAATTAGAAAAATCGACCTCGCAACGGGAGAAACTACGACCGTTGCGGGTACGGGTAAGAAAGGGGAGCTTCGGATTATTAACGGAACCGAGGCTCTGCGCGCCGACCTGCGCTCCCCGTGGGACGTCGCATTTTACGCCTCTAATCTTTACGTCGCAATGGCGGGCAGCCACCAGATATGGAAGCTCGATTTAAAAACGGGCAGGCTGCATCTCGCCGCAGGAAGCGGAGTTGAGAGCATAATCGACGGCGCCGCAGGTTACGCCGCTTTTGCGCAGCCGACGGGATTATGCGTTGAAGATGAGACTATGTACGTAACCGACAGCGAAACAAGCGCTATACGCGCCGTAAATCTAAAAGATTTCTCGGTTAAAACCATTGTAGGTAAAGGGCTTTTCGATTTCGGAAAGAAGGACGGCGACCTTAAAAGCGCTCTGCTTCAGCACCCCATGGACGCTAAAATCCGAAACGGGAAACTATACGTCGCGGACAGTTTCAACAATTCAATCCGCGTCGTTTCGTTGGGATTGGAAGGGAAGGTCGAAACGCTCAAAATAGACGGGATAACGCCGTTGAACGAACCCGCCGGATTGAGCGTTTTTAAAGATAAAATGTATATAGTCGATACTAACAACGGAAGAATCGTCGTTTACGACTTTAAAAACGAAAAGGCCGAAGCTCTGACGATTACGAAATAGAGAAGTCGTCGTTCGTCCTTCTGCGACGTTTTAATGATTCAAAGAATTATGGTATGGGATAATTGCGTTAATCTTTTAAAAAACTAACGAAAGAATGAATTGCATAAATATTTAAGTCATTTTAAAATTCTTTTCCGTAGGTTCTTTATTTTTTTCAGCAGGTATAAACATGAAAACAAAACTCGCATTGTTGATTATCCCGTTTGTCGCTGCGGTTTTAGCGTCCGGCTGCAACAGCTCATTTGAATCGACCGTCGCCGGCGACCCCGACAAGGACGCTTCTTCCGAGAGCTCGGACGAAGGAGGCTTTGAATGGGATTTTACGTGGGATTATCAGAACGACGACTGGGACAACCCGGCCGATCAGACGTCCGACAATCCGTCGGACGACCAGCCTTCGGATAACCCGAACGAAGAGGCGGCGGACGGCGACGACGACGCGGCGGAAACCGAGCATGATCCGGAACCGGAAGACCCGACGGAAAATCAGACAGGGCTTTTGGTATGGGATATTCAGAATCCCGCAAGTCCCAAACATCCTGCGGTCAATACAAACGTGGAAATGAACGGCGTCGTGGCTCAAAGCGAGGTTTATCAGGCGAGCGCAAACCTAAAAGGCTTTTTTGTAAGCGATAGAATTACCGGAGAATGGAGAGGCATTCAAATTGTCGCTCCGCCCGCCATTGACGTTTCCAACGTAAAACGCGGGGCAGTGCTGAATATTTCCGGCCAATACATGGAGTATTACGACTTCAGTCAGGTTAAAGCATCGGCTTTGACGGTCGTCGAGCAGGGAACGCCTATCGCCCCGGCAGTTATAGACGATCCCTCGATAATCGCCACGGGCGGCGCAAGCGCCGAGGCGTACGAAGGCGTTCTCGTGGAGGTTAGCAACGTAACGGTTTTAGACAACGCGATAGGCTACGGCGAATTTAAAATTACCGGCGGCCTGCTGGTTGACGACGCGCTTTTTAGGTACTCGCCGCTTCCCGCAAACGGAACCAAGTACGTCCGCCTCGCCGGAATTCTGAATTATTCGTTTAATAATTTTATGCTTGAGCCTCGCGACGCCAACGATATGATTGTCGAAGGACAGGAAGAAGCCGAGGCCGAAAGCGAAGGAGGTTTGGACGGCGACTTAGACGCTGTTGACGGCGCCGAAGAGACTGACTCGTTGCAAGAAACGGACGCCGTTGATTTTAGCGAATTGGAAACGCCGTCTGAAAACGAGAGCGAAGGAGACGCAGAAGACGTTCCGCTGGAGGATTATGCGGTTACGCAATGCTCGCAGCTTCAGAAGCCGGCAACCGGAACGTGCTTTATCGTGAAAGGCGACAACAACGTCGTTCTTCAAGGAAACGTTTTAAAGAAGGACGAAGTTTTGGTTGGCGGAGAGATTTTAATTGATGCGACCGGAAAAATCGCCTGCGTCGGATGCAGCTGCTCGTCGAACGCCGCGTACGCCGGAGCCACAAAAGTAACGTGCGCCGAAGCGGTCATTTCTCCGGGGCTGATCAACGCGCACGATCATATAACGTACACGCAAAATTTCCCGTCCAGCTGGGGCGACGAACGCTTCGAGCACCGGCACGACTGGCGCAAAGGCAAGCACGGCCACACCAAGCTGACCGTTCCGGGCAATGCGACGACTCAGCAGCAGATGTGGGGAGAGCTGCGTCAAGTAATCGGCGGCGCAACTTCGCTGGCGGGCTCCGGCGGCTCGAAAGGTCTTTTGAGAAACGTGGACAAAAGTACGATGGACGAAGGACTTGGATTGGGAGCTGTGGAATACCAAACCTTCCCGCTTGGCGATTCGGATGGGAATCTGCTTACGAGCGGCTGCAATTATCCAGATATTGATTCGCCTACGGTTCTCAACAATCTCTGCTATTTGCCTCACGTATCGGAGGGCATAGACGCGGAGGCGAGAAACGAATTTCTCTGCCTGTCTTCGACGGACAACGGCGGAACTGATTTGACCGCGGCCAACAGCGCCTTCATCCATTCTGTCGGTCTTGCCGCAATCGATGGACAGGAGCTTTTCATAAACGGTACTTCGGTGATTTGGTCGCCGAGATCGAACGTTTCGCTTTACGGCAATACGGCTCAGGTTCCCATGTACGCGACGCAGCATGTAAACGTCGGCATGGGAACGGATTGGACGGCGAGCGGTTCGATTAACATGGTTCGCGAACTTGCCTGCGCCGCCTTCCTTAACGATTTTTATTACGGAAAATTTTTTACCGACAGAGAGATTTGGCTGATGGCGACTTGGAACAACGCGCTGGCGTTGAAGCTCAGTTCCGCAATCGGAGCGATTGAAGTAGGAATGCTGGCCGATATTGCAGTCTTCAAGGCCTACTCCGGAAAGGACTATTACCGCAACGTAATAGACGCTTCGCCGAGCGATTCTATACTTGTTTTGCGAAAAGGACTGCCGCTTTACGGCGACAAAGACCTTATGGCAAACATGCCCAACGGCCAGACGAGCTGCGAGGAGATACCGGGAGGAGTTTGCGGCGAGGCGAAGACGGTCTGCGTTCTGCGCGAAACCGGCTATACCTTCGACGCGCTTAAGACCGCGAATTCTACCGCCTACGGCTTGTTCTACTGTACCGATAAGCCTCTCAACGAGCCTTCCTGCAGACCTTTCAGACCGGGAGAATATACCGGAGAGGTCGGTCTTGACGATTACGACGGCGACGGAGTTTTGAACGAAAACGACAATTGTCCGACGATATTCAACCCAATTAGATTTATGGACGGAGGGGTTCAAGCCGACTTCGACAAAGACGGGCTGGGAGACGCTTGCGATCCTTGTCCGACGCTTACCGGCTCGACCGGCTGCGAAGTAGATCTCAACGACCGCGACAACGATGGCAAACCCGACGCGGAAGACAACTGTCCCGGCAAGAATAATCCCTTGCAGGATGACTACGACAAGGACGGCCACGGCGACGCGTGCGACGAATGCCCTTATGCTCCCAACCCCGGAACGTCTCCTTGTCCCGCGACGATTTACGAAGTTAAAAAAGGTAAAGTAACCGGCAAGCGCGTCGCGGTTACGGGAGTCGTTACCGGCGTCAATACGTCGAAAGGAATATTTATTCAGGTTCCCGAAGCCGATTGGGATCCGACTCTTAAAGCGACTTACAGCGGTTTGTATATTTATAAAACCAGCGGCTTATCGAGCGTCGCAATAGGCCATAAAGTAGAGGTATGGGGCGTTGCTATTAATTATCGCGGAGAAATGGAGATAAGTCCTGTCGAGTCGATAATTATTAAAGCGCAAGGCCAGCCGGTTCCGGCTCCTATTTTCCTTACGACGACCGATGCGGGAACCGGCGGATCGCTTGCAGCGGCGTACGAAGGAGTTTTAATTTCCGTTTTGAACGGGGAAGTAACCGCGCTTAATCCGGCGCCCGGCGGAGGCGATACGGCTCCGACGAACGAGTTTGTGCTGGACGGCAAACTCAAGGTAAACGATTTCTTTTATCTAACCGCGCCTTTCCCTGCAGTGGGGCAGAAATACAACGTAACCGGCATTCTGCGGTACGCCAACGACGACTACAAGTTAGAGCCCAGAAACGCGGGCGAAGTCGTTTTACTGCAATAAGAATTGAGGTTATTAGAATATTTTACGCAAATTAATGCGTATATTTTGAGTATGGGCGGAGCCTTTCGGCTCCGCCGCGCTTTTTTTGAAGCGAGAGGTTAAATTTTTATCGCCTGAATTTTTACTTGAAGAATGAGCGGCCCGACCGATTTGCCGTTCCATTTATTTTTAAGCGAAAGATGTTCCGGCACCCACATAAGAGCGGTATCTCCTTCAACCATTTGTTGAACGCCTTCCGCCATTCCGGGTATCATCTTCGATACGTCCATTACTTCCGCGCGCTCGTCCATGTAGGACGAATCGGTCATTTTGCCGTCGGGCGTCCAAACCATAAAGTGAAGAACGAGCTTTGAATCCTTCGTTGGTTTGACGGTTCCTTTGCCTTTTTCAATTATTTTATAATACAAACCTGATTCCGTCTTAATCGCGTCGTCCGGCGGCGTTTCCCCTTTATAGGGAAAAATCGGCATTTTAATTATTTTGAACAGCTCAACGTCGAAAATAAGCGGACCGGCGGGAGCTCCGGGTTTTTTTTCGTAAGCGAGGCTCTCCGGAATCCATAGCATTCTTCTTTCGCCTACGACCATAGTCGAGAGTCCTTCCGACCATCCGGGTATTGCGCTGTCCATCGCAATTCCTTCAGGCATGTTGTCTTCGGGAGAATTGTCGATTACCTTGCCGTTAGAATCCCAGCCGACGAACTTTACCTTAACGACGTCGAAAACGGTTGGCGACTCTTTTCCCGTTCCGGGCTGAATAGTTTTATATTTAAGGCCGGTTGTCGTAGTAACCGCGTCCTCCGGCGGCTGCTTGTATTCGGGCTTTAGTATGAAACGCCCCGTTTTGGGCTTTTCTTCTACGTCGAAGTTGAACTTGCAGGCGGCCGCAGGCAGCAAAACGGCCGCGCACAACGCCATCGGCAAAAGCGAACGCTTTAAATTCATTTTTAACGCTCCGTAAACGCCTTTCGCTGCGATTAAGGTCGGCTTAATAATTCTATGAAATTTGTCCGCCCGCGTCAATAAGCCAAACTTTGCCGCAGCGCGAGACCGTTATTTCCATTGTTCGATTCTCGGCGCCAGACCGCCGACTATTTTGGCAATCATGCTTTTAAATTCTATTTGGATGTTTTTATGCTTGTCCATCATGTAATTTTCCAGCTCGAAAAGGTGCGGGTTCTTCAGGTAATCGAAATCAAGCGGCGTCGGGCCGAAAGTTTCCTTTGCGCCAAATTCTTCCCATGAAAATTTTTTGCCTACAAGCCAAGAAACCTTGCCCAAGCCGTTCATTACTTTTTTAAACTTATCGAACAGTTCGACCTGCGATGGATACGCCTGCATGACTCTGAACTTTTTATCGAGTTCATCCGGCGTAAGTTGAATGGAGAGTATCTCTCCTTTGTACCAAGGTTTGAAGCGCATAGGGATTAAAATTGTAAACTCGTACTCGGGCAGATGAACTAATTTTATTTCGCGGCTCTGAACGGCGGCAAGCCTTTTAGCGGCAAGCCCGGCGAACGCGCTTACTATATCATGCTCCGGATGTCCGCCTTGGTAGGCGAGAGAGTAAACGACGTCGGGTTTTACGTCCTTAAGCCAATCGAAGACGCCGCGGGCGATAGGCTCGAAGAAGGCCAGTATTTCGTCTTCGCTTTTGTTTTTTAGTTTGTATTCGACGAAATGATCGTAAATCGCTATTTCGGAATGACGTAAATCTTCGGTATTCTCAAGCGGCACTCCAAGAATTTTGCGAACTTCTATGCATTCGTTTATTCTCAGCTGGGCGTATTCCTCCGGGTCGGCGTTGACGAAAGGGGCGAGTCCGTCTCCGTTTGTTACCCAAAGGCAGTTTGCGTTTTTGGCGAGTCTGCTGATAAGGCCGGAGTAGCCAAGCTCGTCGTCTTGATGAGCGAATACGAAAGCGTGTTTGAGGTCGGGGTTGACGATTTGTTCCACGGTTGTTTTGTTCATGCTTAAAGCCTTTCTTGGCAAAGGTTGACGCCGAAATTTTAGCCTAATCGCGACAAAAAACAAGTAATTGACGGCGCTTTTTAAGAAAGCGAAAATTCGGCGCGTTCGGTAAATTTTAATCAAAAAAGAATTTACAGAATTTCTGTAATATTATATACTTTTAAAGTAAATTAACATGATGGAAGGTCAGCGGTAAACGCTTATGGCATCTAACGACGATTACATAGTTCTTATAAAAGACGCCAAGACCAACAAGGAAGTCGGACGAGTCCTTCTCGATTATCTGGGACGCTGGCTTTCTGACTGCGGCGTTTTTCTGGTTAAGTCCGACGCTTTAAAAGGCTGGCTTGCGGACGACGGGCTAGCGGAAAAATTTTCAGGCTTCGAGAATTCGCAGTTGAAGCGCGGTCTTGCCCGTACGATCGAGAAAATTATTCAGAACGGCAGCTTCTACACCGGCCCGCTTCGAGAAGAGCTGTACCAGAAGGACGCGCTTCCCGATTTAGCCTTCGCCAAAGGAATGATGATTTCCATCTTCCCGATTTCCATTTCAGGCAAGGTAAATATGCTGGCGTTCGGTTTTTCGCGCCACTCCCTCGATCCGACGACGTACACGGCCATTATTAAAGCGACCGTTTTCGCCGGAAGACGCTTCGGCGAAATGATACTTGAAAAGAAAAAAGCGGCGCTTGCCACGGAGCCGCCTAAAATCGGAGAGGCGAAAGACGAGCCCGAAGCGAAACCCGCCGAAACGCGGCTTGCGGTTGAAGCCGAGAGCGTTCCCGTTTCGCCGACTGTGGATATGCGAGAAAACAAATCGGAATTGCGCGGCGTAATGACGCTGCAACCCGACGAATTGGTCTCGAAGGGGCGCGCCGTAACTACCGTCGCTCCGAAAGAAAAAGAAAAAATAATTCCCGAAAAGGAATTTCTTCCGCCGGAAGAAATTCTCGCAAAGCCGCCTGCAAAGCCGGACGCGAACGAAGACAAACTGGCGAACGTCGTAAAAGAGCCCGGCAAGAACATTCAAATCGAGCTCGAATTGGCGCCGGAGGGAATTTCCGCCCCGCCGCCGCAGCCGATCGCGCCTGCGCTGCAAGCCTCGGAACGACCTAAAATTGAAGTCGCGGACTCCGTTCCCGTAGAGCCGCGAATAAAACGCGAGCCGTCTATTGCGAAGCAGGCTTCGCAAACCATGCCAATGTCGATTATAGAAGCGACGGTTTCGTCTCCCATTCCCGAAGACCTTGCAAGCGGCAAGGAGCCGATTACAAAAATCGAGCGGGCAAGAATTCAATCGCCCGCCAGCCGCTCGTGGCCTCCCGTTCCGATAGCCGGCGAAGCGGCAAAGAACGTAGAGCCGCAGTCCGTTATTGAACCCGCGCCTCAGCCCTCGGCTGTAATCGCGGTTCCGTCGAGGACGGAAGTTGCCGCAAGAAAAGACGAGCCCGTTTTCGAGAGCGGATACGCGCCGCCATTAGACTTAGGGACGCCGAGCGACGCCGCGATCGAGCTTGAATCCGACGAACCCGCGCCTGCGCCGGACGCTCCTACTTCGTCCGATTTCGCGGCTCCATCCGAGAATATTGTCCTCAACCCGACAATAGAGCTTGCCCCCGCCGCGTCCAAAGCCGTGGTCGCTTTTTTAAACGAAAAAGCGGACGAAAAAGAGCCTGCTGGCAGGGAAGTATTCAAGGATTGGAGCGCGGCGTTCGCCAAAGCCAAGAAGGCCAAAACTGCTGCCTCGACGGTTTCCTCTTCCGCGAAGCCCGACAAGCCGGAAACGCAGGCTTATACTCCGATTGATCCGCCCAAAAGCAGATGGTCGCAGACGGTTCCGCAGTTCGACCGCCCTTCTCCCTCGATGTACGAAACGCCCGCGGAAGGTTTGAGCGAAGGGGCGGCGGAGCAGACAGCGGAAGTTCATACAATAGAAATTAATGCGGACGATATTTCCGCAGTAACCGAAAACCCTCTTAACAAACCCGCGCCTGACGAACGGACATTTTACGAAAAACTTCGCCAAAACTACATTTCAGACGACCTGCGCAACGCCGGTTCTCGCCGCAAAACCAATATAAACTGGGGCGGCCACATACCGTTCAACCAAATCGTAAAAGACCAAGCGCGATTTTTGAAAGAGCGGTACGGATCGCTCGACAAGGTGCCTATACATTGCTTTCGCGACGAGCAGTTTCTCAATCATGCGTCCAATCTAAACCAGTTTGAGATAGACAACGTTTTTGCAGAGATGTTCGCCAGTTCCGACCCCTTTGACCGCTTCTACGCCGCGTACGCCTGCTCCATTATCCGCAATCCTCAATCTACGCAGTTTCTTATAATAATGCTCGACGACAAAACTTCCGCCGACGCGGAAATGGCAAGCCTTGCTCTGATGTCGCGACGCAACGACCAGAAATATAAAGAATTTCGCGACGCGCAGCTTTTCGCGTTGGACTCCGACGACGAGCCCAAGCGCAGGGACGCGATAGCGAGACTGGGAGCGGCGAGAGAAGAGATGGCCGCAAGGCCGCTGGCGGTTTTGCTGCAAAAGAACGTCGAGACAAAGGCCGTAATGAGCGCGCTGACCAGAATAACCTGCCACGCGCCTTCCAGCGAGCGCGACGGCTGGATTGAGTGGTGGAACAGCCGCCAAGATTCCTCTCAGACCGAATGGTTTATAAGCGCGATAGCCAGAAGCTCGCGGGAACTGGCGCTTGCCGCGCAGTCCTGCCTGCTTGCGCTGTACGGCAAAGCGGTGGAATTCTGCGATATGCAGACCATCCAGTCGCGCCAAGTCGCTCACGAGAGATGGACCGCGTGGAACGCGAACCGCCGCAAGACCGTAAGACTGCCGTAGAACCATGAGAGTCATGGCCATAGACTACGGCGGACGCCGCGTCGGCTTAGCTCTCTCCGACAGGCTGGGTCTAACCGCGCAGCCTTACGCGGTAATCGACCGAAAAGGGAAATCGCAGGAAGAGCTTATCGCCCAAATCCTGGAAATCATCCGCAGGGAAGGCGTTGATGAAATCGCGGTCGGTCTGCCAGTTTCCTTGAACGGAAGCGAAGGCGAGGCGGCGGCAATAATCAGGCGTTTTGCCGAGGCGCTGGCATCGGCGGCGAACGTTCCATTGAGCTACGAGGACGAGCGTCTGACGACGGCCATGGCCAACCGCGCGCTAATTGAGGGAAACGTCGGCGCGAGGAAGAGCAAGGGACTTGTGGACAAAGTAGCGGCTTCCATCATTCTTCAATCCTACCTCGAAAAAAAGAGGGCTCGATGACGCGCCCGATCGCGGCCGTTCCGCTTGCCGCGGCGAGCGACGAAGACGAGAGCGGTCTTGCAAGTTTAGGTTTCGGAAAAATTCATTACGCCAAACCGGCTTATTTCAAGCGTCTTCTCGACGCCGGAATTCTGCCGCTGGGAGTATGCGCCTTGTCGGACGACGACGCATTGGCGCTTGTTTCTCAAAAGTGCGACGGTCTTATGTTAATCGGCGGCTACGATATAGACCCGTCGATTTATGGAAGGCCGAACGAGGGAAGCGTTAAAATCGTAAAGATTCGCGACGAAGCCGAGCTCAAGATTTTACGCCTGTTTGTTGAGGCGAAGAAGCCCGTTTTCGGAATTTGCAGAGGAGCGCAAATCATGGCCGCGGCATTTGGAGCGGCCTTGACGCAAGATTTGCCGTCCGCCGGATTTTTAGGGCACGGAAAAAGAGGCGCGGAATACGGAGAGCACGAGGTCGTTTTCGAGCCCGGCTCGCTGCTCGCGAGAGCGGCTGGAACCGCGCGCGCAATCGTTAATTCTTCGCATCATCAAGCGGTAGAGGCGGGCGGCGGAAAATTATTCATATCCGCTCGCGCGTCGGACGGCGTTGCGGAGGCTGTGGAAGCGGCGGCCTCTTTTGACGCGCCGGAATTTTTTCTCGGCGTTCAGTGGCACCCCGAAGACATGGATAGCGAGCTTTCAACCAGGCTGTTTGCGGCTTTTGCGGAAGCCTGCGCCAAATCTAAAATCCGCGTTCCCAATTAAATTTTAGGCTCAGCGTCTGGCTGCCTTGACGAGCCAAGCCGCGATTTCTCCGGCGGGCAGAACCGCCTCGGCGGCGCCGATAGTTATGGCCGCTTTAGGCATTCCAAAGACGACGCTGCTCTGTTCGTCCTGCGCCAAAGTCAGCGCTCCGGCTTCCCGCGCCGCGAGCATCGCCTTCGCTCCGTCGTCGCCCATGCCGGTCAGCAAAATGCAAATGGCTCCGGGGCCGTGAAAACGCGCGACCGAATTAAAAAGCGAATTAACCGACGGGCATGGAGCGTCGCCGACGCACTGCGTCAGCATTATAGTGGATTCGTCTATGAATGAAATGCTGCGCCCAGAAGGCGCAAAATACGCCGTTCCTTTTTCAAGACGCTCTCCGTCTACGCAGATTTTCACTTTAATCGCGCTCGCTCCGTCGAGCCATCGGACGAGTCCTTCGGTAAAACCCGGAGGCATGTGCTGGGCGACGACGATAGGCAGCGGGAAGTCCGAGGGAAGAGCTGAAAGAATTTCGCGAAGCGCCGCCGGGCCGCCTGTCGAAGCTCCAATCGCGGCTATCGTTCGGCCTTGAAAGCGGTCTATCGGCACGCGGAACGCGCCGGTTTTCATAGCCTCGATTTCTTCTCTGACGATTCGAGGCTTGGGCGCGGTAGCTCCGCGTCGCCTCGCTGCTGCTGCGGCTTTTACAAGCCAAACTAAGCGTTTGCTCGCAAGCGTCGGCCCTTCCGGCCCTATCAGTTTGGATTTCGCGACAAGGTCGTAAGCTCCGTCGCGCAGAGCCTCGAACGCCATCGTTTGATTTTCCGGCGAAACGAGCGAGCTTATGATTATTATCGAAACGTCTCTCTCGGCTAGTATCCGCCGGGTCAGTTCCAAACCGTCCGCGTCCGGAAGGTTTACGTCCATCGTAATTACGTCGGGCGAAAGCTCCGCCTGCATTCGCAGCGCGTCCGCTCCGTTGCGCGCGATTCCCACGACGTCGAACGTCTCAAGTATTTTCGCGAGCGTAAGAGCCGCGGAACTCGAATCTTCGACGATTAAAACTTTGACGTTTGAGTCTTCCATCCGCGCCTATATAAGCTGATCGAGCAGGTCGGACAGCTCCCGGCTCGACAGCTCTTTTTTTAAAATGTAAGCGTCCGCGCCCGCCTCGATTCCGCGCCTTTTGTCTTCCGGGCCGTCTAGGCTCGTCAGCAGCACTACAGGAATGTGGCTTAAATGCTCGTTTGATTTGATAATCCGCGCCAGCTCGCAGCCGTCTATTTCCGGCATTTGAACGTCGGATAAAATGAGATCGACCTGATGCGCGCGCAGCATTTGAAGAGCCTGAGCTCCGTCGCTTGCGGCGCAGACCTTATATCCGAGGGCTGAAAGAAGCCTTTGAGTCAGCGCGCGCGAAGTCGCGGAGTCGTCAACTACCATTACGACTTTGGACGACTTGTCCTCGTCTCCGAATTTGGGCGAAGAGTCGTCGTCCTTTTTCGCTTCGTCGATGGCTCCGCCGGCTTTGCGCCTGCCCGCGGCGTATATTATATCCGCCGGGTTGAGAACGAAATAAGTCTCGCCCGACGCCGTTACGGTTAATCCGGATATGAATTCAATTTTTTCGATAAACGAGCCGAGGCTGTGCACTACCATTTCCGACTCGTCTTCGATTTCGTCCACCACAACGGCGGCGTAGCTGTCGGCGGAACGAAGAACTACCGCCAGATGCCTGCTTTCGGAGCTTTGGTTTCCGAAGGGAGCTATTTTTAAGGGAGCCTCCAGCCGCGCCAGCGGAATCCTTCTGTCGAACATTTGAAGAGCGGCGGTCTTCGCTCCGTACAGCGCTTCTCGGCCTTCAAAATAAACCGCGCGCGCAATCGCCGAGCGGGGGACGACGTATCGTTCGCCTCCGGCAAGAATTCGCAGACCGGAGTCGGCCGCAAGCGTGAGCGGAAGCGAAACGTAAAAAACCGTTCCCGCGCCTTCCTCTGTTTCGGCCCATAGAGTTCCTTTCAAGTTTTCGACCGCCGCGCGCGCCGCGTCTAGCCCTACGCCGCGCCCGCTTATAGAGTCGCTTATATCCGACGTCGTCATTCCCGAAACGAACAACGTCGAAATTAAGTCGCGCTTAGAAACTTCGGATGAGGCGCTTTCTACCAGCCCCAGATTTGCGGCTCTTTCCTTGACTTTCGCGAAATTCACCCCGCGTCCGTCGTCCGAAACCTGAATCAGCAGACCGTTTCCTTTGTGCTCTATTTTCAGCTTAATAGTTCCGGACGCCTTTTTCCCTTTTTTTGTCCGCTCTTCGGCGGGTTCTATTCCGTGGTCGGCTGCGTTGCGCAAAAGATGAATCAGAGTCGGCTTAATCTCCTCGACAATTTTTCTGTCGAGCTTGTAGTCGTCTCCTTCCACTATAAATTCGGCTTCCAAACCGCGTTTGCGGCAGACGTCCCGCACCACTCTGCGAAGCAGCGGCGTAATCGTTGAAATAGGCGCCATGCCCAGTTCTCGCAGCTCGTCTTGGGTTTCGGCGAAAAGTTTTCCCATATATTGCGCGTCCTGCTCCATGGAGCGGGCCACCGCGGCCAGCCGCTGCCGCGCGAGTCGCTTCCTCTCTTCGTCGGCGTCGAGCAAATCTTCCGCAATCTCTTTAACTCGCCGCTGCGCGTCTTCCATGGATATTTTCATTTCCGCCATGTCGCCTATTTTTGCCGACAAAGCGGCCAGCTTGCTTTTTGAGACGCGGACGAACTCGGAAGCGTGGTCTTCCTCCGACTGTTGAGATTCTTGTTTGGGTTTGCCGCTTTCTTTCTTTCGCGGGCCGCGGTCGTCGGCCTTATCGGACGCGCCGTCTTTCAACGGCGAATCTTCCGCCGCTTTTGCCTTGGCCTGCGCGGCGGCTTCGTCTTCTTTGGAGTAAACCGCCTTGAGCCTTGCAATCGTTTCTTCCTCGCGCTCGTCGGGCTTGTCTTCGCCGAAAACCAGTTTGCCGACAATTTCGTCGACTACGTCTAGAGCCTGAAACACCGCGTCGTACATGTCGGCGGTAGGCTGAATTTTGTCGTCGCGCAGCGCGCCGAGGATGTCTTCTATTTTATGCACGACGCGCTCCAACGAGTTGAAGCCGAGCGTTGAAGCCGACCCCTTAATGCTGTGCGCGTAGCGGTACGCCGTGGCGGCGGTCTTGGCTCTTTCTTCGACGTCGTCGCTTTTTTCCAGAGCGAGCAAAGAGCCGCCTATACCCTGCGCAAGCTCCCGCGCCTCGGCGCGGAACGCCTCCACGATTTGCAGCATTTCGTTGTCAACGGTCATTGCGTTTGCCCTTTATAACCCCTGGCGGACGACAAAGCCGCGCTGCGAAAGAAGTTTCTCAACGGATATTATCATAGCGTCTTTTCCGGCTATTCCGTCCAGCGACGGAGCGAGCCAAGAGGGCGCGTCCGGGGGAACCGGCGAAATTTCCGTCTTTTGAAAGAAAGCGAGTCCTTCAATGGCGGAGCAGAGTATTCCGAAGCTAACGCCGTTTTTTTCCACGATAATAGCCGCGTCGCTGTCAAAGTGTCCGACTACGCTCTTTTGCCAAAAACGCCGCAGATCGACAAGAGCCTCGACGGTTCCTCGCAGCCTAATAATTCCGGCCACGTGCGCCGGGGCGTTTGGAACGTCGATAATGCTGGTCAAGGCTATCGCCTCTTTTGCGTCTTCAAGCGGCAGCGCGCATTTGTCGGGGCCGATGTAGAAAATTAAAAAATATTTTCCTTCCGCCGACGCCTTTTCATCCGCGCGGGCCGCGCCGCTCGACGCCAGCTTTTGCGCGCGCTCTTTAAGAAGGCGCTCCAATTCCGGAGTAATTGCGTTTCCGCTCTCTTTCGACACGGCGGTTTACTGCTCCTTTTTAAGCGCGCTCAATTCGTTGAGCTCCGAGACGCGCCATTGGGCGAGCTCTCGAATTTTTTTTGCCTGCATTCCTTCTCCCATGGGCAGCTCGGCCTCGTCGCGGACGTCGGACAGCAGTTTTAACACCGCCGAGTAGCGTCTTTTGGCCGCGTCGAATTCCAGCGAGCGCTCGTGGTTGACCGCCAGAAGATAATGCCCGAGAACGAACTTTTTGTCCAAATACAACGCCTTTTTGAGCGCGTCCTCTTCCTGCTCGAAATCGCCCGCCTGCTCCGCGATAATGGCTTTTAAAAAATAGGCGTCAACGCATATTCCGTTGTATCCGAGATACTCGTCCACGAGTTTTTTAGCTAGGGCGGTTTCGCCGGAATCGGCAGCCTTACGCGCGCTTTCAAGAAGAGCGGGCAGATTTACGCTCGGCGCGCCGAGAATAGTCCTCGACGGCGCGATTTTTATTTCTTCGGCTTTTTTGGCGGGAGACCTCGATGACGCGCGAGTTCTTACGGCCGGAATTTTGGCTGTTGAGCGGCTTTCTTTTGACATGTCGAAGAGGAAGCCGGAATAAGTGTCCCTCGGATTCGCCAAGGTTCCCGGCGGCGTCTTCCGGTAGAAGAACGCGCCGGGATAATACTCCGCCGACCAATCTTTTCCCAGCATATAGTTCTCGGCGTGGCCGACTATTAAAAAGCCGTTCCGCCCTAGCGCCTGCGAGAATAAAGTCAGAACAGGCGCCGCCGTTTGTTTTGTAAAATAAATCAAAACGTTGCGGCATAAAACGATTGAAAGGCTTCCCGGCGAGACGCTCTGCGGAAGCGCGCCTGAGTAAAGATTGTGTTTCTCAAAGGAAACGACGGACTTTATTTCGTTTGAAAGATGGTATTTATCGCCGCGTTTATCGAAGTAGCGCGCCTTGAAGTCGTGAGAACGGTCGCGGAAATTCCATTCGCCGTAAACCGCCTTTTCGGCTATTGAAAGAAAATTATCGTTAATGTCGGTAGCGGCTATTTTTACGCGGTTTGGCCAAAATTGCGGCGCGCGTTCTTTAATCCACATCGCCACAGAATAAGGCTCTTCGCCCGTGGCGCAGCCCGCGCACCAGACGTTAAGCGTTCCGCCCGCGCCTAGAGTTTTTGACAAGACCGGAAAGACTCGGTCTCGCAGCGCCTCGAATTGAGCAAAGTTGCGGAAAAAATACGTTTCGCCGATTGTGATTTCAGCCGCGAGCGCGGAAAGAATTTTATCGTCTTTGAGCGAAAGCCGTACGTAAAGCTCGTTGGCGTTTTTAACGCCCAGTTTTGGCAGAGCTCTGCTTATTTTAGAGCTTAAAATCGGAAGCTGCTGATCGGAGTGGTAGATGCCGAGGCTGTTCATAATCGCGTCGCGCAGAGCTGACAGCGTTTTTTCTTCGTCCATCCGGATGTTACTTCTTCTTTCCGGCGGCTGCCGCCAAGGCTTTAAGTTGCTCTTCCAGCGCTAGGAATTCGCCCGCATTGAGCGTTTTGGACGCGTCAATCAAAAAAACGGGGGTGAATCCTTTTTTAAGCGCGCATACTACGAACGCGGGAACCGGAAATTCTTCTTTGGTCGCGGCGTCCCCGCTTTCAAATTCGGTTACGTCTCCGACGTCGTCGGCAGCTATCGCGAACCTGCGCCCGCCGGCGTTTAATATAATGTAATAGGAGTCCGGGTTCAAGGCGGGCCGCGTTCCGGACAGAGCTTCCCGCAAGTCAATGGCCGGGATGAGTCCGCCGCGATAATTAATTGCTCCCGCAAGAGGCCCTTTGCCGCCGGGAAGCGGCGACGTCCATACCGTCTGCGTCGCTTCTTCCACGTCGTTTACGGGCGCGGCAAAGAGCGTTTCCGCCGCCTCGAAGACCAGCGCGGAGAGGGGAAACGAAATCTTTCTCCTCGCGGCGCGCCCGAAACGCGCCTTGCGCATGTTAAACTTCGACGGATTTTCGCTCATTTTGCTTTCTTTCGCCTTAGACGGAGGGAGTCGTTCCGCCGTTGGTGGATTGGCGCGTCTTGCTCGTTTTTAAAATTTCCTCAAGCGCGGTAATGCGCCTCTGCGAAGACTTGTAGAGCATAGCGGCAAGCAGCGCCGTGGCCGCGTCGCCTCCGAGCAGATCCAGCGCCTCGACGTCGGCCGGGCTTAATTCCGATTTTTGCGGAAGAAGCCTGTAAATCGCCAGCGCTCCTACGAGCTGGTCGTTTACCCAGAAGGGAACCACCGCCATTGGGTTGTCTTCATTCGGTTTTCCCGATTGATCTTTGGCTACGTAAAGTTTCTTCGAGGCGCACACCCTCCCGATTAAGTTGTCGCCGTATCCAAGTTTTCTTTTTTCAATAAGCTCGATGTTTTCTCCGCCTACTAATACGAACAGTCTGTTTTTTGCGTCATAGAAAAAGACGCCGAAGTAATCGGCTCCTATGAGGTTGGTTACGACGTCGGAAATGTTCTGTATCGCCTTTTCGGGGTCGAGGGACGAATGAATCTGATAGCTCGAAACGAAAAGAGAGGCGAAGTTTGCGTTTTGTTTCTCTATCTCGGCGTATTTAAGCTCAAGCTCGTCGTTATCGAGCGTCAGCTTCTTGTTGCGCTCCGCCAGAAAAAGAACGTTTTTAGCGAGCTTTATGTTTTCTTTTTCCAGCGATTCGGCCTTTTCGGCGAGAGCTTTGTTTTTCAACTGAAGGGCGCGGAACGATTCCACCAGACCGGCAGTGAATTTGCCGCCCTCTTCGTAAACTTTTTTAAACTGCTCTTCCCACTTCTTCTGGGGATCGTCCATGGAGTTCTCCGCCTTTAGGTAATCGCCTTTACGCCGTCAGAAGAGCCTT
>CAYNVS010000042.1:0-24375 GCA_964400725.1 uncultured Myxococcales bacterium
GTCGTCCTTAATCGCGCCCGAAGGGCAGACGCGGCCGCACTTGCCGTCCGCGTCGCAGGCGTCTCCGACCGCCCGCTTAAACAAAGAAAAGCGCGCCGGAACGGCTAAAAGAGCGCCCAGCGGACAAACGCTTCTGCACCAAAAGCGGCTTTGATAACGCGACAGCCAAAATAGAAACGCGAAGAAAGCGGCGGCCAAAATGCCCGCGAAACCGAAAACCGGAGCGGCTAACTCCGCGCGCGACAACTCGAAAAAGCCCGCCCATTCCAAAAGCGGTCTGCCGGAATCGAGCGCCGCGTTGCCGACGGAGTAAACCGCCGGCGCAATCGCGTATGCGAACAGCCGCGTTATCCAGCTGATAGGATCGACCAAATAAGCGGCTCCAGCTCCTAAAAGCGCGGACGCAAATACGAAAAATAAAACGCCGTATTTCAACCATCTCGCTTTGCGGTCGGAATTCTTCCAAAGCCGTTTTTTTCGCCCGTAAATCAACTTCTCTCCCAGTTCGAGAAACGCGCCGGTCGGACAGACGTACCCGCAAAAAAAACGTCCGAAAAAAAGCGCTAAAATCAAAAAAACGCAGCCGCTTAAAAGCCAGAGCCCAACCTCGCGCGCGGCTATCGCAGCCTGCAAATTCAGCAGCGGGTCGTATTTTAAAAAGAAATCTACCGGAAAAAATTGTGGCGGATTCCAAGTCGTAGCCGTTATCAAATACGCGAACAAACCAAACAGAGCCGTTTGAACGACGGTTCTCAATCTTATTTTTTTCAATTTGGCTAGCATCGCTTCGGCCTTTCAACGCAAATTTAAACGCCGACTGACGGCTAAAGCGCTTTTTTTATTTCGCTTTAATTAATTTTTTAAAGCAACAAACGCCGTTTCGCAAGCCTAAATGAAAGTTCATACGCCGTTTTATTATAAGTCTTTTAGTCTAAGATAGCCGCATTTCAGACTAGTTTGGAACATTTCCAATCCGATTTTACAATTTGTATTTTAAATTCTCCTAAAAAATATAAAAGATGTTTTTCAAAAAAATAAATTCAATTTAATTGACATGTTACGATTTTGACATATATTGAAATTAGTTTGTTTAAAACAGCTTGATTTTTGTTTCCAATTAGTAATTTATAAACCTTTTTGAAAACGGAGAACCGAAATGAAAGAAATTAAAGCGGAATTGATAGCCGATCTCAAAGCGCAGCTTAAGGAAGCCGCCGATAAAGAAGATTTCAAAAGACTCGCAAAACTAGCCGGCTATCTTCAACTATTGGTAGAAGACAAAGCTCCTCAAGCGCCCGTTGCCGCGCCTGCGGAAGCTCCAAAAGGGAAAAGAAGAGGACGCGCCCCAAAAGAGCCTAAAGCGGCTAAACGCAAACGCGAACGCCCGCCGGTTGGAGCCAAACTGAGCGCGAAATATCACGGCGTAGAATACTTTATTGAAGTGTCGGAAAAGGGTTATATTTACAATGGAGTAGAATATACTTCGCTTGGAAAAATAGCCGAACTAATAGCCGGGCCAGGCAAAGGATTGGATCTTTTAAAAATCAAAAGATGGATTCCCGTAGCCTAATAAAATTGAATTCCAAATTAAAAACCCTCGTTTGGAAGAATTCCATTCGAGGGTTTATTTTAATTCGTCAAAAAATTTATCAATCGCTCTTATCCAAATGAAATTTCAAATCTGCACTCGCCCGCGCCTTTGTGCATGCAGGTTTTTTCCTCGACTGCAACCGCGCAGCCGTATCTTTCCGCGACTCCCTTAATAAGACCGTGAATAAGCGGGCACATTTTACGATTGGAATTGTATATCATCACGAGTTTGTCCGCTGACGGGTCTTCGTATTGGAAAACCGGCGGAACCGCTTGAGGAGAATACGATTTGGCGCTTTTGTGCACAAGCGACATTTTAAGCAAAAATTCCTTCGCCGTCGGCGCGGAGTAAGCCATTCTAAATTTCGGCTCCGACCATTTGATAAATCTGCGACCGAATTCCTGCAAAACATCCGGAACGCTTTTATTTTCCGCTTTGGCGACCGCTTCTATTACGGAAACGACTAATTCGTCGGGATAATTTTCCGTCGCCATAATCGTTAGACCGGCGGTTTTGCGCTTTAAGGCATCCTTGCCCGCTTCGCTGCAGTAATTGTTTACGTAATCTACAAACGCGTTTACTATTAAGCCAACCATTTCAAACTCCTTGCGAGTCGTTACAGCGTTTAATCCACAAACACATTTTACGTTAAACAGTAATAGCATACGAATTAAAAAAAATGAAATTTTTCTAAAATATTATTCTAACAATGATACGCAAATGATAACAATGTTAATTCTTTTTCGCGGCAAACTCATCCGACCGGCCTAAATAATGCGTTTTTCAATTTGTAAAGCGATTTTTCCAACCATTGGACGCGGCTCGATAAATTTATATCTCAAATTGAGATATTGTAAATAATTAAAAGTAGTTAATATTGACATTACCGTTTGCGGGTCGTACCATCGGGATTAGAGAACGCGAAGTTTGATTGTTCATTTACTTGCTGTTTTTTGCTTCGGTTTTTAACGAAACCGTAGAAACTGCAAACAATTTTATCGCCTCGAAGCGGCGGCGGAAATGAATAACAAAGCGCATAAAATCGGCGGAGTCGCGGTTTATATATGCGAATGCGGCCCAATATTAGCCGGCGCTCTAAAATTGGACGAATTGCAAAATAACGCTCGAAAAATAAGAAACGTCGCCTGCGTAAAGCGCTTTTCAACCATTTGCTCGCCCGACGGTCTTATATGGCTCGCCGACGACATCCGCACAAACGGCTGCGAGCGCGTCGTAATCGCCGGCTGCACGCCGCGGGAGCATGAAAACGACTTCAGAGAAGCTCTGCGCGCCGCGGGAGTAAATCCATTCCTTTTAACCGTCGCGAACATACGAGAACAATGCGCGTGGACTTGCGCCGACAAAGAAGAGGCTACATTAAAAGCCTCGCTTATCGTCAAAGCCGCCGTAGCAAGATGCGCAAAACAACTGCCGCTCAAAGAAGAATCGACGGAATGCAGCTGCGACGTCGTGATTATAGGCTCAGGCGCGGCCGGACTGACCGCCGCGAAATACGTCGCCGAGGCCGGACGCAAGGTTTATTTGGTAGAGCGCGAGGCCTGCGCGGGCGGACGAGTAAATTACATCGACAAAATTTACCCTCAATACGAATGTTCATCCTGCATGATAGAGCCGCTGATGGACGAAGTTTTGCGGAACGAAAACGTCGAGCTGCTGGCGCCCGCCGAAATTGAAAGCGCCGCCGGTTATTACGGAGCCTTTAAAGTCGAAATAAGCATCAAGCCACGCGGCTCCGATTTTTCGGTATGCTGCGGCTGCGGATCTTGCTTTGAAGTCTGCCCCGTATCAGTCCCGAACCAATTCGATTTCGGGCTTTCCAATCGCAAAGCGATTTACGTCCCATACGCGGGAGCCATACCGAACGCGCCCGTTATCGACGCGGAAAACTGCCTGCGATTCAAGGGGGAAGAATGCTCGGCCTGCGCGCAGGCATGCCCATTTCAGGCCATCGACCTCTCGGCGAAAACGCGGACAGTTACAAGAACGGCGGGCGCAATAATTATTGCGACAGGCGCGTCCCAAAGCGCTTTCGAGGTTGAAGAAGAAGCTGCGGATTTAATATTTTCAACCGAGGCGTTCGAGCGGATGAGCAACTCAAGCGGCCCAACAGGCGGAAAAATATTGACGCGCGAAGGCAGACCGCCCAAATCCGTCGCCTTTTTTACTTTCGGAGGAACTACGCCGGGCGTAGGACTGGAGAAATACGCGGTCATGCTCAGGCGCCAATTGCCGGAAACGGACGTTTATCTCTTCTCAAAAGACGCCGTCGCCGACGAAACAATCGCAGCGATAGAAGCCGCATCGGGCGAAAAAGGCGGCAAACTGCGTAAATACAGGCTGTCCGGCCGCGATTCCGTATCGGAAATTCGATTGGAAAACGGAGCCGTCCGCGCCGTTATCGACGACCGGGGCGCAACGTTGAGCGCGCTCGTCGATATGGTCGTCGTCGATCCGCCGTTAAAAGGAAGCGACGACGCGAAAAGACTTGCGGACATTTTACGAGTCCCTCTCGACGCGAACGGCTTTTTCAAACCGGCTCACGCTCAATTAAAAAACTTCGCTGCGCCGGTTGACGGCGTATTCCTAGCCGGATGCGCCGCGGGGCCTATGCGCGTAGCTCAATCTACGACGCACGCGGCGGCGGCGGCTTGCGCGGCGCTTTCGGGGCTTACGCCCGGAAAAAGGCTCGCGATAAATCCTTACGCGTCGGAAGTCGATAATGGCAAATGCTCCGGCTGCCGGACTTGTTTGAGCGTATGTCCTTACGCGGCGGCGACTTTCGACGAAGAAAACCGCCAAGCCCGCGTAAACCGCCTGCTTTGCCGCGGGTGCGGAGTCTGCGCGGCGGCGTGCCCCTCCGGAGCTATTATCGCGCCGCATTTTACGAACGAGCAGATAGAGGCGGAAATTTCCGCTTATCTTGAAGACGAAAGGGAAGCAAACTCAACCGTAATAAAAGAAAGGGAGAAACTCAATGAAAACGATTAAAATTGACGCAAACGGCCTTCGCTGCCCGCAGCCGATTTTAAAAATCGCCGCGGTAGTGCCCCAGATGCAGCCCGGCGACATTCTTGAAATAGGCGCCGACTGCCCGACATTCGAGGACGACGTACGCAAATGGTGCCAAAGAATGAAAAAAACGCTCCTCTCGGTTCAGACGCTCGAAGGAAGCCAAAAGATTGCGCAGATTAAGTTTTAATCCGCTGCGCGGCGTATATCGTCAAACGAATTGCTAAAGAAAGGGATAATCATGGCGGACAACGATAAAAAAGGCGTAAAAGAAGGCGTCATTTCCAAAGACAATATCCGCGCGATAATCGGCTGGCTTGAGAAAGTCGAAGCCGGAAACTACGCCGAAAAGCTGGAACTGGGCGAAGGAGACGCGTCGATTAAAGAGCTCCAAGATAAAATCAACGGTTTGGTCGGGACGCTTCAACGGCAGGCGGAGGAATATCACGCGACTACCATGGAAATGGCGATGGGACTATCCGAAATATTCTCGACGCTTGCGGAAGTTCAAAACGGCAACCTAGACGTCCTTGTTGGAGACGAAACGCTTAATTCCAATTACGAAGTGCTCGCCAACCTCGGACTCGCTTTAAATAATACGGTTTACGATTTCAAATGCCAGCTCGACACGATTAAGAAACAGCAGATAGCTATTCACGAGCTTTCCACTCCCATACTTCAGATATGGGACAACGTGCTCGCTCTGCCGGTTATCGGCGTGGTTGACACTCGTCGCAGCGTTGAAATAATGGAAAAACTGCTCGGCGAAATCGTCAACAAACAGGTTCAATACGTAATACTAGACATTACGGGCGTCGAAATTGTAGATACCAAAACGGCCGACCATTTTATAAAGGTTATTCAATCGGCCAAACTGTTGGGCGCAAACTGCATACTAACGGGAATTCGCCCCGCCGTGGCGCAAACGCTGGTGGAAATCGGCGTCGATTTGTCAGAAATCAAGACGCTGCGCAACCTTCAAGCCGGTCTGCGCGAATGCCTGCGCGACATGGAGCAAAAAGACCTCCGGCGCGCAGAACGCATTAACCAGAAACTAAAAAAGGACGCATAAGCCATGAAAATACCGATTATCAAGTTTCACGGGAACCTGATAGTCTCCATTCAAACCGCCTTAAGCGATAGTCTGGTTCAACAGCTAAAAGACGACATAATGGCGTCCATAGATAAAACGGGCGCGGCCGGGCTGGTGATGGACGTTTCGGGCGTCGATTTAATGGACAGCTACATTTCGCGCTCGATTCGAGACATAAGCCTAATGGCAAAGCTCATGGGAGTAAAAACCGTCATTTCCGGAATGGATCCGATGGTCGCGATAACGCTGGTGGAAATGGGGATGAATATGGAAGGGGTAGAAACGTGCATGAACCTCGAAGCGGCGATTGATTATCTCGATGAACTTGAAAAGGGCGGCGCGGTACAGACCGACGCGGAAGATTTGGACTCTGAAGCCGCGGAAGGGTAAAGAAAGGGGTTTAAATGAAAGAAAGAATTTCTCTCATACTGCGAGACGTTTACGGGGAAACGATAGCTCACTTAATTCTTAAATCTCTACTTGGGCGCGTTGCCGGAGACATCGACGGAGCGGTTACGCAAGATTTGACGAACTTTTTGAAGGAAGCGGACAGAAGCATCGGTTATTTTACGAACGACTTGATAAAAAAATCGTTCGCTTTACGCAAAATTGAGTCGGCGGTTAAATCGAGTTCGCAAAGCGGCCGCATAGAGCTAGACAGCGCGGTTATACCTATAAACCGCGAACCCGACATTGTGTCCGCGCGCGCCGCGGCGAGAGACTTCTGCGCGAGAGCGGGATTTAGAGCTTCTATGCAGATACAGGTTGCGACCGCCGCCTCGGAGCTGGCGCGAAATATAGTGCAGTACGCCGGCTGCGGCGAAATGCGGATAACGCTTTTAAAATCTCCGAAAACAGGCGTTGAAATCACCGCGAAGGACGAAGGACCGGGCATCGCGGAATTGGATAAAATTTTAAGCGGTCAATACAAGTCAAAAACCGGAATGGGGCTGGGACTTCTTGGAACCAAGCGGATGATGGACTTCTTTACAATCGCCAATCTGCCTTCCAGAGGAACGGAAGTAACGATTAGAAAGTTCGTTTAATGAGAAAAATCGACATCGGGACGGTTAAAAGAACGCTCGCCGGCGAAAAAATCTGCGGCGACGACTTAGCGGTTATCGAAACGGAATACAGGATTGTCGCCGCCCTTGCCGACGGCCTAGGCCACGGAGAGAAAGCCGCGGAAGCCTCCGTCGCATTCTGCGATTTTGTTAAAAAAAATCCGTCGATGAGCGCCCTAGATATTGTGTTAAACTCGCAAAAAAGTCTTGCCGGAACCCGCGGAGCCGCGGCGGCGGTATGCGTTATTAATCCTCATTCGGGCTCAATGCAGTTCTGCGGAGTGGGAAACATTGAGCTCTTATGCGCTGGGTCGTCCAAAATCCGGCCAATTTCGACGCCGGGCATTCTCGGCAGAAACGTGCGCAAAACTCTACAGTTCGATTACTCCCTTTCAAGCGGAGACGTTATCGCCATTTTCTCGGACGGAATATCGAACCGGTTTTCGCTTGAAGACTACGCTAAACTCGGCGCGAAAGAACTGGCGGAAACGATTTTAAAAAACCATGGGAAAACGCACGACGACGCTTCGTGCATTGTTATTAAATTTTAGCTCAAAACAAGGGACGGCGGACATGACGACAAATGCGCTCAATGGCGCGGACGACTCAAAACGGCACAGCTTCGCGCTTGATTCCGATAAGATATGGCTTTCAAGAGAAGCGATGAATTTCGCGAAAGCGATTGGCTTCTCGAATACCGAACAGGCGCAAATTGCAATCGCCGTAAGCGAGCTTGCGACCAACGCTATTAAATTTGCCGGCAAAGGAACTCTTACTCTCATGCGGCTAAAACCGCCTAACCAAGGTCTGCTTATTATAGTTGACGACAACGGCCCCGGCATTAAAGAACCGGATAAAGCCGTCTTGGACGGTTACTCGGAGGGAGAGTTCATCAACCCCGACGAATTTAAAAAAAGGAGAGGGCTTGGCAGCGGACTCGGCGCGGTCGCTCGTATGACGGACAGCCTGAAAATAGAAAATAAACCGGAAGGAGGCGTCCGCGCAACGGCAAAAAAATTGCTGCGGACATAAAAACAAGCAAGAGTCCGCGGCAGATAAAGCAAAAAAAGCCCCCCGTACCTTTCGGAACGAGGGGTTATTTTTTTTTGGCAGGGCTGGAGGGGATCGAACCCCCGGCCACCGGATTTGGAGTCCGACGCTCTACCAGCTGAGCTACAGCCCTATTATCGAATAATTACTCGATGATGCCGGTAACGACGCCGGAGCCGACCGTGCGGCCGCCTTCGCGAATGGCGAAGCGCAGTCCCTGCTCGATGGCGACCGGGGAAATCAGCTCGACGACCATGTTGATGTTGTCGCCGGGCATAACCATCTGCACGCCTTCGGGCAGCTCGATGGATCCGGTAACGTCCGTCGTGCGGATATAGAACTGCGGGCGGTATCCGGGCATGAACGGCTTATGGCGTCCGCCTTCGTCCTTAGTAAGGACGTAAACCTCGGCCTTGAACTTTTTATGCGGAGTAATCGAACCCGGCTTGGCCAAAACCTGGCCGCGCTCGACTTCGTCTTTTTTGATGCCGCGGAGCAGGCAGCCGACGTTGTCTCCGGCGCGTCCTTCGTCCAGCAGCTTGCGGAACATTTCGACGCCGGTTACGACGGTCTTGCGGGTGTCGGCGAATCCGACGATTTCAATTTCTTCTCCGGTTTTAATCAATCCGCGCTCGATACGGCCGGTAACGACGGTGCCGCGTCCGGAGATGCTGAACACGTCTTCAATCGGCATAAGGAAGGGCTTGTCAACTTCGCGCTTCGGCTCCGGAATGAAGTCGTCGCAAGCGTCCATCAATTTGAGGATGGAGTTGTCGGCGATTTCGCTGTGCACGCCGTTGAGAGCCTGAAGGGCGGAGCCGCGGATAATGGGGGTTGTGTCGCCGGGGAAACCGTATTTGGAAAGAAGGTCGCGGACTTCCATCTCGACGAGGTCGAGAAGTTCCGGGTCTTCCATCATGTCAACCTTGTTAAGGTAAACGACGATTGCGGGGACGCCGACCTGACGGGCGAGAAGGATGTGCTCGCGGGTCTGGGGCATCGGGCCGTCGTTGGCGGCCACGACCAAAATCGCTCCGTCCATCTGCGCGGCGCCGGTAATCATGTTCTTGATGTAGTCGGCGTGTCCCGGGCAGTCGATATGAGCGTAATGGCGCTTAGGGGATTCATACTCGATGTGAGCGGTATTAATGGTGATGCCTCTGGCCTTCTCTTCGGGCGCTTTGTCGATTTGATCGAACGGAACAAAGTTGCTGATCAAGCCCTTGCTCTGAAGAACCAAAGTGATGGACGCCGTTAGCGTGGTTTTGCCGTGATCGATATGACCGATCGTGCCGATGTTCACGTGCGGTTTAGTCCTCTTAAATACTTCTCTTGCCATCTTTTCCTCCTTAGCAATAAGAGTTCGGTAAATTCTTCCAATTTTGCAAATTGAATTTAAAACAACAAAAATCGATCCTGTTTCCGGATGAAACCGGTGGAGCCCTCAATCGGACTTGAACCGATGACCCCGTCCTTACCAAGGACGTGCTCTACCTGCTGAGCTATGAGGGCCCTTAATGGAGCGGGAAACGGGATTCGAACCCGCGACAGTTAGCTTGGAAGGCTAATGCTCTGCCAACTGAGCTATTCCCGCCAAAAAACAAAATGGTGGTGAGGGAAGGATTCGAACCTCCGAAAGCGTCCGCTGGCAGATTTACAGTCTGCTCCCTTTGGCCACTCGGGAACCTCACCACGTTAAAAAAGAATATCTTTTCTTTTGTCAAAGATGCCGTCAACTGGAGCTGGCGAGGGGAATCGAACCCTTAACCTGCTGATTACAAATCAGCTGCTCTGCCGATTGAGCTACGCCAGCGCATAAATTAACCTTGACACAAATAAACTATTTACGTTTGCCTGTCAAGCGAATTTGAACAAAAAAATACCGTTCCGTAATCGCTATTAAAGTATGCGAGATCTGTATTGTCAAAGCTGCGCGCCGCTAAAAATGAAATGCGCCGACGTTGACGGCGACGTTCCAATAAGAGGGCGTAGGCGCATTCCTCTCGTTTCTAGCTGATTTTTGCCGCGCCATGGCCGGCGCGAAAAAAATAGGAATAATGCGGGCGGCCTTTTGCGTTATTAATATTGCAGTTCGTTTTCTATAAAGAAAAATAATTTGACGATATTGCGCTTAAGTAATAATCTGTGAATGGGTTGAGTAGCAGGAAATAAGGCAGGGCGCGCAATTATATTTAATTAATCGGCAAATAAAGATTTAACAAATGCGGCGACGCTGTCAAAGACAGAACCGGCGACGTTTTCCGTCCTGCGTATAACGTCCCAAACCGTCGATTCCTTGTAAACCACCGTCAGTAAAGCCAAACAAATCGCGATGACAATCAATACGGCGTACGGCGTCAAATTGGCGGGTTTCTTCTTTTTTTTAGAGCTGTTGCGTCCTATTTCCGACGCGGCTATTTCTTCAACAAAAATCTTCGTTTTTCCTTTGCTGGGCGTCATGCCGCTCGTCTTTCCTTTTAGTTTAACCTTTTATAAAGTTTGATAATTTTCTCAATCTCGCGCAGCGCGAGTTCAAGGTTGTTTTTTTCCGAGGCGTAGTTTATTAGTCTTCCAGCGGCGGCTTCGCATTCATCGGAAAGTTCTTCGTTTGACGAAAAAAGAGCCGCTTCGCGAAATAAAAGCGAAACGCTGTTCAGAGCTTCGGCGTCAACGCGTTTTTTGCCCGACGCGCGCGTTTGCGACAATTCGCGGTACATACGAGTCATGTCCTCCCACGCTTCGCGCTCTGCGTTTTCAAAAAGCGCCCTTTTACGCGCGTCCGACGCCGTCCGCGTTAAGATTTTCCATCCGTCGTCAGCCGCCGCGAGAGCGTCCCTCGTTTTAACAAGCGACCATAGCAAAAGGCTCTTTCTCATTTTTTTAAAATAAACAAAGCCCTGAATTAATGCAAATAAAATTTTATATGGAATTTTTGCAAAGTTTAATTCAAAGCAACGCTCACGCGTCGGCAAACCTAAGTTTGCGCCCCCATTCGTTCATCAGCTTAAGTTTGAGCTCCTCGTTGCTTGGCGTCGAGAGGTTAGCGTCGGCGGCCAGAAGAGCGGCGGCGGCTTTGCGCGACTCTTCTATCAATTCAGGATGTTTTACCATCAGCAAAAGCAAATCGTCGGGCATGCCCGCCTGCCGGGAGCCGAGGTATTCGCCGGGACCGCGCTGCTTCAAATCCTCCTCGGCGATTCTAAAGCCGTCGTTGGTCTCCGCCATAACCGAAAGGCGGTTGAAGGCGTTCTCGGAATACTCCGCTCCGGCGATAAGATAGCAATACGACTGAGTTAATCCGCGCCCTACCCTGCCGCGCAACTGGTGAAGCTGCGACAGACCGAACCTGTCGGCGTGCTCTACGACCATAACGGTCGCGTCGGGAGCGTCCACCCCTACCTCGATAACCGTCGTGCTGACCAAAACGCTAATCCGCCCTTCCTTGAAATCGCTTATCGCCCTTTGTTTTTCATCCGCCGGCATGCGGCCGTGAACCAGCCCCATTCGGACGCCCTTTAGGTGATGTTCCGCTAAATAGTCGAACATCTCGACGGCGCTGCGCATGTCGTCGCTCTCCCCTTCCTCCACTCGCGGATACACGATGTATGCCTTGTCGCCTGAATCAATGTGCCGCCGGATAATATGGTAGGCTTTGTTGCGTTCCGCCTCGGTGAATACCGAGGTTTTTACAGGCAGACGCCCCTTCGGCATTTCGTCCACGACCGAAACGTCCAAATCGCCGTAAAGAGTGAGCGCGAGAGTGCGAGGTATAGGCGTGGCGGTCATCACCAGCATGTCGGGCTCTACGCCTTTTCCTTTTAACGCGCTTCTCTGTTCCACGCCAAAGCGGTGCTGCTCGTCGATGACGACGTAGCCCAGCCGCTTAAATAAAACGCCGGCGTATATGAGCGCGTGCGTGCCGATAAGCAGGTCGATTTCGCCTGAGGCCGTCATAGCCTTAACCCTGCCCGCCTCGCGCGCGCTCTGACCTCCGACTAACAGACCGACTTTAACGCCGAGCGGAGCGAACAGCTTTAAGGCGGTTTCGTAATGCTGCGCCGCGAGAATTTCCGTCGGAGCCATAATCGCGGCCTGCGCTTCGTTGGCGATTGGAATAAGCGCGCTTAGAAGAGCCACGACGGTTTTTCCGCAGCCGACGTCGCCCTGCATCAATCGGCTCATCGGAGATGGAGCCAACAAATCCGAGCATATGTCGTTTAACGCTTTCTCCTGCGCGCCGGTAAGCTCGAAAGGCAGACTCTTTCGCGCCGTTTCCAGAAGTCCGCGCCTGTCTTCAAATCGCAATCCCGCAGTTCTTCGCCGCCGCGTTTTCAGCCAAGTCAGCGCAAGCTGTAAAAGAAAAATCTCCTCGAAAGCGATTCGCTTGTGTTCAAGCGTTTGACGCGCAGTAAGGGCCGCAGCGTCCATCCCTTCCTTGGGCATGTGCAAAGCCCTAACCGCATCCCACAGATTTATCTCAAGCATCTTCGGAAATATTTCTTTCGGTATCGGGCTATGCAGCAAGGGCGCGTATTTATCAACCGCTCCCAGAATTATTTTCCGCAGCGTTTTTGCGTGAACGCCGCTTACTTCGGAATAGCGCGGCAATATAGGCGAAGTCATGTCTTCTGCGTCGGCGTCCGCATGTTCTACGTTGGGGTGAAGAATTTGCCTCATGCGGTTAAACATGCCGACTTTGCCGGAAAAACGAACGACGTCGCCGATTTTAAATTTTTTCGCGACGTACTCGGAGCCGTAATGGAACCAACTGAGCATGATTTGCGCGGTTCCGTCCGTAACCAGAGCGTTAAACGGTCTGCGCCCGTAACGCCCGCCCGATTTATCCATGTCTATTATCCGCCCTTCGCAAACCGCTTCTTCGCCGATTTTCAACTCGGCAATTCTCGTTACGAGTCTGCGGTCGTCGTATTTGCGCGGAAGAAAGTACAGCAAATCTTTTACGGTGAAAATTCCTTTCGAATTAAGGCTTCGGGCAACGCGCTCGCCGACTCCTTTGACGAACTTCACGTCGCCGCAAAGTATTTCGTCGGGCGTAAGAGCGCGATATTCGCGCGCGGGGTTAGAGTCCGAGGTCTGTTTGCCGCGTTCCTGCCCGCTTTGAGACGGCGTCGCGGCTTTGGTTTGAACGCGCGGTTCGCCGCCCGCAGCTTTCGCCCCCGCGTCCAGCTTGTCGCGGGACTTTATTTCGCGCCAGTCCGAGCTTAAAGCGGGATTTTGATCAAAGACGGGAAGCGGAGCCGAGGGGCGTATAGAGGCGGATATTTGCGCGGCGCAGCTTGGGTCGCCGCTAAGTCCGCAAAGGTTTGCAAAACGGAAAACCTCCTCGGCGGCCCGCTTGATGCGAAGAACCCGCGCGTTTTTATCGAAATCGTCGAACGACTGCGGAATTATCGAAAGAATTTTCTCGGCAAATTTTGCGAAAACCGGCTGAGGCTCTTTTACCGCGCCCAGCATAACTTTAACGGTGTTGTGAAAGCCGCGGATATTGCCTGCGCGAACGAAGTCGGTTTTACTCTCCGCCGCGAACGGAGCAAGCAGCCGCAGCAAAGCCCCGCGCTCCTCAAATGAAAGATTTACGGGCATGAAATTTGCAGAGCGAGCCATACTTTCAACTTGGCTTCGCGGCGTTTACTCAAGTTTAAGCACCGCAAGGAAGGCCTCCTGAGGTATTTCCACCGCGCCGACCGATTTCATGCGTTTCTTGCCTTCCTTCTGTTTGTCGAGCAGCTTGCGCTTGCGGCTGATGTCGCCGCCGTAGCATTTGGCCGTTACGTCCTTGCGGAACGCCTTGACGTTCGTGCGCGCTATTACTTTGCTGCCGATGGCGGCCTGAACCGCGACGTCGAACTGCTGGCGCGGAATTATTTCTTTGAGTTTTTGGCAAATCAACAGCCCTCGGTCGCGGCAGGTTGACCGATGCACGATGAACGACAGAGCGTCCACCGGCTCTCCGTTGACCAGAACGTCCACCTTCACGAGGTCGCTTTCGCGGTAGCCGATGAACTCGTAGTCCATCGAGGCGTATCCTTTGCTAACGCTCTTCAGCTTGTCGTAGAAGTCAAGCACTATCTCGTTCATCGGCAGCTCGTACTCCAGCGTCATGCGCGTTTTGGTTAGGTATTCGAGCTTTTTCTGAACGCCCCGCCGCTCCTCGCACAATTTTATTACTTGGCCGACAAAGTCGGACGGCACGTGCACGGTCGCCTTTATAATAGGCTCCTCAATTTTTTCAATAAACATCGGGTCGGGCATTTTGGCGGGGTTGTCAATGCTCTGCATCTCCCCGCTCTTTTTCATGTAAACCTGATAAATGACCGTGGGCGCAGTGGTTATCAAGTCGAGATCGTACTCGCGCTCCAGCCGCTCCTGCACTATTTCCATATGCAAAAGTCCGAGGTATCCGCAGCGAAAACCGAAGCCCAAAGCCAGCGAAGTCTCAGCCTCGTAATTGAAGGAGTAGTCGTTTAGTTTCAGTTTGCCCAGCGCGTCGCGCAAGTTCTCGTAATCTACCGGGTCGGTCGGATAAAGACCTGAAAATACCATAGGTTTAAGCTCTTTGAAGCCGGGCAGCGGCTTGGCGCAAGGGCGCGCCGCGTGAGTAATAGTGTCGCCGACTCGGGCGTGAGCGATTTCTTTAATGCTGCCGATTATGAAACCGACGTCGCCGGCCTTAAGTTCGTCGATGTAAACGGCGTCGGGCGAGAAAACTCCCAGACGCGTAATGTCGTATTCTTTGCCGCTGGCCATAAAGCGTATTCTGTCGCCGACGCGGGCGCGGCCGTTGAAGACGCGGCACAGCATAATTACGCCCTGATAGCTGTCGAACCACGAGTCAAAAATCAGCGCTTCGAGAGGCTCGTCGAATTCTCCTTTAGGCGGCGGAACGCGCTCGAAAGCAGCCTTTAGAACTTCGGGAACGCCCATCCCCGTTTTTGCCGAGCAAAGAACCGCGTCGTCCGCGGACAAACCTATTATTTCCTCAATTTCAGCCTTGACGCGATCGACGTCCGCGCTCGGAAGGTCTATTTTATTTATAACCGGAATAATCTCAAGGTTGTGGTCGAGCGCAAGATAGACGTTGGCAAGCGTCTGCGCCTCGACTCCCTGCGTCGCGTCGATGACGAGAAGGGCTCCGTCGCAGGCGGACAACGAACGCGAAACTTCGTATGAAAAATCGACGTGTCCCGGCGTGTCTATGAGGTTGAACTCGAACTCCGGATTTGATTTATGCGGGTACGGCAGCCTTACCGTCTGCGCTTTAATTGTAATTCCGCGCTCTTTCTCGATTTCCATTCGGTCAAGAAATTGCTCGACCTTTTTGGTCGGGTCGATGAGACCGGTAACTTCGAGAATACGGTCGGACAGCGTAGTCTTCCCGTGATCGATGTGGGCAATGATGCAGAAATTGCGTATTTTTGATAAATCGGACATGTAGGGCTGCTCCCGGCTTTACCGCCAACTTAAAATAATTTTTAATATAAACGCCCTTTTGCCGGGCTTATTGTTCTGCGGGCTCCTCCGCTTTGACCGTTTTGGAAGCCAGCGATTGTTTTCTCAATTCTTCGAGCTCGGCGCTTTTTCTCGCCAGTTCTCTCCTCAATAGGCGGCTTTCGCGGGAATGTCTCCACAGCGAAGGCGCAAGAGCGAACAGCGCGGCGATAATGCCTGCCAGAACCGCGATAAGAACCACTATCGCTTTCTCAGCCGAAGGCGTTTTGAAAAAGACGAAATTTATTTGAAGAGGCTCTGTGTTGGACATAAAAATCAGTCCGAGCAAAAAGCCGGAGGCTATCCAAATCGCAATTTGCAGGGTTCTCAAAAATCCGGACATAGCTTTAGCCCAAACGTTTTTATTTACTCGGTTTCGCCTTGATACATAAGTTTAACGCCGCTCTTATCCTTGTTTTTAACGACGCCGTCAACTACGCTTGAAGCTCCTTCGGCAAGAAATTTCTTAAGCCATTCTTCCGTGCTTTCCTTTGGATATACCAGCTTCGGCTCAATCGTCGTCGTAATGCCGGAAATGGCCAGAGCCGCGGCGGCAGCCTCGCGAAGACCGCCCATTGCGTCAACCAGCTTGTTTTCAAGCGCGGTTCTTCCGGTCATAACCCGGCCGTCGGCGATTTTCATCAACTCTTCTTTATTTATTTGAGGTCTGGCTTTAAGTATGTCTTCGATGAATTGACCGTAAACGTCGTTGAGCATGGCGTTAATCATCGCCTCGTCGTCGGCCGTCGGAGGGCGAAGCGGCGAGAACATGTCTTTATATTTTCCCGTTTTATACGTATGAGGCTTCATCTTCATCCATTCGAGCAAATCCTTTATTTCAGTCGTCATAGCAATGACTCCGATAGACGCCGTCATGGTGGAGGGAAGGGCGAAAATTTTATCCGCCGCAGTCGCCACGTAATAACCGCCCGAAGCCGCGACGCTTCCCATGCTGGCCACGACGCGCTTTTTCTTTCTGACTTCGTTAATCGCAGCGTACAACTCCTGACTCGCCGCGGCGCTTCCTCCCGGAGATTCTATTCGGAGCACAATCGCCGAAATTTCGTCTTTGTTTCCGAATTTGTATAAAGCCGAAATCGCCGGACGAACCGTTTTATCGTTTATCTCGGAAATCAACTCGACGACGCCGACCTTAAACAGCGATTCGTCTCCATCTTCCGAAGAACTGAAAGAGGAAAAATCAATTTTATTTCCGGCGTCTTTGGCGGCGAAAAAAATCAACAGGCCGAACATCAGCATTCCCATTACGGTAAAAAAACCGACGCCCGCAAGAGCGCTCGTGAAACAACCCGGGCGGTTTGGCGGGAACTGAGGCGGCGGAGTTTCTTTCTTTGGCTCGTATGGAGGATATTGTCCTTGCATCTGGGTCTCCTTGTTTTTTTGTTTCGCGCCTTTTAGCGGCCGAGTATTTTGGTTATCGCGTCAAATGCCGGTCCGACCGACAGGAAGACGGAAATCGAACCGAATATAAGTCCTAGAACAGGCCAATGATGACGCGGCACGCGCCAAACGTAAACGCGCGAAAAAAATAACGCGAAACATCCGGCCGCAAAAGCGGCGATAGGCATAAAATAAAATAACGCGAGAGCCAAAACTCCGAACGCCGGAGCGATATAAGTGCGAACGAGTATAACTCCGTTCTCGGCCTGCGGCGCGGCTGATTTTTCTTCGTTTTCCATCGGCAAAAACCTTTAATAAAAAATAATAGTTAAAATAGCTTTGGGAATTATTAACATATTATAGTAATATGGTCAATGAATAAAGTCCCTATTTAACGTTGCGCAATTTTAGAATAAGAGGTTCAAAATGAAAAAACTCTTATCATTATTCTTCAGCCCTTTCTTCTTTACGGCATTAATTTCTCTTATTAACATTTTTATCTTTTTATATTTATCAAGAGATGAAAATCGCATGGCTGTAAACGCGTTGAACGCCGGTCAATGGGAAGCCTCGGCAATTCATAATCAAACTTTCATAATTTCTCTAATTGCAGCCGCGGCAACAGCGTTTACAGGCATCGCTTTATGCGAGCGCTTTAAAAATCAATAGCTTGTTTATTTTAATTTATCTTGCGTTGGGAGCCGCGCTATGCCGAATTCCTTTACTTTAAAATCCGTCATCGAAATAGTTTGGATAATATCGCTGTTCTTTCCGTATTTCGTTGTAATCCGCACTTTTTACCAAGCTAAGCGCAAGGAAGATGAAAAAGCCGGCGAAGACTTAAAAAACGGAGATAACGTCGCGTTTGCGATTCATAACCATACGGCGGCGATGTACCATATCGCAATGATTGGATGTTCGCTATTGTATATCATTACTGTTTGCGCGGCGTATTACGTTACGAAATAATCAATCTCCAAACGCCTTTGCGGCCTGAAGCGCCGCGGTTTCTCGTCCGGGCTTTTTAAGCTGCGCGTAAACGTACGCGCTCAGATTCCAGACGTTGTAACAGGCCGCGATTTTAGCGTTCGAGGCTCCCTTGGCCGGCGACGTCCCGCACGCCGCAGCCGCTTCGTCGGCGTTGATGGAAGCGTCGCGAATTTTGCCTTTAAGCGCATGCAGTAAAGCGCGCTGGTAAAGACTTTCAATCCATACGTCCGCGTATCGGCTTTCGCCTCTTAAAACGCCCACAAGCTCCGAGTAGGCAGCCGCGGCCTCGTCGTCGTATCCGCGCCTGTATAAAAAAGACGCCCGCGCAAACGCGGCTTTTACGAACAATTCAAAATAGGCGGAGCTTTCGCGCGTTAAATTAATTTTTGCGTCGTCAAAGCTCATTTTGGCGGCCTTCACTATCCCTGTCGCGTCGAAAATCATCCCTCTTAGCATTGCGGCCTCGGCGTTGTCAACCATCGGCCGGGCTCCGGAGGAATCTTTCAGTTTCGGCGTTATCGCTTCAATCAGATCAAGCCTTTTTGCCGCCTCGTCAACGTCGCCTGAATCGAGGTTTAGCGCGGAGTAATCCCTTAAAAATTTCGCGTAAGCAAAAATTTCAATCGGAAGAGAAAGCGTTTTATCGAACGAGGCGTAAAAATCAAACATCGGCGCGCAGTATTTCTTAGCCGCCGGCTTAAACTTGTTGGCTAAAGCCCGCTCGCACCCTTTAGAATAAAGTTTCCATTTTAAAAAATTACGGTTCTCAACGTTATTTTTATCGGCGGTCTTTTCGAGCGCGTCGATTTTTTCATAAACGCCCGCGTCTTTTACGTCGAGAGCTCCGGCCTTTTTGCTTAACGTTTCATACGTTTCGGAGCAGCCGCCGATAACCGTTGAAAAAAATAAAAAAAACGCCGCGCAAGCCTTAAAAAAGACCCGCGTCGGCGGATTTGCGCAATTGATTTTCAATGCCGTTTTATTCAGCGATTTTATCCTTCAGATTTGAAGCCTTTATCGCGAAAACGCTGTCGGGATAAGTGTCGATGATCAGCGAAAGATATTTCAGAGCGTTTTCTTTATCGTCGTAAATCTGGTTTAAAATCCAGGCCATAATATATAACGCCTGCGGGCTTTCGGGCTGGCGGGGATACCACTTGGGAATGCACGTTAAAACCTTCATCGCCTCAGGATAGCGCTGCTGTCTGACCAGACCTTCGGCAAGCCTGATGTGGTCGGTCGGATGAGAGCCGTCGGGGGGAGAGGCGACTACAGCCTCAATCACTCTGTAGGCCTCGTCGAATTGTCCGTCCTGAATGAGAGACGCGTAGCTTCTTATGGGGGAAGACCTGCGCGCCGCTTGAGCCGCAATTTTTTTCGACTGCGCGCGCGGTCTTGCTTCTGTCGTCGTAATCGTAGCCGCCTGCGGCTGCTTTAAGGCGGGCTGCGAAGCAGGAGCAGGTCTGCGGCTTGAGTCGATGTAATTTTCTTCGCCTTCGATGTATCCGGCCGGGTCAAGCTCTTTGTATTGAAGTATCAGAGCGGTAATGGCCTCGGCGTCGCCGTTTGCTTTAATATAGCGATGAAGCCAGAACTGCGTTTTGCCTATTTCTTTGGCTTTGATGCAAAGATTAATAAAGTTTGGAAGCCGTTTGCGGATAATTTCGTGAGCCGGGTTGCGGCGCAAAAGCTGCATAAGCGCGTTTTCGGCTATCTTAAGTTTACCTCTAGACATTCCGTAGGCGAAAAGCGTAGCGCATACCGTTTCGGTGGGCAAAGCCTCCGGAAACGTCTTCATAAGACGCATGTAAACGTCTTCTAAATACCACCACTCGCCTTCGCCGCGGGCTTTTTCGATTAAAAATTCCGCGACGTGAATAGCAAGTATCATATCGCCTTTTTGAAGGGCTTTGTCGAAATCGTTGCCGGTGTAACTTCTAGGAGTGGTTTCGCCTTCCTTGTGAGAGCCGAAAATCGAGCCTAAAAAAGTTTTTGACGCTTTTTCGCGCGTTTTATCGGCCCTAATTTTCCACATCGTATCGGATGAGTCCGAGGGGGGAGGCGGCGTTTCGGGTTTGCTTAAGAGCTCGTTCTTTTTTTTAATTTCGCTCATGTTACTGCCTTTGTAGTTTTACTACCTGAGCTAAAATTATACGAGCGTAGTGCAAGCGTCTAGGCGTTTTCATTCTCTATTTTTTTCAATTCTTTGAAGGCTTTGTCCTGCGCTTCCGCGGCCGAAGAAACTTCCTTTCTTAAGTTTCTAACTCCGGATGCGATTTTTCGTTTCCTGTCTTCAAAATCGGCCGCCATAGCGGCGACTTTTTCGTTTAAAATTTCGACGCTCTTTATTACGTCCTTCAGCTCGTTATTAACAATCGTCAAATTGACGTCGTCAAGCGCTTTATCTAAACCGTCGTCCGCGATTTTGGGTTTTACCGAAAGAAGCTCGGCTATAGAAGCGATGTTTTTCTTAAAGTTATCGGGGAGTTCCTTCATTATAACCGGCGGTTTTTCAATCGCGGCAGGCTGAATAGGAGCCGGAATCGACGCAGGAGCTGGAGGCTTATTAGCATTTAAAACGTTGCCGACCGCATGGGCGCCGCTCAAAAAAACCAAGGGAATTTTCGAGCCGTCTTCCAGCATCAACTCGTCGGGAAGACTGTCAGGGTCGGTAGAAACGATTCTTACGGGCTTGATTGCAGACGCGCCTACTACGACCCTTTCGCCGTTTATTTCAAGAAGTACAAAACTTCCTTTAGAATTTATTCTCATAGCCGGATCTCCTGCTGGCAATGCTTAGCCTAAAAGTTACTTTAATGTATAAAGTCCCGTATTGTCAAATTAAACGCCCTATATTTATTAAAGAGCCTCGGCCTCCGTCAACGCTATTTAGCAGCGTAATCCACTCCGACGTAAATTACGTTCGAATAAATCCACGGCCAGTATTTCCCGGTTCCGTCCTTGGCGTTCAAGAAGCTTTCGGGAATGGTTCCAAGGTGCTTCGTTAAATGAAGCGGACGAATCATTACCACGCTGCGATAGACGCCTTTTTCCGTCGGCGTAAAGGAAATATCTCCCGTTCCTTCCTTAACCGTCGTCCAAACCCCGTCTCCCGCTTTGAGAATCATCGTTTTAAACAACGGCGCGGGCTCGTTCGGATCGAGCATGTAAACGCTCGGAAGTTTAACCGTAAGCGTCGGGTAAGTCCCTGCGACCGTTACGGTTTCTCCCATCTCGTACGTTTTGCCGTCAAGTTCGGCGCGATAGTCGAATCCCATCGGATAGCCAAGATACTCGAACGCTCCGTACAGCCTTCCCTTACCTATCGCGTCTTTTGCGGTTTTATCGTCCATTACCGCGTCCTTCTGAAGCAAAAGATGGTTTGAGAACCAATGGTCGAGCCTGCGGAAAGAATCCAATCTGTCGCCGTCGGGAGTTTTGCCGGGAAAGGCGTTTTGATGCGCGTCGGTCGCTAATATGCCGACCATAGGCTTGACCTTGAGTATATTCGCCCAATGCTCCATATCCTTGGCGTTTTCCTGAAAAACCGCCATCAAAGCGAGCTCAAACTCCAGCACTTCCTCCGGGTGCGCGTCGAGCTTTAAAATAAGACCGGCGGCGGCCATCATGTTGCTCATTAAATTGTAATGCGTGTTGTAAATCTCTATTCCGTCAAGAGGAAGTTCGATTAATTTTGAAAGCTCCCATTCCTCGGTGTGAAACACAAACACCTTGGCTCCAGCCTCTTTTAGCTGATTGGCGGCGTCAACGGTCGCGAGACCGTAAAATGCGCGCCGCTCCGCGGGAGTTTTGCCGATATGATGTTCTATTCCGATGGGCATCATACCGGTTTCCGTGCCTGCGGCGACTATTGTTTTGTGTCCGTCCGGGCAGTTGACCGTATTGGCGACAGGCTCTTCGTTTCTCATAATCAGAGTATCGCCTTCTTTGTAAAGCAGCACCTCCGGATATTCGTAATCCGCAAATATCGCGGCGTGGTCGGTAAGGAATAAATAATCAATTTTATTGCCGCAAATGGAAGCGCGCAAGTCTTCAAAGCACTCCTCGTTGCGGGATCCGTCTTCCAGCCTCGGCTTCTCGTCGCAGCCGTCGTGCGAGTAAGGCGAATGATGGTGAATTAAAGCGCGCTTGATTACGAAATTTCTAACCGGCGCGTACTCGGTCGTAGGAACGACCGTCTTAATAGTCGCGTATTCCACGTTCTCTGCGTTGTCGGCGCCGTCAACCGAATCGATGTCGTTGTCTCCGGTGTTATTATTGTTGTCGCCGGAAGAACTGCAGCCGTTAAATGAGATTAATGCCGCAGCGAAAATAATCGCAAAAGAAAATACTAGCGAATTTGTCCGTTTCATTATTTTAAACCTCGTATGAAAAAGTTTTTTTAAGAAAGAAACTTTAACCTCGAATGATAGCGCCAAACTTTGCAAACGCAAAACGCGCCGCAAATAAAAGCGTCAGAATTATTAATCCAGAATACGCTTTATCGTCTCCTCCGGAGCAGCCGCTCTTTGAGCTTCTGTCTTTAATCGTCGGTTTGTTGGCGGCGTCGAATACATTTACCTGCTCTTCAGTAGAGAACGTACCGGCTTTATTCTCAACCGTAAGCACCTGCGTGAAAGCGCCGACGCTGTATAAAGTAATTTCCACGCTTTTTTTCCCGACTATCGTCGTTCCGTCGCTTAAAGTCCATTTTATTGAATCTACGACTCCCTGCGTTTCCGCGGAAAGCGTAACTTTGTATGGCGCATACCCCACTACGTCGGGCTTGACGATAAGTTTTGCGAACGGCTCTTTGACCGTAGTAAATTTAAACGAGCCTTCGCTTCCTTCAATCGGATTAGGCTCGCACGAGGTCATAAGGTAAGCCTCAAAGGACGACCCGTCCTTCCAAACCGGCGACGCGTCGGCGGCAAAATTTTTTTGCGAGGCGCCAGGCTGCAAACATGCCCGATCTTCATAAAGCGTTTTGGCGAGCTTAGAAATTACGAGCTTCTGATCGCAGCATACGCTCCACGGATTAGGGTTAGAAATTTTGTAATTAAAATTGAGCGGAGTCTCCGGGCTTTTAACGACGTCGTCTCCGTCAAGCTGGGAAATAACGGTAGTCTGCGGCTCAATGTCGTAAACTGTCGTTAATTTTTCCGTTTCGCGGAAGACGCCGTCCTTTTCGCATACAATAGACGCTTCGAAAACGTACGAGCCCGGTATAATCGGCGTCGGCAGCTTTGCAAATAAATCGAGCTGAGAGCCTTTTGACGGCGCCTCAACAGCGGCCTCGGCGGTCTCTGTAAAGCCGTAAGGATTTTCGGCGGTAATAATTGATTTACACGAAACGGCCGAAGAGAAATTGTAAACGCTCATGGCCAAACCGAAGATTGCCTCGCGCAGGTCGGACGCTTCAGGCTTGGGTTGAAGCGAGACCGCTTTCAACGCTGCAGACCCGCGGGGCTGAAGCATGAAATACAAATTTTTCACGGTCGCGTAAGCTACATTTTTGGGGCAAAGAATAAATCTCCACAGGCCGTTGGGCGCTGCGTTCTCGAATGCGCGCCCTATTTCAGGTTTCATAAAAGTGCCCAGAACCATTCTTACGTCGCCGTGAATTGCGTCGGGCAAATCGAAATCGTAACTCGTGGCGTCGGGCGCAATCAACGAAGCCGAATAGGAAGTCGGCGAATAGGCGCCCAAATCGAGCCAGATCGCCAGCCGTTCTACTCCTGAATATTCGTCCATGGAATCGACGTAAAAAGAAAAATCCTGACAATCGCCGATGGCGACGCTTTCTCCCTCGGCGTAGCTGATAACTGGGATTATCTGAGCGTTTACAACTGGAACTACTTTCAGCAGAGGCCAAGACCAATCGTAATCGACGTGGCTTGAAACGCTTTTTTCCGCTTTGAACAAGAGCCTCGCTATCGTCTGCTCCGCAAGGTTAAAGCGCAAGGCTCCTTGTCCTTCTTTTGACTTAAGAAGATAGGAAGTCCACAAAGCCGCCGCTCCGGCTACGTGCGGAGCCGCCATGCTCGTTCCCGAAGCGTAATCCACGCCTCCGGCGTCAATGTTTACCCCCGGAGCCATGAACGCTACAATTGGGCTTTGGTTGCTGAACGAGGCGGCTTTCCCGCCCATGCTCGCAGTGTCGTAACACGCGCCGACCGAAACGGCCGGATAAATGCAGGACGGCGTTCCGACGCTTCTCTTCATATTTTCGTTGCCGCTTGCCGCCGCTACGACAACGCCCAGCTTATAAAGAGCGTCGATCGCTTCCGCCTCGCCGCCGGATCTTTCCGGACAATATCCCTCGAAATCGCCGCCGCCTAGACTCATGTTGACGGAGGTAATATTGTATTTCGCTCGGTTGGCTAACGCCCAGTCTAGGCCGGCGATGATGTCTTCGTCGTACGCCAAATATTTATCTTTCGCGCCGCTTCCCATGTAGGTAAAAACGTCCACGGAGATGATTTTCGCCTTCGGCGCCACGCCGTTTACTATTCCCGTTACGATGTCGGCGTGCAAATGACAATCCGGGCCGTCCGACGCCGCGATTTTAATCTCTTCGATAATCGCCGCCCGTAAACCGGGCAGTTCGTCGTCGTTGTGGCATTTTTTGCCGACGTCTCCTAAAA
>CAYNVS010000043.1:0-5912 GCA_964400725.1 uncultured Myxococcales bacterium
CTTGCGATGATCGAGCCTGAAAACAAGGAAATCAGCGCGCGGCGGCAATGCGAGCATGAAGGAGGCGAAAGCGGGGCTTGCGAAATACTTCAAGTTTTACAACGAGGAGCGGTTTCATCAGGGCCTTGACGGGCGAACGCCCGACGAGGTATACTACAACCAACCAAAGGAGCTTTGCGCCGCATGAAACGCCTTAATTTTGGCAAGTCGTGGTCTACAACTTGGGGTCCAGTACAAGGTGGAGCGAGTTGGGAAGCGTAATTGACAGAGTGGACAAATATTTAGAGGTTGAAATCTTTGCCTACCTCGACCCTGCAAATCCGATTTGGAGGTATAGATGGAGCCCCGTGGAGTTTTGGCGTTACGACGACAAGTATAAAAATGAACCTGCGTATCGCATTGTGGCGCGGGAATCGACGAACCCGCCCGGAAGGCCGTGGGCCAAATGCTTTTTGAAATTTGACTGGGCTTGGATTGAGCATTCCACTGTAACCGCCAAAGAGACGGATAGCGGCGGATTGGTAGGATTTTCGCTAGATAATTCGCCCAACAACTCGACCCAGCCGCAGCAGGTTGTTGCGATGAATAATTTGTACAACTAGCCTTCTTTCCAAACGTGTGATATAACATGGAACAAGGCGGCGCGGGAGCGGGCTTTTACGCATGGACGCCGGAGTATTGCCATCCGGCGGCGTACGCGTTTTTTATAAAAATGAAAACAACCTTACTGTCATTATTTTGACAAAATAACTTAATACTAATTACAACCCGCTGCATATATTCAAATAAAAGCGTTCTTTGGGGGCGCATCGGCGCGCCGCAATAAAAAAACTACGGCTTTAGCATAAGTAAAATTATTTAATTTTTTATTGAACCTAAACGACGGAAGTATATAATAACAACCATGAAAGAAGTCGGCGCAGCCGATATTTGTAGTTTTTTCGACAGGTTGCGAAAGAAAAATTAACGAGGAAATAAATGAAAAATTACAAAAGAAATGGACGAATTACGGAAACCGCTTTTATGCTGGCTTTCGCCGCGATAACCATCGGCTTGGCCGCGCCCGGCTCGGTAAACGCCGCGCCGGTAAAATATTACCCGACGAGCGTTAAGCAGCCGGACGGAACGGTTCTGCAGCTTTTTATCAGCGGCGACGAGCATTACAATTATTATCACGACGCAATGGGTTACACCGTTTTGCAGAACGACGAAGGATATTACGTTTACGCCCAGCAGTCGGGAGGAGCTTTAATTCCTACAAATAAAATACTGGGATACGACGACCCCTTCTCGGCGGGACTCTCGCCCAACATGCTTCATTCGTCCTCGTTCATCGCGAATAAAATTAAAAGCTCTCCGAAAAGCGTAAAACCGCCGACGTACGCGCCGCATACCGGAACGCTTAACAACGTGGTCATATTCATTCGTTTCAGCGGCGAGTCCGAATATACCGACAACATATCGTCGTATGAAACTTGGTTCAACAGCTCGACGCCCGGCGTTTCCTCAATGCGCAATTTTTACAAAGAAGCGTCGTACAACCAAATTAACATTTCATCTACGTTCTACCCCGGCCGCGTTTCCACAACGGTGGTTTCCTACCAAGATTCTCACGCGCGCTCTTACTTCCAACCGTACAACGCAAGCTCAAACCCCGGCGGATATACCGATTTGAACGATCAGGCTTACCGCGAAAACACTCTCCTTCGCGCCGCAACCAACTACGCCGCCTCAAGCATTCCATCGGATTTAGACGTTGACGGCGACAACGACGGAATAATCGACGCCATCACTTACATAGTTTCCGGCGGCCCCGACGGATGGGCCGACCTGCTTTGGCCGCATCAGTGGGAGTTTTTCTATTACTCCGACGTTAAAATCAACGGCGCGAAAGTAACGGTTTACACTTTTCAGCTTCGCGACTGGCTCTTCAATTACGGCGCGGTAGGCGTTCTCTGCCACGAAATGTTCCACGCTTTAGGCGCGCCCGATCTCTATCACTATACCGACAACGGCATTACGCCGGTAGGCGGATGGGATTTAATGGAAAGCACGAGCGAGCCGCCGCAGCATATGCTCGCATATATGAAATACCGCTACGTCGGCTGGTTGAACGCCCCGACGCAAATAACGTCGCCCGGAACGTACGTTTTGAATCCGACGACATCCTCGACAAACGCTTATTACAAAATAGCGTCGCCAAACTCCGCGACGGAATACTTCCTGCTCGAATTCCGCAAAAAAACAGGCTTGTTTGAAAGCTCAATACCTTCGTCGGGCATTATTATTTACCGAATAAATACTACGGTTGACGGCGCGGGAAACGCGGACGGCCCCCCCGACGAGGTTTACGTTTATCGTCCCGGCGGAACTACAAGCGCCGACGGAACGATTAACAACGCGGCGTTCTCATCCGAACTAGGAAGAGTAAAATTCGATTCAACGACCAACCCTTACCCGTTCTTATCCTCAGGAACGGCGGGCGGCATTACGATTAAAAACATCGGCTCTTCGGCCGGTTCTACAATGTCGTTCTCGTATTGCGTCGGAACGGCGACGTGCGACGGCAAACAGTGCGGCGTTGACGCCTGCGGGACAAGCTGCGGAACGTGCGGTTCCGGCCAGACCTGCAACCCTAACGGGACTTGCGGAGCCTGCGTCGCCGATTGTTCAGGCAAACAGTGCGGAAGCGACGGATGCGGCGGAAGCTGCGGAACCTGCCCCGACGACGGCGACCCGTGCACCGCCGCTCCGATATGCTCCACGGCCGGAGCCTGTCAGTATCCGGCCGTTGAAAACAACGGAACTGAATGCGATTCCGGCTCCGGCGCGGGTTCGGGAGTCTGCTTGGACGGCGCCTGCTCTCCGAAGAGCCAAATAGGTCAGCCTTGCGCGGCTGGAACGTCTTTCCCCGGTTATGTATGCGCCGACGGGCTTACGTGCCTTACCTACGGCGTAACGTCTTACTCCTGCTCTACCAATCAGGACTGCATCGACATGGGCTTCGGGCCTAACGGATACTGCGACGCGGAACAGGGAAACACCTGCACCGCTTCTTTTTGCGCCGGCGCTTGCGACGCTGGCGGCGGCTGCGCGAACGGCTCCTGCCCCGGCGACGTAAGCGGAACATGCTACTGCGGTTCGCCCGAATATTTTCAATGCGTAGGCGATCAGTATCCCGGCGAGCCTTGCAATTATTATCCCGATAACGGCGTTTTCGACGGATTGTATTGCAGAACGGGCGGAACCTGCTTTAATTTCGTTTCTATGGCATGCTCCTCCGACCAAACCTGCATCGACTCGTACACAAATTCGGCCAAATGTTCCAGCGGCGAGTGCCGCGCTTCAATCTGCGCCGAACAAGGCGCGATGGTCGGCGGAGTCTGCGATTGCAGCGGAGTTAAAGGACGCAACGGCGAAAATACGACGGACATCGGCATATCGGGCAGCTGCTACTGCGCGGTCGATTTCCACACACTTCCGGTCTGCGGCAACGGCATTCTCCAAAACTCCGAGAACTGCGAATCGAACCTTCCGTGCGACGGCGGAAAGTTCTGCAATTCATCGTGTCAATGCGTAGATTGCACGCCCGACTGCGCCGGCAAAGTCTGCGGAAGCGACGGCTGCGGCGGAAGCTGCGGAGAGTGCGAAGGAGATTTGGTTTGCAACTCCAGCGGACAATGCGAAGAGTGCAAACCCGCCTGCGTCGGCAAATCGTGCGGGCCCGACGGATGCGGCGGAAGCTGCGGAACCTGCCCCGACGACGGCGACCCGTGCACTCAAGCCCCCGCATGCACTACGGCCGGAACCTGCTATTACCGCCCCGTCCCTAACGACGGAACCGTATGCGTTGTAGGTAAGAGCGCGGCGAACGGCGTCTGCTACGACGGCAAATGCGAAACCGCGGTCGGCGGCGAAGGAGCTCGCTGCGAGTTCGGCGCCGCATGGATTGGTTTCGCATGCCAAAGCGGTATGACATGCCTCGGCTACCCCGAAGGCGGCTCGTGCAATACCAACAACGACTGCCTAAACGCCGGATACGGCCCCAATGCTTATTGTAACGCCGCCACGCACAAATGTACGGCATCGTTCTGCTCAAGCGCTTGCGAGGCGGGCGGCGGATGCGCAAACGGTTTATGTCCAGTTACCGTTGACGGAAACTGCTATTGCAGTTCGTCCGACTACGTGCAATGCGAAGGAACCCAATACCCCGGCGAGCCTTGCAACTATTACCCCGACAACGGAGTTTACGACAACCTTTTCTGCCGCGCAGGAGGCGACTGCTTCTCGTGGGGCGCGAATACAAGCTCGTGCTCAACCGACCAAACCTGCATCGACTCTTACAATAACGCCGCAAAGTGCTCCGATTCCCTGTGCAGAGCTTCTTTCTGCGCGGAACAGGGCGTTTACAACGGCTCTTCTTGCGACTGCTCCGCCGTAAAAGGACGCAACGGCGAAGCGACCGAAGACGTCGGCGTTTACAGCGACGGCAAATGCTGGTGCACCGTCGGACTGCATTCCCTGCCGGTCTGCGGCAACGGCATTCTTCAGAACTCCGAAGAATGCGAGAAAACGTCGGACTGCGGAAGCGGCAAAACCTGCCGGAACTGCTCTTGCGTAAGCTGCACGCCCGACTGCTCCGGCAGAGTCTGCGGCGACGACGGCTGCGGCGGAAGCTGCGGAACGTGTCAGGCTTCTAACGAATGTCGTATAGCGGGCGCCTGCGACGTCAACGGACAGTGCGGCGCGGAAAGCGTAAAAGCCGACAATACCCCTTGTACAAGCGACAACGTTTTCTGCAACGGAGCGGAAGTTTGCCAAACTGGAGTTTGCTCTTCCGCCGGCAACCCGTGCGCGGCCAACCAAACGTGCGAAGAAGCGACCTCTTCGTGCCTGCCGCGGGGCATAGTAATAATCAACGAGCTTTTCTACGACTCAACGGGAACCGATAAAGGCTCTTTCGTAGAACTTGCAGGTCCGGCGGGATATTCGCTGAACGACTGCAAGGTTCAGGGGCTTAACGGCGCGAATAATACGGCGTTCAACGCGATAGCCCTTACCGGCAAATCAATAAACTCCAACGGGTACTTCGTCGTCGCGCAAGATTCCAGCGTCGCGAATTACGATATGATTAGCGCGAGCGCCGACTACCAGAACGGCCCCGACAGCGTTCAGCTGGTTTGCGGCGGCGCGATAATCGACGCGGTCGGCTACGGCGTATTCGCCGGAACCGATCCGTATTTCGGCGGCGAAGGAACTCCGACGGTGGACGTAATTTCCGGACACGGATTGTCCCGCTGCCCGAATAAGACCGACAGCAACAACAACCAAGCCGACTTTAAAGACGTTCAAGTTATGACGCCGGGCGCCGACAACGTGTGCAACACTGCGCCTACGTTCCAGTTCGTCGAGCCTACCGGCGGCAACGATACGGCGATTTGCAACTTCAGAATAACTTGGAACGATTCCGACCCGGACAACGACGCGCAGATTTCTCTTTACTACGACAACGACGCTACCGGCGCCAACGGAACGCTCATAGTAACCGGTCTTTCGGAAGACGACGCGGACAACGCCTATAATTGGGACACGACGGACGTTACGGCGGGAACTTATTACGTCTACGCCGTCGTCTCGGACGGCGTAAATCCGGCGATTACCGTTTACAGCGGAGCTCTTCAGGTAACAAACGCCTTCGACGACGGCAACGCTTGCACGCAAACCGATATATGCGTGGCGGGCGTTTGCACCGGAACCAATCCGGTCGTCTGCCCCGGCGCCGGTCAATGCAAAGAAGCTGGAGTCTGCGACCAAATTACCGGAGAGTGCGAATACGCCGACAAGGCGGAAAATACTCCTTGCGACCTCGACTCCGACGGCTGCACGCTGGATAAATGCCAAGCCGGAACCTG
>CAYNVS010000043.1:6012-6995 GCA_964400725.1 uncultured Myxococcales bacterium
CACAACTTACGCTTGCGTAAAAGACCCAACCCCGAAGAACGGCGTCGCTTGCGACCTCGACTCCGACGGCTGCACGCTGGATAAATGCCAAGCCGGAACCTGCAGCGCCGGCGCAGTAGCCGACTGCTCGGCGATGACCGACGCCTGCAACGAAGGCAAATGCAATTCCACCGGCAACACAACTTACGCTTGCGTAAAAGACCCAACCCCGAAGAACGGCGTCGCTTGCGACGACGACAATGCCTGCACGTTTAACGACGCCTGCGACAACGGAAATTGCGAAGGCTTAGAGGTTGACTGCAACGACGCCAACGTTTGCACCAACGATTACTGCGGAGCTTCCGGATGCTACCACGAGGACGTCGCCGATTGGACTTACGGCTGCAACCCGAACGACCGCGACGCCGCCGCATGTTTCTCTGGAACTTGCGAAACCGTGCCGGACAACGACGTCTGCAAAGGCGCAAAAGCTCTGACGGTAGGAGAACCCTTAAGCGTTTCGATGGACGGTTATCACGCGTTTATGAAGGTCGAGACGCCCTGCGCGCCCGAAACGCTCGGCGCGCCGGACGCATTCTTCGCCTTCGAGGTAACCGCAGGCCGCCTTTACGATTTGACCGTAGCTCCCGACGCCGGTCTGGACGTAGCCGTAACATTATGGAATGGCTGCGACGACGCGGGGGAATGTTTAGCCTTCCGCAACGATCAACCCGCCGGAACGCCCGAATCGGCTAAAAACATAACCAGCCCCGCCAGCGGAACGGTAATAATTCAAGTTTTGGCAGTAGGCGGAACAGGCTCCTTCTCAATCGAAGCCGCCGACGTTACGCCCGTTGACGGAGACGTCGATCAAGCTGAAACTGAGGAACCGACCGAAACCGTCGAGACCGCGGAAGAGACGGCTATTGACGGCGACGACGAGACGGTTGAGGAAACCGCGCAGGAAGACGAAACTTCCGAAGAAACGCCCGCCGAAGAAGAAG
>CAYNVS010000043.1:7095-23993 GCA_964400725.1 uncultured Myxococcales bacterium
TAATTGAAGAGACTGCCGTTGACGGCGACGACGAGACGGTTGAGGAAACCGCGCAAGAAGACGAAACTTCCGAAGAAACGCCCGCCGAAGAAGAAGTAATTGAAGAGACTGCCGTTGACGGCGACGACGAGACGGTTGAGGAAACCGCGCAGGAAGACGAAGTTTCGGAAGAAACGGTTGAAACAATCGAGACGACCGACAACTTAGAAGAAAATTCGGTTGAAACCGAAGAACCTGCGGAAGCTGTCGAGGAAACTGCGGTTGAAGAAGACTATATCGATATTCACCTTGAAAGCGACGCGGAAACCGACTCTGAAACGACGAAGAAAAAGGCTTCGAGCGGATGCTCGCAGGACGGCGACTTCGCGGCAAGCGCGCTTATGGCCGCAGCGGCGGCGGCGCTCTTGCTCCGACTTAGACGCAGAAGCCCGGAAGTCAGGCAATAGCCGAACATTGAGTTAAATAAAAAAGCGGCCGTCAAACGGTCGCTTTTTTTATCGTTTGTCCATATGGCTTCTAAGGCCGACTTCCGAGCGTCAAAAGGCCGATTTAGCTTTACAAATCGGCTTAGTTTGTTATATATTTATCTTCGCGTCAGCGCGCGGACGGCGCCAAAAGCAGGAGTATTATTTTAATGTTCGAGAACATTTTTGCATCGTTCCAACAATTCGCTCAGTTCCATCCGGTATTAATAGCGTTCGGAATATTTTTTGTTCTATTACTGTGCGGATTCGGTCTTCCTCTTCCTGAAGACGTAGTTCTCATCTTTACCGGTTTTGTATGCTATTTTAACGCGTTTCCGCTTTGGGTTGGAGTCGCAATCGGCATGGCCGGCGTTTTAATAGGCGATTCTACGCTTTGGTGGATAGGGCGCAGATACGGCGAAAAAGTTTTGAATATGCGCCTTTTCAAGGCCGCGCTTCCGCCTCAGCGTTTAAACAAAATTCAAAAGCTGTACGATAAGTATCACATGAAAATGCTTTTCGCGGCGCGTTTTACGCCGATGCTGCGTTCGGGGGTCTTTCTTTTCGCCGGTTGGTCGGGCGTAAGCTACAAAAAATTTCTTATGACCGACGGCACGGCGGCGCTAATAAGCGTCCCGACGATAATTATCGTCACCTACTCCCTCGGCGAGCATGTCGAAAAAGCGAAAAAAGCAATCACGGCCGTCGAGCACTGGATAATTATCGGAATCGCAATAGCGGTGGCGGCGGAAATATTTTACGCCCGCTGGCAGAAGAACCGCGAGCGCAGACTTTACGGCGCCGGAGACAAAACTACGGAATCGTCCAAAGAAACCGAAGAAAAAGATATTAAACAGAATACATCGGGCAGATAAAACCAATGACCGACTTTCAAACAGCGTTCAAAGGAGCTTTTTCCGGGCTCGAATTGGAGGAGTTCGACGCTTCCTCTCTCGGCCTGGATCCGCGGGTTTGCCGCATTCCCGCCGAATCCGCAAAATTGACGCCGCGATACCGCGTCGCGCTCGACTCGACCGCTCTGGCGCCGGATTTAATCCGCTGGCTTACGCGCCGGAACGTTAAGTTTTCAACTTCTTTTCTTCCCGCAGCCGGCGAGTCGGAACGCGCCGATCTGTACATTTATCTCGCCAAAAAGACGGCCCGCGAGCCGAAACTCAACGAGAAAAACGGGCTTGTAACCGTTTACGCCGGCTCAACCGTAAAAGAGGTTACTTCCTACCTGGCGCAGTACGGCTTTACGATGGGCGCGACCGGAAACGCTCTCGACTCTGCGACCATGCAAAACCTCGTAACGGGCGACGTTTTCGCCGAGCCGTTTTTAGCCGGAACCCCGTTTAAAACAAAAATTATGTCCTGTTCCGGCGTCCTTTCCGACGGTTTTCCGTTCAAAACTCACGCGATTCCACGCTCGGCGACGGGACCCGATTTCAAGCAGCTGTTTATAGGTTCGTTCGCCAAAAAGTCGCTGGCGACCGAACTGGTATTGAGCGTTTCAAAAAAAAGCTGGGGCGACATGCGCTATTGGCGCTGGCTAAAACTGCAATCTTTGCAAGAGGCCGTCTCTTTCGCAAAATCAATCGTCCGCGCCGGTTACCCTCTCCGCGGCCTTAAAATGACGCCCGACGCCAAAGGGTTCATCGACCTCTTCATCGCCTACTCTGAAGACCATCCGTTAAACGCGCCGCTGATGGAAAAAATAGCGCAGACCGGCGAAAGCATGTATCGCAGCGAGCCTTACGGCAACCCTGAAACGAATTTAACGCCGGACGGAACGGATTTGTATCCATACTGGTATTGGTACGCGGTCTCTTACTCCGACCTTAACCGTTTCATAGCGGAAATGACCAAATCCGCGTCCAAGGCAAAAAGCAAATTCAAATTCGAACTTTACAAACCGCAGCACGAATACATATTTGCGCGGATAACGTTCGATTCTATCTCCGGCGCAGACGGCAAGGCGGAAAAAACGGTAAAATCAGCTAACTTATCGGGGTTGTTCGCAAAAAGGCTTTACCCCGAAACATACGACTCAACAACTAACGAATCGGCAAAGACTGAAGAATGGCGCAGAAGCCTAAATCTCTAGCGAATTTAAAGGGTTATATCAAGGAGCTTGAAACCTGCGGCTATTGCCCGAAACTCTGCTCGCAAGCCTGCCCCGTGGGCGAAGCGGCGGCCTCGGAGCGGTACTCTCCGTGGGGAAAGATGACTCTCGCGATGCAGCTGCACCAAGGGTTCAGAAGTTTCAACAAAGACGAAGCGCTCGTCTTTTATCACTGCCTTGGGTGTATGCAGTGCACGGCGGCCTGTAAAAAAGAAATAGTCGTCGGAGAAGTTCTAGCGGAGGGAAGAATTTCCGCCGCAGCCGAAGGCGTAGCCCCCAAGGCCGCTTACGACTGGCTGTCGAGGTTCAAGCTATACAACAATCCGTACGGCGTGAACCTGCACGAGCGCCAAAGAGAGCTCGTCTCCGAGGAATTTTGGACGGAAACTCCGCAGGCGGTTTATCTGCCCGGCGCAAGCGAGCTAGCGCTCGCTCCCCATCACACAACGAGGACTTTTCAGGCGTTTCAGGCGCTCGGAATCGATTACGTCGGCCTCTTTGTTGGAACCGACACGAGCGTCGGCGCTTCAATTTTGCAAATGGGCTTCGCCGATTTATTCAGAAAGCACGCATTCCGAATTTACAACCAGCTTAAAGGCTTCAAGCTCATTGTCAGCGGCGATCCGGAAGTCGTTTACGCCTTAAAACAGCTGTATCCCCGCTACGGGTACAAATTAACCGCAAAAGTGCAGCACCTAAGCGAGTTTCTGCTTCCATACGTCGATAAGCATCACGCGGAGGCGACCGACCCGCGGGCATTCTGCGTTCACGAACACCCTACTCTTTCGCGCCATTTGGGCGTAGAGAACGCTCCGCGCAGGCTTCTTTCCACCCTCTTCGAGAAACCGCCGATAGAGCTGTACTGGCAGGGACGCGAAACTTGGTCGTCCGGCTGCGAAGAGCCCGTGCGCTCGGTTCTGCCAAACTTAAGCGGCCTTATAGCCGCGCGCCGAATACAGGAAATACTCGATAGAGGAGCAAACCTCGTCGTAACCTCCTCCCCTTCCGACTACGCTCAATTAAAAAAATACGCTCCGGAGAATTTGCAGGTGGAAGGTTTGATTGACGTCGTTTACAAGCATTTTGTCGGAGAGTTAAAATGACGCAAGAGTCCGCAGGCGGTAAAAACTCCTTTAAAAAAATAATCTGCGTCGTAAACCCAAATTCGGCGAACAAGCGCACAGGGCGCGAACTGCCGCAGATAGTCTCGCAAATCGAGCGGAAGCTGGGGCGCATAGACGTCGAGCAGACAAGGAGCCAAGGGCACGCAACGGAGCTTGTCCGTCAGGCCAATAAAGCCGGCGCCGACCTTATTATAGCGGTCGGAGGCGACGGAACGATGAACGAGGCGGCGAACGGCTTCTTCGAGCCTGACGGAACGCCGATAACTAACGCCGCGACGCTCTCAATGATTCCGCGCGGCACCGGCGGCGATTACCGCAAAACATTCGGCCTCGGCCTCACGCTCGAAGAAGCGATCGACAGAATTCAAAACGGCTCGATACGCAGCGTTGACGTCGGCAGAATGAAGGCCTACGACTTCGGCGGCAACCCGGTTGCGAAGCATTACATAAATATTCTCAGCTTCGGCGTTTCGGGGCTGGTTGACTACTATTGCAATACGTCCAGCAAGGCTCTGGGCGGCAAGGCGAGCTTCTTCATCGCCACGATAAAGGGGCTGGCGCGCTGGAAAAACCGTAAGATACGCCTCGAACTAGACGGCGGCAAAGTCGTGGAGGAACTGGTCATCCAGACGCTTGCGGTCGCCAACGGCAGATATTTCGGCGGCGGCATGATGATGGCGCCCGACGCCGACCCCTCGGACGGTCTGTTCGACGTGGTAGCCATGGGCGATTTCACTCTGCTTGAGTCTATTAAGGACGGCTCAAAGATTTACAAAGGCAAACACCTTGAAAGCCCCAAAGTAAAAACTTGGCGGGCGTCTAAAATAAAGGCCGAAGCGATAGACGCCGGCGAGCACGTTTACATCGACATGGACGGCGAAACGCCCGGCAGAATTCCGATTGAAATCGAAATGCTGCATAAGGCGGTTAAGCTGGCGATTTAACCGCGGGGAAGCGCATCTCCGCCCGTTACAAATACGGCGCTAACGACCAAATTAACTTATAGGAGGCGCAAATGCCGGCAATGATTATGCCGTGGAAAATCGGCGGCCTCGAATTTAAAAACCGGCTCGTCCGCTCGGCGACTTGGGAAGGCGCTGCGGCGCCCGACGGCTTTGTTACTGACAAACTGCTCGGATACTACCGCGATTTAAGCGCGGGAGAAATCGGCGCGATAATTTCAGGCTTTCTTTACGTCTGCAAACAAGGCAAAGGGATGCCCTTCGCCGCCGGAATCGACGACGACGACAAAATAGAGGGTCTGACGCGCATGGCGCAAACCGCGCGCCAAGGCGGCGCAAAAATTATCGCGCAAATCGTACACGCCGGCGGACAATCGCGCAAGGCGGTTTTGCCCGAAGGCGAAGTTCCGGTCGCGCCGTCGGCGCACAAATTCGTCTCCATAGACTCGGACGCCCGCGAAATGACCCTCGGCGAAATCGAAGCGGCAATAACGGCCTTCGGGGACGCCGCGCTTCGCGCAAAGCTCGCAGGGTTCGACGCGGTTCAGCTTCACGGCGCGCACGGCTATTTAATAAGCGAGTTTTTAAGCCCGCGCGTAAACAAACGCGAGGACGAGTTCGGAGGCTCGCCAGAAAAACGCTTTAACTTCGTCCGGCGCATTATACGCGCAGCAAGAGAAAAAATCGGCTCGACGCCGTTGGGCGTTAAAATGAACTGCGGCGATTTCGTCGAAGGCGGGCTTTCGCTTGAAGAAGCGCTGCAAATCGCAAAATGGTATGCGGATGAAGGGCTCGATTTTATCGAAGTTTCTGGCGGCGTGCTCGACGCGGGGAAACTCGCCGGTTCCCGCAAAGTAGAAAGCGAGGCTGACGAAGGATATTTCTTCGACGCGGCGAAGAAAATTAAAGCCTTAACCGCTTTGCCGGTAATTTCCGTCGGCGGATGGAAGACGCCGCGATTGATAGAAAGCGCTCTCGCGCAGGGAATAGACGCGGTATCGCTTTCAAGACCGCTCATACGAGAGCCTCATCTGGCCAAACGATGGAAGGAAGGCGACTTGTCGCCTTCGACTTGCGTCTCTTGCAACGGATGCCGCGGAGTAGGCTTGACCGGAAGCGGCGTTTACTGCGCTCAGCTTCGCAAGCAAAGCTGAAATAAAATAAAAAAGGCGGGATTAACCCGCCTTGCCTCGCCGCGTTGTACGTTTATTTTTTCTTTGACGCCGCTTTTTTGGCCGGTTTTGCCGGTTCCTGTTTCTTCGAAGCCGGCTTTTTTTCTTCTTTTGCCTTCGTCTTATTAACGGGAGCGCTCTCCTTCTTTGGTTTAGCCGCCTCGGTTTTTATTGGATTTTTCTCGGCCTTATACTTGGGAGCCGATTTCTTCGCAGGTTTCGCTTCGACGATTTTTTCAGGGATAGAAACCGTTTCTTCCTTATTCTTATCGGCGTTCGCCTCAAGTTTAACTTTCGGTTTCGAGACGGTTTCCGCGGCATTCGCGGCTTTCGCCTGAAAATGTTTGTCGAGCCATTTTTCGATCCTCAAATTAACAAGCTCCGGAGCTTCTATCGGGGCGGTGTGCGAACCGGCCGGAACGTACAAAAATTCCGCGCCCTGAATGGAACTCGCCATTTTTTGCGAGAGCCACATCGGAGTAAACCCGTCGCGCTCGCCGCTGATAATCAAGGTGGGCACGTTGATGCGCCCCAGATAACTCTCGGCGCTGTGCGCCTGCGCCTGTTCCAGCATGTTTAGAAAAAGTCCCGGATCCATTTGTCCGAGGACTTCGAGGTAAGGCATGAAGTCTTCCTTCTTAATAAGGTCGCCGTTGATTTCGGCTTTTTTGGCGACGAAAAATCCGAGTTCCGTGTTGACCACGCTGCGCCAAATAACGTCGATTTGCGGCCCCAGCGGCGAATTGTAAGCCGCCTTGAGATACGGTAGAATCATTCCGAAGTAAGGCTTGTTCTTAAAGGTGTCCAACGGATGCTGATAGCTTCCGCACATCGGAACCAAACCCGCCGTCATTTCGGGATGCTGCTTCCAGAATTCCAACACCACTTGAACGCCCATAGAATGCCCAAGCAGTATCGCCGGTTCGTCGAGCGTTTCCTTCATAACGCGGTGCATGTCGTCTATTATCGCGTCCATTGATACGTTCGTTTTATCCATCGGCATGCCGCTCTGTCCGTGGCCGCGGTAATTCCAATGCAAAATGGCCGTTTTATCGGCAAAATCGCGGATGATATACTTCCAAACGTATCCGGCGCAGCCGATTCCGTCGCATAAAACCAAAGGCGGAATGCCTTTGTTTTCGCCCATAATTTTAAACCAAAGCGGAGTTCCGTCCGCCGCTTCAATCCAGCCCATTGATTTAACCATGCATCGCCTCCAAAGAAGTCGTTAATCGCCTCGGCGTCTTTTGACGCAAAAAAAACTTTTTATTGCCCTATGCAAATAGACATCACGGGAACGCACGTCTGCTCGCTTGCGCAGCAAATTCCGGTAAGAGCGGAATTCGTCATATCGACGCAGCAGCTTACGCCCGTCGCGTCGGGCGTCGCCGAGCAGCAGCGCGAATTGCCGTTGCAGGCGAAACCGTTGGGAACGCATACGTTTGGGTCGGTATGACACGACCCGTTTTCGCACTTTTGATCTACAAGCGGGCATGGACCGGTCGGGTTAAGAGCGCTGCATACTCCGCTTTGGCATGCCCCGCAGACGTACTTGGTGCTTACGTCGCAGCACGTCGTCCCGGGACAAGTGGAAGGACAGCGCTTGACGCAGAAACCGGTTCGAGCATCGCACGTCTGGCCTTCTCCGCAGGTCGCGCCCGCGTCGCGGCAGTCTGGCGGTTTATAGCAATACGACGGTTCGTTGGCGTTTTTGCCTTTGTGGGTGCAAATCTGCCTGTCGGGGCAGGCCGGGCTGCATTTGGCGTAGCATCTTCCGTCCTCGCAGAACTGAGTGCTGAGGCATCCGCCCCCGCACGCCAGACCGCTTGCTTTGCAATGGCCGGTCGTCTTGTCGCACTCCGGCAGCGCGCTTGGGCAGCTTACGTAAACGCAGCTCTCCATGCACATCCCGAACTGGCATATGAGCGGCTTGGCGCATTGCGAATCGTCCGTGCAGGCCGTTCCGGGGACGCACACGCCTCCGTAGCATAAAAATCCTTCCGGACATTTGCGCTCCGCGCTGCACTGAGCTTGCACGTCGTCGGGCAGGCACAGACCTATTTCAAGCTGATTCACCGGATAGCAGACCAGCGGAGAAGCGCACGTTCCGTTGTTCCAAGCGTCGCACGGCTTGCGGCAGCCGCCTTTGAAGCAGACTAGATCGTATTGGCAAATCTTGTCGCTCGTATTGCACTCTTCCCCTTCTTTCTTGCCGGCAGAACTGGGCGGCCTGCACAACCCGCCGTCCATCGCAACGGTAGTTCCGTCAAAAGGCGGATAGCAAATTTGACCCGACGGACACTGCGGATTATAAAGCGAGCACTTTTTGTAGCAGGCGTAGTTAGCGCCGTCATGCGACCAGCACGCTTCGTCGGAATTGCAGCCGCCCACGCACGGGCCTGTTTCTTCTTCTTCGGCCTCCGCTTCGTCCCCGTCGATTTCAATTTTAACGCAGCCGTAAAACTGTTCGCTGCACTCGAATCCAAGGCCGCAATCGTCGGAAGTCGCGCATTTTTTATAGCATACGTCGCGCCAGCAAACCTCCGAAAGACCGCATGCGTCGCAGGGCTCGTCCGCCTCGCATATGCCGCTTATCGCGTTGCAGTGGGTATTGGCCGGACAGTTTTGCAGTTCGACGCACGATAGTATATTGTTGCCGTTGCTTTTCTTTTCGGAACTGCATCCGCAAGCAGCCGCTATAAATAATGCGAACGCCGCAATAATCGAAGCGTTAAATTTAATTTTCATTTGCGCCTCCGTAAAAGGTACTTTTTTATTTAACATCATTTTACGTTTTTTGGCAAAAAAATCGGTTTCATATTGCCCTACAAAACCTGAAACGCCGCCGATTTTACTAATTCGCAGAAAATAGCCGCAGATTCTTCGCCCAAACTCGGCGAAAATTCTCAATCATCCGCATTTTTTTATAAACTTGGAACGGTAAGAAACGACGTTCGGCAGACGTTAATTTTTTTTGACAAACGTATAAATGTTTATAAATTGGTTATTATATTTTATTTGGCGGTTTATTTAAAAGAAAGTTTGCGCCATGAGAAAAACATTCATAATTTTAGCGATGTCGCTTTCCTTTATTGCGCTCGACCTCTCTGCAAGCGCCGCATCCGCCGCAAACGAAAAGCCCGCGGCGACGCAAAAAGACTCGTTCAAAGACCAAAAGACCAAGAGCCTAAAAATTAAAACCAAAATGGCCCAAAAACGGTCGAAAGGAAACGCCGGCGACGCGAAAAACGGCAAAACTTACAACAAACCTGACAAACAAAAAGGCAAAACGGACGCAAAAGCTAAGCCGGTCGAAAAAAAGAAAAAAGACGCGCGTAAATTGAAGAAGCCAAAAACGGAATAACGCAGTTAATTTTCATGTCCCGGAGAATAAAATGTCAAAGCTGACCAGAATAAGCATTTCCTTGGAGGAAGACCTTCAGAAGCAATTCGACAGAGTCGTGGCCGAAGAAGGTTACCCTACCCGCTCCGAAGCGATTAAGGCTTTAATCCGGGAGCGTCTAGTTCAAAAGGAATGGGTAAAAGGAGAACTGGTCGCCGGAGCGGTTTCAATCGTTTTCGACCACCACGGGCATGAAATAGCAAATAAGCTGCTGGAAATACAGCATGATTTCGTGGACGTCATCATGTCTAACCAGCACGTTCACCTCGATCATCACAACTGTATGGAAACGATTATAGTCAAAGGCGACCCTGAGAAAATATTAGCGCTCGCAAGAGAGCTTAAAAGCATAAAAGGCCTAAAACATCAAGCCCTAGTAATGACCACCACCGGAAAGAAAATCGCTTAGCGCGTTTAAATATTATTTACAATTAACTTGCGTTATAAACGCTCGTCCAGCTCCCTTAAACGCTTTCGTTTGCGTTAATTCTTTTCATTATTATAAAGACCCCACTTTTCCTTGACGCAACTAGCAACAAGTGTTACACAATTTTGTTTAAGTTAAGGCTTAACTATGAAGAAGCTATTTATACAGACTTACGGCTGTCAGATGAACGAAGCGGACAGCATGAGGGCGGCGGCGTTGTTGTCGCATCAGTACGAGCGGACGACCGTATTGGAAGAAGCCGATTTGATTATCGTAAACACATGCTCGGTGCGCGAAAAACCGGAACGGAAACTATATTCCGATCTCGGCCGTTTCAACCAAATAAAAAAAGATAAGCCTTCGACGCTAATAGGCGCGATGGGCTGCGTCGCGCAGCAGAAAAAAGACGAAATTTTTAAAAAGGCGCCATATACCGACATAATAATCGGGCCGGACGGAATAGACGACCTGCCCGTACTGGTAGAAAAGGCGTCCCGCGGCGAGCGCTCAAGAAGCGCGGATTTGAAGCGGCGCCCGTCCTCGCTTACGACGGCGGTAACGCCCGTTATAAACGCCCCTTCGGCCTACGTAACCGTTATGAAAGGGTGCGATAAATTCTGCTCTTTCTGTATTGTGCCGTTCACCAGAGGCCGCGAAGCGAGCCGCGCTCCGCAAACCGTTATAGAGGAAGTCCAAGCCCTCGCCCGACAAGGAGTAATAGAAGTTACCCTGCTCGGCCAAAACGTAACCGGCTACGGCAAAGACCTAGACCCTAAAATAGGTTTGCCCGATCTTGTTAAAATGATTATCGAGAAAGTTCCGGAAATCGAGCGCATACGGTTTCTAACCAGCCATCCTAACGACACGGACGAGGCCACGCTGGAACTTTTCGCCCTTAAAAAAGTATGTCCTTACCTGCATCTGCCGATACAATCGGGCAGCGACAGAATTCTTTCGGCGATGTCTAGAAATTATACCGTCGCCGATTATATGGAAAAGATAAATTACGTCCGCAAGGTCGCGCCGAAAATAGCGCTGGCATCCGATTTTATAGTCGGCTTCCCCGGCGAAACCCGCGAGGACTTCGAGGCGACGATGGCGCTGCTTAAAGAAGTCCGTTACGACGGCATTTACAGCTTCGCCTACTCCAAACGGCCGTTCACCAAGGCGGCGAAGCTGGAAGACAAACAGCCCCGCGAGGAAAAACTCGCTTGGCTTGCGGAACTGCAAAAATTGCAGGCGGAAATTCAGAAGGAAAAGTTTGAAGAAACGATTGGAACCGAACAAGAGGTTCTAATAGAAGGACGCTCGGTTAAAAGCGAATCGGAGCTAACCGGAAGAACGCCCTGCAACAAGCCGGTCAACGCTCCATTGCCGCCGGATTGCATCGGTAAAATCGTAAAATTGAAAATCGCCGGAGCCGCAAAAAATAGTCTGCGCGGCGAACCGGTTTGACGCATCGGAACAGGTAAAAAGATGCTCGTTAAAGTTGAAATCATCAATGTGGAATGGATGGGATTTTTCCCGGACGCGCTCTTATTGATTAAACCCTCCGGCATGTCCGGGCAAAAACTCGGTTTCACCATCGACGGCGATACGGGCGAACTGATTGAAAATCAGCTTATTTCGCCCGAAAACGCGATACTCGATATAGATTTCGCTCTCGTAATGGCCGACATAATCGCCAAACTCGAAGGCGAAGCGCTTCGCATTGAACTGTGGCAGGATTTGCGCGGGACGATATGGAGCTATATCGTCATACGCGACTTCGAGGGAAAGGAACACAGAGTAAAGAATCTTCCGGCGGTTTCAATACTTTTAGCGCTGCGCATGGGTAAAGGCATATTCATGGAGGGCGAGTTGTTCGAGGCGATGGTGGAAGAAGGTCTGCCGAAGCCTGATTTAACTAAGAAATTCCCTAACACTAGACGCGACAAGCTGTTGGACGAGCTCCTTTCCGACATGCCCGACGACGAGGGCGAAGACGACGACGAAGGGCCGAAATACAATAATTGAAGCAAGAACGCAATGCGGTTAAACGATTATATTAAAAATATTCCGCGCAAAGCAAGGCTCGCCGCAGCTGTAATTTGGGCGTTTTTCGTCGCGTTTGCAACGCACTTACCCAACCCGCCCGGAGCCTCGATAGCATGCTTCGATTACGGAGATAAAATCGCTCATTTCGCTATGTATTTTATTTTGGCTTTGCTGCTTTTTTCAGTATTAGCGGATAAATCGAACGGATTTAGCGTATTGTTAATAGTTTTCTTCTGCTGCGCCGCGTACGGGGCGCTGGACGAATACACGCAGCGCTGGGCGGACGGAAGAAATCCCGACTTTTACGACTGGCTCGCCGACGCGACCGGCTCGGTTTTCGCAATGGCTGCCGTCGAATTGACGCGCTTAAACGCGCGCCGGCCTTAACGCGAGGTTTTTAAAATGAAATTCTTCAACACTCCGCTTAAAGCTAAGGATACGATGACCTTGGCCAACATACTTTGCGGATTTCTATCGGTAATCGCCGTTATCGAAGGACATCCGCTGGCGGCAAGCTATCTTATCTTTCTCGGCTGGTTCTTCGACGCGTGGGACGGAACGGTGGCCAAGCTGCTAAAGCAGTCCAACAAGTTCGGCGCGGAGTTCGACAACATCGCCGATTTGGTTTCATACTCGATGGCTCCGTCCTTTCTTGTTTACGGCTATCTTCACGATAAAATTCCGATCGCAGCCGCCGCGGCGGTCGCAGCTTTTCCTCTGGCGATGGGCTGCATCCGTTTCGCGCGCTTCAACGTAAAGCGCATCGAGTATCCGGGCTCATGGATAGGCTATCCTCGCCCCGCGAGCGCGCTATTAATAATCGGCACGCTTAACAGCCATATCGTTTCGGTTAAATTCCCGTTCATTCCCTCGCTGGGCGCGTATATAGCCTGCGCGATAGTCGTCGCGGCGAGCATGGCCAACCTCGGACTTTTGCCTTACGTCGGACACCACAACCGGAAGTGGCCGAAACATATCGGGATATTTCTCGTAAATCTGGTCGTTACGGCGGGCGTAGGTTTTATTCTCGAAATTATAATTTGGAAATACCCGTTCTTTCCGGTTCCAGCCGGAATATTCTGGGATATAGTTTTTGTATGGCTCGCCTTGTACGGCTTCGTTCATCAAGGTTACGCCTATTCCGCTGAAGAATTGGCGGCCATTAAAAAGTTCACGACAGAATGGCTGGCCGAGGAAAAAGCCGAACTGTCAGGAAAACATTGAAACTTTTTGCTAAATAGTTATCATTAGTTTTAGACGTTAAAATCGTCCGAAAGTTTTGGTTTTAAAGCGACTATTCGGATTTGAAGCGCCGATAAAAGGAGTCCGTCTCGATGGAAATCAAATGCGACAACTGCGGAGCCGTTTATCAACTTGACGAAGCGGGCATACCCGATCAGGGCATTCCGGTTCAATGCTCGGCATGCGGAAGCATATTCGTCGCCCGCAAAACCAGAACCCAGCCTACGGTTATACAACCTATGGCTCTGGACAACCGAGTCGAAACCAAGCCACGCTATATGCTGCGCAGACCGGACGGCAAGATTTATCCGTTCCGCGACATGGCGACTCTTCAGCGCTGGATTATCGAAAGAAAAGCGTTTTCTTTGGACGAAATGAGCGAAGACGGCGCCAACTGGACGAAACTTGAGAATATATCCGAACTGGATCCTTTTTTCGCGGCGGTTTCCGCGCTCACCCAAGGCTCGGGAACGCTGCGCAGGGAAGCCGAATCAAGCGTCGAAGTCGAAAGCGGCTACATTAACGAAGCCGACACCGAAATAAAAAGCGTCGAAGAAAAATCTCCAACCGAAGATTACGCCTCTCCGGGCGGACTGCACGACGCGCCCACAATTTCCGCCGACGTCATGGGAGCCGAAACGATGGCGGCGGAAGTCTTCAACGCTCCGACAAGGATTTTAAACGAAGAGGAAACGCCGCAAACCGAAACGCAGTCCACCACATTTTCGAACTATCAAACGACCACCATTCAGACAAACGGCTCTATGTACGAGGCGAAAAGCGCCGCGATGGATAAGGACATCTGGGCGGAATACGAAAAGGCGAAAGGCGGCAAAAAAAGCGCCGTCATAGTTTTTATTTTAATCGGTCTCGCAATAGCGGCCGCCGTATGGTATTTAGCAAGCCCTAAAACTTTTATGTTCGGAGTTCTTTCAAGAGTTCCCGAAGAAATTAAAACCAAGGTCAACTCGACCGCCGCGGCGCTTTACGCGGGCGATATAGCTTTAGTGGAAGAGCCGATAAAAGAATTGACCTCTTTGGCTCAAACCGCCCCGAAATACGCCGCGATTTACCAAAATCTTGCGATAGGCTATTCCCTTCAAACAATGATAATGTACGAGCGCGCGGCCCGAATTAAAAAAGAGGTCGCCGAGGCTCAGGAAAAACTGCTGTCAATGAGCGACGCCGACCCCGGTAAAACCGCGATGGAAAACTCCGTGAAAGACCGAATTAAATTCGCAAACGCGCTTGCGCCGAGAATGCAGGAACTTCACCAAAAGGCTAAAATGGCCGCAAGCGAAGCCGCGGTTCTCGAACCGAAAGATCCTTCGACATATCTTGTGCTGGCGTACGTGGCCTGCGCCGGAATGGATTACGCCGCCGCCAGAAACGCCTTAGCGAAAGCGAATTTAAAAACCGTTTTCCAAAAAGCCGCCGCCGAATTCATTAAAGGCGCCGCGGATATAAACGAAGGGCGAGCCGATAATGTCAAGGACGCGATAGCCGCGCTCAAAGCCGCGGCAAATCTCGAACCGAAGATGTTTATCGCCAATTATTATTTAGCGCTGGCCTACAATATGGCTGGAATGAAGGACGAAGCGGTCAACGCCTTAAAGGCTCTGACGCTTCACTCTCCCAAATTCGTTTACGCCCGCGAGCTGCTGGACGCTCTTACCGCTCCCCCTTTGCCGACGGGAAACGCAGGCGCGGAGCAGCCGCAGGTCAAACAGAACAAACCGGAAGTCAAACCTCAAGACGAAGGCGCGGCCAAAGAGGGCGGCAAGGCCGACGGCGGAGCGCAGCCTCCCGCCGGAGACGACGAAGGAAGCGCCGAAGCGCTGATTAAAAAGTCGGCCAAACTGCGCACCAACGACAGAACCAAAGAAGCCTTCGCCTACGCCAAAAAAGCTCTCTCGTTAAAACCCGACAGCGTAAAAGCGATAAACGAATACGGATTTTGCCTTCTTGACATGGGCAAGGCGGCGGAAGCGATTAAATACTTTAAAGACGCCCATTCAAGAGACGGCGGAAACGCCGACGCCGTGCTGGGAATAGCTCTTTCATACGAGGCGCAGGCCAACGTAGCCGAGGCGGTTTCTTGGTATAAAAAATTTCTGGAAATATGCCCGAATTGCGACGACGCCAAAGGCGCCAAATATTACATCGAGCAGAACTCAAGATAAAAGACAAAGACGCAAGACCGCAAACCATGACAAACAAAACCAACGGATTTGACGAAAGGAAAGCAAGATGAAAAAGAGGATTATTTTCGGAACGTTTACTTTATTTGCGGCTTTGGCCGCGACCGGAGCGTTTTTAATGCTCGCGGCCGCCGACGACGCGCCCGCCAATACAATGACGGCGGAACAAATTCTTAAAAAGGCCGAAGAAATTAACTTCGGCTATAAAGATCAATACATGAAAGACAAAATGACTATTAAAGCCAAGGACGGCTCGATTAGAGAGCGCCTTTTCGACCTCTACCAAAAGGGAAACGAAACAAGGCTCATCCGCTTTCTCTCTCCCGGCGAAGTCAAAGGAATGAGCATTTTAATTAAAGATCACAGCAATATTTACGTCTATCTTCCCGACATGAAAAAAATCCGCAAGGTCGCAGCCCACAACATGAGCCAAGGCGTCGCGGGAAGCGACTTCACCAACGACGATATGGCCCAGACGAGCTGGACGAGAGATTACAGCCCGACGATTGAAAAAGAAGACGCGGAATCGTGGACGCTCCGCTGCCTTCCCAAACCGAGCTTTAAAAGCGAATTCACAAGCGTTCTGATCAAGGTCGAAAAGAAGGAAAACAGAATCACCGAGTTCCATTATTTTAAAGGCGACAAAGAAATCAAACAGATGGTAATGACGGAATTAAAAGAGTTTCACCCCGGAGCCAAGATATTCAGCAAAGTTACGCTGACCAACCACGTTACCGGCGGCGTCTCCGAAATAGAGCTGTTGGATTTCAAAGTCAATCAAGGACTCAAGGACGACATGTTCACCGAGCGTTATCTTCAGTGGGGAACCGGCAATTAATAGCCGTTAAAAAAGAGCTGGCGCGAATGGGCGGGCTTTAAAGCCTGCCCTTTTGCAAGGAATAATCGCTATGAAAATCGTAGGATTGACCGGCGTTGCGGGTTCGGGAAAAAGCGAAGCCGGCCGCATATTTGAGCGTTTGGGCGCGAAAGTGATAGACGCCGATAAAATAGCCCGCAATATTTACGAGGAAGAAGGGCTGACGGATAAGCTGCGGGCGATGCTCGACGCCGAGCAGACCGCCCGCGTATTCGAAGACGGCGCGCAAATAAACCGCCGCGCTCTGCGTCTTTTAATAAGCGAAGACCCTGTTTTAAAAAGAAAGTTGGACGAACTCACTCACGGCGCGATAATGAAAAAAATCGGCGGTCTCGTCGCCGCCGCAATGGCCGACGGCGCGGAATTGACGGTGGTAGAAGCCGCGCTTATTTTCGGTTACGGATTCGAGCGTTTTTTTGATAAAATAATAGTAGTAACGGCCAACGAAGAAGAAATCGTTAAACGAATCGCGGCCCGCGACGGCGTAAGCGAAGACGAAGCGAGAAAGTTAGTTCAGATGCAGGGTCCGCAGAGCGCGCTTGCGTTCAAAGCCGACTTTGTAGCCGACAACGCCGGTTCCGTCGATGCGCTCTCGGCGAAAATTGAAAACATTTACGCCCAACTGCTGAACTGAAAAAGGCGCGCCATGAACGAAGATAATAAAATTCCGCAGCAGACGCCCGAAACGGAGCGGACCGAAGAGGTAAAGGTCTGGCACGGCGGCGATTATAAAGAAATAGCAATAAGGCTGCCGGACGGCGTAAACCCTCCCGACGACTACGTTGTTAAACAGAACGAAGTAATAGTTTGGCTTAAAACCTTCGAGGGGCCGCTCGACCTTTTGCTTTATCTTATTAAGCGGCA
>CAYNVS010000044.1:0-11390 GCA_964400725.1 uncultured Myxococcales bacterium
TTCCGATGGCCGACATAACCTCGCGCTATCTTAACTATTTGTCGTTCATAGAAGCTCTGGACATCGACGTCGCCTCGGATTTTATCTCGATGGCCGCGACGCTGATATACATCAAATCAAAAATGCTTCTCCCCAAGCCGCCCGCGGACGACGAAGACGCGGGAGACGGCGAAGACCCGCGCATGGCTCTGGTAAAGCAGCTGCTGGAATACCAAAAATACAAGGACGCCGCGCAGGCTCTCGACGAGCAGCCGCGGCTCGGACGCGACGTATTCGTCAGAACCGTACTGGGCGAGGACTTCGCAAACTCTCAGGAAACGCTGGTGGACGTTTCCACTGACGAGCTTGTCGCCGCCTTCAAGCTGGTTCTTTCGAAGGTCGCCGCCAAAAAGGGGCACGAAGTTCTGCTTGACGAAACGCCGGTCGAGAAGATGCTCGTCCGGGTGGTGCAAATGTTGAAAATCAAGACGTCGCTATATTTCGAGGAATTATTCCCCAAGGACGCGACTAGAGGAATAGTCGTGGCGACGTTTTTAGCGATACTCGAACTTACTAAAATGGGCGGAATAAAGATTTATCAACATAAGACCGGAGGCCCGATTTTCGTGGAAGCGAAGACCGAAGGGGAAGGATTCGACGAAATAATCGAGCGGTTCCCGTCAATGCAATCGTTCGGAGACGAAAACAAAACCAAGGACAACGAGTAAATGAGCGAAGAACAGTATAAAAAGGACGCAAAAAACGCTTCGGCTCCGACTGCGCTGAAGGAAATGGAGCGCGAGCCGGACGCCGAAATTTTGAGCGCGGCGGAAGAGACCGAAACCGAAGAAACTTTCGTTTCCGATACGTTGACGGAACCGGACGAGCAGATAATTCTGGACGACAGACGCCTGAAAAGCATTCTAGAGTCGATGATTTTCGTGTCGGGCAAAACTCTCACGCTCGCGCAAATGCGCGACTCCCTTTTAGGCGCAGCCGGAACCGACCGCATTCGCGCCGCCTTGGACGAGCTCGCAACTCAATACTCGGACGGCTCCCGCGGCTTTATGCTCTTTGAAGTAAACGGCGGATGGCAGTTCCGCAGCAATCCGGAGAACGCCGACTGGCTGGCGCGCCTTTTCAACGTTAAACCGACGAGACTTTCGCGCGCGGCGCTGGAGGTTCTGGCGATAGCCGCATACCGCCAGCCCATTACCCGGCTGGAAATCGACGAGCTGCGCGGCGTAGATTCCGCGGGAGTGCTCAAGCTGCTGCTCGAACGCAAGCTGATAAAGGTCATCGGATTCAAAGAGGAAATCGGCAAGCCCCGCCTTTACGGCACGACGCCGGCCTTTCTCGAACTCTTCGGACTAAAAAGTCTTTCAGACCTTCCGCCTCTTAACAGCTACGAAGAGCTGACGGAAGAATCCCGCAAACGGCTCGACTTGCTGCTTGCCGGAGGGTTAAAAGTGAAGAAATCCGACGGAGCCGCGGAATCGCCCGGCCTCCCGAACGCCAGTCAGGACAGTTACTCCGCCGGTTTGGTTGACGACGAGAATAAAAACTGAACGCCGTTTTAATTCCGATTTTTCGGGCGGAAACTCCGCCCTTTTAACTTTTTACGCGGAAGGATTGACATGGGAACTCCGATTAGAATTCAAAAGGCGCTCGCTCAGGCCGGCATCGCCTCGCGGCGCGAAGCGGAGCGGATGATTGAGGAAGGACGAATTAAAGTAAACGGCAAAAAAGTTACGCAGCTGGGTTCAAAGGTCGATGCCGACCGCGACAAAATAATGGTGGACGGCAAACCGCTCAACCTCGACACGCATAAAATTTACGCGCTGTTTTACAAACCGCCCAAATGCGTAACAAGCAAAAGCGACCCGGAGGGAAGACCGACGATTTACGACTATATGAAAGGTCTGCCTCCGCACATCGCCTACGCCGGACGCCTTGACTGGGACGCCGAAGGAGCTCTGATATTAAGCAACGACGGAGAGTTCATATCCGCGCTAACGCATCCGCGCTACAAAATAAGCAAGACGTACGAAGTGAAAGTCTCGAAAACTCTCTCTAACGCCGCGCTGCAAAAAATGCGCGACGGAATAAAACTTGACGGCAAAAAGACCGCTCCGGCGGAAGTGGAAATGTTCGACGTTACCGACGGCGGCAACTGCTGGCTGCGCATAGTCCTGCGCGAGGGGCGAAAGAACCAAATAAAACGAATGCTCTCCGAGGTGGGGCATCGCTGCATGAGAATCGTCCGCGTCGGCGTTGGAAGCGTAACTATAGACGGAATGCAGCCGACCGAATGGAGAATGTTGACCGAGCCGGAACTGGAATCGCTGCGAAAAGAAATTGCGGAGGCCGCGAAACGGGCGGAAGAAGAACCCGTCAAGCCGGCGCGCGCGATTAAACCCAAACGAGTCCCCTACTCTTCCGACGCCCGCAAAAGCGGACGCCGCGGCGATGAAGGACGCCCTCCGCGCAAAGAAGCGGAAAAAACTTTGGAAAGAAAGCGCTCAAGCGACGAAGACAAGCCGGACGGACGCAAGCCCGGCAAAGGACGCGAGACGGGCAAAAGACCGGGCGGAAAAAGCTCGGACAAACGCCCGTTAAGACATGACGGACGAAATAAAAGCGAAGAGCGCAGACCGTCGAGAGGCCGCAGGGATGGCGGAGGAGAGAAAAGAAGCCGCAGCGGCGGACGCCGATAACTCGTCCGGCTTTTAAAACAAAAGCCAAAGAAATTCAATAAGACAAGATTTTGTAGAACCGCCGTAACTCTGCGAAACCGCCGCCTTGGTTCACTCTTCGTCCCTTGCGCGGATGCCGTATTTGCGCATGAGCGCGTGGAAGTTCGGTCTGAGCATTCCAACAAGCTCGCTCGCCTTGGTTACGTTCCACCCCGAACGGTTAAGCGCGTCCAGCACAAAATCGCGCTCGATCTGACCGTAAATTTTGTCCTTCAACGCCTGTTTCATCTCTTTCAACTCGTCAGCCGTCTTCGGAACGTTCTGGCTTTCTATCGGAACTTCCGCAGGCTGCGGCGCGGCTCCTCGTATTTCCGGCGGAAGAGCGTCCACTCCTATCAACTCGCTGTCAACGGTGGCAACCAGCCGTTCGACGATGTTCTTAATCTGCCGCACGTTGCCGGGCCACGGATACGATATTAATTTCGCCATCGCTTCGGTCGTAAACCCTTTTATCGGCGAGCGGTTCGCCTCGGCGGCCTTTTTTAAAAAGGCTATCGCAAGCAGCGGAATGTCGTCGCTGCGGTCGCGAAGCGGCGGAATTGTAAGCGGTATGACGTTGAGTCGGTAATACAAGTCTTCGCGAAACTTCCCCTCTTTCACCAAGTCGTACAAATCCTTGTTCGTCGCCGCGATTATCCTCACGTCAACGTCGTGTTCCTGCTCGCTGCCGACGGGGCGCACTTTGCGCGTTTCAATAACTCTCAGCAGCTTGCCTTGCAGCTCCCAGCTGATATTCGAGATTTCGTCGAGAAACAGCGTGCCGCCGTGCGCGATTGAAAAATACCCCGGCCGCGACGTCGAAGCTCCGGTGAAGGCGCCTTTGACGTGCCCGAAAAGCTCGCTTTCAATCAACGACGCGGTAAGCGATGAAATATCCACCGCGACGAAAGTTTTATTCATCCGCAGACTGTTTTCGTGAATCGTCTGCGCTATAAGCTCTTTGCCGGAACCGGACTCTCCGTAAACCATAACGGTGAAGTCCGTGGGCGCTATTTTGTAAATTTGGTTCAGAATGTCTTCCATCGCCTTGCTGCGGCCAATCATTTTGCCGCCCTTGCGAATGTTCGACAATTCCTGCTTCAAGGCTTGGTTTTCGCGGCGCAGCGCCTTATCTTCCATCGCCTTGCTCACGGCAAGAGAAAGCTCTTCGGGCGTGAAAGGCTTGGGAACGTAGTCGAAGGCTCCCTTTTTAATCGCCTCGATGCTCGTTTGGATGGAGGCGTAACCCGTTATAATTATTATAGTTTGGTCGGGTTTTTCCTTCAATATCATTTCCAGCGCTTCCATGCCGTTAAGGTCGGGCATCTTCAGGTCGAGCAGCACGATTGCGTAATTGCCCGCAACCGCCTTCTTCACTCCCTCGCGCCCCGACAGCGAGAAATCAACCTTGTGGCCGTCTTCCTGCAAAATGCGTTTACAGCTAATACAAATCGCGGATTCGTCGTCAATGACTAATATCTGCGCGCCGGCGTTATTATCGTTCATAGTTCGTCTCCTCGGTATTAGGGGCTTAGCTTATGCGTTGGCGTTCCATCTGGGCAAAGTTATTATTACCGTAGTCCCCTTCCCTTCCTCGCTCTCTATCTCTATCGCGCCTTCGTGCTTTTGAATTATGCCGAACGACACCGACAGCCCCAGCCCCGTTCCTTTGCCCGTTCCTTTGGTGGTAAAGAACGGCTCGAAAATTCGTTTGATGTGTTCCTTCGGTATTCCCTTGCCGGAGTCTTTTACCTTTAATATAACGAACCCGCCCGTGGTGTCCTCGTCCGTCGAGATTGTAATCGTTCCGTCTTTGTCCAGCGCCTCGGCGGCATTAATAATAATGTTGGTAAAAACCTGCTGAAGCTGCTTCGGGTCGGCGTTGACGAGCAGAGTCTTTTCCGACAGCTCAGCGTGAACGCTCGCCCTGTCCATGCTTTCGTATTTGGTGGTAAGCGCCAGCGTGTCTTTCACAATTTGGTTTATCTCTACCGGCTGCTTTTTCATGGGCCGCTCGCGGGCGAAATCTAGCAGGCTTCGCACGATGTCGCGGCAGCGGGTCGTTTCCGCGACTATTATCTTTAAGTCTTCCTTCTTTTCGTCCTCGTTGGGCGTGTGCTTCAGCATAAGGCTGGAAAGGCTTAGTATAGAGGTGAGCGGGTTGTTTATTTCGTGGGCGACGCCCGCGGCCAAACGGCCAATGGAAACCTGCTTCTCGACCATGCTTAGCCGCTCTTCGGTTATTTCCCGCAGCTTCAAATCGCGCTCCTTAACCGCCCTGACCATCATGTTGAAAGAGCGCGCAAGCCTGCCCAGCTCGTCGGCGCTGCTAATGCTTACCTTATAACTTAAGTCTCCCTGCGCAACTTTGTCTATCGCCTCGGCGAGCTGCCGCACCGGACGCACCAGCCACGCCGCGAACCAGAACGACATGATGAAGCCGAATATCATTCCTCCGGCTATGAGCGACGAGAAAAGCGTGAGCGTCTGGCTTTTAACCTCGGCGTAAACCTTCTCCTCGATGCCGATGCCCAGTATGCCGAGCCTTCGCCCGCTGAAATCGGAAATCGGGGAGTAAGCGGTGTAGAAATTTTCTTTAACCACTTTGGCTATGCCGATGTACGGCTCCCCTTTTCCGAGCACTTTTTGCACGACCTCCGCGGCGGCGTGGGAACCCCAGAGCTGCTCGTCCAAAGTCGTCGCGATGCGCTCGGAGCCCATGAAGATTGAAGCCGCGCTGCGCTTTTTAAAACGATGCGAAATTTGATTGAGCATATCAACGACAAGCTCCGTTTTGCCGTTCAACATTGCGGCAAGAACCAGCATTCCGTTGCCGGGAAGAGGAGCGGCGGCGGCCATGAATAATCCTTCGGCGAGAGGTTTTGCGTAGCCGAGAAATTCCATCTCTTTTGCCGGAAGCAAAGCTACGGAAGCCGCGGGAGCTCCGTCCTTCAACGCCTTCTGCGCGAGCTTGAAAAGAGCCTCGCTCGCTTTTGAAAGCGGCGTCCCTTCGAGAAAAGTTTGATTGAAAAGAAACTTTTCGTCCGTGTCCGGCGGCGCGGAGTCGGCGTAAACGCCTTTAAACCTTATTAAGTTCGACGAATTACCATGCGAAACGATGATAAAATCAATGCGCGCGTTTTCCTTAATTAATAATTCGAGGAAGTCGGGCGCGATTTTAAGTTTATTATTCATATCAACGCGGAAACTCGTCGCTTCGGCTAAAAGCCGCTTGTGTTCAAGCCGCCCCCAGAATATTTGCTCGGCCACCCGCAGGTAAACCTCCACCTTTGAGCTTGCCAGCTCGTCCACTTTTTTACCGAAGACCGCGTTGCCAATGGCGATAGTCGCGCTGGCGCTGCTTAAAATAAGCGCGAGGAACGCTATAATCAGCCGCATCCGCAGCGTTGTGCGCCGCATTTTACCTAATAACCAAGCCAGAGGCCTTTTCGCGGCAAGCTCTTTTTCGCTTTTTACGGCCATTTTTAATCCTTTCGGGGTTAAAATGTATTAAAACTTAATACACCTGCAAAGATGAGCGCAACCATTCTGAATTACTGATTAAATTAACTCACAAAGGCATTTCTTTGTCAAGTTTTTTCTTTAAAGCGTTTTTTTGTATATTCGGTTAATACACCAAGGCAAAGTTGCGATATATTCCAATTAACATAAACAAATCAATTAGTTATAATTTTCGGGAAGAATTTTAACGCAAAGCGGACATGTATAAATTTGTTATACAATTTGCGCTAATATCTTTATCGGCTAAAAAGCATATAAGGCGACAATGAACAATGTTCAGCAATTTAAAGATGTTACAAATTTAGATTAATTTTGGCGCCGCGCTTGCTATGTAATAGACAGCTCTTTAAAAACAAAAGAAACCCAACAGTTTTCAAAGAAACTAAACTATAAACAGCCGCCCAAGGCGGCAATGGAGAAAAGGAGACTAAAATGAAAAAGGCTATAGCGTATGTAAGCGACATTATTCTTGGACGCACCGGCGAAGTAATCAGCCGCGAATACCAGAAAGAACTCATCAGACAGTATGCGAGCGACAACAACGTCGAAATCGTAGCTTGGTTTGAAGACGAAATGTATAACGAAGACGTGATTTCCCGCCACGGCGTTCAGTCGATGCTCGGATGCGACAAGCAGTACGACGTCGTTCTGGTCGAGCGCGTTTGGACTCTTTCCCGCAACTGGAATACGCTGCAAACCTTCTTCGCGGAACTCGAACGCCGCTCGGTCAAGCTGGAAAGCGCGACGACGATGTGGGACTGCGTTTCGCAGATGGCGCGCCGCCGGTTCGACGAGAAACTTCCCTCGCTCAAGCCCGCCCGCGAGCTGGTTACCGCGGAAGAAGCCGGAACCGTCCGCGTCCGCAAGCCCGCCAAACTGAACTTCGTCAACCTGAAGGCCGCGGGCAAAGCGTAAGCCGCAGCCGACTGCCCTCCAAATAAAAGCGCCCCATACGGGCGCTTTTTTTATTTCGATTTCCGAAGAAGCTCTCTTGTTCGAGCGGCATCGATGCAATCGTAAGTCTCGCGCTTTAGCGGGCGCTCTCTTCAGGATTAGGTTAAAACGAAAACGGTTAGGCAAAGGTCTTTTATTCGCAGAATTTTTATTTGACATGCCGCGTTATCGGCTGCATAATTTGAATGAATGAATGTTCATTTTTCACGGAGGACAACTTTGTCGTTAATATCGTTCAACAAATTTAAGGAGGCAACAAATGGCGGAAGAAATTAAAGGCGGAACTTTCATGTTCCCATCGGTGCACGTTGACCCAATGTCGGTCTTCACTCCCGAAGACCTCAACGAAGAGCAGATTATGATAGCCAAGACGGCGGAAGACTTCGTAACCAAAGAAGTTTTGCCGCTTCGTCAAACAATGGAAGAGCCCGACAAAAAGATTGACATCAACGTCAAGCTGCTTAGCGCCGCCGGCGAACTAGGCCTGCTGGGCATCGACGTCGCGGAACAGTACGGGGGCATGCAGCTGGACATGACCACCTCGATGATGGTAACGGAAAAAATGGCCGTCTGCGGCTCGTTCGCCACTTCCTTCGGCGCTCACGTCGGCATCGGCAGCCTGCCAATCGTTTACTTCGGCAGCCCGGCCCTAAAGGCCAAGTATCTGCCCAAGCTCGCCACCGGCGAATGGTTCGCCGCCTACGCGCTGACCGAGGTCAACTACGGCAGCGACGCTCTCAACGCTAAAACCACGGCCCGCCTTACCGAAGACGGAAAATTCTACATTCTCAACGGCACAAAGCAGTTCATCACCAACGCCGGCTTCGCGCACGTATTTATCGTTTACGCGCAGGTCGTCGATCCGGAAAATAAGGACAAAAAACAGTTCACCTCGTTCGTCGTAGAGCGCGCCTTCCCCGGCGTCTCAACCAGCCCCGAAGAGCACAAAATGGGCATCCGCGGCTCGTCCACCCGTCAGCTCATCCTCGAAGACGTTCCCGTCCCGGTCGAGAACCTTCTCGGCGAAATCGGCAAGGGACACGTCTGCGCTCTGAACATCCTTAACATCGGCCGCTTGAAACTCGGCTTCGGCAGCATGGGAGCCTGCAAAGGGCTCATCGCCGAGTGCGCCAAATACGCCAACCAGCGCAAACAGTTCAATCAGACCATCGGCAATTTCAGCATCATCCGCCGCAAGCTGGCCGACATGTATTGCGACACTTACGCCACCGAGTCGATGAACTACCGCACCAGCGGCAAAATCGACGCGCAGGTTCACGCGCTCGACCGCAACGATCCGGACTTCGACAAGAAAGTCATTAAAATCGTCGAAGAATTCGCCATCGAAGCCTCCATTATGAAGGTCGCGGGCAGCGAAGCTCTGGCGCGCACCGTTGACGAAGGCGTGCAGCTGCACGGCGGTTACGGCTACAGCGAAGATTATCCGGTTTGCGGAGCCTACCGCGACGCCCGCATCAACCGCATCTTCGAGGGAACCAACGAAGTCAACCGCATGCTCATCCCGGGCACGCTCATGCGCCGCACTATGAAAATGGAAATCGACTTGAACAGCGAAATTATGAGCATTATGGCCGAAATCAAGGGCGAGAGCGTCCCGAAGACGCCGCTGGAAGGCCCGCTCGGACGCGAGAAGATGGTCGGCGAGCTGATTAAGCGGTACGTCATTTACGCCAGCGGCGTTCCGGCTCAAAAGTACATGATGGAACTGCAGAACAAGCAGATACTGCTTGAGCTCATGGCCGACCTTACGATGGACGCGTACGCGGTCGATTGCAGCATTCTGCGCGCCGAGAAGCTCATCGCCACAGTGGGCGAAGAGAAGGCCAAGTGGGCGGTCATGGCGACCAAAATTATCGTCTGGGAGAAACTGCAAAGCGTTTTGCGCCGCATGTACACGGTGCTCGCCGAGTGCGCGGAAGGAAGCGACGAAGACTTCAAACGCTACGAGAAGGCTTACGGAAGACTGTATTACAACTACAGCATCCCCGTCGCCACAATGAAAGAACAGCTCGCGGGCTTCATGCTTGAGCGCGAGAAATACGCCGTAATCTAATAATCGGCGCTTCAACTTCAAATAAAAAGACGGCTTTCAGGCCGTCTTTTTTTTGCGATTCGATAAAATGCGATAAAAAAACCGCCCTTTGCGGGGCGGTCTTTTAGTCGGTTCGTTAAACGGGACTAGTTATTTCTGCTCTTCCGGCTCGTTCGAGTCTTTTTTGAACGCGGCCAGCTTGTCTTTGAACAAATCGCCGAAGGTCGAGGCGGGAGCGTGCTCCGTAGTCGCGGTCGCGCCGATGTACTCGGCCATTCTCATCTTGTCTTCGTTGACGATGAGAGCCTTCATCGAAAGGGCGATGCGGCGTTCGCCGGCGTCCACCGAGAGAACCTCGGCCTTGACTTCGTCGCCTTCCTTGACGATTTTGCGCGGGTCTTCGACGCGCTCGTTGCTCATCTCGGAGATGTGCACGAGACCTTCGATTTCCTCTTCAAGCTGCACGAAGGCGCCGAAATCGGTAACCTTGGTAACTTTGCCGACGACCAGTTTGCCGTTGTAATACTTGGACTGCACGGTTTCCCACGGGTCTTGGCGAAGCTGCTTGATGCCCAGCGCGATGCGCTCGTTGGCGGCGTCCACGCTCAGTACGACCGCTTCGACTTCCTGGCCCTTCTTGTACTTCTCGGCCGGATGCTTCAGCTTCTCAATGTAGCTGATGTCCGAAACGTGAACCAGTCCGTCGATGCCTTCCTCGATGCCGATGAAGATGCCGAACTCGGTGATGTTGCGGATTTTACCGCGGATGATGGTGCCCTGCGGATACTTGGCGGCGATTTCTTCCCACGGGTTGGGCTGCGCCTGCTTGAGGCCGAGGCTGATGCGGCGGTTGTCTTCGTCTATCGCAAGCACTACTACTTCGACTACGTCGTCGATGTTCACGATTTTGCTGGGGTGCTTGACGCGCTTGGTCCAGCTCATCTCGCTGACGTGAATCAGGCCCTCGACGCCGTCTTCGAGCTCTACGAATGCGCCGTAATCGGTGAGGCTTACGACTTTGCCGCTGACGCGGGCGTTAATGGCGTATTTCTCGGCGACCTTGCTCCACGGATCCGGTTGGAGCTGTTTCATGCCGAGGCTGACGCGCTCGTGTTCCTGATCGTATTTGAGCACGGTTACGGTAACTTCGTCGCCGATTTGCAGCGCCTGCGACGGATGGTTCAGGCGTCCCCAGGTGATGTCGGTTATATGCAGTAGGCCGTCGATGCCGCCCAAATCAATGAACGCGCCGTAATTGGTGATGTTTTTGACGGTTCCTTGAACGATGGTGCCTTCCTTGAGGGAGGAAACGGTTTTGGCGCGAATCTCGGCGCGCTCTTTTTCGAGCAGGGCGCGGCGGGAAAGCACGAGGTTGCCTCTCTTGCGGTTGAACTTGATAACCTGGAATTTGCAGGTCTGGCCGATGAGTTTGTCGAGGTTGCGAACGGGACGCAAATCGACCTGAGAGCCGGGGAGGAACGCTTTGATTCCCTTAACGTCAACGGACAAGCCGCCCTTGACGCGGTCGGTGATAACGCCTTCGATTTCGCCCTTCTCGGTAACCATGCCTTCGAGGTCGTCCCAGATTTTCTGTTTGTCGGCCTTTTCTTTGCTCAATACGAGCGCGCCGTTCTCGTCTTCGAACTCTTCGATTATCACGTCGATTTCGTCGCCTTCCTTGTTGGTAAGCGTATTGCCGGGATAAGTCTTGAATTCGTCGATGGGAATAAGGCTCTCGCTTTTGAATCCGATATCGACGGTTACAAAGTCGCGGCCTATGCTTACGACTTTGCCTTTGACCATTTCGCCCTCTTTGGGCTGGCGGTGCTCGTATTTCTGAAGCAGCGCGCCAAAGTCGAGATCGTCTTCGTTTACGGCAGCGGCCGCGTTTTCAACGGCGCTTGTCATGGGGTTGTTCTTCTTTTCGTTTTCGCTCATTTGTTTTAATATTCCTTCTAGGGTTAATGAAAAATGTCCGCTTGCGCGGACGGGACGAAATTTTATATACGCGCCGGCGCGATTTGTCAAAAAAAAGTAGAGATACAGCGAAGTTAAAAATTAAAATTACCTCCGGCAACGACGCGCAACGAAAGCGCAACGAAAGCGCAACGACGCGCAACGAAAGCGCAACGAAAGCGCAACGACGC
>CAYNVS010000044.1:11490-23041 GCA_964400725.1 uncultured Myxococcales bacterium
GCGCAACGAAAGCGCAACGACGCGCAACGAAAGCGCAACGAAAGCGCAACGACGCGTAACGTTGCGTAACGTTGCGCGCAACGACAGAATAGAATAAAAAAGAAATATTAAAAAAGAAAAAAAGAAAAGAACGCGGCGGAAGCCGTCGCTTCGCCGTCCGCGGTCGAAGCAAACGCCGCCGACGTCATACGCGACGCTTCCCGCGGGGGTAAAACCGGAACAAATACCTTTGCCTATTTGTAATATGGACGCTTAACCTTAGCCGGTCCCGCTCCGCGTACAAAGGCGGCGTCTTTCGGATTGGGCGAAAGCGTGGACGGTTTAGGGGTTTATGCCTATGACGTTATAAAATTTAAGGATTATTAACAAAAATATTTGATTTAAACGGCTTTAATATATTAAATTGTACAAGTACCTTTAACGTTTGCATTGAAAGCAAAAGGTTTCGATTAACCGTTATTCATCGCAGGCGCAAAACAGGCGCCCCACGGATGTAAACGCATGACCGATAAGAACCTGAAAGTAACGTCCCGCAGCTATCTGAGGCTCGAAAGAGGGGTAAGCCCCGATAAAATGAACATTACCCCGCAGGAAGGGTTTCTGCTTTCGAGAATTACGGACGATATACAAATATCCGATCTCCTCAGTATGAGCCCGTTCGATTCGACGACCACCGCGGTTATGATAAAAAAACTCATCAGTCTGGGAATTATCGCCGCGTACAACGACGACGAGCCTAAACAGCAGACAAACTATCGCGACGAACCGGAAAGCGTAACGCCCGAAGCGAGGGAAAAAATTGAACCGCCGCGCGGAGAGGAGAAAGCCGAACGCGAACAGCCTAAAGTAACGGGCGCCGGATGGGATTACAAAGGATTCATTTTTCCGCTCGGCGAACTGAAGCAAGCGCCGATGCTTGACGACGAAATTAAACGGCTGACGATTTACCTCGATACAAACCTCGACTATATAACGCTGTACGACATTCTCGATATTCCTTTCAACGCAAGCCCCAAGGAAATTAAAGACTCGTATTACAAAGCGTCCAAAATGTTTCACCCCGACATGTACTTCGGCAAAAACATTGGCCCCTACAAAGCGCGCATGACGAGGATTTATAAAAAAATCAACGAAGCGATTGAAATTTTGCAGGATTCGGCCAAACGCCAAGAATACGACAAAAAGCTCGTGAAACTAGGCATAGCAAATCCTTCGCAGCTTGCGGACGGAAAATTCTCCTACCGTCAGGACGACCATGAAAGCGACGAAGAAAGAAAGCGCAGGCTTGAAAGACGTCTTCGCAACAGTTCCGGCATTATGGAGAGACTCAACCGGGCGCGCGAGCTGTACGAGCACGCTTTGGCGCAAAAAAAAGCGGGCAACCTCGTTGACGCCTACAACACCATAAAAATCGCCGTTACCTACGACCCTAAAAACGAGACTTACCGCGCCTTCGACGAAGAAATTTCAAAAACGGTCATGAGCAAAAAAGCCGAAGAAGTCCTCAAGATGGGAGAAGAGGCGGAGAAGAGACAGGACCCGAACTACATCAGCATTTTTGAAGAGGCGGCGAGAAAATTTACCAAAGACGCCAGAATACAATTTAAATACGCGCAGATAAACCTTCAGGTCGAGGACTACAGAGGAGCCCTGCAATTCGCAGAAAAGGCCGCGAAACTGGCGCCGCAAAACGTCGATATCCTGATGTTTTTAGGGAACATTCAGGAAAAGTTTAAAAAGTTTAATCTTGCGCTTGAAACTTACGAAAAAATATTAAAAATTGACGAGAAACATAAAATCGCCAAGAAAAAGGTCAAAGACCTTAAACAAGTTGCGGCGAAGTAAGGCAAAGAAATTCTGCGAAGCGACATTAGGAGACTTAAATGACCCGAAACAAGAGTTTTTACGCGTCGTTTGCAACGCTCTGCGCATGGCTGGCGATATTAGTTTTTGCAGCCGCGCCGGGGTGCGGCGGAGGCGGGGGATCCAACGGAGAAACTGACGTCGAATGGGAATGCGCTAAAATTGACGACTGCGCGCTGGGCAAAACCTGCATCAACCATAAATGCGTCATAATTCCCGGCGACGAAGAAGAGGCCGCATCCTGCGTCACGATAGACGACTGTCCGGTAGGAATGGACTGCATTAATAAAAAATGCGTAAAGCCCGACCTCGACGGCGACGAGACTGACAAGATAGAGCAAAACTCCGACCCTGAGTCGTGCCGCATTAACGAGGAATGCCCCGAAGGATTTATGTGCCTTGGGTTTAAATGCGTTGACGTGCGCCCCGAAGAAGAGATTATCACGGAATATCCCGAAGAAGAAATCGACGACTCGGCCGATAATCCGCCGATAGAATACGACTACGAATTCTACGAGCCCGACAAGGACGATATAGAAATTGACGACGCTCCGCCTCCGTTCTGCGGAGCCGGCTATCCCTGCCCAAGCGGAAGCTACTGTCTTAACAATACGCAATGCGTGCAAACTAAATCCTGCAATACTTACTCGGACTGCGACCCCCCGAATACGACCTGCGTGGCTGGCTTGTGCCGCGCCGGATGCGCCAAAGTATTGTGCGGTCAAGGGGCGGACTGCGATACGACCACGGGTTTATGCAAAAACTCCTGCCCCGGCGGATGCCAGCAGGGAGAATGCTGCAACAACGGAACCTGCGGCCCTTGCTGCCAGCCTTCGTGCCCGGTCGGCTCGTACTGCACCAGCGAAATATCAAGCTGCACGACTTGCCCGTGCTGTAAAAAGCATGAAGACTGCCGCCACGACGATTCGATTTGCACGACCGGCGAAAGATGCGATTTCAACACCGGCTCCTGCCAAAAAATCTGTCCGGCCAGCTGTCCGGTCGGGCAGACATGCAGCTCTATAACCGGCTACGTCTGCGCGGGCCGCTCTCCGCAGGACTGCGACATAATGACTACCTGCCAGATTCCATGCTACACATGCAGCGCCACCATGTTTAACCCGACCGGCTACTGCATCCCAGACGCGGCGCAGGTAAACGTTGCGCCTCAGTGCCAAGCTCAATGCTTCGGAGACGGAGTGGTGATAGCCAGCGCGCAGGCAAGCCTTTGCTGCGCCGGTCTTACGGCGTGCGCGGACTCCAAAGGGGCGTACTACTGCTGCTCTGCGGGCAAATGCGACGCCGGCGGCAAAGGATGCCTGACCAACCCCGGCTGGAGCTCGTCGGACGGCGACACCGACAACAACCACTGCGATTACGAACTCGTTTACGATTTCCCCGAAAGCATTGCCACGCTTAATTTTGAAGGCGAGACCGTCTTCAGCTCGGCCAACTCGACCGCCGGCGCGTATATCGCAAACCGTTCCGACGCATCGGGCGGCAAAGTCGCCTGCCTAGACGGAGTCAGCGGCGACCACATCGACTTTGTGGCAAACATTCCGACGTCCGGCAAATATATTATAAAAGGCGTCTTTATGGTGGGCGGCAAGTACGGCAAAATAAGGCTGACCATCGACGGACGCTCGCTTACGCCGGGCGACTTCGACGCATATCAGGCCGGAAGCGAAGCGGTGGCGCCTCCAACCACGCTAGGCCAAATGACGCTCGGCGCGGGAGACCGCAAATTCAACGTGCGCGTAATCAGCAAAAACGTATCGTCTTCGGGTTATAAAGTATGCGTCGATAAATGGACGCTCGAACAAATTCCCTGATTTTTGCCGCCGCTAAAAGCGCTTAATACTGTTGACAAAAGAAAATCCCAAAGATACATTCTTTGGGATTTTTCTTTAGTATAAGGAATGCGACCATGAGAATAAACATACTTTTATTCGCAGCCGCGCTTGCGGCTCTATTCGCCGCGGCGGCCGGATTGAGCTGCTCAAGCTGCGGCAAACAAAACGAGCTGGCTCCAAAGTCGCCGGAAGAAGCCGAGGACGAGGCGAAGTTTAAATTGTCCTCCGCCGAAATAGACGCTTTGCCGGCGGAGAACTCGGTATGGAAGTCGATGTTCATTCCTCACCGCGTAGCCGCGGCCCTCATCCCGCAGGATCACGTTTTCAAAAGCAAAGTAACACATGCGATAGACCGCAAGACCGTCAAGCCGGAAGAGCCGAAGGAAGAAATTATAAACGTCATAACCGCGTCCGAAATTGCGGAGCTTAAATGGCGCGCCTCGGACGGAGCTTTTACGGTTATGTTCAGGCCGGAAGAGTCCAGCATGTCGCTCGATTTGATTTGGCTGGATAAACTCGTTTACACGCGCTTCGGGGAAGCGACTTGGAAAAAAGACGTTTCCACCGGCATTCACAATTTCTATCTCGAAAAAGCCACGACCTCGCTTGAACGCTTTTACAGGCTTTACCGCGGGCACATCTCTTTCAGCAAAGCGGGCAAGGAAAAATTTCTGGGACGCGACGTAATTAAAATTAAAATCGCGCTCGATAAAGCCGGACACGAAGCGCCCGCCGAGCTTCCGCTGACCACCAAAACCGGAGACAAATACCGCCTTAACCTTAGAACGATGAACAAGGACATCGAGGACAAGCGCTCGACTATGGCGAGCTGGGACAAAGCCGAAGGAGAGCTTTACATCGACGCAAAAACAGGCGTCCCTTTGAAAGGCAAAATCAGCTCCGTCTGCTCTATGAACACAAAAGAAAATTGGACGGCGGTTCTTAAAATGGATTACGAGTTTGAATGGGAGCTGCCGACTCAAAAAATCGAAATAACGCCGCCGGGGAAAGACGAGCTGATAGATCAGGACGAGCGTAAAAAGTTCATACCAAGCGAGCCGTTTAAAGAAATGCCTAAAGAGCTGCAGGAGAAAAGCGGCGTAAATCAACCGCGTAAAATTCTTCCCGACAATCTTCTTCCGCAAAACCAGCAGCAGGGACAGGGGCAGCCAAATCAGACCGATAAACCCAAGTCCGACGCAAAACCGAACAACCCGCCCAAACCTTAATTCAAGAAAGGCGAACGTATGAGCCCAGCCAGAAAAAAAGCCGCCGCCGAAGAGATTAAATCGGAAATTAAAAAGCCCGCGGCGCGGATAAAAAAGACCGCAGTTTCCAAACAGGCGGAAAGCGCCAAACCCGAAAATATAGAGCCGGAGAAAAGCGAACGAATAGAACCCGCCGCGCAGCCTCTTGAAATGCCGGCCAAAAAAACCGAAGACAAACGCGCAAAATACCCAAAAACTCTCGTATCCGCAGTAAAAAGCATTTTCGATAAAAAGGGAATTCGTCCGGCGATATTCAACCTTTACGGCCAATTCAGCTACACCGACTATATCATCGTGGCCGAAGGAACGAGCGACCGCCACGTTAAAACCATCGCCGACGCGGTTATTGAAGACGCAAAGAAACATTGCGGCGCGCTTCCGATGGGAGTCGAAGGGCACGGAGCCGGACAGTGGATACTAATTGATTTCTCGGACGTTGTCGTTCATATTATGCTCGACAGCGTGCGCCAATTCTACGACATCGAAGGCGTTTACTCCCGAAACGAGCGCATCGACCCGCTTACGCTTCTTCCGCAGGGGTATTTCGACGCGCCCAAACCGAAGACGACGAGACGAAAGGCCGCGCCGAAGAGTTAATATTTTCGGCTTAGAACTACCCGCATAAACAAACCCCTCCCCGCAAGGCGAGGTTTTTTTTATTATCTAACTATCGTTCTGAATATTTTCGACGTCCGCCGCAAGTAAGGTTCTAGCTCGCCGCCCGGCAAGGAATTTATTTTTAAATTTTAAGACCGAAAGGAGATTGGCAGTTTATTTTTTGTCCGCTTTTTATTATTTTTTCAATCCGTTGTTTTAAGCGTATTATAGCGCTCAATTTAAAATTTACCAGAAAAATATGCCTTTAAATTTCAATATGTTATAAATTTGCGCAAATTTTGTTTGACCCGCGGAAAATATCGGCGCAAAATCATTTTTTTATTTACCTGCATAGGGGAATAATTTATAATTTAAACAGCGGTAAGTGATTGCTTTGATATGGGAGAGAAAAAATGGAAGCGAAGACCGTGAAGGAGTTTAAGGAGCTCATCAACCAGAAGATAGAAATTCTTCTGCGCGAGAGCGAGGAAACCGCGCACGAAATGAACGATCAGGACATTAAGTTCGCCGATCCGTCCGACCGCGGGACGATGGAGGCCGAGCGCAACCTCATGCTGCGAATAAGGGACAGGGAACGCAAACTCATCGCAAAAATGAAAAAAGCTCTGCTGCGGCTTGAAGACGGAACCTACGGCCTGTGCGAAGACTGCGGAGAACCGATAGGTTTGGACAGGCTGCGCGCCCGACCGGAGACTACTCAATGCATCGACTGCAAAGAGGAAAACGAGCTGCGCGAAAAAAGAGTTAAAGAAATCGGCAGAATCATAATGAAAAACAGATAAAGGCAGCAGCGCGTCGGACGGAACCGCCGCATTCCCTCCTTGAGCGGTTTCGTCCGGCGTTTTACCAATCAAACGGCCGCTCGCCGAGCCGTAAATAATTAATAATTACAATAACAAGTTGTCGATGGGAGCAAAATGAAACCGGCGGACTCTCCTGCCGGCGGTTATCGTTTAACCCGAAGGTAAGCCTGCCCGAAATAATTAACCGGCAGAGGAAGACGTTTCGGCTCCTCTTCCGTAATCGGCGCGTCTAAAACCTCTTTTATGTAGGGAAGAACATGCTGCTTGAAGTCGAATTTGGCCTTGCTGCCTACGACGAAGCAATGCGCGGTTTGCCCTTTCATTTTTAAAAAAAGCGTCCCCTGCTCTATAGATTCGCCAAGCAAACCGAAAACTTCGACGTCGTTTCCGGCGTTTAACGGAACGATTCCTTCAAGCGCCGTTATTGCAAACATGCAAACGTAGCAGTTATGTTTGGAAGACGCGCCGATGGTAACCCGCTCCGAGGTAATTTCCAAAGAAGCCGTTCCTTTGGGCGCGTTTAAAACGGAAATCGACACTTCTACGCCGTAACCTTCGGCTTTGAGCTTTTCCATCATCTCTTTTTCGCGCTTTTTAGCCGCGTTTTTTTTGTAATAAAAATACCCCGCGATTCCAGCGGCGACTAAAAGGGTAAGAATTGCCACTATAATTACAAAGCGTTTGACGCTTATATTTTCGTATTCCCGCTGAACCGCGTAAGAAGTGTAAGCCACGGAATTTTTTTCGGTGGCGGCGTTGAAGTGCAATTCCGCCATTTTTTTATTGCCGCTTTTCAAATAAATCCTGCCCAGCTGAAAATCGCAGTGCCCCAATTTTTCGTCGTTCTCGGCGCAAGAGGAGAGAGTTGAAATTCCGTCCGTCTTCTGACCGTTTTCATAACGCGTAACTCCGACGTCCAGCATAACTTCGGAGTCGTCCGGAAAGTGAGAGGCGAGAGAATCGGCGAATTTTTTAGCTTTGCCGTAATCTCCGCAAATGCGGTAAACGCGAATCGCGTCTCTCCATACCGCCGGCTCGTTTGGAGATTTGTCGAGCCCTGCCTGCAGCGCGTTCCTCGCTCTCACGCAGTCGCCGGACATAGCCCAAAGCCGCGCCTCGAAGGAATTTCCCCAGCCGTTTTCAGGGCATATTTCCTGAGCTTTCATAACGGCGACGTTGACTTTTTCGTTGTCGCCAAGAGTTTCGTACGCGTTGGCGAGTATGCTTTCCGCCAATTCGCACGGCCCCGCATAAACGTTTTTATTTGCCGCGATAATGAAAATTACCGCCGAAATAATTACTAATATCCGCCAAACTCTCATCCTGACCTCGCCATTTTCTATTCGGCTGCGTTTACATTGTTTATATAGCGCTTTTACGCCGACCGCGCAATTAAATTCTAAACCGCAAAATTTCGCAATTAAATCAATCCGGCGCTACGACTGATTCGTAGCGTAACAATATAAGCAGCCTCCCTTGCACGAGCCGTATTCGCCAATATCGACCGCGCAACGGCACAGGCATCCTTCGCGGGTCGGGGTTTTATTATAAGAAAGCGAGGCGTCCATACCTAGAGCGACGAGTCTGTCCGCGTCGATGCAGGCTCCCGCGGCAAAACCGGCTTCCGCCAGCTTTGGCGAGGCGCAAGTTACGAGTTTTATTCCGTTTTCTTCCGCTGTTGCCGACAACGATTTTACCAAATCCGTTATTTGCTCGAACGGCGGATTGTAAGTCTTCGGGCCGCCCAGCGCGTTTAAGCGAGCGAGCGCTCTCTCGGTCTTGCGGTAAAGGCTTATATAACTTGTATAAACGACGTCCGTCAGCCCGCGGAGACTTGAAGCGATTTTTGAAAAATTCTCCTCGTGCCAATTGGGCGGCGTCGCGTCGGAAAAGAATATCGGATCGTAACGCCAACAGAGCGCCTTGACTCCGAACTTCTCCGCGATTGTTTGCGCGGCGGCTAAATGCGTTTCAAGGGGCGGGACGTTTCGCTCGAACGCTTTGGGATACGCATTAATAGTATAATGGAATATGGCCGGCGCCCCGAAGGCTTTAAGCTCGTCTGCGCGCAAAAGAAGGGGCGAGAAATTCTTCGACCAAAACGCGAACGCCGCTATATTCTCTCGCTTTAGAGATACGGTTAAGGGCGGCAAATCGGCGCGGAAGGGATGTCGATAGGTCGCGCTCCCCGCTCGCAGTTTGCGGTAGAACTCTTCGGCGCGGAAGGCGGGTACGTCCTCGCGCCTGCTGACGGAAATAATTTTAGGTCTTTCCAACTTCCCGCTTACTGATTCGCCCGCAAACAAACCGCCTATTCTATATCCCTTTTATTAATGCGGCCCGCGCGGGCGAGGCGTCCAACCCGACGAAATTAAGCGGCATACAGACGAGCGTATATTCGCCCGGCTCAATGGTTTTGAGCTGCAATCCCTCTAATATTATCAAGTTGTTTTTTAAAAGCGTCTTGTGCGTCGGAAAGCCGTCCGCCTCGAATTGCTCCACGCTCAGCGCGTCGATGCCGACGAGGTTGACTTTCTTCCCGCCCAAAAAGAGCGCCGCTTCCGGCGTCAAATAAACGTAATGGGGGTCGAACTCGCGCATACGGTCGAACCGCTCGCTGTTTTTGGTCTTGAAAATCACGCTGATTCCTTTTTTAAGTTTATCGGCGTTTTCCTTCAGCTCATCCAAGGTAATCGCTTTTTCGTCGCGGATTTCGATAACAACGCAGCGGGTAATGAAGCGCTCGATCGGGAGCGCGTCGATGGGCGCGCCCGCGTCGTCGAAGTGGCGAGGCGCGTCGATGTGCGTGCCGCAGTGCGTTCCCATCGTTATCTTCGCCACGTTATAGCCGTCGCGCGCTATGGTGGCCGCAATTTCGAACTTCGTTTCGGGGTCGCCCGGATAGCTCGGCATCGCCGGGCTTATCGGCATCGAAATTTCGTAAGCCGTAAAGTTGCGCTTCATGGGCGGCCTCCGTTAAAAGGCTATTCGGTTTTTATCGTCCAGACCGCGCCTGTCGGCGTGTCTTTAATTACAATTCCTTTCGCGGCAAGCTCGTCGCGTATGCGGTCGGATTCCGCGAAATTCTTTTCTTTCCTCGCGGCTGCGCGCGCTTCCATGGCCGCGTTTATCTCGTCCTCGGTTACGTTAAGGAACTTGAGCGAAAGACGCTTGATTTCGCTTATCACTTCCGCCGGATCGCGGTCTAGCAGCCCGAATATTGAAGCGAAGGTATTTATCTTCATCCGCAGCGCGTAGAGCGTTGCGAGCAGCTTGTTTTTGTCGTGCCCCTTAGGCTTATCGGTCAAAGCGTTCATCAGCTTGAAAGGCTCGGATAATACCGAAATGGCCTTCTGCGAGTTGAAGTCGTCGTCCATCGCCTCTTCGATGGCAGGTATGAGCCCGTCTATCATCTTTTGCTCTATCAGCTCGCCCGCATAATTGACTTGAACGCCCGCAGAGGCGAGTAATTTATCGACCTTTTCCAGCGTTTCGTAAAGGTAGAGGACGCGCTTCTGCGCCGCCGCAAGGCCGCTCTCGGAGAAGACGATGTCCATGCGGTAATTGGTGCTTAACATGAAGAACTTTATCGCCTGCGGGTGGAAGGCGGCCAGAACGTCGCGCACGGCGAAGAAGTTGCCGAGCGATTTGCTCATCTTCGTCTCTTCGCCTTTGTCCGAAAGCACGTTGACGAAGCCGTTATGCAGCCAGTATTTTGCGAACGGCTTTCCGGTGTAAGCCTCGGACTGAGCTATTTCGTTCTCGTGGTGCGGGAAGATTAAATCCTTGCCGCCGCCGTGAATGTCGAGCGTGTCGCCGAGATTTTTCGTGCTCATCACCGAGCACTCTATATGCCACCCCGGACGTCCTTTGCCCCACGGACTCTCCCAGTAAGGCTCGTTGGGCTTGCTCGCCTTCCACAGCGCGAAGTCGAAAGGATGCTCTTTCTCGTTAGCCTCGTCGCTGGTCAGGCGCTCGCTCGCGTTAGCCATAAGGTCGTCCAGACGCTTGCCGGACAAATCGCCGTAGGAGACGAATTTTTTAATGCGGTAGTAAACCGTGCCCGAAGGCGCGGCGTAAGCGTAACCTTTTTCAATCAGCCGCTCGATGAACTTAATCATCGGTTCGATGTACTGCGTGCAGCGCGGCTCGATATCGGGCGTTAAAAGCCCCAGCTTCGCCATGTCTTCGGAAAAGGCGTCGATGTAACGGGTGGAAACGGCGGAAATGTCGCTTCCTTCCTCGTTGGCGCGGCGTATTATTTTATCGTCGATGTCGGTAAAGTTGCGCGCGTACGTTACGTTGTAGCCGCAATATTTTAAGTAGCGATAAATAACGTCGAAGGCTACGTACGCCCGCGCGTGGCCGATATGGCTGTAATCGTAAACCGTAACGCCGCATATGTACATGTTGACGTTGGGCGGGTTAAGCGGCTTGAATTCTTCCTTGCGGGCCGTCAATGTGTTGTAAACTTGCAGGGCCATTGCGCGCTCCTTTATAAATCTGTGGGAGAGGGCCTAAAGTCCCTCGACCGACTTTAATTTATAGCTGCAATCGCGGGACAAATGCCCGCTCCCACAGCGTCGATGTTTGTATCTTCAATACTTGCGGAACATCTCCGCGTTCTCTGCGTCCTCTGCGGTTAATTAAATTATAATCTAACCGCGCAGAAGCGCGAGCGACGCTTTCATTTTGTCTATCTTGTCCGCCGTCTCCTTGACGAAGACGCGTTCCTTTTCAACTACTTCGGCGGGCGCGCGGGATGCGAACCCTTCGTCGGCTAGGCGCGCGGAGCTCTTCTCCAAGTCCTTGCGACATTTTTCCATATCTTTCTCTATGCGCCCGATTTCGGCGGACACGTCGATTACGCCCGACAACGGGACGAAAAGCTCGGCGCCTTTAAGAGCCTCCGCGGCAATCGGGCCTTCCCGATGGTACTCTTTGACGGCGACTATTTCGTTTACTTTGGCGAGAGCCCGCACGTAATACCCGAAAGCGTTCAAGTCGTTTATCGTTTCCTCGGAGTCGGTTTTTACGACTATCTGCGGCAATATCTTCCCCGGCTCGATGCGCGATTCGCCGCGTATGGTGCGGACGCCTGTTATCACGTCCTGCAACGGTTCCAGGCCGTGGGCTGCCTGCGGGT
>CAYNVS010000045.1:0-22158 GCA_964400725.1 uncultured Myxococcales bacterium
TCTTACGGGGACAAACCCCGCGAAGTACTTTTCCGCCGGAAACCCGCATAAAGCCGAAATAGACGGCGTTGGATACATCGTCGGACGCTTTGAAGGAATGGGTTACAAGAGCTGCTTAGGAAAGAGCGTCGCGGCGCTGATGCTTAAAAAAGAGTCGGAGGTTTTAGCGTCGCTTTATATGTTCCTTAGAATATTCGGCGCTTTTACATTCGCGTCCGCGGCCGTTTTTATCATTCTGGGCATGGCCGTTGGAAGAAACATTCTACGCCCCATCGGCGAACTTATACGCTTTACCAGACAGATTACTTCCACGGGCGATTTGGATAAGCGCTGCGAAATTAAGACATCCGACGAAATCGGCGAACTGGCCGATTCATTCAACGAGATGCTTGTGCGCCTCTCCTCCCAGCGCGAAAAAATAAAAACCGGCGAGGAGCGCAATAAGCGGCTTATCGAGGCGGCGAGCCAGCTCGGCGAAGGCATGCTGGTAATTCAAGAGCACGGAGATCAACCGTGGTCGATTGTTGATTGGAACGCCGCGGCCGAGAAAATGCTGGGACTCGAAACAGGCTTCGAGGGGCTTCCAAGCCTTTCCGATCATCTTTCGATTCAAGACAACGCGCAGTTTTTTATGGATATAACGGCGCTTAAGAATAAGCTCAGCAATAAAATACCCTCGACCAAACTGAAACTTTTTTCAAAAAACCGCGAATCCTCATATTCCGTCGAGCTTTCCGCGACGTGTATGGACTATCAGGGCGAAAACTCCGTCGCAATACTTTTCAGAGACATTTCCGAGCGGGAAGAGCTGCAAAGACAGCTTATCGAATCGCAAAAAATGGAGGCTCTTGGAGCGATGGCGGGCGGTTTCGCCCACGATTTCAACAATATTCTAACCGGATTTTTCGGATACATCGCCCTTCTAAAAAATAAATTAACGGACGATCGCTCCAAGCATTACTTGCAGGAGCTTGAGAAAATATCGTCGCGGGGAAGCGATATAGTAAAAACGATGCTCATTTTCAGCCGCAGAAAACCGCAGGTAATTTTACCTGTTAAAATCGGCGACGTTATAGGCGAGGCTTTGTCGTTCACCAAGAGCTCGTTTCCTAAAAACATCGAAATCAGGCGCGAGGGTTCTTTCGAGCACCTCGTCTCAGGCGACCACAGCCAGCTGGTTCAAGTTTTTCTCAACATCCTAATCAACGCGAAGGACGCGATAGCCGAGACCGGCGCAAGCAGAGGACGCATAACAATCAGAACGTCCGAGGCCGACTTCGACCTGCCGCAAAAAATAACATCAAGCCGCTTTATCGGCGGAAAATACCTTAAAATAGAGGTGCAAGACGACGGAATGGGAATGACCGAGGACGTTAAGAGACGCATTTTCGAGCCGTTTTTCACGACGAAAGGAGAGCTTGGCACAGGAATGGGGCTGGCGATTTCGTACCGCATTATAAAAAACCACGACGGCGAAATTGTCGTCGATTCCAAACCTAAAAGCGGTACGACGGTAAGCGTTATCCTTCCGATAGCTTCGGGCAGACAAGTTTCCATCACGCCCGCCGCAATAAAACAGTTTAGACCGGGTCTTTCGATGTTGATAGTTGACGACGAGCCTACGATTAGAGAATCGTTGAAGGTTTATTTTGAAACTCAAGGATTCAACGTCAGAATAGCCTCAAACGGTCTGCTGGCTTTGGACGCCATAGAAAAATATCTCCCCGATATTATACTGCTTGATATTATGATGCCGAAACTGGACGGAATTTCGGTTTTGAAAAAAATCAAAGAAGCCGGAAAACCTATTAAAGTTATAATAATGAGCGGAGAGGTTTCGATGCAGGACAAGACCGGCCTTGCAGACGCCGCGCTGCAAAAGCCTTTCACTCTCTCCGAAATTTCTTCGGCGGTGCACGATTTGCTGCACGGCGCGAAAAGCGAACCCGACCATAACTCAAACGCCGGAAACGGAGAGGACGGACAGCCTTGAGAATAGACATCTTGACGCTTTTTCCGCAATATTTCAAATCTCCGCTCGAAACGAGCCTTCACAAACGGGCGCTGGACGCGGGGCTGCTTCGAATTAACGTAGTCGATATAAGAGACTTTGCTTCGGACAAACACAAAACCGCGGACGACGTTCCTTACGGCGGCGGACCGGGAATGGTAATGAAGTGCGAACCGCTGTTCGCCTGCATCGAATCGGTTTATAAAGGCGAAAACGGCGTTAGAATATTTTTAACGCCCGACGGAGAAAAACTCGACAATAAGCTGGCAAAAAAACTGTCGCAATACGAACAATTAATTATTTTATGCGGTCATTACGAGGGCGTTGACGAGCGCGTAAGAGAGAATCTCATAGATATTGAGATTTCAATCGGCGATTACGTTTTAACCGGCGGCGAGCTGGCCGCGCTGGTTTTAATCGACGCGGTAAGCAGGTTTGTTCCGGGAGTCGTGGGCGACATGGACAGCGTTTGCGCCGATTCTTTCGAGGACGGGCTGTTGGATTTTCCTCATTATACGCGCCCCGCGGAGTTTAGAGGACTGGCCGTTCCCGAAACTCTTGTTTCCGGCCACCACGCAAATATAGCCAAATGGCGAAGAAAGAAGCAGCTTGAGCGCTCGCTTGAGAGGCGTCCGGATTTGTTGGAAAAGGCCGCTCTTTCGTCCGAAGATTTGAAAACGCTTGAGAAAATAAAAGCGGAAAAGGACAAATAACCGGCTCCCCGCCTGTTTCGGGAAATAAAACGCCGTCTGGCGAAGAAATCTAACTTTTCTCAATTCGATACGCGTTAAAAAACGCAATTTTTACAAATACTTTACAATTCCTGCGGGGTTTGACATTCGTTCTTTACATTAGAATTTTATTCTAAAATCGTTAGAACCAAATTAGCCGCAATCGGCGGCTGTCTGGATTTCTTTTTACGACTTTAGCGCTCGTCGAACGCGCCGGGCGCTCGTTAAACCTGTTAATAAATATTGGTAAAGGTTTTTTTAAAATGAAAAAAACGATTGTATGGATAAGCGCCGCGGGCTGGTTGTCGATCGCATCGTTGTTTATTTTAGCCTCGATGACGCTTTTGTCTTGCTCTTCGTCGAACGGAACGGACGACGAGGGCGGCGCCGACGCAGAAACCGAGGCTCAGAGCGAGGCGGACGAAGCGGCGGAAACGACGGACGTTCGAGAAACCGCCGAAAACTCGGAGGCGGAAGAGAACGCAGAGGCGGAGGAAGCGGTAAAAGATGAGCTTGTGGGGGCGTTTCAGGTTTTGCTGGTCGCGCCGGTTGCGGCGACCGCAACAAAACCAGCCGAGGACGGTTACGCGGTTTTTGCCGGAAAAGTTTACGACGGCCCGACGCCGGCAAACGTAGTATGGGAACAGAAACTTGAAGAAGGCTCCTGCAAACTGCTTACGCCGCGCGTTCCGTTTTGCTCCGTTTCATGCGGCGCGGGCGTATGCGTAGAGGACGATTCGTGCCAAAACTATCCGACCGCTCAAAGCGTAGGAACCTTAACGGTTAAAGGATTGAAAACCGCGTCGGGCGCGGACGAATTTACGCTCAATCCAATCGCCAACGGCTATCAGTCCCCTACTCTGCCTTATCAGGCGTTTGAAGAAGGCGGCGAAATTTCGGTAAATGCGGCGGGCGCTGGAAGCGTCGGCGCGTTCGCTCTTACAGTTAAGGGTATAGCTTTGCTGGAGCTGACGGGCGGCGCGTTAAAGCTGCAAAACGATTCGCCTTTGACGGTTTCTTGGAAAGCGCCATCGGTCGCGGACGTCGGCAAAATATACGTAAAGCTGGACATAAGCCATCACGGCGGTTCCAAAGGCAAAATCGAATGCGTCGCCGACGATTCCGGCTCGCTTGTAATAGCCGCTCCGCTTATAAACAGGCTCCTCGCGCTCGGAGCTTCCGGCTTTCCTACCATAGTCGTCGATAGGAAGTCCCTTGCGGCCGCGAAAATATCTTACGGAAACGTGCAGTTAAGCGTTATTTCCGAGGTTGAAACCGAGGTTGAGGTGCCGGGAATAATATCGTGCAACGACGATACGGACTGCCCGAACGGACAGACCTGCCAAAAGGATTTGAAGTGCCAATGATCCGTAACGGCGTTTTTAAGGCTTGCATTGTAGATTGATAAAAAAGGAGAACGCGGACATGAGAGAAAAAATATTATTTACTTTTGCCGCGGCGTGCGTTGCGTTCGCGGCGGCGGGATGCTCGGATACGGCGACCAATTTGAAAAAGTCTTGCGCGGTTAAAAGCGACTGCGGCATTTGCGGCTATTGCAACATGGGAGAATGCCGGATTGATTCTCTTTGTAGAATATGCTCGTCGGACGAGCAGTGCTACAACGGCGAATACTGCGATTTCAGCTCCGGAGGCGAGTGCGCTAGGAAGCCTTCGATTGACGGCGACGATGAAAGCGCGCCCGACGTTCAGCCGGAAGACGAAACCGCCGAGGAACAGACGACGGAAGAGAGCGCGGTTTACGACGAAGAATCGGAGGAGGCGGAACTTGACGCGGAGCCTGACGCTCAGCTCGAACCGGAGTTCGACGCCGAGCTAGACGAGCTTGCCGAGCTTGAGCCCGACCCGGAGCCCGACCCGGAAATTGAGGAAGCTCTGCCGCTGTTCAGTTTTTTTGTAACAAGCTACAAAGCGATAATTCAGTTGTCCGGCAGCCAAAACGGTTTCGGCGGCGACCTGCGCTTCGGAGAGACGGGCGCGGGCGCGGGGCTGAGAGGCGCGGATAAGATATGCGAGACGATAGCGGAAATGTCGATGCCGGGCTCGAAAGTAAAAATATGGCGGGCGTTTTTAAGCGCCACGAACGACGGAAACGGGAACGTTGTGAACGCGATAGACCGGATAGGCAACGGTCCGTGGTACGACCGTTACGGCCGCGTTTTCGCATTGAAAAAGGCCGATCTTTTATACGACCGCCCTTTGAGCGCGGACGCGGCGATAAAGAACGATTTTCCGAACGAGGACGGCGTTCCCAACCACCGCCCGGATTTAACTCAGCCTCAGGTTGACAATCACGACATACTGACCGGCAGCAACGATCAGGGGAAGCTGTACAGCTCTACCGCCACCTGCAAAGACTGGACGACCTCTAACGGCTCTTCCGCGAACGGCCGCCCCCGCGTTGGGCATTCGTGGCCGAGAAGCGGCGGCCCAGGCGGAGGAAGCTTTGGCGAATCGGCTCCTCCGGGCGGAGACGACATGGCAAACTGGATGTCGGCGCTGGACGAGGGAGGCTGCGCCGCGGGCGTGAACCTCGTCGAAACCGGCGGCCCTAATTCCAACACGGTAGGCTCCGGCGGAGGTTACGGCGGATTTTACTGCTTTGCGCTTACGCCCTGACGCTTTGCGGATAAATCCGAGCGGCGATTAGAAGAGGCTCCAATGAGCGAAAAATTGGGCTGCATTACGGCCGTAATTTTATTCGGGCTCGCGTCGGCGTTTGTTTTGGCGAGCTGCGAATCGAGCGGGCCGTCCGGCCAAAGCGCGGACGAAGATATTGAACCGCTTGATTTGCCGGAATACGAAGAGGGCGTTTGCGAAGCTCCAACCGACGACGACGAAAGCGAAACTTCCTCGTTGGAATACTTATTGAACATCGGCTGCAATTCCGATTTTCAAGCGCTGGCTTCGCAGCCGATAAACACTACCCTTCCGGGAGCGCGCTCGATGAAGGTTGTCCTCGATCAAGCGGACAACGACTCGCTGTATTTTCAAAACAGCGTTCTTTATCAAATTCATTACGAATTTTGCTCTACGCATTTGTCGGGCGCCGGACTGCCTCTGATAACGTCCTTATCGGAGTTCAATACGACGGAATACTACAGCCCCGACCGCCGTTTCATTCTCGCCGCCGTTACGTTTTACGAAGAGCCGCAGGTATGGGCGCTCGAACTTTCGCCGTACGACACCGCGTCCGTTTCAATGATAGAAAAACTTTACGCCGCCGTGAAAGCGCATACTTTTTTCGGCGCGGCTCTTGCGTTTCATCCGACTAGCGACTCGATTGCCGCGACGGCGAAAGGCCTTTCTTCCGACGTTTTGATAGTAACCACCGCGCAACTTTACGCCCGAACCGAATATCAACCGCTCACTCTGGGAACCGCAATCGGCAGGCTGCATTTTGCAAAGGCTGCGGAGTTGGAAAGCGTTTACGTTTCCTATCAGGATATAATGGTGTTGGATCAAGCGCCTAACGACATATCGGTCGTTCAAGGTTTGATTACGGAAGAATTTCAGACTCCCCTTTCGCACGTCAACGTTTTGTCTCAAAACAGGCGCACGCCCAACATGGGGCTGCGAGGAGCCATGAGCAATAAAACGCTGCGAAGTTTAGAAAACAAAATAGTCAAGCTCGTCGCGGAAGCGTCGCAGTGGACGGTTGCCGAAGTTTCGCTGGAAGAGGCGGAAAAGTTTTGGGAAGAAAAGAAACCCGACCCGATTGAACTGCCTGATATGGATTTGGAAACCAAAGGCGTATGGGACATAGAAGACATTACTTCCGAGCCTAAAGGCCAGTCTTTACGAGACGGTATAAAGAAGGCGGTTCTCGCCTTCGGAGGCAAAGCGGCGCATTATTCGATTTTAGCCAAAACCGACGACGTTCCGCTGCGCAAAGCGTTTGCAATACCCGTTTATTATTATTACCGCTTCATGGTTGACAACGGATACTTCGATAGAATTGACGCCTTTTTGCTGGACGAAGACTTTCGGGCAAATTATTCGACGCGGGATAAAAAGCTGGCGGAGCTTCGCGCCGACATGATGAGCGGCGCAATCGACGAAGAATTGCAGACCGAACTTAAGGTCAAGATTGAAATGGACTACTCAAGCGGCTGCAAATTGCGTTTCCGCACGAGCACAAACAGCGAAGACTTGGACGGTTTTCCATGCGCCGGATGCTACGAATCGCACACCGGCGACCCGTCTGATTGGAACAGCGTTTTAAACGCTCTTCGACAAACCTACGCGAGCGCGTGGCTTTTCAGGACTTTCGAGGAGCGAAACTATTACTCCATCGGCCATAAAACGGTCGGCATGGCTTTGCTGGTTCATTGCAATTTCCCGCATGAAGAGGCAAACGGCGTGGCGGTTACATGCAATCCTTTCGACTCTACGGGCGTCGATCCGGCGTTTTATATTAACGTGCAGTACGGCGGAGACGCGGAAGTAGTTCATCCGCCCGCGGGCGTTACTACCGACGAAATTCTTTATTATTTCAGCGAACCGAACCAGCCGACAAATTACTTGTCGCATTCAAACCTCGTCCCGCCGGGATCAACGGTTCTTTCGGCCAAACAAATTTACGCGCTTGGCCGGGCGCTTTACTCGATTCACAGCCGATTTTCCTACGCATACGGCCCAGGCGCGGGCGTTACAGGGTTTTACGCCATGGACATCGAATTTAAATTCGACGACGACGAAAATCCCGGCGAGCCTCCGGCGCTTTATATCAAGCAGGCTCGCCCGTATCCGGGAAGAGGCGATTAGGAATGAAGCGTCAACGGCTGTATGAAATTAATAAAGATTACGACAAAAAGCGCTCGATAGAGCTATTTGAGGTTTGGGCGTTTGCCGCCTTGTTTAGCTTGACGAGCGCGGGCTGCGGTTCCTCTTTGCCGGATTACGAACCGACTCAAAACGCGGTCGTTTTCAACGAAATCGACTGCCACGGAACCGATTGGGCCGAGATAGTCAACGCAAGCGGCGCAGAAGTCGATATAAGCGGATGGATTTTTACCGACAAACCGAGCGATGCGTCGCATCGTTACGCGGCCGCTGAGGGAACTATAATCAAACCCGGAGAGCGCTACGTTTTTACGCAGGAAAAAGACTTGGAGCAGGGATTTACCTTCGGAATAAAATGCGGCTCCGACACTCTTTACATGTTTGACAAGAACATGGTTTGCATGGATAAAGTTAAGGTCGGAGAAGCCGCTGAAAATAGCACGTGGGGCCGCCTGCCTGATACGACCGGCGAATGGACGCAGACGCCTTTTCCGACCAAAGGCAATCCCAATTTTCAAATTTATTCGCCTCCGGAGAAATAAGTTTGGAAGCGTTAGAATCTCCGCAACCGAAAAGCAACAAACCCTCAATCGACTTTAAGCCTGTAGCCCACGCCGGGCTCGTTCAAAATTAGTTTCGGCCTGGCCGGATCGGCTTCAATCTTACGGCGAAGCTGCGACATGTAAACGCGTAAATAATGAGTATGCTCGACGGAAGCTCCTCCCCACGCTTCCTTTAGAAGCTGGCGGTGAGTCAGAACCATTCCGGCGTGGCGAATAAGCGCTAAGAGCAGCTTGTATTCAATGGGAGTCAGGTGAATTTCTTCGTTCAAGAAAAAGACCCGCCGCTTTTGCAAGTCAACCTTCAGGTCTCCTGACGCGAAAACAGCTCCCAATCCATCTTGAAGTCTTACGGCGCGGCGCGGCGCGACGCGTATTCTAGCGAGCAATTCTCCCGCCCCGAAGGGCTTGGTCAAATAGTCGTCCGCGCCCTTCGGCCAGAGCCTCGGCGAAGTTAGAGAATAGAATGGTCGCCCACAGCCATAGCGAAACCGCCAGAATGAACGGCGGCGAGCCGTGGGACGAGTCTGCAAGCGAGACGAAAAAGAGCAGCGCGGTCAGCGCCGCGCCCAGTTCGACGACAAACATCACGGGATTGCGTATAACGCGCAGCGGCGAAAGCTTTAAGAACGACTCCAGAGCAGCGGTTTTCAGCGCGGCCGCGTCGAACGCGATTTTTTTATCTTTTTGACTCATCGTAAACCTGCCGATTTTGCGGTTAAAACGTCAAACTTTCGACGATAGGCCCAAGCGCCAAAGCTGGCAAAAAGGTCAGCGCTCCAACCAGCAGAACTACGCCCGCCAGCAGAATCACAAACATTAGCCCGTGCGTAGGAAGAGAGCCCGCGCTTTCGGGAACGCGCTTCTTTGCCGCAAGAGATCCCGCGACGGCTAGAACAGTAAGAATAAGCCAATAACGCCCCGCGAGCATGCACAACCCCAGCGCCACGTTGTAAAAAGGCGTATTGGCCGCCAAACCGCCGAAGGCGCTGCCGTCGTTGTTGGCCGCCGAGGAAAAAGCGTATAGAATTTCAGAGAAACCGCGAGGACCGGGATTGAGCGCGCCGCTGGTTCCGGCGTTCAGACTGACGGCCAACGCCGTTCCTAAGAGAACGAGGGCTGGCGGAATAAGGATTGAAAGCGCCGCCATTTTCATCTCGAAGATTTCAATCTTCTTCCCTAAATATTCCGGCGTACGGCCAACCATAAGTCCCGCTACGAAGACCGCAATCAATACGAACATAAGCATGCCGTACAACCCGCTGCCAACGCCGCCGAAAATAACTTCGCCAAGCTGCATCAGCCATAACGGAACAAGTCCGCCCAACGGAGCGAAACTGTCGTGCATGGAGTTTACCGAGCCGTTGCTCGCCGCCGTTGCGGCCGTCGCCCACAGCGCGGACGACGCGGCTCCAAAGCGAACTTCCTTTCCTTCCATGTTTCCGCCGGAAGCGGAATAGGAGTTCGTCTGATCGACGCCCAACGTTGCGAGACGCGGGTTTCCGCCGCGTTCCGCCGTCAGGCATACGCCTAGGCTCATAAGAAAGATGAGGAGCATAGCCGCAAAAATTGCTCGTCCCTGCCGCCGGTCGTTTACCATGCGGCCGAAGGTAAAACAAAGCGCGGCGGGAATGAGCAGTATTGCCAGCAATTCTAGGAAGTTGGACAGCGGAGTCGGATTCTCGAAGGGATGCGAGGAATTGACGCCGAAAAAGCCGCCGCCGTTTGTTCCAAGCTGCTTGACGGCGATTTGCGAAGCCGCAGGCCCCAACGGGAGAATTTGCTCGGCTATAAGGCTGCCGGATTCGTCTTTTACCGGCTCGACGAGATTGGCCTTGACGTATGAGTCGAAGGACTGCACCGAGCCTTGAGAAATCAATAGAGCCGCAAGAACAAAAGAGAGCGGCAACAGAATGTACAGCGCGCCGCGGGTTAAATCGACCCAGAAATTGCCTATGAATGAAGTCGTCTTGGAGCGAACGCCCCTGACAAGCGCTATTAATACGGCCATTCCCGTTGCGGCCGATACAAAGTTCTGAACCGTCAAACCGAACATCTGAGCGAAATAAGAAAGAGACGCCTCGCCGGAATACGCCTGCCAATTGGTGTTCGTAATAAAGCTGACCGCGGTATTGAAAGCCAAATCGGGCGAAAGCCCCCGCATGCCTTGAGGATTCAGCGGCGCCGCGCCTTGCAGACGAAGCAATAAGTAAAGCAAGACGAAGCCGAGCGCGTTGAACGCCAGCGCGGAAGCGGCGTATTGTTTCCATCCCATCAACGCGCTTGCATCGACGCCGCAAAGCCTGTAAATAAAACGCTCCGCCGGCCCAAGAAAACGCCCGGCCCACGTCGCTTGTCCGTCGTAAACGCGCGCCATGTACGAGCCCAAAGGAACCGCCATGGCGACAAGCGCAATAATATAAACGATTATGTAAATGAAATCGTTCATTGGAAACTCTCCGGTTTCAGCAATGCAACGACAAGATAGACAAATGCGTCGAAAGCGATTGCCGCGGCCAATCCGTCTATAAACGACATGACGCGCCTCTTACAGCCGTCCGAGCATTCGGACGAGAAAGAAAGACGCCGCGAAAAACGACCCCGCCAAACCGAGCATTAATAAATCCATTGCCAAGCTCCTTTCAAAAGTCGAAAAGTAGTCTAGTTGGACTTAAATAAAATTACCGTTAATAGCGAAGCCGGGGACGTAAAGAAAGTATAAAAACCGACGTTAGAGAGGTCTCAATTTATGAGAACGGACCGTTGAATCGTCGTATTAGCGACTGGCGGGCAAAAAGAAAAAGAGACGCAAAAAACTCTTGACAAGAGGCAAGGAAATATTAAACTACAACCCTCTTGCCACCATAGCTCAATCGGCAGAGCGAGTGATTCGTAATCACTAGGTTCCCAGTTCAATTCTGGGTGGTGGCTCCAGTGATTTCAAGCGCTTACGAGTTTTCCCGTAGGCGCTTTTTTGTTACAGTCACAGCAGAGTAACACTTTGATCGGATTCGTGGACAATTATCGAAATATCAGCCTCAAACCGCCGCGCTTTTCAGCCACCGTTTACAGTTGAGCGAAAGCCACGATATGTCCGTCGGGGTCGACGCCATAAGCGACCACATCGCCCCATGAACGCGCTTCTGACTCGCCGAGCGCCCGACCACCCGCGTCGGTCAACTTACGCAGGCTCGCCGAAGGGTCTGCAACGTAGAGGTAGAGTTCGCAACGCGGTATCCCACTACCTTCGCTCGCCGGGGAAAGAGTGTCGCCTAGAAATGAAGAAGTCCCTTTCTCCGGCATGAGGCCCAGGCTTACCCCTGCGACCAACGGAAACTAGGTCATACCTGTAACGTCCAGCGATGGCGCAATGCCGAGTATGGCTTGGTAAAACGCCCTGCTGCGCCCCTGATCGGCGACATAGAGAATCAACATCGCTTTGTCCATTCGGCCAAGCCTCCTTTGGTCGCCGCGAATTTTTGAAATATTATCGTTCGTTTAATGCCATATTTAATATTGCGTTAATGTATTCACCCTGGTCTTCGTATTGGAACAGAATATGGTTTTTGGAAAACCATGTTTTTTCTCTGTTCGGCGTCCACCATGCTATTTCCCTCATGGGCGTGTTTGAAACGATGAAAGAATGCAACACTATGTTTTTATTACCGAGATCGCGCTCCAGTTCTTTGATTGAGCGATAGAAATTGACCTTCGGGTCGTCAAAACCCTCTATATTTCGCAATCCTTTTGGGTCAATGAAGTTTATATACTGCCTACCATTGACGAGAAGCCATAATATGAAGTCAGGATAAAAGTTGTTTGCTTGGAAGAAGCCTATTCCTTTGCCGCGACTCCTGTTGCGTAGCAGGTAGAGCTCCTTGTCCATGAAGAATGGCTTATTGTTTTGGCAGTAAGCGCGCAGGTCAATTACGAAGTCCCGCTCGCCTTCATTCAGCGGCGCTGGTTTGACTTCAATCAGATCGCTATTGGCATATAGCATCGGTTGGTAAAGGTGCCCGGAGAAAGATAGAGCTCGGAACCCTGATTGGTTTATCTCAAGCCGTGAAAAGTCGGTCTCCTTCAGCGCGCCATTTTCAATTATGCGTTTGATTTCATTCAGCTTTGCCGCGATATCCTGACGAGACTGGTCTATCAAAATGCGGTACTCGCTTATGAAGTTCGTATCATCCGGTTTAAGCTCCTGATATTCCAAGAACTTGCTTTCGTATTCCGCATTTTTTGTTAAATAAAAACGCTCGCAGTACCTCTTTAAAAGCACAACCGCGATTTCCTGCCACTGACGCACTCTATCGAAGGCGTTAAAATTCATCTCGTCTTTGGGTATGAAAAGCTGATACCAGCTTTTATCGCTAAGCAACTCCCGTATTTTCTCCCTAGACAGATTAAGGTTGAACCAAGCTCGCTCATTCTTAAACTGCTCAATTTCGAAGAATATAGCGTCCATATCCATAAAGGCGATGTGCTCGCGTTGGAAGTGGGCGAGATCCTTTTCCGCGGCCTCCTCATCGCGCGTACGTTCTCGGCTGGAAAGCGTTTGAAGCTTTGGATACCAGTCCAGCGTTACTGGCCGACGCTTAAGGCGTTCATCCGGCAAATTAATCGTTGGTTTAGGCCCCTTGCATTTGAAGTTCGTTCCTTTCTGCGGCTTAATAACCTTCAATTTCACATCGCCAAGATTTCGTATCACAGGAAGGATAAACTCGATTCGATCATCGATATTCTGGAGCCCTTCTTCCTCAAGATATTCCTTAAACTGGCGCATGTAATCAGCATGGACTCCAAATATATTAAGAGTCTCAAGTCGTTCTATATCTTGCGGGGCGTTGACGGCTTCGATCCTGCGGCTGCGCTTGAGACAGAAATCCTTTCCCTTTAAACGCACTCCGCGACCGAAGAGTTGGATTATCTGCGAGCCTTCGTTCTTGCCTATGTTCATAAGCCCCATTGTGCTGACGCGCCAGCTCGACCAGCCTTCGGTGAACTTGCGCGAACCGATGAGAATATTAATCCGCGATTCTGTTTCGTTCAGAACGCGAAACAGCGAACCCGAAAAGTCTCTGTCCGCGACAACCAATTCTTCTCGCTCGCCGCAAATTTTGCATAGACCCGCCGGGTCGCCGATGTTGATGACGCCGAAGGGATCGTTGTCGCCAAGCCGCAGAGCGACTTCGCCTTCGCTGCCTTTAAGGTTTTCTATATGCAGCGCCGCAATTGCAGGGGCGTTAAATAGCGTCTTCAGCGCGTCGCGAAAAACCATCTCGGAGTTCATACCTAGCGAAACAAGCGGACTGAACGCATGTCCGCCGAAGATGTCTTGACCAGATGCATTATGCATGCCCGACTGGCCTCGTAAGAGCATGTCGATAATCTCTGCGCTGCGCCGTTCATCGCCGACGAAGTCCGCTAAAAACAGAAGAATGTCCAGCACATCGGACAGATCTCTCTTGCTGGTCGTCTTGGTAACGCTGCCGCCGACGAAAATCCAAAGAGGCCGCTCTATCAGATATTCGCGGAAGCTCCGTTGCTTATGGTCGTAGAGCTTCTGCTGCTGGTAGAAGGACAGGAGGCATGCCGTAAGGTAGCGTCGGCGCAGCTCCTCGTCTTCCTGCCGGTCTTCGTCGTCGGGTAGGTTGAGAATTTTGTAATCCTTACCGTAACCGTCTTCGTAAAAGTAGCGGTAGGAGTAATCGAACAGGATGCAGCGAGCGTATTGCGCTTCAAGAACCGAACTTCCCGACGCTCGCATCGCTTGGCCGAATGTGGCCGAATACTCGAAGGAGAAGCCATTCTCGCATAGCTGATTTCGTTTGGTCAGCCACTGGCCGCTCTCCGATCCGCTCGTTCCGCGATGTCCTTCGTCCACCAGAACAAGGTTGTTTCCCTCGAACGCTTCAACCGCGACTGTTTTATCGCCGGACTCGTCTCGCAGCTTGTTGATGTCGATGATTTCCACCGGACGTTTGCCGAAACGCCAGCCGCGCTCCTTGCTGAATAGTTCCGCCTCGATGTCCGATTCGACGAACTCCGCAAAATGCTGATGCGATAAGCCTTCATTGGGCGTGAGCAGAATAATGCGGTTCAGGTCGGCGGGCTTGCCGTGTTTTTCCATGTAGTGGAGATATTGCAGGATGTTGACATGCATAAGGAGCGTCTTACCGCTGCCGGTCGCCATCCAGAAAGCTAGTTTGTTGAGGTCGGCTTTTTCATACGCTCCCAGTTTATCCTTCGCGGAGCGCGCTGTCGCTGAATTATAGATTGCTACCTGACGATTAAGATCGTCAAGCAGGTTGTCGGGATTGCTAAAATATCGGTCGAGATATATTTCGGTGAAAAGCAGAGATAGGTATTGAAAATATTTTAGCTTAAGATGGTTTCCTTTACGGTTGCGCCGCTCCACGATTTGCCGCCAAAAGCGGGATATATTCTCGTCATAAGTAAGCAGCATTTCGGCGGTTAAACCGTTAAAACGGCTTTTACGAGCTGCGAGCGCGTGATAAATATGGTTTACGTTCTTTTCGTCGAATCCCTCATAATCAGGGCTTTTCAAGCCTGAAGCGAGATTCTTTAAATCGGGCGCTCCGAAGAGAGAAAGAATCCACTGGTTTAAAACGAGCTTGTCCGCCAGTTTGAGCGCAGGCGTTTGCTTTATCGGTTGTCCGCGTTTTGCCATAAAACTACTTGTCCTTCAGTTTCTTGGTCTTTTTCTTTTGAATTAGTTTAATGCTTTCCGCAGTCGGCAGTTCCTCCGGCATAGCGCCGCCGATATCTTTAATCGCTTTCCGCACCTTCTGCCCGACCTCGAAATGCGTTTGGTTTGCCTTGTCTTTTCCTCTTATTTGATCGCGCCGGAGCTTTTCTTCCGTCTGCGTCGCGCGAAAAAGGTTGGCGGCCAATTCTGCGCTGCCCATGTGATCGAGTATTTTCTGGTTCTTATTCAATCCTTTGTAAGCGTGAATTTCCTTTGCGCCCATTCCGCCGTAGAGTCCCATGTATCCGTGATTCTGAAAAATGGCGTAATCCAAACTTGTTTCGACGCCCGCGTCTTTGGCGGCATCCACCAACTGCTTATTGTGCTCTTTAAGTTCGTTGCGAAGAAATAGACGCCGTTCATCCTCAGTCGCCAGCCTGTTATACTCGTCAAGCTGCGTCAATTCCTGCATTCGCGTTTGAACGGCGAAGTAGGTTTGTCCAAGCGCGACGATTTTTTTGGCAGGATCGGCATTTTGAACTATAAGATAACAAGCGTAACGAGACAGCAGAACATCCTCAATCGGACGTTGAGCTCCCGAGCCGATTGCGACCATTTCGGTGATATCAACGAAATGGTTTGACGGCTCCTGTCCGCTGTTGACGCAAGCCTCTTTCGCCTTCTCAATAACTGCCTGAAAGTTGCGGTAATCGCTGTATTCCAAGGCCTTCGCCAATTGTCGCGCCGACCAGCATTCCTGACCGTGCTCGTTAGTCCTTTTGATTAGTTCAAAAGAGGAAACGCGAGGTTGCGTAATTTCGTTTGGGCTCATGTTTTCGCTCTCTTTGCTTTTATACTTTATACATCTTTGCCTTCAAACATGAGACGCTTAAACTCCTCTTCAATGAGGCGCACCTTCCATGTTTCGTCGGCGCGGCGCAGGTTCTCCAGGTTGTTGTCGCCGTTCACGTAGATAATATCGTAATCGATTCCGACCCGTTCTGTTGTCTTAATCTGTTTACGTTTCAGCCAACAATCAAGCATCAGGTTATCTTTTTCAATATCTCCGGTTAAATTCCGCCAAACGACCAAGACTTTTTCTTTCGCTCTCTGCTTTGACCAGCAATAGCCTTCCACATACTGGAAATTCCAAGGAGATTCAGCTTTTCGTTTGAATGTTCCCGCGTTTTTAACAAATATTTCATAGTGGGAGTTCTTTTCTTCCTTCCATCCCTCAATTGTTACAGCTGCTTTGTTTTCATTTTCCTTAGTTGTGTTAAAAGATGCTATAAATGATTCCCGTTCAGACACCTTTTCTACAGTCAGACCGATCAGGTAGTTAAAGGTCTCCACGAGGTCAATCGCGGTTTCCTTAGTTTCGCCAGCGCTGCCCGTTGCGATTTTAAGCGTATAGCTAAACGGGTCGGCGAAGCGATCCAAGTTCAGGAGCGAGTCGCTGCCGCGCGTTTCCACGTCCAGCATGTAGCCTAACATGTAGCTTTCGCGGAAGTCCTTGGCCTTGGCCAACATATCGGCCTGGATTTTGTTGCGAGCCAATACCAGGTTGTTCAGAGTATCCTCGTAAGATTCGAGGCGGATGTACTTGAACAGGTGGCTCGATCCCTCGCGGGAAACCGGTTTGCCGTCCTTCCAGTCCTTGCTGTAAATCACCTTCTGAATGCGCGGCTTGAGCACGGTGTCGAAGTGCTCGCCCATCTCGACCAAAATGTACTTGCGCTTGCCGCCGTCCTCGCGGTTGAGGTTGATGACGGCATGGCCTGTAGTGCCTGAGCCAGCGAAGTAATCGAGGGTCAATTCATTTTTTTGAACAGCAATCGTTTCGACGTACTGAGCAAGACGGGTAGGCTTAGGATTCGGAAAGAAGAACCCTAAATGCTTCTGAAGGTCGTCATCACTTCCACCGAAGTAGTAAAGAGATGGCACATTTTCATATAGGTTTTCGCGCAAAATATATTTTCGAGTTGGTTGTGTTGTCTCGTCTTGCCCAAAGAGAATTAAGCCCGCAGAAAGAAGCGCCTCCATTGTTGCTGGAGGATTACGCCAACCACGTTCAGGAATAGGGCACGGACGGCTGGTTTTGGGATGAATCAAGGGCTGGAAGTACTCGTCTGGTGCTTTGTTTTTATTAGGCCAAGCCATTGATACAAGCCGATAGACTTCTCCATTGTCATCAATCTGGTTGTATGCCAGTTCACCACCACTAAATGATTGGTCTCTAAGCCATTCTCGGAAAGCTGCACGTACCGTTTGATTGACACTACCATTTTTACGAATTAATTCTGCTGCCTTATCGAGAATCTTACTCGCGTTTTCCTTTGGCCTTTTAAGACGTGATTCCACTTGCGCCAAAATCGAGGCGTCCTTGATGACCCAAGTCAGGTATTCGTGCTGAGTCGCAATTCCACGAGCATCCCCCTTGGGATTTCTTTTGTCCCAAATCATTGGGCCAATATTCGAAGAAGCGCCGAATACTTGCCCAACTAATATCTCCAGGGAGTGATTTTCGTGTTCGTCGATATGGGCTATAAACAGGCCATTTTTAGTGAGCATTGAGTGGATTAGGAATAGCCTATCGCTCATCATAGAAAGCCAACTTGATGATTTGTAGTTATCCTTATAGGGAAAATCCCCGTCGCCTGTGTTGTACGGAGGGTCGATGTAGATGCACTTCACCTGTTCCCGATACCGATCCTGCAACAGATTCAGCGCCTGGAAGTTTTCGGAGTGTATAAGCAGGCCGTCGCATTGCTCGTCCAAGTCGTCAAATGTGGCCAGCAGCTTCAGCTTAAACGCCTCGCTGAAGAATTTGGTATCCAGCACAAGGTAGGGGTTGGCTTTGAGGAAGCCCTCCGTAAGCGGCTTTGTGAAGCCGGGCGTAGCGATGTCTTTTTTTATCTCGTCTATTGCAAACAAACGAACCCATTCTTCGCGCTGGGCGTCGTTGGCGGCTATTTCGGGGTATAACTGCGGCGGCACGCGGTCGAGCGTAACGCAGTAATTGGTTTCCACCACAAACTTTTTCTTGAGCCAGAGCTTTTTCTGAAAATTCTCAAGCTGTTCGAGGAACTGAATAATTTTGCGCGCAATCTTCCGCAGCGCCTTAATCTTGCCAAGATACGCTTCGACCTTCGGCTCTTCTTCGTCCTGAATGTCGTCAAGGTGCATGATTTCATTTTTAATGTAAAAGTCCAGTTCGCGCCGCAGGAAGCCGCCCAAATCTTTATGAATGAAGTAATCGAACGTGTTGCGCGCCGTATAGTCTGTCAAACGTCTGTCCAGCAAGGTACGCTCTTTATTTTTGTCAGTCGCCTCTTTCGCAGCCAGTTCGCGCCGCCAGTCTTGTTTTTCAAGCGTCATCCAATCCTTGCCCGCAAGGATTTTAAGTATTGCAGCCGAAGCCTCCGCATTCAATTCGGTTTGAGTTCGCTTTGCGTCGTCGGGGCGGTATGCAAAGCATATCGTCAGTTCGCCGTCCGTTTCCGATACCGGGTCATTCTCCGCAAGAATGAAACGCCTTTCCTTGCCCGAAGCGGCTTTTACGTTGTCCTTTTCCGTGTCGGCGTCAATCAACTTGAAGCGAACCGTTTTTTTGCCGTTATCAACCCTAAAAGCGTAATCCCTGAAATATTCGCCGGTTTTAATGTAATACTGATCGTGGTTTGCCCAGTACAGCTTGACTTCCTCTCCCTCGTACGGAACGGCGTAAACGTCCTTCTTGTAGCGGCGCAGGCTTATAAAATCGCCGTCTTTATAGTAGCGGCGAAAGAAGTTTGTTAGATCCGAGAATATCTCGTTTTCCAGCGCTTCAACATCGACTGCGTCGGCCAGTTCCGCCCGCAGTTCTTTAACAACCGAATTTGACTCGGGGTTTTCAACCTTCAGCCTGTTCAGGTTTTGAAGAGTTTCCTCAAGCTTTTTACGATTAATGGCCGTTTCGGAACTCTCGAATTGACTAAGCTCCGCTTTTATCTGCGGCATCAGGTCTTCGTCTAGAAAGCGTATAATCTCGTCCCGTTTGGCGTTCATAATTCTGTAAATGCCGAAATCCAGGTCGGCTTGATCGAGCTGGAAGAGCTCCGAAAGAACGGCCATAAGTTTCTGATAATTGGCGTTGTCTGTCATACTTACTCCTAAACCACCGTCCAGCGGATGGCAAACAATGTCTCATCGACGATTTTTTGAGCCATGCGACGCTCAAGACCTTCAATCAGGCGGTCGCGCTTAGCCATAATTTCGTCTTCTACGTTAAATATCTGCTGACGCTGGCGGCGTTGCTTTTTCTCAAGTTCCTTTATTTTTAGCTGAAGCTCGTGTTGCTCGCCCAGCGTGGAGGCCTGCCGCGCCTCTCTTTTCAGAACTTTAATCTGTTCTTTTATGTTATACAATTCTTTTTCCGAAGCCAAGACAAGATCGTCCGCCCATGCTTCCAACCGTTCTCTCGCCTCCTGAAAATGCCTGTTGTTTTCCTCTAACGAGCGGCTGACCGTAGATTTTATATGGCGTTCGGCTTCTTTTTTTAACTTGTCTTCAACAGCCGTTGTCATGGAATTGCAAGGCGTTGCATTGCCGTCGCAGTAAAAAAGTTTGTCGCAAGTTTCTTGGTCAAGGTCTGTTCCGTCATCCGTAAAAGCGGAAAACAGCAGGTATTCTTCGCGTTCAAACGACTCTATCAGCAGTCTCTTGGCAATAAGCCATCCGGATTTTCCTTTCAGCTTTTCCACAACGGCAATCCGCGCAGGGTGGCGGGAGACGTTAAATTCAACTTTCGCCAACGGCGTTGAGCAAGCCTTGCCGCTCTCAAGAACATACTCGCCCAAGGGATGAGACAGGCGGTACAAGAATTCGTTAGGAATATCTTGATGATTCTTGCTGATGAGTCTGTAACGACCATGTCTAATATTCGGAATCGGCGCTTCGTTCAAATCGAAGGCAAGTTCGGCGTCGTCAAAATACGCGCGTTTCGATAAAATATGCTTTGATAATCGCCAGAACATCCTACCGACGCGATCCAAAGTTTCGCGCGCGCCGTCCATGTTTATTTTAAGCCGAGCATGAACGTCCTCGTCGAAATTCTCCAACAGCTTGCGGCGAGTCTCGTCTATGCGCGTTTTAATTTGCTCGTCAAGTTCAATGCGCAAAGCCGCGAATTCGGCTTCAATTTCTTCGGTAGAACGGCATTTTTGATAAATATCCAATATGCGCCGCTCAAAATCAACGCCCGACTCTACGCTTCCGAGCACATCGTCTGAAGCGCCAAATACGCCGCTGAAAAGCTTGAATTTGCTTTCAAGCAACTCGTAGACGCGCAAATCCGCTGCGTTACGCTGATTCAGGAAGTTAATCACGACCACGTCGTGCTTCTGGCCGTAACGATGGCAGCGGCCTATGCGTTGTTCGATGCGTTGAGGATTCCAAGGCAGGTCGAAGTTTACGACCAAAGAACAGAATTGCAGGTTAATTCCTTCGGCTGCCGCTTCCGTAGCGATAAGTATAGACGCCGATTCCTGAAAATGTTCAATCAAAGCAGCGCGAATGTCTACATCACGCGAGCCGGTCGCTCGACCGTTATCTTGGTTCTTTTTTTTCCACCTCAGATATATTTGCGTCGATTCGGCGTCCGAATTCGTGCCGTTAAATAATACCACTTTGCCGGCATAACCGTTGGCCTCAAGAAAATCCCGTAAATAGCTTTGAGTTCGCCTGGATTCTGAGAAAATGACCGCTTTGCATCTGGCTCCCATATCCGTCATCTGCTCAAAACCAATCTTCAAGGCTTTTAACAGATCGAGCGCTTTCGTGTCTACGCCGATGCCGCGAGCCCAAGCAATATAGCGCTCAAGCTCGTCAATTTCAGCTTGCAGCTTGCTTCTGTCAATATCGTCTTGTTCCGCGACCTTCGTTTCTTCATCATCTTCTTTTTCATCGCCATCTTCGCCGAGTATCTCGTCAAGTATTTCTTCTTCGATCTCTTCTTCCTCAACTAAACGCTTGGCCATGTTTTCTTCTGTCGGCAAACCGTCGCGAATAGAGATAAGACGCTCTCGCATTGCCTCGAGCGTTCCGGCCACTGCGCGCGGCGAGGAAGCCAAGAGCTTGCGGGCAATCATTATCGTTAGATGTCTTTGTTTTTGAGGCAGCGCATATGTATCGTCGCGTTGAAGGAAGGCGGAAACGGCTTCGTACAGCTTTTGTTCCTGCTCGTTGGGCGAGAATGGACGCGTCATTGGCAAACGTTCAGTATATTTTATATATTCCAAAACCTGTCTGCGAAGCGTTCGCAAACAGAATGAACGCAGACGGTTACGCAAGCCTTCGAGATCGCCCCCGGTGTTTATAAACTGCGTTCTGAAGGATGGAAGGTCGCCAAAAATGCGGTCGTCGATCAACGTCGCCAACCCATAAAGTTCGAGCAAAGAATTCTGTAGCGGGGTAGCCGTCATAAGGATTTTCCGGCGGTTTTCAATCGCGAATCGAATATTCTGCCCCATTCGGTTGCTTGGCCGGTATGCATTGCGAAGCTTATGAGCCTCGTCCACGATGACCATATCCCAATTTATCTTTTGAATTTCATTGGCTTTTGCGCTGGCAAAATGTATGGATGTGATTACAACTTTATTAGACTCGAATGGACTATTGCCGCTATTTCTTTTAACTTCCCCGTATGTCTTATTGTCAAGAATGGTTGTAGGAAGATTGAACTTTTCTTCGAGTTCCAAAGCCCACTGCTTTCTGATAGACGCCGGACAGATAACAAGCATCTTGCGGCGCTGCTCCGCCCAATATTGGCAAAGCACGAGTCCCGCTTCAATGGTTTTGCCCAGACCGACTTCGTCAGCGAGAAGAACGCCTTTAGAAATCGGAGAGCGTATTGCGAATTGAGCCGCGTCGATCTGGTTGGGATTTAAGTCAACGGTTGCATCAAATAGCGAACGGGAAATGCGGTCTATCCCGTTTCCGCCTTGACGGGTAATAAAATGCGCGAAATATTTGGCATGGTAGGCAGTAGTCATTTTGCGTCCTCGGCTTCTTGGTCGAAAAATTCCTAAATCGCATAAGCATGAATATTTATAACATTTATCTTGATTCTTACAATATTTTCTTTGAAATAATTTATGATTTTAGGTTACTTAGGCAAGGCCCACAAACAATTTACTCGCTCGCGGAACATAAATTAATTGACCGATCAGCAAACAGGTTGAACTAAAACTTCGCCTATCACGCAGTGTCACCCACCGCAACCCGGCGGAAGGACTGCCTGCCCGCTGGCCGGGAACTTCGCCTATGGGGAAGTATGCGAACCTTGACAATGAACATTGACAGTCG
>CAYNVS010000046.1:0-21484 GCA_964400725.1 uncultured Myxococcales bacterium
TCTCCTTCAAAAATAGTTACTAAAAGGGCGCCGACCGGCAGCTTGTAAGTCAAGCTGTTTAGCAGTTTCGGGCGTTTGAGCGACTCCTTGAACATCGATCGCTTAAATTCGCCCATCGCCTCGTCCATTACTAGGCTCGCCAGAGCCGGATTGTGCAGTTCGAGCCGCGAAAGCGATTTCTCGTCTTTCGCCGAGTGCGTTTTATTGATGAGAGTATCGAGAGGATCGTACAGCCGCAGCACCGCCGGCGCTAGCCCCGCCTGCATGATTTGCCGCATCGCTTCAAGCCCCTCTTTAACCGATGGAAAATTGACGCCCATAAACTGCCGTTTTGCGGGCAATGCGTGAACTTTAAGCCAAGCCGCCGTAATTATTGCGAGCGTTCCTTCGCTTCCGGCGAATACGGAAGATAAATCAAACGAGGCGTTCTGCGGTATCGGCGGTTCTATCGTAATTATTTCGCCGGTAGGCAGCGCTACTTCAAGACCCGTTACCATGTCTTCTATTTTGCCGTATTTGGACGAGCATTGTCCGGCCGACCGCGCCGCCACCCATCCGCCGAGAGTGCTGCACATTATAGAAGAAGGAAAGTGCCCAAGAGTCAGCCCCTTGGCGTTAAGTTTTTCTTCGAGATGACTTCCTAATATCCCGCTTTGCGCCTTAACAATCATCGAATCTTTATCAATTTTTTCGACCTTCTTCAGGTTTTTAAGGTCGATTGTAATTCCGCCTTTAATCGGCGCCACTCCGCCGCAAACGCCCGACCCGCCTCCGTAGGGTATAACTGGAATTTCGTTGTCGTTGGCGTATTTAAGAGTTTTTGCGACTTCCTCGATAGACTTTGGGAAGACTACGCACCATGGCTTGAAAGGGGCAAGTCCCTGCGCCGTCCAAAGAAGTGTTTTAGGCCAGCAGTCGCGGCTGTAAACAAAAACGTCCGCCGGTTTGTCGCTTACGATTACCCCCGGCAACAGAGCTGTAAGTTCGCTGATTATCGCGCTGATTTCTTTCATCGTTCGGCTCCTTTTCAAGCAAAGAAGTTACCATATGCAAAGCGGCGGGTCAACCGCGCGTTGGTCAAAAATAAAAATAAGTAATAAAAAACGCGCCGCTATGGGCGCGTCTTTGTTTAAAATTAGTCCGTTACCACTTTGAAGGATCTTTTACGATAGAACAATCGACCCATTCTTTGCCTGAGGGGTTGGCGAACGGAGTCCAGCAGGCGCGAAAGACCAAACCTATATCCTCGACTCTAAACCAGCATTCGGCCGTTTCGCCGGAGCCTTCGCAGTTGCCGGGGCGATAGCCGCCAAGCTCGCCGTCTGCGACGGTTTCCGCCCACGGATCCCAGTACGGCCAGCTTTCAAACTTTTCCACCGCTTTGGTAAAATATTTCTGTATTAACCGGACGTCGTCGCTTACGAGCGGAAAGCCGTATATTTGGGAGTAAGCGAGGTGAGTCGCAACGTTGCGCCACCAGTCGGCGTAGCTGGTTTGGTATTCTTCCTGGGGGGTATCTTGGTCGGCGAGAATTCTCTCGTTGAGCCCGTCGAGAAGCAGCGCGGCCCTGTCCCATTGTCCGTTTACGAGGGCGTTGCCGATGTGCGCCACGTGAAAATAGTTTACTATTGCCTTGTTGTAGGAATTGATTTTAAACGACAGCTTATCGTAGTTGTTCGGTTCGCCGCGCTCGCAGTCTTCGTTTACGGGCTTATGAAAGCCGATAAGCTCCGCCGCGGCTCTAGCGTTGCATTCTCCGTTGGGAATAAAATCGCGGTATTCTATGAACGAAGCCAAATCGCCCTGCTTTTTATTTAGTTCGGGGTCTTCAGTGTAGCCTGGAATGAAAATTTTTCCGTCCTTGTCCTTTGTTTGAATGCGGTAATCGGCCTCTACTATCGCCTTCGCAAAATTCTCAAGCAGCGACAAAGCCTCGCCGCAGGCTTCTTTTACGTCGGAGTCTTTCGCTTTTTCGGCTATGTATCGCAGCGTCGGCAGCAGCGTGAATATGTGCGGCACGTCGTCTTTGCTGCGCATGTTGGTAATCCACAGTTTACCCCAATATGGGTTATTCTCATATGGGAAACGGTCGCAGTTCCAGCGCGTATAAGAAGAGTGCCAACCGCTGAAGTCAACCGCCTTTTGCTTGCCGTCGTGCGTTGTAAATTCGTGATTGAACGCCGCTATGTTGCGAGACATTAAATAATTAACCTTGTCGTTCTCGTCGTAAACCATGCCGAGCATCGACGCAGACATTCCTTTGCAGAGCTGTCGCGCTGCAAGCCCGGCTTTGGAGTCGCCGGTTAGCAAATACGCCGAAATAATGTTGCCCAGCGCGCGGCTCATCGGGATATGGAGGTTGTGTCCGCCGTCGTTAAGGTTTACCGGATGATAGAAAGTAACCTTGCCGTTTTCTTTTTTAAAGCGCTCGTTGTACCAAAACTGCCAATCCTTTTTGCCGGTTGACGCGTCAACGCCGTGCGTAGTGTAGAGGACGTAATCGAAGTAATTGATTTTCTTGAAAAATCCCATCACTTTTTTAGTGAACTGCGTCGTCTCTTCCGCCGGAACCGGCGTTCCGTCGTCTTGGCGCGTAAAAGTAAGATTTAGTTTGTCGGGCAGCGATGCGGTTTCTTCCGCGTCTTCGTCCGTTTCGAGGCTTTCATTTTCCGAAAGGTCTGATACGTCTTCGTCGGACGCGTTATTTTTTCCGTTCGAGCTTCCGCAGCCTGCAAAGCAATAAACTGCGGCGAATATGACGGCTAATTTAGCGAGTTTCCTCATGCGAATGCAATCCTTCCGCGCGTTGGTTGTTTATAGACAAAAAACTGCCTTTTGCGAATATAAAATAAAACGGCTTTGTTTGTCAAAAATAAGGATTTTTTTGACACATAGATTTTATTTTGCTATTTATCGGTTTGCGAGCGGGCGTAACTCAGTTGGTAGAGCGTCAGCTTCCCAAGCTGAAAGTCGCGGGTTCGAGTCCCGTCGCCCGCTCCATGTCCTTCTTCGCGAATCGCTGACCATTACGACGACTCTATATTTTTTATAGTATGATTTGACATAAGCGTCGTATTCCAATATAAAAATTTTAACGCGAGTTCCGGGAAAGCGTTATAATCTTTTTCGGACGAACAACAATCTCAGGAGCGAAAGATGGATAACAAGAGCGAAATAACCGGAGTCGTGGACTTTAACGGTTACATCCCCGATGAAATTTTGCTGGGCGCCACCATCAGGAGCTTCTGGGGTCTTCCCGGCTATAGGCAGAAAGCCGCGTCGATGGCCGCTTTCATGCTTAATTCGCAGTCGCCCGAAAATATTGAGAAACTAATGAAGTTCACCCTTCAACAAGCCCTCGATCTCGTTAAAAAAAACGGCTCAAAACGAATTCAAGACTCGAATATTTGGCTTGAGCAGACCGCTCAAATGGGAGTCGGCTCGGTAGTTTTACACTGCGAGATTAACGGCAATCCGGAGGACGAACCCGATCAGTTGGAAAAACATTTGGGCAACATGGCGTCGGTTTATATGGGTTCCGTTATTTACTTCGGCGCGGTTTCTCCGGTGGAGCCCGAACGAAGCAAGCTATATATCGAGCGCGGGGTGTTGCGCCGCAACCTTAAAGGCATAACCATTCGTCCTTTCCGCCATATTACGCCCGCCTCCGACGAATCGTGGTTCCCTATCTACGATATATGTCAGCAGCTTAACATTCCCGTTTACGTAGAGAGCGGTTTAAATTACTGGGCGGACTGTCCGATGGATGTCGGGCACCCTTCGCACGTCGATAAAATCGCAGGGCGTTACCCCAAGTTGAAGTTTATCATCGGCCACTGCGGCTGGCCTTGGACGAACGACGCGGTGGCCGCCGCGCTGCGCCATCCAAACGTCTTTATCGACATATCGGGTTATAGGCCGGGCGAAATGAGCCGCCTCGGAAGCGGATTTGAAATGCTTTTCCAGTACGGCAACGGCGCGCTCGCCCACAAAGTTTTATTCGGCTCGCAATGGAATTGGATTTGTAAAAACCTGAAAGACGTCGTGGAGGAATTTCAAAAAATGCCCATTCTCGCCGGCGTCAAAGAGAACTGGCTTTCGCTGAACGCGAAAGAGCTTCTCAACTTAGCGTGATTAAAACTCCAAAATCGGGGTAGAAAAATGAAACGTAAAAAAGTCTTGATAATTGCCGCGATGATCGCCTCGGCCTTTTTTGTCGTAACGAACTGCACTCCCACAAGTCCGGACGCAGGGCAAAACCCGCGCAAAAAAGGCTCCAAATCGTCTTCCTCGGCCTCTTCTTCCCTCAAGCAAGCCGTTCCCGAAACAAAGCGTCCCGGCGGCCACAGGAACCGTCCGCTTCCGTTCGCGCTTGCCGTCGGCGTAGTCGGACAACAGAGCGCGCGCCCGTTCGGCGTTTGGCAAAAAATGGGAAACGATATGCGCATCATACAGGATAATCTTCCCGGGTTCGGCTCTTCGGCGCCGGACGACAAAGGGACGCTTATTTTCGAAGATTCCTTCGATCGTCAAGAAATCGGCGACGACTGGCGCATCGGCGGAGGCAAGTATTTCATCCGCAACGGATCGCTTACGAGCGACTACGCGCACAACGAAAATATTTTTCTTAAAAAACCGCTTCCGCGGAACGTCCGAATCGAATTCGACGCTTGGAGCGAAACGGACAGGCTGGATTTTAAAGTTTCGCTTTACGACGACGGACTGGAGCACGAGTCGGGATACGTAGCGCTGCTGGGCGGTTGGTATAATTCCACCGACGCGCTGATAAGAGGACGCGAGCACGACCACGAATCCGTCGCGCGCAAAACCATTCCTTGGATTGAAGGCGGCAGACCTAAGGCCGGACAGAAGTATAAATGGACGCTTATACGCAAAGACTCCAAACTTTCGTGGTATTTGGAAAACAAACTTTATCTCGAATACGACGATCCCGCGCCTCTTTACGGCGAGGCGAACAAGTATTTTTCAGTTTCAAACTGGGAAAGCGTCATTCATCTCGATAATTTAAAAATTTACGAGATTCTGTAAAATTAACCTGACGCTTATTAGCGGTGGAGCCTTTAAAAAGGCTCGGCTATGATTTTTCCATACCCTAAATCGACTATCGAGGGGCTGCCCGACGCCTTGCGCAAAGCCGTAGAAGGCGGCGCGGCGACGGTTACGGACGTATCGAGCGTAGAGCAGGCGGCGTTCATCGCCTCCGTCATGCGGACGGCAGACCCAAAGCGGACTTTTATTTTTATCGCTCCGACCGTAAAAGAAGCCGAAAAAGCGGTTTACGCGCTTTCGCTTTTTATGGGGCTGCCGCCCGACTCGGAGCTCTCGCCGCCAAAACCGCAGGACGCTCCGCAGCTTGCGGTGGAATCGGTAGCGATGTTTCCGGTAGACAGAATTTCGCCGTATCGAACGAGCCGTTTCGCCCATGACAGAGCGGTCGCTAGAAGAAGGCTCGCGCTGCTTTTCGCCCTCTCCGAGCCGATACGTCCGAGGGTTCTGGTGGTTCCGGCGCAGGCTTTGGCCGAGAAACTGCCGCCGCAAAAATTCCTTAGAGAAAAAACCGTTTACGTTCTCGAAGGCGCCAAAATCGACCGCGACGAACTGATTGAAAGCGTTTTAACTATAGGATATAAGCGGGTCGAAGCGGTAGAAGAAGGCGGCGATTTTTCGGTGCGCGGATCTATCGTGGACGTCTATTCTCCCATGCACCCGCTTCCTTTGCGCCTTGAATTCAACGGCGACGTTTTGACGAGCGCGAGAATGTTTTCTCCCAACCGCGGCCGCAGCGTTAAAAAGCTGGAAGAAGCGTACATTACGCCCGTTGCGCCGATTGCGGACGACGAGCTTACGCGCGCCGCCATGGCCGAGAGGATTGAGAGGCTTTCCGAAGAGCTTAAATGCAGGGATAGAAAGGTTCAAGCCCTCCTTGAGGAGCTTGGCGAGGGAATTTTTACCGACGACCTTTTCAATCTTGCGAGCCTCGTTTACAACCCTATGGCGTCGTTCTTCGATTATCTTCCGCCGAATACAACCGCCGTAATGTACGAACCGTACGAAACGGCGAAAATTTGGAGCGACGCGTACGACGAATACGAAAAAGGATACGAAGAAACGAGCTCGCTCGGCGAGCTTACTCTTCCGCCTTCAAGCTATCTGCTTAATCCCGCTTCCGTTTCGTCCAAAATAGCCAGAACGCCGCGCCTTTCTTTAGCTTCCATAGTCGAGGACGGCTTCGCAGACGACTTTCTTGAAGCCGTCGCTCCGTCTCCTCGCGAAAAAGTTTCATTCGGCTCAAACTCCGCGATGAAGGAAGAAATAGGAAGAGGAAAAAGCCATTCAGAGAGGCTTGCGCCGCTCGCCGATTACGTCGGACGGCTTACGCTTGAAGGTTTCAAGACCGCGGTTATCGTTGACGGCGAAAACCAGCGGAAACGTACAGTCGAGATACTTACGACTATCGGTTTAAAGCCTTCCTTCCCCGCAAGCGATAAAACGCTGCCGGAACTGTTCGACATGCTTTCGCCCTACGAAGGCTCGGTCGTAGTCTGCGACGGCTCCATCGACCGCGGTTTCGTCGCCAAAGACGAAAAAATAGCGGTAATATCGGAAGAGGAAATATTCGGCGCGTCCAAGCAGAAGAGGATAAAAGAAGAACTGCCTAAGGACGCCGGCGAGCTCCTCGAATCGTTCGACGAGCTGCAAATAGGAGATTACGTAGTTCACGCCGATTACGGCGTCGGCGTTTACAAAGGACTGGCTCCGATTACGGTCAACGACGTCCGCGGCGATTTTATTCAGATAGAATACCTTGGCGGAGACAAACTTTTTCTTCCGGCCACCAAACTCGAAAGGATGCACCGTTATCAGTCGTCCGAAGGAGCCGCGCCGAGGCTTGACAGAATGGGCGGAACCAGCTGGCAATCTACGCGCGCCAAGGTTAAGCGCGCTTTGGCCGACATGGTCGAGGAATTGCTTCGATTGTACGCCGAGCGAAAAGCCGAAAAGGGGCATGTATTCGCGCCGCCGGGGCCGGAATATAAAGAATTCGAGGCTCGTTTCCCGTTCTCGGAAACGCCCGACCAGCTTGCGGCGATTGAAGAAATCATCGCCGATATGACGTCGGATAAAATCACCGACAGGCTGGTATGCGGCGACGTGGGCTTCGGCAAGACGGAAATAGCCATGCGGGCCGCGTATCTTGCGGTGCTTGACGGCAAACAGGTCGCAGTGCTCGTTCCCACCACAGTTTTGGCTTTTCAGCATTTGCAAACTTTTAAAGACCGTTTCCGCCGAGAGCCGGTCGTGATAGAGATGCTGTCAAGGCTCGTCGCCGGAATGGAGCAAAAGGAAATTTTAAAAAAACTCGAAGCCGGAACTATAGACATACTAATCGGCACGCACGCGATACTGGGCAAAAAAATAAAATTCAACAACCTCGGACTTCTTATAATAGACGAGGAGCACCGCTTCGGAGTTCGGCACAAAGAGCATTTGAAACAGCTCAAGCAAAACGTCGATTGCATTACGCTCACCGCGACGCCGATACCCCGCACGCTTCAGCATTCGTTCGTGGGGCTGAAAGACTTGTCGTTAATTGAAACGCCGCCGCCCGACAGGCACGCGATTAAGACGCAAGTCGTTAAATTAGATAAGGAGCTTATAGCAGAGGCGATTAAGAAAGAGATAAACAAAGGCGGGCAGGTTTACTTCGTTCATAACCGAGTGCAGTCAATTTACGCCGTTGCATCGTTCATTCAGCGGCTCGTGCCTGAGGCTAGAATCGCGGTGGCGCACGGACAGATGGGACCGGCGGCGCTTGAAAAAGTCTTCCTTGATTTCGTTAAGCGAAACGCCAACGTGCTTGTTACGACTACGATAATTGAAAGCGGAATAGACATACCGAGGGTCAACACGATATTCATTCACCGCGCCGACGCGCTAGGGCTTGCGCAGCTTTACCAGCTGAGAGGAAGAGTCGGGCGCGGCAGCGAGCAAGCGATATGTTATCTCATAGTTCCGACTCTTCAAGGGTTGAGCAAAATAGCGAGGTCGAGACTTTCGGCTTTAATGCGATTCACCGAACTGGGCAGCGGTTATAAAATCGCCCGCCACGACTTCGAGCTCCGCGGCTCCGGCGCGCTGATAGGCGAGAAACAGCACGGGTTCATCGACTCGGTAGGAGTGAACGTTTATCTCGATTTGCTCGACGAGGCGATAGCCGCTGCTGTAGGCCGAGCCAGAATAAAAGCGGTCGAACCCGATATTAAGCTGCAAGCTCCGGCGTACATTCCTGAAAGTTATATTAAAGACGTGCAGAAGCGGCTGATGGTTTACAAACGGCTGAGCTCCTGCGCAAGCGAAATAAAGCTCGACGACATATTCGATGAAATAACCGACGTTTACGGCCGTCCGCCTGAGCAGGTTGAGCTTCTGCATAAAATAATTAATATTAAAATTATTCTAAAGAAAATCTACGCCACGAAAATAGAGCCGTGCAGGCAGGGAGTAAAAATCCAGCTTGCGGACGCTTCGGTTCTCGACCTCGACAGGTTTTTGCGCGACGTATTAAATCATAGAATTTTCAGCGTCGCCCCCGACAACTCTATCGTTATAAACCTTCCGCCCAGCTCCGGCGACGGAGAGACGCTCTCTTCTATAATAAAAATGTTGCATAAATTGACGGAATATTGTACAAAAAGCGGCTGATATTTGTAAAGAATACGTTTTTTGCTTTTTGTAGTAATTAAGGAGGGTTGCCGATGAAAGGTTTTCACATAGCGGTTACGGCCGCGTTGGTCGCGATAGTCGCGGCGGCGGCGTTCTTTGCCGGAAAGACCAGCGGAAAGCAGGGAGGAATTTCCGCGTGGGCGCTGACGCATAAAAAAGCCTCCGAGGCGGACGACGTAATCGCGGAAATAGGCTCGATTAAAATTTACGCGAGCGAATTCATAGACAGAATCAACAATTCCGACCCGATTTTGAAAACGAGATATAACCAGCTCGAAAATAAAATTGAATACATAAAAAACAATATGGTTCGCAACGAGGCTCTGACTATGGCCGCAGTGGAAGAAGGGTTAGACCTTGACGCGGACGTTATTGCGAGCGCCAAACAGATGATGATTCAAAAGCTGATGAAAAAGAAGTTTGATCAGCTGACCAAGCCCGAAGACGTAAAAGACTCCGAAATCACGGATTATTATTCGACTCACCGCAGCGACTTTTATAAACCCGAACAGCGCAGGGCGAGCCATATTCTCTTTAAGACGGATCCCAACGATCCGGCGAGCGAGAAAGAAGCCAAGGCTAACGCCGATAAAGTTTATAAAGAGCTCGTCTCCGCAAACGCCGACGTAGCCAAATTTGCGGAATACGCAAAAAAATACAGTCAGGATTCCGCCAACGCCAACAACGGCGGAGATCTTTCTTATTTTCCGCGCGCCGAAGAAGGCGGCAAGATGCACAAAGAATTTTCCGAGGCGGTTTTCGCGGCGAAAACTCTCGGCGAAATTCTTCCGCCGGTTAAAACCGCGCTTGGATGGCACGTCATAAAATTGACGGGAATTATAGAAAAAAAGGAGCAGGCCATTGAAGAAGTCAGGAATTCAATCCGCAACATTCTCTTCAAACAAAAGCGCTCGGATTCCGTTGAGAATTACATTAAAAACCTAATGGAAAAATACAACGTAAAAATTAACAACGAAGCGATTGCAAAAATTACGTTTGAAGTTCCAAAATCCCCGATTAAACAATAATAATTAGCGCTATCCTTTGCATGTCGGACAGAATGTTTCTATATATCGGGGGGATTGCGGTTATCGTCGCGTCGTTTTTTGCGTCGTCGTGCTACGGCAAAACTAAAGTGTCCGCCGATCAAGACTGGGTGGCGAGGGCCGGCCCCTACAAAATAGACGCAACCGAGCTTGAGAACTACCTAAAAAGGCTTTCAGTCCAAGGAAATCTGCCCGAAAACGAAACGTTCAACGAAAAATATCTCTTAAACGTTTCCAAGCAGCTTTTAAAGCAAAAAGTGTTTTTAAAGCTCGCGCAAAACTCTCACGTAATAGTGCCGCCCAGCAGGCTTGAGCTTAAAATAGCCGAAATGAAAGAGAGCGTAGAAGAAGACAAGTTTCAAGCCGTACTTTCAGCGGTCGGAATCGACGAAAAGACTTTTTCCAACATACTTCTCAACGAGTTGACCGCCGCGGAATACGTTAAGGAAAAAATCCTCAGCCGCATTGTCATCGAAGACGAGGAGTTGGAAAAGTTTTACAAAGAAAACGAAGAGGCAAGCCTGATACTTGAAAAGGTTTGGGCAAAGCAAATATTGGTCGCTTCCGCCGAAGAGGCGGTTTCGCTTAAAAAGCAAATTCAACAAAAAAAAATGACCTTTGAAGAGGCGGCCAGAAGATTTTCCAAGTCGTGGGAAGCGGCCAGAGGCGGCGATTTAGGATGGTTTGCGGCGAACGAAATGCCCGCGTTTTTCTCCGAAACCTGTTTCAAACTTTCGCCGGGAGTCGTTTCGGGACCTTTCGAGAGCGAGTTTGGCTGGCATTTGTTTCTTGTCGTCGATAAAAGACCAGAAGCTAAGTTGAATTTTGCCGAAGCTAAGAGCTTAATATATAAGCGTTTGTTCGAGCGGAAAAAGCGAGACGCCGAAGAAAAAGCCTTTCAAAAGGTTGTTTCCGGCTACCTGATGGAAGATCAAATCGCTTTGTTTGTAAAAAATCGCGAGCAGAATATGGCGACAAAATGATTAAAGTATCGTTGAAAAAAAACGCCGTAATAGCGACGGCGCTATTATCGGTTTTGTGTTTGGGCGCGGCGGTTTACGCCAAGCAAAAGCTCTACGATAAAATCGTCGCGGTGGTCGATAAGAAAGTTATTACTTTTCGACAGGCAGCCGAACTAATGGAACCCTACCGGCAGAAATGGGAAAGTAAAAAAACAAGCGACGAAAGAATAGCTGCCCGCCAAAAGATGTATTTGGAAATACTGGACATTCTTGTCGGCGAAACGCTTATCGACTCCGAGGTCGAAAAGGCTAAAATTAAAATAACCGACGACGAAGTGGACGCGGCTATTAAAAAAATGATGGAAAAAAACGAAGTTCCCGACCTGCAAACATTTAAAGAAAGAATTGAAAAGGGTAGGGGAGAATCGTTTGAAGATTTTAAGGAATGGCTCACGACGCAGATTAAGCGCCAGCGTTTTTTAAGTTTTAAAATCGGACGTCAGGTAAAGGTTGACGAAGACGAAATTAAGGCCGAGTATAAAACAATCGCCGACAACGAGGCTAAGAAGCTGTCGTGCGACTTTACTTTAATTTCCATCTCGGCGGATACGAACGAAAAGAAAAATACCGCCGCGTTGAGAATAATTCAAGGATTCAAAAAAGGCTCTTCGCTGGCCGACGCGCTTGCGATGATTAAAGATAAAAAACTGAACGCGGAAAAGGGGCTCGTATTCGACTATCAGACGGAAAAGGCAATCGGCGCGATAAAGACGGTTGACGGCAAACAGGAAGCCTTCTCGCTTGACGGCCAGACTCAGCTTTCACAAGAGACTTTGGCCTCGACCGTTATCCTTCGTTTCTCCGGCTACAAGGAAACCACCGAAAATCTGCGAAAAGAATACGTTGAAGCCTGCTCGGATGCGGAAGAAGGAGCGGCGTACGCCAAACCTCTTAAAGTTGCCGACAACGTTTTTGCGTTTATTCTTAATTCCAAACAAAAAGGCGAACCGCCCGATTACGACAAACTGCGCGACAAGCTGTTCAACGAAATATACAGCCGCAGGGTCGATCAGATGACCAACCGTTTTATCGAAGGACTTAAATCGAAAGCGGTAATCCGTATTATTGTGGATTCGCCGGACGAATTCTTCGATCAATGATAGAAATCTGGAGAAAAAAACATGCTGAACAAACCGATTTTACTCATAACCATGGGAGATCCCTCCGGCATCGGCCCCGAAGTTATACTTAAAGCTCTGCGTTCTCCCGACGTTTACTGGCGGGCGATTCCGGTAATCTTCGGAGATGAAAAAATCTTCGATTTGGCGCGCAAAACGATGAACATTGATTTTGCTTGGACGACCATTTCCAGCCTCTCGGAGATAGACGGCAGCAAGCCGGGGCCATTCCTTCTTTCCTTGACGGACATGTCGCTGGAGGACTTCCAGTGGGGCAAACCCAAAAGCGAGGAAGGTCTCGTCGCCACTTTCTATCTGCTTAAGGCGCTGGAATTCGTTATGAATCATCAGGCGCAGGCGATTGTAACGGCTCCCATTTTCCGCACGACCCTCGTAAACGCAGGTTATCCCTATCCCGGTCAGAGCGAGCTTATCGCGAGCGTAAGCAAAACCAAGTACGTTGCGCGCATGATGGTCGGCGACAACCTTAAAATTACTATCGTTACAGGCCATTTGCCGCTGGGCGAGGTCTCCAAAAACCTTGCGACGGAGAACATCTTCAACGCGATAAAATACACCCACAAGGCTTTGCAGGAAGGATTCGGAATAACCAATCCCAAGATTGCGGTCTGCGGGCTTAACCCGCACGGCGGAGACGGCAAAATTATGGGCGAAGAGGAAGAAACCATCATTCGTCCGGCAATCGCGCAAGCGCGAGCGGAGGGAGCCGAAGTTGCAGGCCCGTTCAGCACGTCGGAATCTTTCCTTCGCTGCATTCATCAGGAATTCACCGCCGCGATTGCGATGTATCACGATCAAGGCGTTACCCCTTTCAAGCTGCTTTACCTCGACAGCGGCCTTACCGTTACGCTCGGCTTGTCGTTCGTCCGCACCGCTCCGGTTCACGGCCCGGCGTTCGAGATAGCGGGGCAGGGAAGAGCCGATTGGCACTCGATGCTCGGCGCGATTATCACCGCGGGCAATCTTGCCAGCAAAAAATGGGGAATTTGGTAATACAAAATTAATTCGGCAAATAATGCGGGCGGTTGCGAAGCCGCCCTTTTTTATAAATAATTATGAAATTATACGAACTGTTAAAAGGCAAAAAAGTAATAGTTACCGTCGGATTCGGCGGAGTCGGCAAAACGACCACCGCCGCGGCGATAGGGCTTTACTACGCCATTATCGGGCACAAAGTAATCGTAGTAACGGTAGATCCGGCGCGCAGGCTGGCTACCGCTCTGGGCTTGGAAGCCATGGGCGGCAAGCCGCAGAGCATAGACCTGACTCAGGTTCACAACGCTCCCAAAGGAACGTTTGACATTGTAATGCTTGACGCCGAGGAAGTCTTCAAGTCGATAATAGACCGCTTCATTTCGGACGAGGATTTGCGCAACAAACTCGCATCCAATCGTTTTTTCCGCCGTTTTACCGAAGCGATGAGCGGCACGCAGGAGCAGGCGGCCGTCGAGAAACTCTACGAGCTTACCGAAGGCGGAAAATACGATATAATAGTGCTGGACACGCCCCCCGCCCGGCACGCGCTTGAGTTCCTAAATTCGCCGCGCCGCATGATTGAAGTTCTCGACGACTCGGTGCTGCGGTTTCTAATAAGTCCGGCCACGGAAACGCTCGGCGTCTTCTCGTTCGGCAGCAGATATATCTCCAAAATTCTTTCAATGTTCGCCGGAGCCGAGATGTTAAGCCAGCTCGCCGAGTTCATGTCGCTTCTTTCCGGCCAGATGGGCGGTTTTAAAGAGCGCGCGAAAGCGGTTGAAGCTCTACTGACCGACAAACGGACGACTTATTTAATCGTCGCCTCGCCGGAATCTCACGCGATAAGCGGAGCCAGCATGTTCTACCGGGCGTTAAAGGACGGAGGTTTCAAGCTCGGCGGCGTTATTTTCAACCGCGCCAATCTAACGCCTTATCTCCCCACGACCGCCGACAGTCTGCGCCGCCAGCTTAAAGAGAAATTCCCGAATTTCAAGTTTCCTCAGGGGTTTGAAAAAAGGCTTTTCACCAGCTACATGCACGAGACGAACGTGGCGCGGATTCACAAAACAGCCGCGTCTGAAATAAAAAAGAGCTGCCCCGATCTGCCGGTTTTCCTCGTTCCCGCGCTTGACGACGAGATTTGCGATCTCAAAGGCGTTTTTGCAATGTCCCGCGCAATCTTTACGTCCGAAGGCTCGTGAGCTTCTCGGTTAAATAAGCCGCCACGCCAATCCGTGGAGAACGCGTCTAAAGGCGTTTATCTTCTCTTTGGTCGTTCCGCGATGCGCGCGGTTTGTAAGCAAAACCGAGCCTGCGCGCGCGCTGGGCGAAATCCAAAAAGACGTCCCCGTAAAACCTAAATGCCCTATGCAGTCGTCAGGCGCTCCTTCGCCCGCAGTCGAAGTTTCGCCGGTCGGAACGTCGAATGCCAGACTGTATTTTTCTTTTCGGGAGTTGAATGCGACCGACATAAAGCGCCGCGCCGTCTCGTTCATCGGCGGTGTAGCGTCGCCGTGATACGCTAAAATCAGCTCTTCTAATAGTTTGGCGACGTCGTTGACGGATCCGAAAAGACCTGCGTGCCCTGTAACGCCTCCGGCGAAGCGCGAATTGTCGTCGTTGACGACGGCCTGCAAAAGCTCTCGCGCTCCGTTTGCGCTTGTATAATAGCCCGTCGCCGGATAGGATTCGCGGTCAAGTTTTGTTTTTTCGCCTACGCGGTTGAAATGCAAACCGTCGAACCCGCCTCCGAGAGCGTCCCGCAGAAGTTCGTTCAACGGCGCGCCAAACTTTTCCTCGAACATAACGCCGAGCAGTATGTAGCCTATGTCGGAATAAACGCGAACAGTCGAAGGTTTGTTGATTAGAAGAGAGGAGTCGGTGAAAATTTTATTCAAATACCGCGCTTTCGGCTCGGCGCCGACGGGCATGTCTTCGTAAAACGGCGCCCAGTCTTTAAATCCGGCGGTATGGCGCAGCAAATCGGCAAGCGTCATGTAATCGAATGGATATACCGGCAACGACGACGAATAGAATTGGCGGACGGTGGCGTCGAGCCTTAGTTTGTTCTCGCGCGTCGCCATGGCGGCGATTATCGCGCTGCAAAGCGGTTTTGTTAAACTCGCAAGGTCGAAAGGATTCGCGGCGTTGACCGGAACTGATTTTTTTTCTTCGCGCTCAAGCGTAGAGCCTTCCGCGAACGCTAATACTCCATCGGGAGTAATCAGCGCGTAAGCCGCTGCCGTAAATATTCCGGCCTCTATGCCGCTAATTATCAGTTTGCGCGCCTCGGCGGCCGTCTCTTTTTGATTATCTGCAGCCATTTGTAATCGCTTTTTTAATTCTTAAACTCAATCCAAGGGGACAACGCCGCAAGCGTTTTATTCGCAGCGTCGAGCTCGGCGCCGACTCCGAGCGGAACGGGGAAGTTAATTTTTCCGTGCCCGACAGACAATCCCGATAAAATCGGCGCGCCTTTAGGCAAAAAATCCGCGGCAAGCCGCTCTATGTGCTCGCTTAGCTCGTCTTGGTTTACGTCCTTCGGCGCGGAGAATTCGCCTAAAATGGCTCCGGCTACGCCTTCCAGCGCCCCGCCGTCCCGCAGCTGCGCCAACATCCGATAAGTTCGGTACGGGTATTCGTCAACGTCTTCAAGCAGTAAAATCGCGCCGTTTAAGGAAGGCATGAAAGGCGTTCCGACAAGCGAGGAAAGGACGGCGAGATTGCCTCCGGCGATGACGCCGCGAGCCTTGCCTTTGCGCACCGTACGCAGCGAGCTCCCTATGTTAAGCGGTTCTCCGACCTTGCTTCCCTGCATATAACAAAATAATTCTTTCTTTACATCCTCGTCCGCATCCGTGAAACGGTTTAGGTTTGGGGCGTGAAGGGACGGAGCGGCTTTGCGCGAAAGCAGCCATGCGTGAACGGCCGTCGCGTCTGAAAAGCCGACGAACAGCGCCGCCGCTTTTCTGTTATTATTAAGCGATTGGTCAAGCGTTCGCAGCATGGCGCCTGCGCCTACGCCGCCGCGCGCGCACCACGCGACCGACGCTCCGCCTCCAAAAAGCGCCTTTGCGACAGAAGCCGCTCGCAGCTTGTCGCTTACGGCCAAGTAGTCGTAATCTTCCCCGGTTTTTTCGCGTGCGCCTTTGTATAGCTCGGCTTTTGATCCGGCCATCTTAAAGCCTTTTTCGGCGAGATATTCGATTGATGCGTCTAGGCGGGCTTTTTCATACGGACCGCTGCATAGCGCCGCTCGGTAAACGCGCGCGAGTTTGCGGTCGGCTAAAATGGGTCTTAACGGCTTTAATAGTTTATTCATAACCGATTTATACAACACAACGAGGCTGATTTTCAAATTATCCGCAGCAAAATTAATCAAGGGGCGGCAGGGGCGGAGGAGACTCTAAAAGAGAGGTAAAAAATTCGTAAAACGGCGCGCCTTCGCTTGACTGATTTACATTATTCATATAGTCTTCTAACCGTTTTATTTTTTAATAAGACTTAAAGTAATTATTTGAACTTCTACCCCTACACAAGGAGAGGAGAACATGGCCGACATCGAAAGCGCGAGAAGGGAAAAACTTAAGTTTTGGCGTTCGATTGGAATCAACCCGTTCGACAACACTTTCAGGGTTACGCACACCAGCGCGAATCTTAGAAAACGCTTTGACGGCAAAACCGCGGAAGAATTGAAGGAAATAGACGAAGAATTCTCAGTCGCCGGAAGAATTATCCTTATGCGCGTTATAGGCAAACTTATGTTCCTCAAGCTGCGCGACCGCGGCGGCGACATTCAGGTCGCGCTCGAAAAATCGACGCTCGGAGACGAGCAGTTCGGGCTCGCAAAAAAGCTGGAAGTCGGCGATATTATCGGCGCGAAAGGGACGATTATGCGCACGCATACCGGAGAGCTTACGGTCGGCGCGAAGACTTTCAAGCTGCTGACTAAAAACCTCATTCCGCTGCCGGAAAAATATCACGGATTGCGCGACGTCGAACTGCGCTATCGTCAGCGTTACGTCGATTTAGCCGTCAACCCAAACGTTCAGGAAATATTCCGCAAGCGCGCGGCGGTCGTTAAGTATATACGCAATTTCCTTGAGGAAAGAGACTTCCTTGAAGTCGAAACGCCGATGATGCAGCCAATCGCGGGAGGCGCCAACGCAAGGCCGTTCATAACTCATCATAACGCTCTTAATATGGAGCTTTACCTGCGCATCGCTCCAGAGCTTTACCTCAAAAGGCTGCTTGTCGGAGGTTTGGAGCGCGTTTACGAGATTAACCGCAACTTCCGCAACGAGGGCATCGACACGCACCACAACCCGGAATTTACAATGCTTGAATTCTACTGGGCGTACGCGCGCTACGACGACCTCATTCTTCTAACCGAAGAGCTTATAAGCGGCCTCGTTAAGCAAATTACGGGCGACTATAAAATCAAATTCGGCGATATGGACATCGACTTTACGCCGCCGTGGCGCAAACTTTCTATTCGCGACGCGGTGGTGGAATTCGGCAAGGCGCGGGGCATTACCGCCGACGACCTGAAAGACCGCGAAAGCATGGCCAACGCCGTTCACCGCTTGGGCAACGAAGTTGACGCGCACGCGGGAGAAGGAAAACTGCTGATGGAACTTTACGAGCTTCTCGCCGAAGGAAATCTCGTCAACCCGACGTTCATCATTGAGCATCCGGCGGAAATAAGCCCATTATCGCGCCGCAACGACGAGCGCCCCGATATAGTCGATAGATTCGAGCTTATAGTCGGCGGTATGGAAATCGCCAACGCTTTCAGCGAGTTAAACGACCCGGACGATCAGGCAGAACGCTTCCGCGCGCAGCTTGAGGCCAAAGCCGCGGGCGACGAAGAAGCTCACGAGATGGACGAGGATTATATCCGCGCCCTGTCATATGGAATGCCGCCAGCCGCAGGCGAAGGCATCGGCATCGACAGGCTCGCGATGCTGGTAACATCCTCGACTAGCATTCGAGAAGTAATTTTATTCCCGCTTCTCAAACAAGAGGAAGGGAAAGGCGACTGGAGTTCGGAAGCCGAAGAGCCGAAAAAATAATTTCACCGTCCGGCCTTCGCTTTAATTTTGCGGAAAATGTCAAAAAAATTTTTGCAATTCGAGTCCTTTGTGGGGACGCGTTACCTCAAGGCTAGGCGCTCTAGTTCTTTTCTGTCAAAGATAACGCTCATATCTGTCGCGGGAGTAGCGGTAGGGGTATGGGCGCTAATCGTCGTTTTATCGGTAATGAGCGGTTTCGAGGAAGATTTGCGCGATAAAATAATCGGCTCGAACGCGCACGGCAACCTTGTGAAAATAATGGGGCCGTTCACTGAATACAACGATATGATTGATAAAATCGTTAAAGCTACGCCGGAAGTGGAGGCGATGAGCCCGTTCATTCTGCGCGAAGTTATGATTACAAGCGAGAACAACGTAACCGGAGCCGTGCTTAAAGGAATAGACGTCGATTCGAGCCGCAAAGTAAACGATTTGCAGAAGTATCTCGACGCCAATCTTTGCTTTCCTAACTGCGGCAAGGTTAAAGGTGAAGTCCCGAAAAGCAAGGCGCTGCAATACCTAAAAGACGAAAAACTATTATTCGACGAAACGCGCCCGCCTGACCTATTCAATATCGGGCCTCCTAAAAAGAAACCGCCTCAACCGCCGGAAAAAGAAATCGAAACCGCGGAGGAAGAGCTGAAGATAAAGAAGGAAAACTCGGCCAAGGAAGAGCTGAAAGAGGCCGAGGCAAGAGCGTTCGAAGCAAAAAAGAAAATAGACGCTCTCGCCGCCAAGCTGGATAAACCATCGGACGACGTTCCGGCGTATAAAAAAGTTGTAAAAAGAGTTAAAGATGAAGTCCTGCCCGGCATCCTCATCGGGCATGAAATGGCAAAATTTCTTTCGGCCTTTACCGGCGACGTGATTAACGTAGTCGATCCAATCGGCGGCGGCATGGGGCCGACGGGGCCTCTTCCCAGCAAACAGGCGTACCGCGTGGCGGGAATCTTCTATTCGGGCATGTTCGAGTACGACATGAAGTTCGCATACGCGACGCTGGAGAGCGTGCAAAAGTTATCCGACAGCGGGTCGTCAATTACTGCGGTCGAATACAGGCTGAAGCGGAATAAAATTAACGACAGTCATATTATCGCCGATAAAATCGAAAAGTTGGTAGGCCGCTTTCCGTTCGAAGCGCGCGACTGGAAAGACATGAACCGCAGCCTGCTGGCGGCGCTCAAGATGGAACGGTTGGCGATGTTTATTATTTTAATATTCATTACGCTGGTCGCGGCATTTAATATAGCAAGCACTCTTATTATGATGGTATTAGAAAAAGTTAAAGAGATTTCAATACTTAAATCAATGGGGGCGAGCGACGCCGCCGTAATGCGCATATTTATGCTTGACGGCATAATTATCGGCGTAATCGGTTTGGCGATAGGTTTGATTTTAGGCGTAGTTACATGCCTAATAATTTCGCAAATCGGCATACCGCTTGACCAAAGCGTTTACTACATGCCTACTCTGCCGGTTAAAATGGACTGGGAGCTTTTTATAATCGTTCCGGTATCGACGCTTTTTTTATGCTTTGTCGCGACGATATATCCCGCGCTGCGGGCGGCAAAACAGGCTCCGGTGGACGGGCTGCGCAACGAGTGATTGATTAGGTTGTTTATGAGCGAAGAGCTTGAAAATAAAGTCGCGCACGGGGGAGAACCAACGTCGGTAAACGAGCCAAACGGCGTCAATTCGGCTTTAAAGCCTTTTGTGGAAATAAAAGATTTGGTTAAAAATTATTACCTGCTCGGCAAGGAAATAAAAGTCCTAAAAGGGCTTAACGCCGTTATTAATGCCGGAGAAATGATTTCAATCACAGGATTGTCTGGAGTAGGAAAATCCACTTTATTGCAGGTTTTAGGCACAATCGATAGACCGACTTCAGGCTCCGTGTTATTTGAAGGAATGGATATTTTCAACTTTAACGACAAGCAGCTTGCGGCCTTCCGCAACAAAACCGTAGGCTTCGTTTTTCAGTTCCATCACTTGCTTCCCGATTTTTCCGCCCTTGAAAACGTAATGATGCCGGCTATTATAGCCGGATGGCAAAAAAAACACGCGGAAGAAACCGCCGTTGACGCGCTTGAAAAAGTAGGGCTGAGCCAAAGGTTATTGCACAACCCCGGCGAGCTTTCCGGCGGCGAACAGCAGCGCGTAGCGATTGCGCGGGCTTTGGTAATGAGGCCGAAAATTGTTCTCGCCGACGAGCCGACGGGAAACCTCGACGAAAAAACCGCGTCGGAACTGCACGAACTTCTATTCGCTTTAAATAAAGAGTATAAAATGACGCTCGTCATCGTAACTCACAGCACGCGTTTGGCGTCGACGCTGCCGAGAAGATGGCGTATGGGCGACGGCGTAATAATTCAAGACGAATGCGATTGACTTGATTTATAGGATTAAAATGCGGCAAAAAAACGACCGTTTGGAAATAAATTTTAAGAGCCTGCTTACGGCGGCGGTTATTGCGGCGGCTCTCTGCCTCGCGTTTCCCAGCGCCTTTGCGGAAGGTTCCGGCAAGCCCGACGAACTGACCGTTAAAGAGATAAAGATTGAAGGAAACAAACTGGTGGAAAAAGACGCCATACTGGAAGCTCTGCGAAAAGTAGGCGTTAAAGAGGAAGGCAAACTTAATTCGTCAATCGCCAAGGACGGCATTCAAAAACTTTATTCCGAATGGAAATTTCAAGACGTTTCGTTGTACGTCGAGCGCGAAGATTCCTGCGCCAAATGCGTAATTCTTACGGTAAAAATAAAAGAAGTTTACGTAATACATGAAGTCAAACTCAAAAAGGTTTACAACCGTTTTCTTTTAAACGCCGACTCGTCCTCCAATAAAGGGGTTCAAACCGTTTTGCAGGGGCTTGAACTTTCGTTCAAATCCGGCAAAAAAACGCCTCTGCAAATAATCGAAGGCGCTCCCAGCGTTGAAGAAGAGACTGACGACGATATTACCAAATTGGCGGACGTTAAATCTAATCAGCCTATCGACCGCGAGAAACTGTCGCAGATATGCGAAAAGATTGACAATTATCACCGGCAAAAAGGCGCTCTTCGCGTTTTCACGACTTTTACTATAAGTCCGTCTAAAAGCAGCGATTTTCACGCCGACGTCGTATTCGTTTCTCACTTTCCAACCGAATCGACGAAAGTGTACGTTAAGGAAGTGGTGATTATCGGCAACGAAAAAGTGCCTGACAAAGAGCTGAAAAAAGAGTTCGTCCTCAGACCCGGAGACGCGTTCACTTGGCTGACCGACATGGGTATAATGCGGGAAAATTATCTCGAACACGATATGTACATCATCGAGAAATATTATCAGGACCACGGCTATCTTAAAGCCAAGGTCGAGAAGCCGCAGATTTACATTTCCGGCGACGAGCGCTTTATGACGATAGTCTTTCGCGTTACGGAAGGCGATCGTTACAAATTAAACAACGTTTACTTTGCCGGCGATATGCTTTGCAAAGACGACTTCC
>CAYNVS010000047.1:0-20881 GCA_964400725.1 uncultured Myxococcales bacterium
GACTGCTTCTGGCCTTCGGCCTCGGCGATGGCGGCGTCTCTGGCTCCTTCGGCCTTGAGCACCTGACTGCTCTTAATTCCCTCCGCCTCGGTTACGATGGCGCGGCGCTCGCGCTCCGCCTTCATCTGCTTGGCCATCGCTTCGGCTATCTCGTGCGGCGGCTCGATGTTTTTAATCTCGACGCGCGTAACCTTGACGCCCCACTTGTCGGTCGCTTCGTCTAATACTATGCGCAGCTTGGTGTTGACGGTCTCTCTCGAAACGAGCGTTTCGTCGAGCATCAGCTCGCCCATGATGTTTCTCATGTTGGTCATGGCTAGCTGGCGGATGGCCTGCGACACGTTGGAAACTTCGTACATGGCGCGCACCGGGTCGCTGATTTGAATGTAAACGACGCTGTCAACCATCATCGTAACGTTGTCTTTCGTGATGACCGGCTGCGGCGGGAAGTCGAGAACCTGCTCGCGAAGGTCGATGGTGGCGCGCATATAGTTCTCAAGCCTGAAGTAGCGCGGCTGGTCGATTACGGGAATGATGATGTGGAGCCCCGGATTGAGAATTTTATGGAAACGTCCGAGCCTCTCGATAATCATTACCTCCGCCTGTTGGACGATTCTGATTCCTTTGGAAATGAAGCTGACGATGAAAATGAGAAACGCAATTGATACTACGATTGACGCCGTGCTCATATTTTCCTCCTTGAACTGGGTTGCGCGCTAAAGTTATCTACAATTTTTACTATAGTAAAATTACCTTACGGCAAAAGCGCTGTCAAATTGATTTTTTCGTCAGCCGCCTCCTGACGCGTCCCCGCTTCAGCTCAATCCGGCCGGGCGCCCGGCCGCGGCTCAAACCTTTAACTGCGGAGGCGTTTTGTCGTAAAGCCCCGCCCGCTCCTGCTCGGCGACGGTCGTCAAACCAGCTTTAAGTTTGTAAAACTCCTTGATAAAAAGCTCGTCTATCGCCTCAAAACGCCCTCGCGAAAGCTCGTTTTGCGCCGAATACGGAACGCCGAAGACGTTGAGCCATTCATCCCAGCCGGGCTTGGGAACGACGCCGAGAATTTTAGGGTTCGCGAACGCTTCCGTGGTAAGCCCAAGCTCGAATTTTTGAGCGATGAGATTGTTTATATGCGGGCTGCGGCGCAAACACCATTGGAAGGTGGCGATAAGCTCCTCTTCGCTCTGGCCGGGCATGTCGATTAAAAACAAGCTGACCTTGATTCCAGCCTCGGAGAGGTTTTTTAAATCGCTCTCGGCGGCGGAAAGGGAAATGTTTTTATTAATGCGCGCAAGCTGCGCCGGAGAGGAGCTTTCAAGCCCCATATAAATGTTGGTAAGGCCGGAAAGCGCGAGCGTAAGCGACGCCTCGCCGTCGTATTCGCCGCAGAAACGAGCCATCACGTGCCATTTTACGTCTATCTCCGCCCTTAAAATTTCCTTCGCGATTTCTATAACGAGCTCTTTTCGCGGACAGCTGTCGGCGATGAATATCTGCGCGTCGTTATAAATAGAAAGCTGTTTTTTAATATGTTCGACGACCTTAGCGGCGCTTCGTTCTTCGTGCCCTTCGCGCGCGGAGTTTACGCGGTGATAGCAGAAGGCGCACTTTCCCCACGAGCAGTTGCGGGAACTCTGAACCGGCAGAGCCTTGTCCGCGTACAAATCAATCGGGAGTCCGGAGAAATCGCTGTAAGGAAGCTCGTCGAGAGAAGGCGGCGGAAGCGGCTGCGTAAAATAAATTTTACCGCTTTCGTTAATTGCGAGCCCCGGAACGCCTTTAAGGCTTTCTTTCTTTCTCAACCTGCGAACCGCCTCGGCTAAGGGCAGCTGACCCTCGAAAACGCAGGCCGCGTCTATGAAGTCGAACGAGGGAAGCCAGCGGGGGAGAAGCGACCGCGCCATGCTTATCATCGGGCCGCCGATAATCGTTTTTACCGAAGGGTAAAGCGCTTTAATTTTTTTTAAAATATATAACGCCGAAAAGAACTGCTCGGAGAGCGCGACGCTTGCGCCCGCGATTAACGGCTCGTCCTCGAAGTCGTCTTTTACCGTATCGAAAAATTCGTCCAGCAGAGCGTTAGGCGCGCTCAACGCCGAGGCGACCGCTTGGAGCCTGTAATCGGACGGAGTTATTCCGAAGAGACGCTGCGCCGCTTCCATGTGGTCGTATCCAACGTCTATTTCCGCGCCGCGCATGTCGAGCATCGAGCCGGGCGAAAAACGGAAGCCGGGATAATTCATTTCTTTAACCAGCGCGTCGTGCGCCTTTTTGCTCATTCCTAAAAACAACCTCGCCTCTTCGCCGGCGAGAGCCTCCTTAAGCCTCGATTTAAGCCCCGGCTTGTCCATGAACGAGCGCCAAAAGAGAAGATTGTAATCGCGGATGACGGCCGTCATGCCCTCGGCTTTAAGCCACGCGGCGAGGTCGGGCAGACCCAGTTCCGGCATCGTGGCCTTTATGGCTCCGGGCGCGAAAAACAGAACGGCGTCCCGTTTCGGCGCGCTCATGCTATTTTGTCTCCTGACATTTCTCCGCCGGAAGCGCATTGCCCGAATCCTGCTCGACCCAGCGGCTTATTTCGTCCGAGTCGGGCGCGGCGTACGGGTCTATCGGCGTTCCTTCCGGGTTTTCCACTTGAAAATGAAGATGCGGCGCGCTCGATATTCCGCTGCTGCCTACGTTCGCGAGCTTCTGTCCGCACTTTACCTTGTCGCCCTCTTTTACGAGCAGCGAACCCTTTTTAAGGTGGTAGTAAAGCGTGGAATATCCGTCCTCGTGCTTTATTTCTATGTAGTTCGCCTTAATCGGGTTGCCGTCGCACGAAATCCCTCCGGGTTGATAGCTTGAAGCATCTATGTGGCAGCGGTCGTAATTGCCGTCAACCGTTTTTATTACTTCGCCGTCCGCCGCGGCGTAAACGAAGGCCGTCGCCTTGTCCATCTCGTCAAACCCGCCGTAAAGAAGATAATCGGTTCCGCGGTGCTCGTCGTAGCAGTTGGGAAAGTGATCGCCGTTGTAGTTCGTGCAAAGCGCCGTCCCGATTCCCTCGTGAACGACGGGGTCTCGGTCGAAATAGAAAACGTATTCCTTGTCGTAGTTTCCTTCGGCGTTCGCAAGCGGAAAGCGGAACTTTACTATTTTCAAAGTTTCCTCCGCCTCTTCTTCGGCCTCGGCGGACTCGTCCTCCGCGGCCTCTTCGTCCTCTTGCGCTTCTTGCGTCTCTTCGGCGCCGTCCGCGTCCCCTTCGCCGTAAGCGTCGTCTTCTTTGCCGCAGCCGAAAAGTAAAATTACGGCCGCAAGCGCCAGAGCCGCGGAATAAGCTTTCATATTCGCGTCATCCTTAAAGTTAAAGGCAAATCGTTTGCGGAATTAATTTTACATCCCGTCCCCGCGTTTGCGCAAGACGATTTTCGCGGTTCGTCAGACGTTTTCGGGAACGCTCTCCCCGCGGGCTTGGTAGAATTCCGCGCGGAATTCGTCGTATTTTCCGGCTTCTATAGCGGCGCGCGCGCGCTCCATAAGCCTTATGAAAAAACGGACGTTATGAATCGAGCAAAGCGTGGCGGCGAGCATTTCTCCGGCCATATGCAGGTGCCGCAGATACGAAAGCGTATAATTGCGGCAGGTATAGCAGTCGCACGTTTCGTCGGGCGGCAGCACGCTGTTTTTATGCTCGGAATTGCGGACGTTTACTTCGCCGCTTTGGGTGTAAAGCAGAGCGTTTCGGGCGTTGCGCGTGGGCAGCACGCAGTCGAACATGTCAATACCCAGCCTTACGCACTCGACGAGGTTTTGCGGCAGCCCGACGCCCATTAAATAGCGCGGCTTATTTTGCGGCAGATGCGGCGCGACATGCGAAAGCGTCCGGTACATTTCTTCGTTCGTTTCGCCGACGCTCAGGCCGCCGACGGCCATGCCTTCAAACGGCAGCTGCGAGAGCTCCTGCGCGTGCTCGACGCGCAAATCGGGATAAAGCGCGCCCTGCGTAATTCCGAAGAGAGCCTGATCTACTTCGCCTCGCCGGGCGAGGCAGCGTTTTGCCCACGCCGTAGTCGTTTTAACGGCTGAGGCAGTCTCTTCTTTGCTTCCGTAGGCGTGCGGACAAATGTCCAGCGCCATAGCGATGTCGGAGCCTAAAGCCATCTGTATTTCCATGGCCGACTCCGGCGAAAGAAACAACTCCGTTCCGTCGATGTGCGACTGGAATTTCACTCCGGCGTCGGTGATTTTGCGTATTTTCGCGAGCGAAAACACCTGATACCCGCCCGAATCCGTTAAAATAGAGCCGTTCCAGTTCATAAATTTATGCAGTCCGCCGTGCGCCTTCACGACGTCCGCGCCGGGGCGCAGAGTAAGGTGGTATGTGTTCCCCAGAATTATTTTAGCTCCGGCGTCGGCAACCTGCTCCGGCGTCAGCGATTTGACCGTTCCCGCCGTGCCGACAGGCATAAAGACGGGCGTTTCCACCGTTCCGCGCGCGGTATGAAAGCGTCCTCTCCGCGCTCCGCTTTTATCGCCGCAAATCAACTCGAATTTAAACGACTTGCTCATGTTTATCCTTAGCAGCCTCCCCGCGGCCAAATTCTTCCGTAATCGTCAGGGCTTTTAATGTCCGCCGCTTCCTTTGGGCTTGGCGTTCCATATTCTAGTAAGGAGAAGCAGCCCTATTACTCCGAAAGGAATGAGGAATATCGGCCAGAAAAACCAGTCTTTGGTGGTTATGTAACCCAAACAAAGCGATTGGAAGCCTGTTCCGAGATATACGAAGCCGTCGATGACGCCGACCGCGGTGGCCGCGCCCTTGCGCCCTCCGAAATCCATCGTGGCGGTGCCGGAAAGAAGGCCGTGCGTGCCGATGACGCCGATGGAAATGGCGAAGACGATTACGCCCAGAGCCCAGCCGTTATGAAGCGAGAATATCATCGCGATTACGCAGACGATAAGCAGCGCGTAAAGGAACGCCGCCGAGGGAGCGCGGCGCGACTGGAAGAATTTATCGGAGACGAAGCCCGCGACGTTGCCGCCGATTATTCCCGCTATCATCAGCATGAGCCCCCAGTTGTCCTTCATCGTTTGCCATGCGTAAACGTCGCCGCCCGATTTTGCAAGCTCGGCGATTTGTTCGTTGGAATAAATCGAGAACCAGTGCATAACGCCGTTGCGCAATACGCCGGTGCAGAACTCGACGCCGATGATTGTAATCAAAACCGGATGCGTAAGTATTCGTTTGTACATTACGAGCGGATGAACCTTTTCGTCCAAATCCTCGCCGCTAGATTCGTCGCCCGTGTCGAAATCTTTAAGACCGGCTTGAGACGGTCTGTCTTTCAGTAAAAATGTTTCGATTAGGAAGAATAGGCCGAGCAGGGCGGCTGGCGCGAAGAAAACCCACCACAATGCGTCGCCGCCGTTGTAGCCTTGTTTTTTAACCAGCGCGGAGTCGATTATGCGCTGAGAAACGTCGAACGCGAGAAATATTCCCGAAGAAATCATAATTCCGAAAATGCCTGAAAAAGTGCCTCTTTCGCGCACGTGGAACCAGCTTGAATTTACTTTGACTATTGACGCCGCGCCGTAGCTTTGGAAATACATATTAATGGAATACATTGCCACGTAAGTCCATTTAAGCGGCATTGCGGCCGGGTCGGGAGAGCCGAGCGCGATCATAAGATAAATTCCCATGACGAGGTTCATAACGCCCGCGCCTAAAGCGGCGATGAGAATGCCTTTCTTGCCGCCGATTCTATCTACCAGAGGGCCGTTGATTAGAAACGAAAAGGCGTAAACCACCGCTCCGGCGCCGAATATAAGGCCGAAGTCCTCTTTCGTCATAAGGCTGCCGAGCGAATTTTTTGCCACCGTAAGGTTGTAGCGCCCCATGTACAGCAGCGCGTACGTTACTCCCAGCGGAAACCAGTTCCAGAAGCGGCGCGATTTAAAATGCGAATCGTGTTGAATTGCCTCGGTCATTTTTGCCTGCCTTGCAAAAGGGTTAGGAAGACTTAAGCAGAATACCCGTTTGCAAAAGGAAGTCAACAGCGAGGCGTCCCTGTTCGGGGTTGATTTTTATCTGTCGCCGGTTTACGCGCCAGCCGCGGAGGCGCTCTTTGCGATTGACTTTATTTAATTATCGAGTAAATATTTATATGCGGTTTAAACAAGCGCATTATTTGAACAGTCGAACAGGCAGTCAGGCAATTATATAAACAGGAGGAAACATGAAAAAATTATTGCTGGCGGTTCTTATAGCGGTTTCGTGCGTCGCGTTCGCGCCCTCGTACGCCAAAGCCGAAGGCGGCCCGACGATGGGACTGGGAATCAACTTCGACGTAGGTTACGGCGCAAACAAGGTTCTTGAAATTCTGGACAAAAACGGAATGGGTTACGGCGCAAACGTCTTCTTCAACTAGAACTTCGCGCTTGCGGCCAACTTCGACTACATTCAGTACACCCCCACCGCCGATAAGGACTTTGTCCTCGGCTGCGCGGCTCTGCTCGTTGGGTTGAAGGTGGTTTTACCCTTGGACGCGTTAAAAGTTTACGGCGAAGCGGACGTCGGTTACAGCAACTGGAGAATCGAATACGACAACGTTGAATACGGAACAAGCTCCAACCGTCTGGCTTTCCAGTTCAAAGCCGGAATAAATTACTTTTTCAGCGACAACTGGGCGCTTAACGCCAACTTCTTGTATTTCGTTCCGAACGCGGCGGGCACAGAAACCGGCGAAAACATCGTCAGCCATATAGGCGGACAGGTCGGCGTGGGTTACTTCTTTTAAATAATTAGTTATTTTAAGTTGTTACAATCCCTTCGGGCGCAAACCCGAGGGGATTTTTATTTCTAAGCCCGAATTGCCGCGGATAAGCGCTTTTTTAACAAAATAACGGATAAAAATTAAAGGGGCGGGCGCTTTTTTAACTGTTTAATTTTAAGGTTTTATGGTATAAGAAGTTTTTCAAGGAGAGACCGCTATGACGAAAGAACAGAAAAAAGACAGAATCAAAAAGCTGCTTGAAGAAAGCCGCAACGCCGCCGTATCTACCGCGACGAAGACCGACGGAAAAAGCAAGGCTAAAAGCGTTGCGTCAAAAACCGAAACCGGTAAAAAATCGGATAAAAAACCGGCCCCGGAAGCCGGCGAAACCGACGAGCGAAAAAAGCTCGCAAAGTTTCTTTCCGGCATCGCGGAAACCGCCGAAGCCGAGAAAAAGAATAAGGAAATCGAGCAGGTAAAACTGCCCGGCGAAAAGACGCTGATGCGCAAAACGCGCGAGGAGCTGCTTGCCTTGGCGAAACAAATGAAGGTTCGCGCAGCCAAGGACGCGCCGAAAAAAGATATTGTCGAGCGGCTGCTGGCAGCCAAACAAGAGCAGGCGGGAGAGGCGAAAGGGGAGAAGCCCGCGGTTAAAAGAGTTCGCAAACAACTTACCGAACTGGAAAGACTGGCGGCCAAGGCTCCAACCGCGCCGGTTCCCGCCCCGCCCGACGAAAAGGAAAGCGCGCAAAGCTCCCGCTTCGCCTACAGCGGACAGCGCCGCCTCAAAGACGACGAAGAGACGCTCGTCTTCCCGAAATGGGATGGAAAATCTTATCTTTACTTGCTTTCCCGCGACGAGCGTTACATCTTCGCCACATGGGAAATATCGTGGGAAACCCGCAAAGAGCTGCTTGGCGAGCAGCTCCCCGAAGCTCTCGTTTTGCTCGTTTACGATTTCGGAAAAATCACCGATTTGGCGCTCGATCCGTCTATTACAAAAATAGAAGTCGATGAAAAGATTGACAATTGGTTCGTGGACACGAAAGCGCCCAACCATGTTTTCGAGGCCGAGCTCGGCTTTGTGCTGGACGGCGAATTTCTCCCAATCGCCCGTTCCAACCGGTGCGCCACGCTGCCGGACGACGAATCTGACATTGACCTGCCGATATTTATTACTATAGACCAAAATCTGCCGGTTATAAAAAACCTCGAAACGCTGGGGAAGCCGCGCCTGCCCGGCGAAGTGGCGAACCTTTACGACCGCGATTTCAGCGTAACATATAAACCTCAAGAGAAACAACCGCTTACAAAACAGCAAATCAACGAGATTACAAAAGCGTATAAAAAGGCGATTGAAGGCGGACTGCCCAGCAGTCTTTACCCTAAAAAGCCCGATTAACGCCTTAAACGCAATAATTACGATAAGTTTCGCCGCGAACCGCCGCGACGCCCGCGACGCCGCGACTTTGAAAACGGCGCTCAGGAGCAAAGAATGAACGACCCCAAAGGCTACCTTGCATTGACGCTTCACGCGCACCTTCCATTCGTGCGCCATCCGGAATACGAATTCTTCCTTGAGGAAGACTGGCTTTACGAAGCGATTACCGAGACTTACATACCTCTATACGAGATGTTCGACGGCCTCGAACGCGACGGAGCGAAGTATAAATTCGCCATGTCCATAACGCCGTCGCTGATGAGCATGTTAAAGGACGAACTTTTACAAAGCCGTTACGTCCGCGAAATAGAAAAGCTTATCGAGCTTGCCGAGAAAGAAGTAGAGCGGACGAAGAAAGAGGAATATCTCAAGCATCAGACGGCGCAAATGTACCTCGACCGCTTCAGACGCAGCCGTTATATTTTCTGCGACGTCTGCCGTAACGACCTAGTAAGCGGTTTCAAGCGGTTCATGGATTCCGGCAACCTCGAAATTATTACCTGCGGCGCGACGCACGGATTTCTGCCGCTGCTTTCTTTGCACAAGCCTTCGGTGAGAGCGCAAATAAGGGTCGCAGTCGATCATTACCGCGAGAACTTAGGCCGCGGGCCGCGCGGAATTTGGCTGCCCGAATGCGCCTATACGCCGGGAGTTGACCGCGAGCTGGCGCTGGCCGACATCCGGTATTTTTTCATGGACTCGCACGGCCTTCTTTACGCGACGCCCAAGCCAGTTTACGGAGTGGCCGCGCCGCTGTTCACGCCTTACGGCGTCGCCGCCTTTGGCCGAGATCCGGAGAGCAGCAAGCAGGTGTGGAGCGCGATAGAGGGATACCCCGGCGACGTCGATTACCGCGAGTTTTACCGCGACATCGGCTACGACCGCGAATACGATTACATCCGGCCCTACTTGCCGCCCACCGGCGAGCGCAAAAACACCGGAATAAAATACTGCCGCATCACCGGCAAGGTGGACTTGGCTCACAAACAGTTGTACGATCACAAAATCGCCGCCGAAAAAGCCGCTATGCACGCGGGCAACTTCATGTTCAACCGCCAAAAGCAGGTTGAATGGCTGCGCGGAAAAATCGACCGCAAACCCCTAATCGTTTCGCCCTACGACGCCGAGCTGTTCGGCCATTGGTGGTTTGAGGGGCCGCAGTTCCTTAATTATCTCATCCGCAAAATCGCGTACGACCAAACCGAAATCGCTCTAACGCACCCGTGGGAGTATCTCAACAATTTTCCCACCAACCAGATGAGCGTTCCGGCGGCGTCCAGCTGGGGCGCCAAGGGCGGCTACGAGGTTTGGCTGGAAGGAAGCAACCACTGGATTTGGCGTCCGCTGATTAACGCCTCGATTAAAATGACGGAGCTGGCGGACGATTACGCGACCGAGCCGTTCGATGATTTAACGCGCCGCGCGCTCAAGCAGGCCGCTCGCGAAATACTGCTTGCGCAGTCCTCGGACTGGCCGTTTATTATGAAGACCGCGACGATGGTGGAATACGCGATAAAGCGCGTAAAGGCGCACTTGGGGCGCTTCGCCAAACTTTACGAGCAAATTAAAGCCAACCGCATCGACCCGGAATTTTTGAGCTTGATAGAAGCGAAGGATAATATTTTTGCGAACATAAATTATCATCACTTTGAGACGATAAAAGACTGAACGAAATCAATACGACGCAAAGAGGTAAAAAATGAAAGCCGTAGCCGTAAACGGAAGTCCTCGCAGGGAAGGCAACACGAATATTCTGCTGAATAAAGTTTTGGAGCCGCTTGCCGCCGCGGGCTGGGAGACCGAAGTAATTCAGCTCGGCGGAAAAAAGCTCAACGGATGCCTCGCGTGTTTCCGCTGCTTCGAGAAGCGCGACGGGCATTGCGGACGCTCCGACGACGCTTTCAACGAAATAGCCGACAAAGTTTTTTCGGCGGACGCGATTATTTTAGGCTCGCCGACATATTTCACCGACGTTTCCGCCGAAATGAAAGGGCTTCTGGACAGGCTCGGCATGGTTGCGTTGGCGAACGGCGGACTGCTTAAAGGGCGCATCGGCGCGGCTGTTGCGGCGGTGAGGCGCGGCGGCGGGACGCACGTCTTCGACACGATAAACCACATGTATTTAATGTCGGGCGTCGTCGTTCCGGGCTCGATTTACTGGAATTTAGGATTCGGAATGAACCCCGGCGAAGTTGAAAGCGACGCCGAGGGAATGGACAACATGAGGCAGCTGGGTCAAACTATCGCGTGGCTGGGCGAAGCGTTGAAAGGCAAGAGAGAAAGCTATCCGGGGTAAGGCGGAAAAGAGCCTGAAGCGCAGCTTTCGCCTTTACCACTGCGCGCCGATTGTAAGCTCTACGACGTGGGCGTCGGTATCGAACAGAGCGCTGTTGCTCCATTGTTTAATATATGTGTATTTCAGGGCAGCCGTAACCGACGGAATTAGAAAAGCGTAGTCGCTTTCGCTTTCCGACTCCCATAAATAATCGAGCGAAACCGATGGAAGCAGCTTGTAATCGCGCCTGTCGTAAGTCAAATCATCGCCCGCGGCGATTACCGCCTTCCATCCGCCGTAATCGCGCATCGAAAACTCCGCGCCCGCGACGAGCCTGAAGCCCGCCGGAAAGATTTGCGTTAGCGCGCCGTAAAAGCGGTGTCCGGTATATAGAAAGTCTTCGCCCAAATAGGCGAACCGCCACGAAGCGAGCATTCTTTCCGCAAACGAGTTGTCGCCTAATAGCGACCGATAGAAATAAGAAAATTGCAGACCGGCCGTGTCCCATAACCCCTGACTTATATGCAGCCCCGCGTCCAGCTGGCTGTCGGAGCGGTCGGAATTGGTCGTTCCGCCTTTTTTTACGTAGTAACGCTGCTCGTAAAACGCCTTTGGCGTTATAGTTGTGCGGGTGTATTGCACGGTAAAGCGCCCTTCGAGAGAAAGCCTGCCGCCTGCGTAATCGGAGGCGCGGGCGTCGTAATACGACCTGTATCCTAAATACAGAGCCGACTTCAACGCGAACCAGTCGGAAGCCGTCCAGTCGAACGCCGTTAATACGTTGACTCCGTAATAATTAACCTGATTATAAGCGTCGTCGTTTTTCAGCGTATCCGCCGAAACGCGGAACAGAAGCTCGGCTTCGCCGTCTTCGCCCCACGCGGGATTGTAAAAGAAATAAAGCTCGTGCCAATGCGAATAAAGTTCCGGATGAACCGCGAACAACTCGGCTCCCATGTTGTAGCCAGCGCCGAAGTCGTCCGCGAAAACTATCCCGACGTTTCCGTATGGATTGAACATCATGTCGTATTCCTTCGAGGAATCGAGGAATACGTTTGAAGTGTACGCCGAATTGAGTTTAAGCGAAGAGTCGAACTCAACAGCCGAAGCCTCGGTTAAAACTCCGAAAAAGGCGCACGCCGCCGCCGCAACCAATAAGGTCTTCAAATTCATTGTACCGCCTCTGCCTTTTAAAATATAACTTATTTAATTCGGACGCGCCAGATTATTTCAATTCTTTTTGTCCTTTTTTTCCTTGCCCGCTCTGTCGTCGTTTCCCTTCCCCCCTTCAGAGGCCCCCCCGCCGCAGCCGTTTCCGTTTCCATTGCCGTTGCCGTTGCCGTTCCCGCCGCCGTTGTTGATGTTTCCTTTTTTCTTGTCCTTGCCTTTTTTCGCGCCTTTGTGGCGGAAGCGCTTTTCCTTGCCGTCGTTTATTCCGTCGCCGTTGGCGTCAACGAAGACTTCCGAATTGTCCGAGGCTTGCTCGGCTTTGTTTTTCGCGCCGGAACCGTCCGGCTTGTCCAATTTTGCCGCATTGACGGACGAGTCTGTTTTAACTTCGGAAGAGCCGCCGCTGTCCGCCGCCGCCTTCGAGTCGTCGGCGAGAGCCGCGGACATGGGAGCCGCAAACGCGAACATGAGAGCCAGTAAAAGTATTCGTTTCATTGGATTTCTCCGAGAATCGAGCTGTTTTCAAACAAGGGGCGCGGAAGGTTTGAGCCTTCCGCGCGCCGATGATTGCCGTCGGGGGGCTTTTCTCTAAGGCTTATTGAGTTTTTCCTGCGCCCTTGCCTTTGCCCTTCATGCCGCTTCCGGCGTTGTCGCATTTGCCGTCGCCGTCCGCGTCCACGAAGTTGTTACCCTTGCCCTGGCCCATTCCTTTGCCTTTTCCCTTACCCTTTCCTTTGCCCTTGCCCTGACCGGCGTTTCCGCTTTGGTAATTGTCGCAGACTCCGTCGCCGTCCGCGTCAACGAAGTTCTGTCCTTTTCCGCTTCCGTCGCCTTTGCCTTTCCCGTTACCCTTGCCTTCCGAGCCTTTTTTCCCCTTGCCGGAAGACTTGCCGGGGCCGGCGTAGTCGTCGTCCTGACCGTTCGGGATTCCGTCTCCGTCATGGTCGGGCGCGGTCGCGGAAGAGTCGCCCTTCTTCCCCTGTCCCGTTGCGTTCGCCGCGTCGTCGGCCAAAGCCAACGCCGGAATCGAAAGCATGCCAATCGCCAAAGCCGTTAAAAATAGTTTCGTTTTCATCCTGTTCTCCTTTTGTCAATTAGGTTTTCAATGAGTTTGTCTTGCCGTTTAGCGCAACAATTACGTTTTTTATATACGCAAGAGCGGCGCCAAAACAGCTAAATTTAAATTGTTTAATAAAATTAAGATGTTACACATTTAGCCTCTTTTCTCTTTTTTGTTTTACGCCAAAGATTCGACCTTTTTGTCGAACGCTCTCGACGAAAATGTAATGGCCGCGCAGTCTTTCAACCGCGCGGTCTGCCGGCTGCTGCGAAAACAATGTTGTCTTTTTATTTCATTCAGCGTTTTATTTGTTTTCGCCGGCGCGGCTCGTAACAATATATTGCTTGTTAAATAATATACTGATTTAATTGATATATCGAACATACATAAAGGTTCGCTCAAGCGGATTTAAAGCCGTAAAAAAGTTTAAATTGAAAACAAATTGTTTTCATTTATGTATGTTTCGGCGCGTTTTTATCTTGAAATGTCAGGCCGCTGCGGTTAATAATGAAACCATGAAGAATACGAAGCTGGACGTTTTTGAATACGCCGACTTCAGGCGTTTTATTGAAGACCGGATTAACGAGCTCTCCGCCGAGAACTCCAAGTATTCGCGCCGGTATTTCTGCCGCAAGCTCGGTCTGGCCAGCAACAACTATCTTAAAATGATTATCGACGGCGCGCGCAGTCTGACCGATTCGCTCGCTCCGAAGGTCGCGGAGGTTCTAGGCTTGTCCGAGAAAGAGACCTCTTTCTTCATCGATCTCGTTAAATACAATCAGGCTAAAACGACCGAAGCGAAGAACAAAGCTCTGCAAGAGCTGCGAACGCACCGCCGTTTCGTAAAAGTGCACCGCATTGCAATCGACAAATTCGACTACTTCGCCGATTTGCTTACGCTTGCGATGCGCGAAGTCGTCGCATTGAGCGATTTCCGAGAGGATTACGACTGGATTGCGGACAGGCTGCTTATAAGCGCGACGCCCAAGCAGATAGAGGAAGCGATTAATACGCTGCTGCGTCTTGGGCAGATAGAGCGAGCCGAGGACGGGACGCTGCGCCAGACCAACGCCCATCAAGACACCGGCCCGCAGCTGGGCTCGGTTCCGCTGCGCGCTTACCATATTAATATGCTCAAACAAGCGGCCCAATCCATCGAGCTGCCGACTGATAATAGGTATTTTCAGGGGTTGACGGTAACGATACCTTCCAAGGCTTACGGCAGAGTGGTTGAGAAAATACAGGAAGCTGTTGAGGAAATCCGCAGGATTGTCGACGAAGAGGAGCCGAGCGAAGAAGTATATCACCTTGAAACGGCTTTTTTCCCTCTGACTAAAAGCGACGGCGGTAAACCGCCTCGCAAATGACGGAGCGTTAAAATGAACTGCAAAAATAAAATCGCATTCGCGCCGATTTCCGCGCTCGCGGCTCTTTTCGCGGCTTTGTGGGCGCTCGGCTGCTCGTCGGACGCGCCGGAAACAAAGTATCAATCGGTCGTTCTGCGCGGCACCAGCAACGGCGGCGGCAACGCAATAGTCGTAAATCTCGATTTCGCGGGTTATCTTGCGACCAAAGACGTCGTATGGAATTCCATTACTTTTAAAATAGACAAAATAGTCGTCGCAAAGAAACCGGGCTGCGTCGAAAAGGAAGTTCTCGCAAACCCCGGAGGCGCGGTTACCGCCGAAGCTCTCGGCGCGGTCTCGCGGCGCCTTAAATTATACCTGCCGGGAGACATAACGGCCTGTTCGATGGCCGTTTCAATGCAGGGGTTTCAGTCGTTCAAAGCGGAAGGAACCCTTTCGGGCGGAGGCTCGATTTCAATCGCATTCGCAGCCGGAGATATTTTCGTCGCGCCTAAAGACGGAGCCTTTCCGTTTGAGCCCAAAGGACGCTACGACTGGTTCGCGGCGCTTGATTTGCAAAAAATTCTTCCCGACGGCTTGATTGCGCAGCTTTCCGGCGGCGGCGGAGGTTCTTACGGAGGAAGCGGCGGCGTATTAATAGACGACGTTCACAACGCGCAGCATATTCCGTTTATTAAGGCGCGCTTAGCCGAAAGTTTGAAGTTCGTAAGCGACTCCAACAAAGACGGAAGGCTGGACGAATCGGAGGCGAAAGGCGACGATTCCTTGGTCGGAAACGGAACGGCGGACGAGCCCAAACAAACCTGCGCGTCCGACGCCGACTGCGGCGCGAGAGCGGTCTGCTCCGCGGGCGTCTGCGCGGCCATGGCGTCCGACGGCGACTTTGAAACGATATTCGACTACGAGATAATAAGCGAGCGGGACGAAGGTTTTTGTCAAAAGAACGACGACTGTCCTTCAGGCATGATTTGCCTTGACGGTTTTTGCAACTCCGCCGCAGACGGCGACGCGGAAATAGTAACCGAGTATGACAACGGATACTGCTCGACCGATTACGACTGTCCTGGCGGTTTTATCTGCAACGAAGGCTCTTGCGTTTACCAAGGCGGCGATTACGACGATTTTTTAACGGAATTCGACAACGGATACTGTCAAACCGACCGCGATTGTCCTTCAGGCATGATTTGCCTTGACGGTTTTTGCAACTCCGCCGCCGACGGCGACGCGGAAATTATAACTGAATTCGACAACGGATACTGCTCGACCGATTACGACTGCCCCGCCTTGATGTTCTGTTACGAAGGGTATTGCATTCCAGGCGGCGAAACGGAGATTTACGACTATGACGACTTTACGGAATGGGACGATTCGGGTTGTTCAAGCGACCTCGATTGTCCGACCGGCCTGAAATGCCAAAACGGTTACTGCCAATATAGTCCTGAGTGAATTGTTGTTTTTTAACAAACTGCAAGTTAAATTCTTTTAAAACGAAAGGAGAATCGCTATGAGAAAAACTATTTGTTTGTTGTTGGCTTTCATGGCCGCGGCGTTAGCGGCGGGATGCGGCGGCGGAGAAACTGCCGTAAAATCTTACGGCTCGTCCGACATGAAGGCTTCCGTGCAAATACCCGACGGCGCGCTGGCGGACTCGACGCCGATTACCGTGAAAGAGGCGCCATCCGCTCCGACCGGCTATCTGGGGAAGGCTTACGACTTCGGCCCCGAAGGGACGCAGTTCGCCAAGCCCGTAGTTATTAAAATCGCGTATCCGACAAGCGCCATACCGGCCAACGTGGCGGAGCAAAACATTGTTTTAGGCACGTACACAAACTCTGGCTGGACGTTCATTCCCGGTTCCAAAGTTGATTTGAAGGCTCATACCGTAAGCGCTTCCACAACTCACTTCAGTCTTTACGCGCCTATCGTCGGTCCCGACCAGACGCAGTGCGCGACCAACGCGGACTGCCCGCCCAACAAAGTCTGCCTGAACGGCGGATGCTCCAACGCGGTCAACGCATGCGCAACCAACGCCGACTGCGCGGACGGTATGATATGCGTCGCCGGACAATGCCAGCGCGATTCTACCTATTGCTCCGCGGATGCGGACTGCGGCGCCGGGCAGGTTTGCCTAAACGGAATTTGCCAGATTAAACTGGTAATGTGCTCGACCGACGCCGACTGCGCGGGCGGGCAGGTCTGCTTAAACGGCTACTGCTCCTCTCATGCAGACGGCGACGCGGACGTTGTAACCGAGACGGACGGTTACTACTGCTCAAGCGACCGCGACTGCGCGGTCGGAATGGTTTGCAGAGAAGGCGTTTGCGCCAATCTAATTGACGGCGACTTTGAAACATGGCCGGAACAGGACGTTTCCAGCTGCCGTTCAAACCAAGACTGCCCGTCGGGCTTTGTCTGCTGGGACGGCGTTTGCGTTTACCAAGGCGGCGACCCGGACGTTATAACCGAGATGGACAATTATTATTGCAGCAACAATTCCGACTGCCCGACCGGCTTTGTCTGCTGGGACGGCGTTTGCGTTTACCAAGGCGGCGACCCGGACGTTATAACCGAGATTGATAATTATTATTGTTACAGCAATTCAGACTGTCCGGTTGGAATGATTTGCATGTACGGTTATTGTCAGCCGGCGCCGGACGGAGACGTAGAGTTTTGGCCTGAATACGACAACGCTTACTGCTCGACCGACCGCGACTGCGCCTACGGTTTGGTTTGCGTGAACGGCTTATGCGTCGTCGGCGGCGATTACGACCGCGACAATCAGGAAACGGTTTACTGCTCCGCCGATTACGAATGCGCCTCCGGACAAATCTGCATTGAAAGCGTCTGCGTCAATGTTTCGTGCGGCGTCGATCAGGATTGCCCCGGAAATTATTACTGCTACGACGGAAGGTGCGTTTCGTACGCCGCCGAGTGCTACTACGACTCCGACTGCGGAGACGGCTATTACTGCCAAAACGGATACTGCGTATATCAGGGCGCGTATTGTTATACCAACGCGGACTGCGCTTACGGTTACGTCTGCATGTATAATCAGTGCGTTTTAGCCGGCGATTACGACCAACCCGAAACGGCGGAGCTGGACGCTTACCAATGCTACACCGACTTGGACTGCCCCAGCGGACAGTACTGCCGCTACAACGGCTATTGCTACGCCGCGCCCTAACCTTAAAGCCTTACAAGGTTCGATATTCAGCCTCCGCGCCAAACCGGCTGGGGGCTTTTTTATTATTGAACAAGAGAAGATTTTGTTGAAAATTATAACGGTTTTAAAGGGTTATTTGCGATTGAAGGCTGCGTCCATCGACGCATTTTTCTTCGGCAAAACGCTCGGCATGTACGGCAAAAAGGTTTTTTTATATATTTACAAAAGTCTAAAAAACGTACGCTCCGAGTAAATGCGTAAGCGTTTGTATCGAGGGATTTTCCTTAAATAACGCGCAAAATTTATGAGAACTGCTATAAGCGTTTTCGCCGCTTTCGGTCATAACGCTTGCCAAACCTTTTTTTTTGGCTTATCGTAGTAAAATGAATAAGAATCGCGACTTATCCACAATGAAAAGGGCTGAGCTTACGCTTACCTATTCATGCCAAAACGGCTGCATCTTTTGCTCAGAGCGCGACAACCGCATTCACGCGCTAAAATCAAGGGTAACCGCGGCGGCGGTTAAAAAGAAAATTCTCGATATGCGGAACGCCGGAGCCGAACATATTACTTTTTTAGGCGGCGAGCCCACTCTGCGCCCTGATTTTATAGAGATTGTCGCTTACTCAAAAGAGCTCGGATTCGAGCGCGTTTATATGACGACCAACGGACGAAAGCTTTCGGACTTCGATTACGCGAAAGCTCTTTTCGACGCGGGCTTGACGAATATCAACCTGTCGCTGCACGGGCACAACGAGACGCTTCACGACTTTATCGTCTGCGGAGAAGGCGCGTTCCGGCAAACCCTCGGCGCGGTGGAAAATTTAAAAAAACTTCGCAAGCCGTTCGATTTCTCAACCGTAATTTGCAAGCCGAACGCTCAATTTCTTAAGGAAATCTACCGATTTCTTGCTTCGCTTGGGCCTAGAAGGCTAAGCTGGTCGTTGACGCGGCCGGTCGGGCTCGCGTACAGCTCGTTCGACTCGGTCGTCCCGTCCCTTGAAGAGACGGGGCGAAATCTTCGCCCTGCCTTGTCGCTTGCGCTAGCCGACCGCAAACCTCTGACCGTGGCGCACGCGCCTCTTTGCGTATTAGGAGAGTTTGCGGGTTTCTCCGACGAGCTTTACTGGCGCGACGACGGTCAAATTCTGCGCGAGGTGCGCAAATTCCACGCTTACTCGCAAACCGCGAAAGAGATTCAGGAAGACGTGGTTTACAGGGCCGCGTTTCATTCCGGCAAAGTCAAACCGAAAGTATGCGCGGGCTGCGCTTATTTCGGCGTTTGCGCGGGAATTTTTAACGAGTATTACGACCGCGTCGGAGACGGCGAGCTGAAAGCCGTAAAAGGAGAATTCGTCAGGAATTTTAAAACGCTCCGCCTGCCATTTATAGAGGAAGAAAACTGAACGCTGCGAAAAGTTTCGATAAAAGCGACGCGATAGGGAGGGACGGAAACGCGCCCGCGGCGTGGGGAACGCGCGCCGAAATAAACGTCGGCCACGCCTGCCAGAACAAATGTATTTTCTGCGTGCAGAAAAAAAGCTCCCGCGAGCAGATTAAATTCATTACGCTTGAGCAGTTTAAAACCGAAGTCGATTATTACGCGGGGCGCGGAATGACCGAACTGGGCATTCTCGGCGGCGAGCCGACGCTTTATCCGCCGATCGCGGATGCGGCTGAATACGCTAAAAGCAAAGGATTTTGCGATATTACAATCAATTCCAACGGCCGCAAGTTTCACGACGCCGCGTTTGCGGCCAAACTCGCAAAGGCCGGAATAAACCGTTTCTGCCTTTCTATTCATTCTCACAGCGAGAAAACCGAGGATTATCTGTGCGGCGCGTCCGGCGCGTTCAGGCAAAAAATGAACGGAATTTTAAACCTTAACAGGTTGAAAAAAGCCGGACTGGTAAAAAATATTTCGCTTAATCCGGTGCTTAACAACTACAATTACAAATATATTAACGCGTTCATCGCTCTGTTTACGCGCTTGGGCGTAACAGATATACGCTTTAACTACATCCGGCCCGAAGGCGGCGCCTTCAACAGCCGGGAGCTCGTGCCGAAATACGCCGACGCAATGCCGTACATTATTGCGGCGATTAAAGAAAACGAGGAAAAATACAAGGCCAATCTAACGTTTGGCGAGATTCCGTTCTGCGTTTATCCGCCGCGTTTTTTGCAGCCCGGCAGCCCTGAATGGAAGCATATCGGAGAATTTGTAGATAATCCGACGAACGTAACCGAGTTCGCAACCGGCGGGGGAGGAACGAAGAACCGCTTTTTATGGCAGGATTTAAAGCGCGACGTTTTAAAAACAAAAACCGAAGCGTGCGAAAAATGCGAGGCTTTGCCGCAATGCGGCGGAGCGTGGAACAATTACCTTGAAATGTTCGGCGGCGGCGAATTTTCTCCGATAGCGAAAAAGGATGACGCGAAATGAAAATAATAAAGCTGTTTGTATTCGCGGCTGCGGGCATGGCGGCTCTTTGCGCGGCGTCGTGCTCCAAAGGCTCCGACTCTTGCAAGGCGAGCAAGGCTACTTGCGCGGCGCGCGCGACGATGGAAAAAGTTTACGAGGCGCAGATGGATTACGCCAAAAAGAACGGCAAATACTGCGTCGATTTCAAAGAGTTGAAGCCTTTTATAAACGGAATGCCGGAGCTTGAGGATTTTGCCAGCGAGCCCGCCAAGCTGACGCTTCTGCCGAAGGATAAGTCGTTTGAGCTTACGGTAAAAATTTACGAGGATCACATGCGGGTAAAAATCGCGCCGGAACCGATAAGCCCGCAGGGAACGCGCGAGCCTTACTGCCTGATGCGCAAGTACGGCGAGAAAAAAGTGGAGACCTGCCCGTTTATAATTTAAAATGAGGGAAGAGCTAAATTAATAAGCTCTAGCACAAGATGCCTTGCCAAATGCCGCAAGTTCTGACACTTGAGGTTTTTCGATTTTTTTCTTTAAATGAAACATAAAACGAATTTTTAGCATAAGCAAATGATGTTTCTCCGTTCTTTTAATCAACAAATAGCCCATAGAAGCAGTAACAAATTTATATGCTTCTTTTAAATCAGCGTTTCTCTCAAGACAACCTTCAATTCTTTTATTTTCTTTTTCAACAGTTTTTCTTAAATTAGCTGTAAGACTAGCCATCTTAATTTACAATTTTAACGAATTCTTTTACCGCGTCAACGGGTCGTTTGCCGCGGTTTCTATACCCTTGATGCGGGCGTTCGTTGTTGTAAAAATACAGCCATTTATCGAGGTCTTTTTGCAAGGTTTCCAGCGACTCGTAGAACTTCGTTCTGAACGCCGGACGGAAGAATTCGTCCAATACCGTACGGTTGAAACGCTCGACGAAACCGTTGGTCTGCGGATGTCTGACCTTCGTCTTTTTGTGAGCGATATCGTTAAGTTGTAAGTAAATTTCATACGGGTGCGAGTCGGTTCCGCAGTATTCGCGCCCGTTGTCGGTTAAAACGGATTTCACGGCGATTCCCCACTCGTCGTACTGCGGCAGAACCTCGTTGTGCAGGGCGGCGACGGAGCATTCGGGCAGCTTGCTAAGGCGCAGGCAACCGTTTCGGGCGGGGTTGTCATTGGATGAGACTTGTGAATCGGGGGCAGGTCTCGCAGCCCTTCGAGGC